>JAZQQG010000014.1:0-44182 GCA_045628945.1 Lachnospiraceae bacterium
GCGGACGATACGGTTGCCTTCCGCGGCATGACGAATGGTCTTTTTGACGAGGAAGGTCTTAAGCTTGCAGGAATCTGCATCCATTTAGGCGACGGAATGGTAGAGGTGATTGATCTGTCAAACGGTGAGCAGATTCAGTTATCTTTTCCGGAAATCGAGATGGATTTCGATATTTATCTTCGTGTAGAAAATATCACGATGAAGGCCGTACTGCGTTTGAAGGGCCTTTCGATTGAATATCTGGAGTGTGGTTTTGATCTGGATCTGTCGGCAACCTTAAGTCTGGTGGCTCCGATTTTGAACCCGAAGCCGATGGTATTGGATTTACCCTTTACGATTCCGATTCCCAGCACGCCGTTTGCAATCTCCATCGATCTGGGAGCACAGATTATGGCTGCAGCATCCTTGAATTTTACGCTTACCGTTCCGGTAGGCCTATATGTTCGTTATGAGAACGGCAAGGGCTTTCCGACCCTGTCCGGCCCGGGACGCAGGCCTTCGCTTACCGCATCTGTCAAGGGTGAGTTCGAGGTAAAGGTCTATCCGATTTTCAGTCTGTCATTGTTTGGGGCCTGGAATATCTTCGATGTGGAGCCTTTTGTAGGAACCTATGGTGCTGCAGAATACATTGTCCATGATTTATCGGAATATGAATGCCTCGATGCTTATGTGGCGCCCATTGGGGGATTTATGCTCTGCGGGTCCGGGGATAGTCTGCTAAGCCAAGTGCTCTATGCTCTTTTTGATGTATATGGATATACGCATTACTTCTTTGGAGGATATACCAACGAGGAGACCTTTGAGAGAAAGGGCTTGGGCGAATATTATCAGCATATCCATACCGAGAGCTATCCCGGTTCCTCGGATTGGGTTCGCGTGACGGAATGTACCTATGGCATGACGGAGGAAGAACGCGCGGCACATAACTATGATGTTGCCACAGAGAAGGCCAGAGAAGAAGCGATTCGTCAGTTGAAGGAACTGTGGGACAAGGCGGTTGCCATCGGTCGTGAATTGTGGGAGCGACTTCATCTGAAATCCCCCATCGAGAAGGTGGACGTGTCCCCCTATGAGAAGGTGCTTCGATACTATTATGCCGGTGTGAGAGACGGGAATCTTCCAAGCTTAGATTTCGAATTCGGGCAGGATTCCTTAGACACCTTCGGATATGCGTATGCAGATATCAACGGCGATGGAGTTACGGAGCTGTTGCTTGGTATGGTGGGTTCCACAGAAGAGGATCCCTTTTATATCCTCTATACGCTGGTCGATAACGAGCCTAAGGTATTATGCAAGACGGAGAATTTCCAGGAGATTACCGCCAGATACTATTTCGTGACGGACGGTGAGACCGGACTTGTAATGTCGGAGCAGGGCAACTTCTACGAAGGAATCCCGATGTGGCATTACTATATGTACGATACCTACGATGGAAGGCTTGTGGACGTCGGTTCTTATCTGCCGGGATCCGAGAACCGGTATTCCGGCCATGTAAAAATGAAAATCACGTATCTTCCGCTTTCTTCCCTGCACTATGATGATGCGGAAGCAATCGATCCGCCTAAGACACAAGAGGATTTCGGCGAGGCGGATTATGATGTTTTCCGGATTCACGATTATGCAAAATATGAGGGGAATAAACCGGCGCTTATCGGCGAAGAGGTAGATGATGAGACCGGAGAGGAATCCATATGGGTGGAGTTTGAGACTGTACGTATTACAACGATTCTTACCCTTACCGATGAGGAGGTTGCGAATATCGCCAACACCGGCTTGTGGACCTATTATGATATTACAATCAATCATGATTCCGGCCAAGTGTTTGAGTGGTCGTTAGATATGGAGGTTGTCTATGAAGACGCCGATTACTATTGGTTAGACAATGTGGAAAGTACGCTTCCTTTTGTTCGGGAAGAATTCGGCGATAAGCAGCATGGATTCTATAACGAGAACAACACGGTCTACCTGGTGGAGAAAAAGCCGGATTCGAACGGCAGACATTTCGTTCGCAGGAGTCGCTCCATGGGAACAGACAATTTTGACAGGCTGATCGGGCGTCAGGATGTTTATGGGAAGGTTCAACGGCGAATTCCCAAGGACCTTCAATTCGTTATGCATACCTATGATTGGGAATGGCATAACGGTGAGCGAATTACCTGGGAGAAATATTTCTATGAGATTGAGTACCCGGCTTCGGAGTGGTTCGACTTTTTTATGAACGAAGACGGTGTGATTACCTATATGGAGCAGACCAATTATGCCGGATAGGCATGCGTAAGGAATGAAAATGCAATAGAGCACGGGAGATAACACCGAGGTTATCCTACCCGTGCTCTTGTTGTCCCTATTGTTTTTGCCAAACCCGTTGTGCTATAATGTACTCTGTATAAGTAGGTGTTGTCCTCGTGCTTATTTACGTCACGACCGATTCCGGAAACGCCTGCAGAGAGGAGGCAGACATGTCATTCGTTCATCTTCACACCCATACCGAGTATTCCCTGTTGGACGGTTCAAACAAGATTAAGGATTATGTTGCGCGTGTGAAGGAATTAGGCATGAATGCCGCTGCGATTACCGACCATGGCGTTATGTACGGTGCCATTGATTTCTACAAGGAATGTCTGGCGCAGGGAATCAATCCGATTCTTGGCTGCGAGGTGTATGTTGCACCGAATTCCCGTTTTGACAAGGAGACTACAGGCGGGGAGGAACGTTACCACCACCTGATTCTGCTTGCGGAGAACAATGTCGGTTATGCGAACCTGATGAAAATCGTCTCGAAGGGCTTTACGGAAGGCTATTATTATCGGCCCCGTGTGGATTTCGAGGTGTTGGAGCAGTACCATGAAGGCTTAATCTGTCTGTCCGCCTGTATTGCAGGTGAGGTGCCCCGCTACATACTAAAAGGGCTGATTGGCGAAGCGGAGAAGGTTGCTCTTAAATATAAGAACCTGTTTGGAGAAAATAATTATTTCCTGGAGCTGCAGGATCATGGCATGCCGGAGCAGAAGACGGTGAATACGGAGCTTATGCGAATGAGCAACCGTCTGAATATTCCCCTTGTGTGCACCAATGACTGCCACTATACGCTTGCGGAGGATGCCGAGGCGCATGATATCCTATTGTGCATCCAGACCGGAAAGCTTGTAACGGATGAGAATCGCCTGCGTTATGAGGGCGGTCAGTTCTACGTCAAGAGCGAGGCGGAGATGAATCTTCTTTTTCCCTATGCGCTGGAGGCGTTGGAGAACACGCAGAAGATTGCGGACCGCTGTCATGTAGAGATTGAGTTCAAGAATAATAAATTACCTCATTTCGATGTTCCGGCAGGGTTCGCTGATTCCTGGGAGTATCTGAATGCGTTGTGTGAAGCGGGCTTTTCGGAACGCTATGAGAACGCAAATGCACCCATTGTGGACGGTGCGGGCAAGCCTGTGACCCTTGAGGAGCTGCGGGAGCGCCTGACCTATGAGTTGAATGTCATTCGCCAGATGGGGTATGTGGACTATTTCCTGATTGTGTGGGATTTCATTAATTATGCCCGGTCCCAGGATATTCCCGTAGGCCCCGGTCGAGGCAGCGCGGCCGGAAGTATTGTGTCGTATTGTCTGCATATTACGAACATCGATCCGATTAAATACAGTCTGATTTTTGAGCGATTCCTGAACCCGGCCCGTGTATCCATGCCCGATATCGACGTGGATTTTTGCGTGGACCGCCGCCAGGAGGTCATCGACTATGTAAAAAGAAAATACGGCGAGGAGAAGGTTGTCCAAATCGTTACCTTTGGTACCCTGCAGGCAAAGGGTGTCATCCGGGATGTGGGACGTGCATTGGATCTTCCGTATTCGGTCTGCGATAATATTGCAAAGATGATTCCCAATGAACTGGGAATGACGCTTAGCAAGGCGCTTCAGATGAATCCGGAACTGCGTACCATCTATACGGAGGACAATCAGATTCACTATCTGATTGATATGTGTAAGCGTCTGGAGGGTCTTCCGAGACATACCGGTATGCATGCGGCAGGTGTCCTCATTGCACCGGAATCCGTTGATAATTATGTTCCTCTTTCCAAGGGCTCCGACGGCTCGCTTACGACGCAGTTTGTCATGACAACCCTCGAGGAGCTGGGACTTCTGAAAATGGATTTCCTGGGACTTCGTAACCTTACGGTAATCCATAATGCCATCGAGAATATTGAGCATTCCACCGGGAAGCGGTTGGATATGATGGCCATTGACTTTGACGATAAAGCGGTACTTCAGTCCCTTTGGGGTGGCAAGACGGACGGGATCTTCCAGCTCGAGAGTGCCGGAATGAAGAACTTCATGAAGGAACTGAAACCGAATTCCCTGGAGGATGTCATTGCGGGAATCTCGCTCTACCGACCGGGTCCGATGGACTTCATCCCCCGTTATATCGAAGGCAAGAACAATCCCGACAAGATTACCTACCTTTGCCCGCAGTTGGAACCGATTCTGGCACCGACCTACGGCTGTATTGTCTACCAGGAGCAGGTCATGCAGATTGTTCGGGATCTGGGTGGCTATTCCATGGGACGAAGCGACGAAGTGCGTCGTGCCATGAGTAAGAAGAAGCTTCATGTGATGGAGGTCGAACGCCAGAACTTCGTATACGGGAATCCTGAGGAAAATATTCCCGGTTGTGCGGCGAACGGTATTGCTCCGGAGATTGCAAACCGAATCTACGACGAGATGATGGATTTTGCCAAGTACGCTTTTAACAAATCCCATGCGGCGGCGTACGCAGTGGTTTCTTACCAGACGGCGTTTCTCAAACATTATTATCCCGTAGAATACATGGCGGCGTTGATGACCAGCGTGATCGACAACTCCGGGAAAGTTTCGGAATACATCCTAACCTGTCGCAATATGGGAATCGAACTGTTGCCCCCCGACATTAATGAGGGTGAGGCGCATTTCTCGGTGTCAAACGGCAAGATTCGTTATGCGCTGACGGCCATTAAGAGCATCGGCCGTCCCGTAATCGATGCCATTATCACGGAGCGCAAGGCGCGAGGACCGTTCTCGAATCTGCAGGATTTCCTGACCAGAACCGCAGATTCCGATCGTGACGTCAATAAACGAGCCGTGGAGAACCTGATTAAGGCCGGAGCCTTAGACAGCCTTGGCGGAACCCGTAAGCAGTTCATGAGTATTTATATTCAGATCATGGACGGCATTCATTCCAATCAAAAGAACAACATGGCCGGCCAGATGTCCCTTTTCGATATTGTGGAGGAGGAGCACAAGGCGGATTTCAATGTGAAGCTTCCCGATGTGGGAGAGTACGTGAAGGAATCCAAGCTGGCCTTTGAAAAAGAGGTTTTGGGCGTCTACATCAGCGGACATCCCCTGGAGGATTATGCGACGATGTGGAAGCGGGAGATTACCGCGAAGACCACAGATTTTAAACTCTACGAAGAAGAGGAACGCCTTGAGCATGAGGGTTCCTGTCCCATCGCCGAGATGGACGGCAAGAGCGTGGTTATCGGTGGTATGATCAATGAAAAGAAGATCAAGTACACCAAGACCGATAAGATTATGGCCTTCCTAACCGTGGAAGATCTCGTCGGAACCGTGGAAGTCATCGTGTTCCCGCGGGATTACGAGCGCAATTCGCAGAAGCTGATTGAGGACAGTAAGGTCTTCATCAAAGGCCGTGTGAGCGCCGAGGACGAGAAGGATGCGAAGCTTCTGCTAGAATCCATATGGTCTTTTGACGATATTCCGAAGACCTTATGTGTACGATTCAATACGAAGCAGGAGAGCATAGAGCGCAATGACGAACTGCTTCGGGCCATTGCAAACAGTGATGGTCGGGATCAGGTGATGATCTATATTCAAGAGACCCACGAGATGAAAAAACTCGGGGATCGATACACCGTGAATGCGAGTACGGAGCTTACCGCCGAACTGAAGGGAATCTTCGGAGACGGCAACGTAGGCATTATGAGATAGGAGGAGATGCACATGGCAGCAAAAAAAGAAATCAAGACAATCGGTATTTTAACGAGTGGCGGTGACGCCCCCGGAATGAACGCCGCAATCCGCGCGGTAGTTCGTAAGGCCATCGTAAACGGCCTGCAGGTAAAGGGAATCAAGAAGGGTTACCAGGGTCTGTTAAACGAAGAGATTTTTGATATGGATCGTCATTCCGTATCCGATATTATCCAGCGCGGCGGTACGGTATTGGGAACCGCGCGTTGTATGGAATTCATGACCGAGGAAGGACAGCAGAAGGCAGCCGATATCTGCAAAAAGCACGGAATTGACGGTCTGGTAGTCATCGGTGGTGACGGTTCTTACCGCGGTGCATTGGCACTGTCCCATCACGGAATCAATGTGGTAGGTCTTCCCGGAACCATTGACCTGGATATCGCTTGTACGGACTATACCATCGGCTTTGATACCGCCATTAATACGGCCATGGACGCAATCGATAAGGTAAGAGATACCTCTTCCTCCCACGAGCGTTGCTCCATCATCGAGGTAATGGGACGTAATGCCGGTTACATCGCTCTCTGGTGCGGTGTTGCCAATGGCGCCGAGGATATTCTTCTTCCTGAGAAATACGACTATGACGAGCAGGTTCTCGTGAATAATATTATCAATAACCGTAAGCATGGGAAGACCCATCACATTATCATCAATGCAGAGGGAATCGGTCATTCGACTTCCATGGCACGCCGTATCGAGGCTGCAACCGGAATCGAGACCCGTGCAACGATTTTAGGTTACATGCAGCGTGGCGGTAGCCCGACCTGTAAGGATCGTTACTATGCCTCCATTATGGGTGCCCTGGCTGCAGATATTCTGGCAGACGGTCAGACGAACCGTGTGGTATGCTATCGTAACGGAGAGTTCACTCACCTGGATATGGATGAGGCACTTGCGATGACGAAGGATATTCCTGAGTATCAGTACATTGTAAGCAAGGCATTGTCCCAGTAAAAAGAGGATTTTGCATGAAGTAAGGTGTTGTCGTGGCTACGGAGCACCTGCACGAGGTAAAGGTATGATTACAAGTCAGACGAATCCGAGAATCAAGAATATTGTGCAGCTTCAGCAGAAGAGTAAGGCCCGTCGCGAACAGGATTGTTTCGTTATCGAAGGGGAGAATCTGTTCTTAGAGGTGCCTGCAGACAGCATTGTGGAGGCTTACTACACCAAGGCTTGCCTTCTCTATACGAAGCAGGCGGTTATTGATAAGCTAACCTGTCTGGTTCAGTCCCGAATTGCTGAGGAAGTGAGCGAGGAGGTCTTTAAGAAGATCAGTGATACGCAGTCACCCCAGGGAATTCTCTGTGTGGTGAAGAGAAATCACTTCGAGATTCCGATGGATGCCGATTCCTATGTGATTCTGGAGAATCTTCAGGATCCCGGAAATCTCGGTACCATCATTCGTACCGCGGAAGGAGCCGGTGTCGGAGCCGTGCTTCTCTCGGAAGGATGTGTTGACTTGTATTCTCCCAAGACGGTACGTGCGACGATGGGTTCTCTTTTCCGCATGACGGTCTGCACGGATGTGAAGCTTCTTGATTGTATCGAAAAGCTTCGTGCCCGTGGGGTCAAGGTATATGCTACGTATCTGCCGGGAAGTGTTCCCTACACGGAACCGGACTATTCCGGTCCGACGGCATTTGTCATCGGGAATGAAGGAAACGGACTGACAACAGCCTGTGCGGAGGCCTGCGATGAGCGAATCCGCATTCCTATGTCGGGACAATTGGAATCTCTGAATGCATCTGTGGCAGCAGCTCTTGTCATGTACGAGTGCAAGAGACAGCGATAGCCGCGGTGGGATTTTTTAGCATCAATACCTATTACGGGCCGGTGTGCAATCTGTCCTACGCGCAACTGCGCCCACTCCGGCAAGCCGCGAGCCTATTCGCTCTGTCGGCCCGGAGGTATTCGCCCATAAACGGAAGGCTCTTGCCTCCGTGCCTGACAGCGAATGACTCGCCGTCTTGCTCTACGGTTCCTGCGCAAATGTTGCCGCGTAGGACAGATTGCACACCGGCCCGCAACTGTATTGGTCTGCAAGAAAATCCGGCCATGGTGTTTACAAGGGGTAGCGAGCCGCATGACAGCGAATGCAACATAGAGGAGAAGATATGTATAAGGTTGGATTAATTGGTGCCGGTAATATGGCGACAGCCATGATCGGCGGTATGGTTCAGAATCATCTTTTTCGGGCAGAGGAGATTGTAGCTTCCGCAAGAACGGAAGAGAAGCTTGCGAAGCTCCATGAGAAGTACGGAATCAGCGTAACGACGGACAATAAGGTCTGTGCGGATGCGGAGATCGTGTTCCTTTGCGTGAAGCCGGTGCGTATGGCAGATGTGCTTGCCGAGATTGCTCCCGTTATTTCGGAGGATACGCTTGTGGTATCGATTGCAGCCGGCAAGAAGATTGCTTTTTACGAGAATGGATTGGCCGGAGAAACAGGCAAAAAAATGAAGATTGTACGCTGTATGCCCAACACGCCTGCTTTGGTAGGTGAGGGTTTTACAGGCGTTAGTGTAAATGAGAAGGTTACCGGGGAAGAGAAGGAGCGGGTGTTAACGATTCTGCGTTCCTTTGGCGAGGCTTCGGTGGTACCGGAGTCCATGATGGATGCGGTAGTCGGAATCAGCGGAAGCGGTCCGGCTTATGTCTATATGTTTATCGATGCAATGGCGAAGGCCGGCGTGGCAGCGGGACTGGAGCGCGATTATGCGATTCAGAGTGCTTGCAAGACGGTCCTCGGGGCAGCCAAGATGGTGCAGGAGACCGGGGAGGATCCCGAAATCCTTAAGCAGAAGGTCTGCTCTCCCGGCGGTACGACGATTGAGGCGGTTCAGGTTTTCGAGAATCGGGACCTCTACGGCGTAGTGAAGGAGGCCATTGACGCCTGCATCGCCAAGAGTGAATTCATGAGCAAGTAGGCGGATTTGACATTCATTGACTGGTATAGTATCATATAGACTCCGATACTATTTTATCATGGAGAATGATATGAAGAACCGTAGAAACACAGTAAGCAGGGCATTCTTCGGAGTGGTGGGACTGCTTACCGCTGTCGTGATTCTTTTGCAGAGTGCAAGCCCTGAAGTAGCGGCAGGCTATCGATTCGCCGATAAGAAGAGCGCCGGAGCCGCATTGATTATCGATGCGGATTTTGGTATGAACCGGGAGGACATGGATGCCTTTGTCTATGCCGTGAACGGTGAGTATGTCGCGAGTGAGGACGATTTCATCACGACCGGCCTTGTTATGGCGAATGTAAAAAAAGTATTGTACGTGCGCGCAGAGCCTACGACGAAATCCGAGAAGGTCGGTAAACTCTATAAGGACTGCGGTGGTATGATTTTAGAGAGACGTGACGGTTGGACCCGAATCGTTTCCGGTGACCTGGTTGGCTGGTGTTCCGATCAGTTCCTGTTGTACGGAACGGAGGCGGAAGAGATGGCAGCCGATGTCGGCGTGGTATGGGCCGTTGTGGAGTCCGAAGGTCTTTACGTTCGTGCCGAAGCCAGTCTGGAATCCGATTCTCTTGGTCTTTTGACCAACGGGGATATTCTCGAAGTGATCGGAGACTATTCGGTTGAGGATGAATGGATTCTGGTCGATTTCGAGGGTCAGGATGCCTACCTTTACAATGAATGTGTTTCGATTAACCTCGAGGTCGATGCCGGTGAGACGA
Source organism: Lachnospiraceae bacterium (assembly GCA_045628945.1). Taxonomy (GTDB): domain Bacteria; phylum Bacillota; class Clostridia; order Lachnospirales; family Lachnospiraceae; genus RGIG4034. Next base: position 9,712 of record JAZQQG010000014.1, read on the forward strand.
TGGCAGCGATTGAGGAACGCGAGCAGTTAGAGAGAGAAGAGCGACGCAAGAAGTATAAGGATGTCCTGTCCTATACCGAGGGCCTGTCGGATCTGGATATTTTGGCGGCAATTGTCTTCTGTGAGGCCGGTAACCAGCCCATGGAGGGTAAGATTGCGGTGGCTTCCGTAGTCATGAACCGTGTGAAGTCGTCCGGTTATCCCGACACGGTTGCAGGAGTAATCGGTGCATCCGGTCAGTTTACTCCGGTAGCAAGCGGATTCTTCTATAAGGTAATTAAGAATAAACGGGCAACGAAGGCTTGCTATGAAGCCGCGCAACGTGCAATGGACGGAGAAAAGCCGGTTGGCAACGCAACCCACTTCCGTCGTGTCGGTAAGCGTCAGGGTACGATTATCGGAGCCCATGTATTCTATTAGTTTTTTGCATCAATCGTGTGAGAAAATGTCGGCGGATTGCCGCACCGAGAAAGGATAGATGAGATGAACTTAACAGGACGTCATTTTTTAACATTACGTGATTTTACTCCCGAGGAGATTGACTATTTCTTACGCCTTGCTGCGTTACTGAAGGCCAAAAAGAAGGCCGGGGAATTAGTGGATGTCTATCGCGGTAAGAATATTGCACTGATTTTCGAGAAGACCAGTACCCGTACGAGATGCTCTTTTGAAGTGGCAGCTCATGACCTGGGAATCGGTACGACTTACTTAGACCCCAGTGCCTCCCAGATCGGTAAAAAAGAAAGCATCGCAGATACCGCACGTATCCTTGGCGGAATGTTCGAGGGTATCGAGTATCGAGGCTACGGTCAGGAGATTGTGGAGGAGCTTGCAAAATACGCAGGTGTTCCGGTATGGAACGGTCTGACCAATGAGTTCCATCCGACGCAGATGCTTGCGGATATGCTGACGATTCGCGAGATTTTCGGGAAACTGAAGGGCATTAAGCTCGTTTACATGGGAGATGCCCGTTACAATATGGGAAATTCTCTGATGATTGCCTGCGCGAAGATGGGTATGCATTACGTAGCATGTACCAATAAGGAGTATTTCCCCGAGAAATGGCTTGTGGAAGAGTGTGAGATCTATGCGAAGGCGAGCGGCGGTTCCATTACCTTAAGTGAGGATGTGATGGAAGCGACCAAGGATGCGGATGTCATCTACACCGACGTATGGGTATCCATGGGAGAACCGGACGAGGTTTGGGAGAAGCGTATCAACGACCTGACTCCTTACAAGGTAACTATGGACGTTATGAACAATGCCGGCCCGAACTCCGTATTTATGCATTGTCTGCCTGCTTATCATGACCTCAAGACGAAGGTTGGTAAAGAAGAAGGCGAGAAGTATGGTTTCACCGATCTTGAGGTAACGGACGAGGTATTCGAGTCCAAACACTCTGTGGTCTTCCAGGAAGGTGAGAACCGTATGCACACCATCAAGGCAATGATGGCGGCAACCCTCGGGGATGCCGAGACCCTGTTTGGGTTAAAATAAGAATGGATTCAAGGATAGACGGCGGGAAAAGATGAATCGTATCTATCACTATACAGAGGTGGATTCCACCAATGATTGTTTACACAGAATGCAGCCGTCGGAGGCGCCGGATCGGACGCTTGTCTGGGCAGATTATCAGACTGCCGGGCGGGGAAGACGCGGTCGGCACTTTGATATGGACCCGGGGCAGTCGATTGCCATGAGCATCCTCATGCGTCCCGGGGATCGTCTGCTTCTCAATAATGCTTCGAGATTAACGCCTGTGATGGCCCTTGCGGTCCTGCGGGCGTTACAGTATGTCTGCCCTTCGGGGGAACAGAACGCATTCGGGATTAAGTGGCCCAATGATGTTCTTTTCCACGGGAAAAAAGTATGCGGAATCTTAACAGAACTCTTCCCGGCCCCGGATGGGAGCATTGACCATCTCATTATCGGGACAGGCATCAATGTGAATCAGGAGCACTTTTCGGAGGAGCTTCCCTATGCGGGATCGCTTCGGATGCTCACGGGCAAAGAATACGACAGAGAGCCCATTGTGAAGCGGGTATGTGAGGAATTTGAGAAACTCTATGAGGATTTCCTGGTAGGGCAGAATCTGGCATCGATGCGTGAGGAATATGAGGCGGTTTTGGTGAATCGCGGATGTGAGGTTCGCGTTCTGGATCCGCAGGGAGAATGGACCGGAACGGCCCTGGGAATCACCGAGGACGGAGCGCTTCGGGTACAACGTAAGGACGGAGTGGTCATGCATGTGGATTCGGGCGAAGTCAGTGTGCGCGGAATCTACGGATATATATAAGAGGTGTGGTTATGGAGAAAATTGTCTTATGTGGAGCAAATGCCTACGATAAGAAGTATTATTTTAACAAGGACTTCGATAAGATGCCGGAGCAGATTAAGGAAGAGCTTCATGTAATCTGTGTGCTTTTTACCGAGGAAGTGGGCGGTATTATTACCCTGGCTTTTGATGAGGAGGGCGTGCTTCAGATCGAGACGCAGGCGGATCCCGACGATATTCTCTACGATGAGATCGGAAGCGGCCTGCTGGTGAAGGAGATTCAGAGCAAACGTCAGGAACTTCTGGAGAGTCTGACGATTTTCTATCGGGTATTTATTCTGCATGAAGATATCAATAGCCTGCTTGGCGAGGAGGATGCGTAGATGGAGAAGATTCTGGTTGTAGACGTTGGAAATACCAATATCACGTTTGGTGTGTACGAGGATGATACCCTTACCACGACGTTTCGAATGATGTCGAAGGAACCCTACACGAGTGATGAGTACGGCAGCCATATCAGCCGTCTGTTAGAGATTAACGGCGTGGATCCTTCCTCGATTGACGGGTCGATTATTGCTTCCGTAGTGCCGAATGTGATGCATGCGTTGACCGGTGCAATCACGAAGTACATCAAATGCACTCCGATTATCGTAGGCCCCGGCATTAAGACCGGCATCGTTGTTACCAGCGATAACCCTCGTGAGATTGGACCTGACCGAATCGTGGATATTGTTGCTGCCTACGAGAAATACGGCGGACCGACCCTCGTTCTCGATTTCGGCACCGCAACCACTTATGACCTGGTCAATGAAAAAGGAGAATTCGGCGTGGGAATCACGGCTCCCGGTATCCGCATCTCCGCGAAGGCCTTGTGGGAGGACACCGCGAAGCTTCCCGAGATTGAGATTAAGAAGCCAAAGTCCATTCTTGCAAGAGAGACGATTACCTCTATGCAGGCCGGTCTTCTCTACGGTCAGATCGGACAGACGGAGTACATCATCAAGCAGGTCAAAAAAGAAACCGGCTATAAGGACTTAAAGGTCGTAGCAACCGGTGGTCTTGGCCGTCTGATCAGTGATGAAACCAAGGCAATCGATGTCTATGATGCGGCTCTGACGCTGGACGGACTGAAGATTCTGTATGACAAGAATGTGAAGTAGGAGATTTCATGTTACAGATTGGCAATGTGACACTTGAGAATAATGTGATATTAGCACCGATGGCAGGAGTAACCGACCTGCCATTTCGCGTATTGTGTCGCGAGCAGGGAGCAGGCCTTGTCTGCATGGAGATGGTGAGTGCGAAGGCCATCTATTACAACAACAAAGGGACCTGGGATCTGATGCGGATTGACGAGCGTGAGATGCCGGCATCCTTGCAGCTTTTTGGCTCCGATCCCGACATTCTCGCCGAGATGGCCCGAAAAATAGAGCACCTGCCCTTTGCGATTCTTGATATCAATATGGGTTGCCCGGTGCCAAAGGTAGTGAATAACGGTGAGGGCTCAGCGCTTATGAAGAATCCTGCACTGGTGGCAGAGATTGTCACGAAGGTGTCCCGTGCCATTTCAAAACCTGTCACGGTGAAAATCCGCAAGGGCTTCGATGATTCCTGCATCAACGCTCCCGAGATTGCACATATCGCAGAGGAATGCGGTGCCGCAGCGGTTGCCGTGCACGGCCGTACCCGCGTGCAGATGTACTCCGGCAAGGCGGATTGGGATATCATCCGTCAGGTAAAAGAGAAGGTGACCACCATTCCCATCATCGGAAACGGGGATGTTACAGATGCCGCCAGTGCCAAGGCCCTGGTAGCAGCCACGAACTGTGACGGTATCATGATTGGAAGAGGCGCCATGGGAAATCCTTTTCTTTTCCGGGAGCTTACGAGCGGGTCGTCGGCACCCACCAACGCAGAGAAGCTTTCGGTGATTCTTCGTCACATCGCTATGGAGCGGGAACTGAAGGGGGATTACACGGCGCTTCGGGAGATGCGAACCCACCTGCCCCATTATACGGCGGGGATGGAGGGATCTGCTTGTTTCCGCGGAAAAATCAATCGGATTGAACAGATCGAAGAGATGATTGAGGCGGTGGAGGAGTTCTTCTCCCAACCTTGACAGGTATCTGCATAGATAGTATAATGTTAGCGCTAATTAGGGTGGATTTCTGCCCTCAAAAATAGAAATGAGGAGTGCCTACCATGGAAGAAAAGAAAAACCAGCTGACCTACGAAGGTCTGAAAGCTTACGAAGATGAATTACATGATCTGAAGGTAAACCGTCGTAAAGAGGTTGCTCAGAAGATTAAGGAAGCAAGAGAGCAGGGTGACTTGTCCGAGAACGCTGAGTATGATGCGGCGAAGGACGAGCAGCGTGATATCGAGGCTCGTATCGAGGAACTGGAGAACATTCTGAAGAACGCAGAAGTAGTCCTTGCAGGCGAAGGCGTTGACAAGAATAAGGTTGGCTTCGGTTACATCGTAAAGATTAAGGACATGGAAGATGACGAAGAGATGGAATACAAGATCGTCGGTTCCAAGGAAGCAGACAGTCTTCATGGCAAGATCTCCAATGAGTCTCCCGTAGGAAAGGCTCTGTTGGGCGCTAAGAAGAACCAGGTAGTTGAGGTTGAGACTCAGGCAGGCATTTTAAAATATAAGGTATTATCCATTACCGTTCCCAGCGAGGAGTAAGAGTAACAATGGCAGAACAGAATCAGAAGAATGGCAAGGGCCAGGCACCGGAGCAAGATATCAATCAGCTGTTAAAGGTTAGACGTGAGAAGCTTGCTGCATTACAGGAAGCCGGCAAGGACCCTTTCCGCATTACGAAATATGATCAGACCCATCATTCCACCGACGCAAGAGCGCAGTATGAAGCTCTGGAAGCGGAACTTCTGGCAGGTCGTGCGGTACCTTCCACGGAAGGTCTGGATGAGGCGGCAGCCAAGGAAGTGCTGGATCGTGATTACGAGGAGAGACGCGCCATCATGGACGCTCATCCCCTTCAGGTCAGCATTGCAGGCCGTATGATGAGCAAGCGTGTTATGGGTAAGGCATCTTTCTGCAATGTGCAGGATAAGCTGGGTAACATCCAGGTATATGTAGCCAGAGATGTTATCGGCGAAGAAGCATATGCAGATTTCAAAAAGTATGATATGGGCGATATTATCGGTGTTGTAGGTAATGTATTCCGTACCAAGATGGGCGAGATTTCCATCCATGCAGAGTCGATTACCCTGCTTACGAAGTCCTTACAGATCCTTCCCGAGAAGTATCACGGACTGACCAATACCGATACCAGATACCGTCAGAGATATGTGGACTTAATCATGAACGAGGAAGTGAAGGATACCTTCATTAAGCGTTCCAAGATTATCAGCTCCATCCGTCGTTTCCTGGATGCACAGGGCTTCATGGAAGTGGAGACCCCGATGCTTGTTTCCAATGCAGGCGGTGCGGCAGCGAGACCCTTCGAGACGCATTTCAATGCGCTTGACGAGGATCTGAAGCTTCGTATCTCTCTGGAGCCCTTCCTGAAGAGACTGATCGTAGGCGGCCTCGAGCGTGTCTACGAGATCGGCCGTGTATTCCGTAACGAGGGTCTGGATACCCGTCACAATCCGGAGTTCACCCTGATGGAGCTCTACCAGGCATATACCGATTATCACGGTATGATGGACTTAACCGAGAATATGTTCCGTCATGTAGCGCAGGAAGTACTGGGCACCACCACCTTCAAATACGGCGATATCGAGCTTGACTTCGGTAAGCCCTTCGAGCGTATCACCATGATCGACGCTGTCAAGAAGTATGCCGGTGTTGACTTCGACGCAATCTCCTCCGATGAGGAAGCGAAGGCCATTGCAAAAGAGAAGCATGTGGAATTCGAGGATCATCACAAAAAGGGCGACATCCTAAACCTCTTCTTCGAGGAATTCTGCGAAGAGCACATGGTACAGCCTACCTTCGTTATGGACCATCCGATTGAGATTTCTCCTCTTACCAAGAAGAAGCCCGATAAGGAGGGCTATGTAGAGCGTTTCGAGCTCTTCATCAACGGTTGGGAGATGTGTAACGCCTACTCCGAGTTAAACGACCCCATCGACCAGCGTGAGCGTTTCAAGGCACAGGATGCCCTGGCTGACATGGGCGATGAGGAAGCAAACCACACCGACGAGGACTTCTTAGACGCCCACGAGATCGGTATGGCTCCCACCGGCGGTATCGGCTACGGCATCGACCGTCTGACCATGCTGTTGACGGATAGTCCGGCGATCAGGGATGTGTTGTTGTTCCCGACGATGAAATCGCTTAATTAGACGGATTTCTAGGACATTGTACGCCGTTCTACGGGGTCGGATAAACCGATATAAACTGACATAAACAGTCAACAAAACATCTAACAAATCACGTTCAATCTTGAGACGTAACGGTGAAAATGTGTTGTAGACTAGTCAAAATCACGGATGAAGACGTTCGTATTGTTCAAGTAAATATAGTATCTTGAGGGATAGCTTAAGATAAAAATACAGACACTTTGTTACAGGTGAAAACCTGAAGCAAGGTGTCTGTTTTATTTTCAGCGTTGCAGGGTAATGTGTAGCTCCGATGCTCTCGCCGGTTCAATGGTATTAGGGCACACACTAACAAACATTTTTTTGCAAAATGGGATCGGATTGCACTGCTAGCGAACTTGTGAAAAACAATTTAGCTGGTCTAAAAAACGACCAACAGGGTGAAAAATCGACAAATTACTGCAGAATCAAATTGATTTTGTGCCGATTAAGGGTTATTATATAAATTGGGAAAATTGCACATATTTCATTTTGAAAGAAGGGACTTATATGGGATATTTGTCAATAAGTCAAGTGGCTGAAAAATGGGGAATTAAACAAAGAAGAATAAGGGTACTTTGCGCGGAAGGGCGTATTGAAGGTGCATGTAAAGCGGGAGCTTTTTGGCTAATTCCTGAAGATGCAGAAAAGCCAAAAGATGAAAGAATCAAATCCGGAAAATATATAAAAACTTTAGAAGCTTGATTGGAGGAAAATTATGGCAGCGATTCATGATCTGTTAGCGCAGATACAGGATGAAGCTTTACGTGAGCGCATAGAAAAAGAAGTTAATAAACTGACTAAAACAAAAAAATTTGGATTGGTATTTGAAGAACACTTACCCGAATGTACTCCACTTTACGATATGCCAATAAAGGTTGGCTGTAATGTAATGATGAGAAATACAAAAGAGGATAAGTCTCTTTATGTTGTCTTGAAAATAGAAAATGAAAAAGTTATTTGTGGCAAGAAGGATAATATTCAAGAACAAATAGAATTTGAATTAAAGGATATTGTACGCGTGGCAGAATTTGGAGAACCAATTTATCCATACTTAAAACCACTTGATTCAGTATGCAATGCACCGGATAGTGATTTGTGGCATACATTGATTGAAGCGGATAATTATCACGCGCTTCAGTTGCTTGAATATTTGTATGCGGGAAAAGTTGATTGCATTTATATAGATCCACCATACAATACTGGGGCCAAGGATTGGAAGTATAACAATGATTATGTGGATGGAGCTGACTCTTATCGCCATAGCAAGTGGTTATCCTTTATTGAAAAAAGGTTAAAGTTAGCAAAAAAAATATTAAATCCAAATGATTCTGTTCTTATAGTGACAATCGACGAAAAAGAATATTTGCATTTGGGATGTTTATTAGAGGAATTGTTCCCAGAAGCAAAAATGCAAATGATTAGTTCGACAATAAGTAGAAAAGGTGCTGCAAGAACAAACGAATTTACTCGCGTCAATGAATTTATCTATTTTGTTATGATAGGAGATTATAAATTAGAACCTTTAAACGAAGCAGAATATGCACTTGAAGGAGAGGCAATTCATTGGCAGTCATTTAGAAGGAGTAGTGCTTCAAATATTAGAACCTCGCGTCCATCACAGTTTTATCCAATTTATGTGGACATTAAGACAAATAGGATAGTAAAAATAGGTGATCCTATTTCTCCGGAAGTTGATCGTTTTTCTGTTGAGCAATTACCGGGATGTGAAGCAGTTTTCCCTGTTAGAGATGATGGAACTGAAATGCTATGGGGGGTTATTCCAGAGGTATGTAGAGAAAGAGCTTCAAAAGGATATATAAAGGCTGCTAGACATACTCCAAATAAGCCACAACTATATGTGATGCAGTACTTAATGGGAGGAACAATAGAAGATATTGATAATGGGAAAATAGTGATTACTGGTTATGCAGAAGATGGGAGTGTTATTGCGGAAAATGTGGAGACACGAAAAATAATGCCTAAATCACAATGGGATTATGACACTCATGATGCTAGGGATTTTGGAACAAAAATATTGAAAACTATTCTTGGAGAACAAAGATTTGATTTCCCTAAGTCTTTATATGCGGCTAGGGATAGTATCAGGTATTTCTTAGCAAATAAAAAGGACGCTCTTGTAGTTGACTTTTTTGCCGGATCTGGAACAACTTTGCATGCTGTTAATTTATTAAATCAAGAGGATGACGGGAATAGAAGATGTATTTTAGTAACAAATAATGAAGTTTCAGAGGTTGAAGCATCAGTACTCACTGAAAAAGGATATAAACAAAGCGATACTGAGTGGAAAGAGCTAGGCATAGCAAGATATGTAACTTGGCCAAGAACGGTGTGTTCAATAAAAGGTGAAGACATAAATGGTGAGAGCTTAGGTGGTGAATACATATTAGGAAATAATAGAAAAACAAAAATGTCAGATGGTTTTTGTTCAAACGCGGCTTTTTTTGAGATAGGTTTTCTAGATAAAACTGCAGTTGCTTTAGGTCTTCAATTTAAAGAAATGCTTCCAACACTTTGGATGAAAGCTGGGGCAATTGGGAAATGTCCAGAGCTTACAGAAGATAATTTACCAGATATGTTAGTACTTCCTGAAAATAAATTTGCAGTGCTTATCAATGAAAATGCTTTTGCGCAATTTGAAGAGGAACTTGCAGATAAACCAGAGATACAGACTGTTTATTTGATTACAGATTATGAAGTGAATTATAGGTCTATGGCAAAGAGTCTTGGCGTGGAAACAACATATCAGTTATACAGAGACTATTTGGATAATTTTAGAATAAATCACGGGAGGAACTAAGAAATGATAAATGAATTATTTCCATTTCAAAAGCTCGCAGTAAGTGACCTTCGTAAGAAGGCTGCTATGGCACTGAATAGTTATCGTTCATATAAGGTTCCTCAGGTTTTATCACTGCAGGCTCCTACTGGATCCGGCAAAACCATTATTATGGCTTCCTTTATTGAGGATGTTTATTTTGGATCTGAAGAATTTACTGAACAGCCGGATGCTATTTTTGTATGGCTGTCTGATTCTCCACAACTTAATGAACAGTCTAAGCAGAAGATAGATCAAAAAGCAGATAAGATTAGAATGGATCAATGTGTGGTAATTTCGGATGAATCATTTGATAAAGAAATTCTCGAAGATGGACATATTTATTTTTTGAATACTCAGAAGTTGGGTAGAGGAGCGAATCTTAGTTACCATTCCGATACTCGCCAATATACTATATGGGAAACAATAGAGAATACAGCAAAAGAAAAATCAGACAGATTGTATTTTATTATTGATGAAGCACACAGAGGGATGCAGGGAAGACAGGCCGGCACTGCTACAACAATTATGCAGCGTTTCTTAAAGGGGAGTACAGAGTTTAACCTTTCGCCGGTTCCAGTTGTGATTGGAATGAGTGCTACTGCTGCAAGATTTACAGCTTTGGTTGGAGAAACAACTTCAACATTACAAAAGACGATTATTTCTCCGGCACAAGTTAGAGCTTCTGGTTTATTGAAGGATCGAATCATCCTTACTTATCCGGAGGATCCATCTAAGCACAGCGATATGGCTGTACTACAGGCGGCTACGGATGAGTGGATGGATAAATGCAAACACTGGTATCAGTATACATTCGAACAACATTATTCGAATGTCAATCCCGTGTTTGTAATACAGGTATTAGCGGGATCAGGAGATAAAATTTCGGATACAGATCTTGATGATGCGTTGGCGAAAGTTGAAGAACGAATGGGAGATCGCTTTGATGAAAATGAAGTGGTTCATACTTTTGGCTCTGTGGGAACAATAGCTATCAATGGCTTAAATGTTCCGCATGTCGAACCGTCAGAAATTGTGGATAATAGGAAAATTAAAGTTGTATTTTTCAAAGAAAATCTTTCTACAGGATGGGATTGCCCAAGAGCAGAAACTATGATGTCTTTCCGTCGAGCAGAGGATGCGACATATATTGCTCAGCTACTTGGAAGAATGATTAGAACACCTTTGCAAAATAGAGTTCTTGTAGATGATTCCTTAAATGATGTAAGGCTATTTTTGCCTTACTTTAATAAAGACACAGTTAAAAACGTAATAGATGAATTGCAGAATTCTGAAGGCGGAGAAATTCCCACTGTAATCGAAGGAGAAGCAATAGAAAACCAAGTAAATATTTCTTGGACAGTCCACACGAAAAAGAAGAGGGTGGAACAGCAGATACCGGGACAGATGAATCTGTTTTCATATGCAAGCGAAAGCGAGCAGAGTAGTTTATTAGCTTATACACCTAAGCCGTCAATCCCTGTTCAAGTGGCAGAGGATCCTGCGCCATATACAATGGAATGTCAGACTACAGTCACACAGAACATTCAAACATCACAGAGTAGTGTACTGATAGGAAAAATTACGAAAAATCAAACAAATAGACCTGTTGAAATGCCTAACGCTAATTCAGTTACGACACCTTCAGATGATAACGTTGCATCTATAGAAGTTTCGGGTAAACAGATGTCTGTCTTTCCGGAAGTGGACAGGGAAGATGTTATTAAGTTTATTAATGAACAGGGATACCTTACGTACATGGTTAAGGATGTAAAAATTAACAGTTATATGAAATCACTGCTAAATTTAGCTGGTCTTTTAACGCACAATAGTATTTATGTTGAGGCTAAAAATGAAGTTGAAAACGAAGTGACAGATATGATTCGCAAATATGTGGAGAATTTGCATTCTACAGGCAAGTATGACGACCTTTCTAAGAAGGTTTTAGAGTTTAAATTATCTATTCAGATTTTTGATGTGTTCGGAGAAACGATAAGTGATCATATATTAAAAGATTGGTTTATGCCATCTGAATCTGATCTTGATCGACAGCTTAGAGCTGCAGATGCAAGGTTAGGCGGTTATGGGTTCCCATTTGTATATGGAAGGCGCTTTATCGATTTTGACAATCCTAATGGATTCAAGATTGACTGCATTCTGTTCGCGGCAGATGACGAATGCATATCAAAGCTCAACAAGTATGCAGAAAAGAAGTTCCATGATTTGAATGATCAGTACCGTAAGTATGTTGTTTCTAAGTCTGAGAAATGCCGTAAGCAATACTGTGATATCGTTGCTGATGGTGACTTAATCAGTAAGCATAACTTCTCATTGCCTGAAACTATTAGTGCACGTGTAGAGTCCGGAGGAAAAACCTATTCCGACCATCTTTTTGCAGATGAGGAAGGCAATGCTGTTATTAAGTTAAACGGATGGGAAGAAGGCGTTCTTGAAGAAGAACAGAAGAGATCAGATTTTGTATGCTGGCTTAGAAATCCCTCAAGACAGTCTTGGTCCATGAGATTGCCTTATGAAATGGATGGCGTTACCAAAGCAACATATCCTGATTTTATTATTGTGCGTAAGGACGATGTACTTGGATATGTAATGGATATTCTTGAACCGCATAATCCAGATTTTAAGGACAATTTGGCTAAGGCAAAAGCATTTGCTCGATATGCTGAGATGGAGCAACGTATCGGAAGAATTCAGCTTATCCGCACAGGAAAGGATTCTGCAGGAAAGGACCGCTTTAAGAGATTAGATATGGCGAAGGGTGCTGTTAGATCAAAAGTACTTGCTGCCGTAAATAATGATGAGCTGGATCACATTTTCGATACAGATGGAGAATTTCAATCTTAATATGATGAACAAGGTGAACATATAATGAATGACAATGGATTAAGCTATATCGACCTCTTTGCAGGCGCGGGGGGTCTGTCGGAGGGCTTTATTCAAAGCGGATATCAGCCAATAGCACATGTGGAGATGAATGCCAATGCAGCTAAGACTATAGAGACACGTATAGCATATTACTATTTACGAGAAAACAATAATCTAAGTGTATACCATGCATACGAAAGCGGACATATTACACGAGAAGAATTATTGGGCTATATACCAAAAGAAGAGCTTAACACAGTAATAAATAAGGAGATTTCGGAGGCTACCATAAAAGGAATCTTTGAAACCATAGATACGTCAATGCAAGAGAAAGGCATTAGGAATGTGGATGTGATAATAGGTGGTCCACCTTGCCAGGCGTATTCGCTTGTAGGCCGTGCGCAAAGCAGCCACATGATTGTCCCTATGGAAGATGATCCGCGAAATGAACTGTACAAGATGTATATTCAATTCTTGAACAGGTATAAGCCACGGATGTTCGTTTTTGAAAACGTAGCAGGAATAAGGTCTGCTCGAGGTGGGCAGGCATTTAGGAATCTTCAAAGCTATATGAGAAGAGTGGGGTATGATCTTATGCCTCAAGAACTTAATGCTAGAGATTTTGGAGTGCTCCAGAATAGAAAAAGAATAATAATTGTTGGATGGTTAAAGGGAACAGGATATGGATATCCAAACATAGATCCAATTTACAGCAAAGGCATTGTTTCCGATTTGCTAGATGATTTGCCGGAAATATTTCCTGGGCAAAGTGGAGAATCGTATAAGATCGAAGATATGAGAAAGGTTAAAAAGACCTTAAAAAATCTGAATTTACGTCAGAAAGGTGATGTTCTTACTGCGCATGAGGCGAGACCACATACTGCCCAAGATATTGAAATATACAAAAGAGCAATCGATTTGTGGTTTAACAACGCAGCGCATGAGAGGTTAAGGTACGATGATTTGCCGGATAACCTTAAGACTCACAGAAATCGTACATCATTTATTGATCGATTCAAGGTTGTAGAAGGGGACATGGATTATTGTCATACGATCTTGGCACATTTATCAAAGGACGGACATTATTTCATTCATCCGTCTATTGATCAGCATAGATCAATCACAGTTAGAGAAGCTGCACGTTTGCAATCGTTCCCAGATAACTATTTTTTTGAAGGAGCAAGAACAGCTCAGTTTGTTCAGGTTGGAAATGCGGTACCTCCGCTTATGGCTAAGGGGATAGCTGAGAAAATAAAGGAACAGTTACTCGAAGGATAGTTTAAGGTTTTTATAGAGGGTAATGGACATGGATGGCAACCTTCTGCTGGAACAGTATAGTAGGTATAAAAAAATAGCCTTAGAAGAGTCACCCTATAAGTGCCTCTTAAATACAGAAATTGAAATTAATCCTCATCAGATTAATGCTTTTTGTGCTGCCATAGAGGCATTAAAGACTGGAGGAATTGTTTTAGCAGACGAGGTTGGTCTCGGAAAGACTATTGAGGCAGGACTTGTTATAAAGTATGTCCTTGATAGTGGCGCTAAGAAGATTCTTATTGCAGTTCCAGCGACATTGCGTAAGCAGTGGGAAATTGAGCTTGATGAAAAGTTCAATCTTAAGGCTACTATTCTCGACAGGCTAACCGTAGAGAAAGACTATTACGAGATGCGCTCTTGGATGGAAAAAGATGATGTTCGGATCATACTTACATCATATGATTACGCCTCCAAGTTTATGAAGAGATTTCCGTTTGTTAAGTGGGATTTCTTAGTAGTAGATGAGGCACACAATCTTCGTAACGTTTTTCACGGGACAAAACGTGCTAAGAATCTTTATGAAATATCGAAGGGAATACCGAAGATCCTTTTGACAGCAACACCGCTACAGAACTCTTTGTCAGATTTACATGGATTAATATCATTTATCGATCCAAGGATATTCGGACCGGAGAAAGCCTTTAATAAGAGATTTGTTGAAGGACAAGACTATACGGAATTAAAGAGAGAGTTGCTTCCTGTACTGTACCGTACGCTTCGCAAAGATGTTGCCAAATATATGGATTTTAAGAGACGTACGTGTATTACTGTTGATTTTCATCTTACGGAAGAAGAAACCGAACTTTACGATTTAGTAAATGATTTTTTGAAGAGAGAAAACCTGTACTCGATTCCGACATCAAACAGAGGACTGATTATTCTTGTTATACGTAAACTTTTAGCATCTTCAAGTTTTGCGCTGATTGAAACTTTTGAGGTTCTCAAGAAGAGATTAGTGAAGCTATACCAGGGAACTAAGTCCGCCAAGGCAGTAGATGGTTTTGATCTGTTCTGGGATTTTGTCCAGGACGAAATCGATGAGTCGGACTTTGAAGAGAAAGACGACGAAGATATCGCTGTAAAAAAACAGATGATTCAGGCTGAAATCGATGTTGTTCAGCAGATAATCGATACGGCAAATAAAGTAAGCTCTAACGCTAAGATTGCTGCCTTAAAGACTGCATTGTCTGCAGCAATCCAAAACCAGATCGATAAAGGTATCTCGCAGAAGGTTGTTGTTTTTACGGAATCTAAAAGAACTCAGAAATATATCGCTGAGGAATTGCGCAAAGATGGTTACCAAGAGGAAGATATTGTCCTCTTTAATGGAGATTTTGATGACGCTATGACCGGCGAAATATATCGTGCATGGCAGGTTAAAAATTTTGGGAATGTTAATCATGGTAGGAGCGTTGAATATAAGCACGCTATCGTAGATTACTTCAGAAATCATGCGAAGATTCTAATTGTTACAGACGCGGGATCTGAAGGTCTGAATCTTCAGTTTTGTAATACGATAATCAATTACGATTTGCCGTGGAATCCGCAGAAGATTGAGCAGAGAATAGGTCGTTGCCACAGATATGGCCAGAAAAACGATGTTGTAGCGATAAATCTGCTTAATACGGATAACGAGGCTGATAAGAGAGTATACGAGATCCTTTCCAAGAAATTTGAACTGTTCGAAGGCGTTTTTGGTGCTTCGGACGTTGCACTTGGAGCCTTAGAGTCAGGAATCAGTTTTGAACATACTGTTCTTGATATTTATCAGAAGTGTAATACTGCAAATGATTTTGATCAGGCTTTTGATAAGCTGAATAAGCAGTTGGATAAGAGTACGAATAAGCAGGTGTCTCAGTTGCGGAATATTCTCCTTACAGAAAGTGCTGAAGCAAAGGGGGAAGCATTAGAAAATACTCGGATTGCTATCGCACAGTATTTGGCAGATGTGGATTTTTGGTCCAAAGTTCAAGAACCAGAAATGGATGGGAAAACTTATTTTTGGCAAATAGACAAATGGGGAGAAAATAGCTTTGGATCACATGGGACTTTGTTTTTGGGAGCTTTCTGCAATAACTCACAGATTCTATTCCCTGTACTTCTTTTGTGTGATGAAAACGGTAGTTATATAGATTTTGAAGAAAAAGATATCGTTGCGGCAATAGAAGAAGCTGATGATCAAGATATTCACTTTTTTAAGCCAACAGCTGAAGAAATGCAGATTTTTGCCCAAATATATGACCGGCTTTCGATAGAAATGCTTGATTTATATAAAAAGAAAACGGAATCAGTCATAGCATATAACCGAAATAAAATTGATAATTGGGTAAAACTGCAAACAGAGCAATTATCGTTTCAAATGATGGAAGCTAACGAAGAAATAAAAGATTTGTTTATTCAAGAATTTGAGTCACGAAATGCTTTGGAAAAGGAAGATATAAGGAAAAAGATTGAAGCAAAGAAAAAACAGGCAGACAAGCTTCAAAAGAGCATGCCAAGACAAAAGTCAAAGATAGAAGTAGAGGCTAAAAGGGAGATTGAGGAATTCGAAAAACAGTTTGAGATTAATCTGATTCTCTTAGTGAATATTGTTTTGAAATTTTAAATATTGGGAGGCCAACAATGGACGAAAGAGCAAACTATTCTGCAGTTCGCCAAAAGATAATCGACATGCTAAAAATGGATCTGCTTGGTCCTACAGATGAAAACGAGGTTTTGAGTGAGAACCCGCGCCATGCATATGTCGTTGGAATGCTTGCACCACAAACTGATTTTGGTGGTGATACTACAGCGGATAATGAGCAGGAAGTGGATGCTGATATAGCATATGAGGATGATGCTGATTATACGGCTGGCGAAGATGATGAAAATGAGCCTATTTCTAACAGCAATTTTAAAATACCATCGTCAATAGGAATAAGTTTTTATGTGGAGTCTTCAACACCGAGTATTGCTGTAGACGTAACATGGGGCGATTATACTAAGTCCTCTGAAAAGAAACTCAACAAAGAAGGAAAAGAAGTAAGCGCAGTTTCGTATACGCGTCATTCTATGAAAGAGACTGTTGATGTCGTCTTTTCTGAATTTGATAAGAACAAGGAATATCGGCTGACAGCTGATTCTAATGTTTATCTGTATATATCGAAAATAGGACTTAAGGATGGATACTCATTAATTACAGCATATGTGATTAATAAGCGTACTACGCCTGAGAATGAAGTTGAATCCTTGATGTTCCAAGTAAATATCAAGGCTTATACAAAGGATGATTCAAAGGCGTTTATTGCAGAGCATCTGTGTAGGAAAGTGCTTGCTCCGGATGAGTTCTATTTTGAACAACGTCCAATCCTTGGAAGAGGAAGAGGTTGTGCGGCTGTATGGGGTGAAACAGAAAACGGCAGGACAAATTACGTTTCGTCTGATTTTGTTCCTCAATATGAGTTTCCGGGTGTAAGTGCGGCATTAAAGGGATTTGATCGCTTCTACTTTTCGATGAGATCACTTTCCATGGTGAAGAGAAAAGATGAAATAATTGAGCGATTAAATGTCCTTGGCGATGCATACGAGAAATGGATTCAGGAGAAGCTTCGCAATGATTCAAAAATGTCAGATCCTGAATTTAAGGCAAAAATCGGAAATGATGTTGTAGAAAAGTGTGAAATAGCTCTTGGGAGAATCCGTGAAGGTATAAACCTGTTAGTTAAAGATGAGATTGCATTTGATGCTTTCTGCTTTATGAACAGAGCTATGATCATGCAAAGAAACATCACAAACTATGCCAAGAAGCATGGTAGTGGTGTTGAATGTAATTTCAAAGAATTCGTTGACCCGAGAAATCCAGATAATGATTTTGGTTGGAGACCATTCCAGATTGCATTTATTCTGATGAATCTTAATGCAATCGTGGATGAACGACATAAAGATCGAGAGATAGTTGACTTACTGTATTTCCCCACAGGTGGCGGAAAGACAGAAGCATATCTTGGATTGATGGCTTTTGTAATTGCAAATAGAAGACTCCGTGCGAATGAGAACGATGAATTCAACCGAGATGGTGGAGTTACAGCAGTGTTGAGATATACGTTACGACTTCTCACTACACAGCAGAGAGATCGTATTACGAAGATGATTGTGGCTGCTGAGTTAATTCGCAAGAAGGAATATCCTAAGTATGGCAAGGAACCAATAAGCATTGGCTTCTGGGTAGGTGGCGGTGTTACACCGAATGATTTTGATTCCATGAAAGAAGATCCTGAGGATCGTGAGAAAACTGCTAAGGCTAGAGCACAGAAAAGACTGGTGTATAAGCAGTTACTTACTTGTCCATTTTGTGGAAAACCTTTGTCGGAGGATGAATTCTACATTGACCCGGTTGCCAAGAGTGTAAAGATATATTGCGCAGATAAGATGTGCATGTTCTATAAGTACCCGGAAAATGGTGAGCCTATCAACATCCCGGTATATCTTGTAGATGAAGAGATTTATGCAAAGTGTCCGACAGTAATACTTTCCACTGTTGATAAATTTGCAAGGCTTCCATGGGCTGTTGAAACAAATGCGTTATTTGGACGTGTTGATCGTGTTTGCAGTAGAGATGGATATGTTGCTATTGGAGCAGAACATCCTAAACACGTTAAGACGGATAAGCATCCTGCATCGACATTGACAGAGATTCGTCCATTCCTTCCACCGGAACTTATTATCCAAGATGAGTTGCACCTTATCACGGGACCTCTGGGAACTGTATATGGTGCCTATGAGACACTTATAGAGGATCTTTGTACATATAGTGTTGGCGACAAGAAGATTAAACCGAAATATGTTGTTTCTACGGCAACAATTAAAAATGCCGGTGAGCAAGCAAAGTGTCTTTATGCAAGAAAGGATACGGCTCAATTCCCTCCTAACGGATTTGAAATTGGAGATAGCTTCTTTATTACGGAGATTCCGATAGAAGAAAATCCTTTCAGAAAATATGTCGGGGTTTGTGCACCAGGGCAATCTGTAAAGACAACCTTACTGCGTATTTACTCGATTATTCTCCAGGAAGCTTATAACCTTTCGCTGGAAGATGAATATAGAGCTTGGATTGATCCGTATTATAGCCTTGTAGGATATTTCAACAGTATCCGAGAGCTTGGCGGTGCAGTTCGTCTGCTTCAAGACGATATTCCTGATCGTATTAAGCGAATCAAGAAAAAGTACGGAATGAGCAAACAGAGATTTCTGAATAGACGAGAAGAGATAACATCTCGAATGTCCTCGTATGAAATCCCTAAAAAGCTAAAGCAGCTAGAAATCACTTGCGAATCCAAGGATTGCCTAGATACCGCTATTGCTACAAATATGATTGCTGTTGGTATGGATGTAGACAGACTTGGACTGATGGTTGTTACCGGACAGCCGAAGCAAAACTCAGAATATATCCAAGCTACTTCTCGTATTGGAAGAACATATCCTGGATTAGTTGTTACGCTTTACAATCCGTATAGACCACGAGATTTGTCTCATTATGAGAATTTCACGGGTTATCACGAACAGCTATATCGTTTTGTTGAAGGTACTACTGCAACGCCGTTTTCTGCGAGAGCACGAGACAGAGTTTTGCATGCAGTAATTATAGGGGCCATGAGACTTCGCTATCCTGAAATGGCTAATAATGCGGATGCGATGAATATCGTTAGCCTGACCGCTGAACAGATTGAGGAAATTAAGCAGATCATAATTGAAAGGCTAAACATTATTAAACCTTCAGCGAAGGCTGATGCTGAAAATGAAATAGATACATTTATTGATAATTGGAAGTTCCTTGCATCAAGAGAAAAGGGGCTTAGATACTATGTCCTTAAAACAGATAAGTATAACCGGCTTATGAATTCTTATGGTGAGAACTGTACTGATATGGAGAAGGCAACGCTTCGATCAATGAGAGAAGTAGAGAGCGCTGCTAATATGTATTACTTTACGGAGGACTGAATATGCCAGGGTATGATAACAACAAATTAGGCGAGCTTCGTCCGAACCAGATTATAACGACTTTTGGACCGGGAGCGATAGTTGACGCAGTAAAAGATTCAGTTACCGTGCTTGATATCAATTACTGGAAGGAAAAGGGTAAGAAGATTATAGATGGCAGATTAGCGTCCTACCTTGGCGTAGACTGCTTTTATATGCCGCGAACTACATACAGCGGGGATGTGCCGGTTGTATCATTCCCTTATATTCATGTATGCTCCAACATAAGTTGCGGCAGGCTTTTTGACGTAAGGGAAGAGTTTGATTTAGACCGATACCTCAGATATGGTGTGACATGTCCAGATTGCCATAGGCAGGCTTATCCTTCCCGTTTTATAACCATTTGTGAGAATGGACACATGAACGACTTTCCGTGGAAATGGTGGGTTCATCATGGGAAAACTACGTGTAATGGGAAACTGCGTATGTACTCGACTGGTACGACATCTACGCTGGGAGACATGTGGGTAGAGTGTGATTGCGGTGCGAAGAGGAGTATGAGTGGCGCAACACAGAAGGAAAATTTTGAAGAACTGAATTGTAGCGGACATCATCCTTTCCGTCCGAATCATAAGAACGATAAGTGTGATAAGAAGATGTTGCCGTCTCAGAGAGGTGCATCAAATGTTTACTTTGCCGTAAGTAGAAGTGCTATATCGATTCCGCCTTGGGTAAATCCTCTGTACAACCTTATAGATGAACATCTGAGAATGATAGAAAACTATGAGGAAGACTTTGGAGAAATGGGCCTTCAAAAGGCATATGAGAAATACTTCTCTGCATATACAAGAGAAGAATTTGATGCTGCTTTACAAAGGCGCAGAGAGAATATAACCGAGTTTACTGAGATTAAGCAGATGGAGTATGACGCTATTACGCATCATGCGGATCCTGCATATGCATCAAATAAAAAGCACTTTAAGGCTGAAGAGGATGAGCTTCCAAGCTATTTGAAGGAATACTTTAGCCGCATTATTAGGATTACTAGACTCAGAGAGGTAAAAGTTCTTTTGGGCTTTACTCGTGTAGATGCACCGGATCCCGATGCAGATGAGCAGGCTAATGTTGTTTACCTGAACAAGGGAAAGTCTGAGAAGTGGCTTCCTGCCGCCGAAGTAAATGGCGAAGGTATATTTATTGAATTCAATAAGGTGGCGTTAGATGCCTGGTTATCTGATGCAAAGGTTAAAGCTTTATCGGAACGATATGCAGAGTGTTATAAGGAATTCTGCGATTCCAAGGGATGGACTGTGAAGATGCTTCGTGATGCACGGTATGTTTTGATGCATACATTCGCGCATTTGTTGATTAAACAAATGTCGATGGCGTCAGGTTATTCATCATCTGCTATCCGTGAAAGAATCTATTATGGAGACAAAATGTCTGGAATCCTGTTATATACAGGAAGCGCTGACAAAGAAGGCTCTCTTGGCGGACTTGTCGAACTTGGAAATGTTAGTCATTTGAATGTGCTTATGAGAGACGCGTTCCAAGAGGTATTGCTTTGCACAAATGATCCGGAGTGCCTTAATAATTCTCCGGCAGGAAACAATTCCAATGGTGCCGCTTGTCATTCTTGCTGCATGATTTCAGAAACAGCATGTGAGAATGGAAATAGAATGTTGGATCGCGGATTAGTTGTTCCTATTGCAGGAAGAGAAAACCAGTCATATTTCAAAAAATTGGTGGAAGAGTTATGTCAGTTGGAAGTATAAGCCTTGATATTTTACTTAACCAAATATGTGATGATGCGCTGGCCGGGACAAACGATGCTGTTAAGGAAATTCGGAAGCGATATCCCAGTTTGTCCGAAAAGGAAGCAATGGAGATTCATTCATTGATTGTTTCCTCTATGGCTAAAGCGGATTCTGAAGCGGAAGTTGTCGTTACAGCACCACCGTCATTTACGATGAAAACAAAGGTTACAAAGACGGTGGTTAAGACCATGCTTGAAAATGCTAAGAGTAGCATTGTTATTACTGGTTACTCGCTGTCGGACTATTTTTCAGATCTAGTTGATTGCATTATCCGGAAGAGCCAGGAGGGCGTCTTTGTACGATTCTACGTTAATCATATAGAAGACCAGGCGAACTTTGACAAACTCTGTAGGTATAAGGGGCGGTTCCTTAAGATATATAACTATCCCAAGCAAGATGACGCAATGGCGGCTCTTCACGCGAAGGTTATTTCTGTTGATAAGAAGGACAATCTAATAACTTCTGCGAACCTTTCTTATCACGGACAGGAAGGAAATATAGAGCTGGGAGTTCATATAGTATCGGAAGATATTGCAAAGCAGATCGATGGAGTGCTTACTACACTGCTGTTTAAAAAGGTGTTTGAAGAGATTTAGGAGGCATGAGCATGAATAACAGTACAACTCATTTTAAACCAAGAGCAAGGTTAATGTTGGAATTAGGGGAACAATTAATAAAGAATGAAAGTGTTGCCATTCTTGAATTGATTAAAAATGGTTATGATGCTTTCGCTTCCGAAGTAACTGTTGAATTAATGCAATTGGATGATATTGAGAGCGGGCGGATTATTATTCAGGATAATGGCATAGGAATGTCTAGATATGTGGTTGAAAACCATTGGATGGAACCTGCCACTCTTAATAAGAAAAAAATAGTTGAAGCATGTAAAAAACCAATCAATCATAACGGGATTTACAGAGTCCCGCTAGGTGAAAAGGGGATAGGAAGATTTGGTGCTCACAAACTTGGAAATCATATTAGATTGATATCTAAGGCGGAAGACTCAGACCTAGAGGTGTTTTTCGAGATTAATTGGAATGACTTTGATTCTGATAAGTATTTGGATGAAATTCCTGTTCAGATTTTTGAAAGAACACCGGAAGTGTTTGTTGGTGGTATAACAGGAACGAGGATTGAAATTGACGGCTTAAAACATAAGTGGTTAAAGGGAGAATTCCGTAATGTCTATAAAAACATTTTGACACTAAATTCGCCATTTATAACGAATGATTCTTTTAAGGTTAGTGTGAAAACTACACATGAGGACTGGATAAGAGATTTATTGAAGTATGAGAATTTTGTTGAGCGAGCCCTTTTTAAGGCTCATGTTGAAATAGAAGATGATAGGATATCTGTCTACAGGTATGAGTTTATGCCATGGTCGGTGTTGAGCAAAGTGACTCATCGTATCAGTACAGAGTATGAAGGCGCAGAACTGCACGATTTTGAAGAAAAAACGGGTTTGAGTTTGAAACCTTTTGCGATAGGAAAAGTAGTGATAGATCTCAATATATTTGATTTGGATTCCTATATTTTAAACCTAGGTTTTCAAAACGATAAGCGTCTTCTTAAGGAGTACTTAAAACAAAATGGGGGAATTTCGATTTATAGGGATAATATGCGCCTTTACGAATATGGGGATGCAAGTAATGATTGGCTTGGACTGGGAAATAGACGAATTAATAATCCGGCCAAAACATTAAGCAGCAGAATCGTTGTAGGGGCTGTTTATTTAGACCGTCTAGAAAGTGGAGATTTGATTGAAAAGACATCACGAGAAGGTTTTATTGAAAATGCGGCGTATAATGCCTTTGTAAAAGCTGTTTTATTTGCAATTTCATGTGTTGAAAACGATCGTATGCTTGATAAGGCAGATCTTCGGTTATATTACTCTGCTTCATTTAAAGAGCCGGTTATAGATTCTGTCAAAAGCCTAATGGACACAGTTGATAAGAAAGTTAAAGATGAAGAAATAAAAAAGGAGATTAATAGCGCATTAGGAAATATAGAACGCGAGTATAAAGAAATATCCGATATGTATGTGAAGAGTTCTAGTATCGGATTAAACATGAGTATAGTCGTTCACGAAATTGAAAAGATAATTAAGGAGCTAGAGATTACTGTTTCTGAAGAAGGGGTATCAGCACATATTAGGAATTTGGTGTCTGATTTGGAGACGAGAATATCAAGTTATTCGGAACTCATAAAGAATACGAAAACAAAGGATATAGAATTATCAAAACTAGTGTCTGGGACTTTGAATATCTTTAAATACCGGATAAGAGCTCATGAGCTACATATTGATAATGAAGTATTATCCGCAGAGAACAAGGTTACATGTGCAGATAGTTTAGTTCGAAGTGCAATAATGAATATTTTGGATAATGCAATATATTGGCTTGAAAAATATGAGATTGCGCAGAAGAGCATTCTTTTTGAGCAATGTGAAGTTGAGCCTGGGTATAAGGGGCTTCTTATTGTTGATAATGGAAAAGGTTTTACACTTCCGAAAGATAAATTGACCGTACCGTTTATCTCAAAGAAGGAGGATGGTATGGGCTTGGGACTACATTTGGTTGAAGAAATCATGAGTACCATAGGGGGGAAGCTGATCTTTCCGGATAATAATGATTTAGATCTCCCCGAACAATATAGAGAAGGAGCTGCCATAATACTGGCGTTTAAGGAGGCATAAGAGTGGTAGAGAATGTATTTCCGTGCTTTGGGCGCGTTGCAATAGTTGATGATAAACGAGAAGAAGTAAGACAAATTCAGAATATTCTTGCAGAAAAAGGGGTTCCATATATCTTTTATGATTATCAAGATATGCATGAATTAGAAATTAATAAGGTCGATGGGATAAGGCTTCTATTCCTCGATATCAGGTTAGAGGATGGGACGAGCGAAGAGAAAAACTTACTGACTGTTCTTGCAAGTACTGTAGAAAGAATCATTCCGATTAAAAATGGTCCCTATGCGATTATTCTTTGGACTAACGAATACGGAATGAAGGATAAGGTCATTGAGTATCTTAAAGATAATCTTGACGATTCCGAAACGACGAGGCCGTCATACATAGGCGCGATTGACAAAAAAGAGTTTATAAGTAAAACATCGGATTGTTTGGCAGAAAAACTCACAGAGTATTACAGTAGTCAGAATATGCTTGCTTTCTTAACGGAAATTGAAAACAACGTTATGACTGTGCCAACGAATGTGGTAAAGATGATTACTTACAGCTTTGTGAATGATGCAAGTAATGAAGAACTTGAAAAACTGTTTTTGCGGTTTGCACGAACTGAAAAAGGAAACTGTGCCTCTTCTATTGAGGCAACCAAGATAGTACTTCGACAGGTGGCTGAATTGATCAGAGATCGTTATTCAGAAATAGTTGCTAACAGAACTCTAGTGGAAGAGCTTGCAAAACTATGGTCTGTAGATTTCTCGGATGAGCAGAAAATTGAAGGTATGATAGCAGGAAATCGAATTGAGCAAACTGCAGTTATTAATACGATTATGAATGTAAATACATATTCCGGGGCAATAGAAAATGTTCCAGGAAAAATATATAAACACACTTCAGAATCGTTAAAAATAAAACCGGAAGTACTTAAGCAAAGTACCTTTAACGAAGATGATTTCTGTATTAAACAAGGAAAGAATACTGTTATAGAGACTGAGCTTGTACCTATAGAAGTGGATATTACCCCAAGTTGTGATTATGCGCAGGGGAAAAACCATATGCTTAGAACTCTTTATGGATACATTGTTTATATTGGAAAAGACGCGGAGGCATCTTCTGAGTGGATTGATATAAAGTATAGGAAAAAAATAAGTGATCAAGTTCCTGAGTATGTATATGTAACTCCTATGCTGATAATAAAGAAGAGGCTTTGTGCAGTAATCCTCAATACAAAGATGTTGGGATTAGAGGAGCACGACTACAGTAGTAATCTGGAATATATGTTTCGTTTGAATGATGAAATAACGAATGAGATTAGAAAAAAGACGGGCGAAGTGATTTCTAGACTTGGAATAAACAGCATTTAAGGTGGATATGCTGTTTCCTTTCTCCCAAGCGCGTGAAACAAAGGAAAAGCGAGGAATATATATCAGTTGTGAGGTGAAATTATGCAGAGTATAGGATTTGACAAGTTCTATGAACGATTGAAAGACGAAATAGATGCGGCAAAGGTAAAGGCAAAAATATCAAAACTCTCGGTAAAAAATAAAGAAGCAGTAGCGCAGGTTCTTGGCAATGAGGGGAATAGCAAAATAAAGTCTATGTACATAGATTATAAGGGCGAGAAACTCGGTCAAAGCGGCCCTAAAGATGCATATACGGAATTTGTCAAGAAATTATGTGCTGATCCTGAAGTGTTTAATTTGTTAATGGCTGCTGATTGGATTTATGGTCAGTCCGATAAGGAAAGCAGTCCGGCAGATTATGCTGCTATTGATGGGGATGAGCATTACATTTATACGAACTGTAACCATGATTTGATAATGGTAAAGTGTATAAAATGCCTGATTGAACTTAACAAGGAAAATGAGTTACAGGATTATAGTTTTTGCTATGAGTTCAACTCTGATGTTACTAACCAAGTAAAATATGAGCTTGAAATTGATGCAGATTCAGTTATATCCACCGACGATAGATTTACGATGGATAATCTTGATTTGGGAGATAATTACAAGCCTATTGATGCGTATTTTCAACGAGCGGATGGAGATATTATTCGTAGAAAAAGAAACAAGAGTGAAACAAAGATATCTAATCAAACCTTGCCAAGGCTGGCTTTTCAGATTTTTGAAAAGGAAATTACGTCTTTATCTGATGAAGACAAAAAGCAATTCCCTGTTTGCCAATATTCGCCTGATCGCGAAGTAATAAGGGGAATATTCCCCACAGAGGCCGAATTTAGGAAATATAAAAATACTATGGAGTTTTCCATTTACAAGAGAGAAGGTGGACCGCAGTTTGTAATATATTCGTGGAATGTATTTTCTACCATCTTATTTGTGAAGGAATGCTTGAAAAGATTTGGTAGTGATGGGGACAAATTTGTCTTTGTGTATCGAGATAAGTCTGAACAAGAATTAAATCAAAATAATACAGAAAAAGTTATAACTGAGGACGTAAACAAAACAACAGCTGAAAGTAATAATCCATATTCAAAGCTTTTATTAGAATCAAAAAATATAATCTTTAGAGGAGCTCCTGGAACGGGAAAGTCATACCTTGCAAAAGGAATAGCTGCAGATATTATTAGCAATGGATATACGGATAAATATGCGGATCTTACAGATGAACAGCGTCAGCAGGTAGATTTTGTTCAATTTCATCCAAGTTACGATTATTCTGACCTTGTAGAGGGACTTCGTCCTAAGATGAATGAGGATGGTAGCATGGGCTTTGAGCTTCAGGATGGAATTTTTAAGGCCTTCGTTGATAGGGCAAGGAAGAATTTTGAGGATTCTCAAAAATCTAAGGAGGCAAGGGAACAAGAGGAATCAGCTAAAGCGATAATGGCAAAGTTCTTTTCAGAGATAGAATTTGATAAGGACGAGTTTCAGACAGTAAGCGGTAATAAGTTTACGATTACTAGCGCTGATGAAAAGTATATTTATATTTCTATTCCGGGTAATAGTACTGTTAACAAACTGACTCTAAACACTAACGACATTAGAAAGATGCTAGAATCTGGTTTAGAGTTCGAAAAGGTAAGTGATATTTACAATTTTTTTGGAAAACAGTTTGCTACCCAAGCGCATTCATATGATTTCGCAATTTTTAGGCGATAAAGAAGATGGGAGCTCGAGGATCTGAAACACAGATTGTTCCGGAAGAATTGAAAAAATACATCTTCATTATAGATGAAATCAACCGTGGTGAGATATCGAAAATTTTAGGAGAACTATTCTTCTCCATAGATCCTGGCTATCGGGGAAAGGCCGGGGAAGTGTCAACCCAGTACGCAAATATGCATGCGAATCCTGATGAGAAATTCTATATACCTGAGAATGTCTATATTATCGGTACGATGAACGATATTGATAGATCCGTTGATAGTTTCGATTTTGCGATGCGCAGAAGATTTCGATTCGTAGAAATCAAAGCAGAAGACACGCAGGACATGTTGGAATCTCTTGACAATGAGGAACTTAAGAATGAGGCTGTCGCACGAATGGATAGACTCAACGCAGAGATAATCAAGGTTGAGGATCTGAATGAGAATTATCAGATTGGTGCGTCCTATTTCTTAAAGCTGAAGACTGTAAGCTTTGATGTTCTTTGGACGGACTATCTGTGTCCGCTGTTACAGGAATATGTACGAGGCCTTTACGATGAAGAAGGCATTATGAAACGATTTGCTAAGGCATATGGCTATACGCTTTCGGATGAGGGTGGTGTAGATGAAGCAACTCAAGATTAAGGATAATGATCAAAGAAAAAAAGAAGAGTTCTTTGACATTCCCGGCTTGGTCAAGACTATTGCGGATAAAACCCTCGAAGAGCTAGAAAAAGAAGGTGTTTTTGTATTTCCAGAAATGGTCCATGATGCAGAGGATGTTACACGAGATCAGATGATTCTCCAAAGCGTCAACGATACATATCGTTCTGGGAATGTTATGGGCTTTCTTGGATATGGTGAAGAAAGGCTTGTTATAGAGTCTCGGTTTAGTACTGGCGACAACGATTATTTGTTCCAGTACTTATTGGAGCGCGTTCTTGATTTCCCTAATATTGTAAATCTTGAAACTGATACAACGCATGATGACAAGATGTTTTCGTTTCTTTTATTTCTTTTCCCGTCTTATTTGTCGGCGGCTATGAGAAAGGGAGCTTTCAAGACCTATGTGAGAAATGAGTATAACGATGGAAACGTCAGAGGGACAATCAATATTGACCGGCATATTCGAAAGAATATCCCGTTTGTAGGGAATATAGCATACAGCCAGCGAGAGTATGCTTACGACAATTACTTGATGCAGCTTGTTAGGCATACAGTAGAATTTATTAAAAGAAAGTCGTATGGTCATAAGTTGTTGGCAAAGGTGAAGGAAGAAGTCCAACTAGTCGTAGATGCCACCCCGAGTTATGAGGCTAAGGATTTAAGAAAGATTCTAGTAGAGAATAAGAAGAATACGGTTCGTCATGCTTATTATCACGAATACCGAGCACTTCAGAGACTATGTATCCTTATCCTTAAGAATGAAAAGACGCAAGTAGGCCTTGGCGAGAGAAAGATTTACGGCATCGTGTTCGATGGCGCATGGCTCTGGGAAGAGTATATAAAATCTCTTGTAGATAATGAGTTTTTCCATCCAATGAATAAGGGAGGAAAGGGTGCACAGTGGTTGTTTACTACTAATGAAAGCAAAAGCGGATTAGTCTATCCTGACTTTATTGGTAGGAGTCCTGTTAACAGGATTATAGCAGATGCAAAATATAAGCCAGTAGATAACATCGGGAATAAGGATTATCTTCAGGTGCTTGCATACATGTTTCGTTTTGATGCAAAAAGAGCATTCTATTTCTACCCGGAAGTTGATGCCATTGATGATAAGGTGTTTTGGCTTAATAGAGGTTCCTCATACGAAAAAAATGTCCAAAGACGGGATGATATTTGCCTAATTAAGCATGGTCTGCATATCCCGAAGGAATATGCATCATATGAGGAATTTGTTAAATTGATAAAGGTTAGTGAAGATGAATTCATAAATGTATTTCAGAAAAGTAAGTTCAATTTAAATCGGAAAGATAGATAGCACAAAACTTGATACAGATGCGGTGGTCAATGCTGCAAATACAGGCCTTTGAGAACGTGATGAGGCTATTTCGAAAGCTGACCTTGATGGATTCAGTGCAGACATAATCGATACTGCCGAAGATTTGTTATCAAGATAGTGAGAAAAGCATATGTTTGGCAAAAAGAAACCGGTGGTAACAGAACAATTTGATAAAGACAATTACCGAGCAGTTCTTAGATGCAGTATCTGCACCGGCGAACAAGTTGCGGGATTTAAGAATATACACACCGGAGAGTTTCATGACATTATGCTGATTAAGAATGCTGATGATCTTGATGCTTTCCAAGAATTGTACGATGTAGCGGTGATAACAAAGGAGTATTAGTATCGATGAACGATCAAGACAAGCGTGCTGTCGAAGGAATGGCGAGATGTGGAATTGTTTTTGACGGATTGTGTAAAGCATTTCCGAACTTTCCGATAGAAGAAATCGAGAAAGTGTATATGCAAATCCGAAAGATGGAAAATGGCGGAAATGCAGAGCAGGATATTAAGTGCTGCGGATCCGATGCGAGATAAGATGTTAACTGTAAGCAAGATATATGATGACGATTACGGTTGCGAGGAGCGCATGCCTAATGTGCCGAAGATGGCAATTGTGTATTTGAAAGATGAGGACGGAAATGAGAAGGAACTAAAGGTTCTGGATGATTTTCTTGCAGAGAACGGAATTGTAGAAGGTTCAGTTTGGAAATGGCGGTAGATATGTATTCGAATATTTTAAAAGGTGAAGAATACAGTTTTATAAAGACGAATGAACATCTCGGTAAACATGTTATTTTGCTTGGCCTTGCCGGGGGTTTTTCGTATGGGACAAATATTGAAACCAGTGATATTGATCTTCGGGGAATAGCGTTAAACAGTAAATCTGATTTGATTGGTCTCACACAGTTTGAGCAGTACGTGGATGAGAACACGGATTCCGTTATTTATGGCTTCAATAAGATGATTACGCTGCTTTTGAACTGCAATCCTAATACCATTGAACTCTTGGGATTGAGGCCGGAGCATTACTTGTATTTGAACGAGAATGGTCGCCTTTTGTTGGATAATAGAAAACTGTTCCTGTCAAAAAGAGCCATTAATTCCTTTGGCGGCTATGCTGATGCACAGCTTCGCAGATTACAGAATGCGTTGGCCAGAGATACATTTCCGCAGACGGAAAGAGAGCAGCATATTTTTAATTCCGTTAAGAACTCTATGAGAGATTTTAAAACCAACTTTTCTGATTTCGATGGCGGAAAGATGGAGATTTTCATTGATAAGGCACAGAATCCTGAGCTGGAAACCGAGATATTCGTTAATGCCGATTTGAAACATTATCCGCTTAGAGATTACTGCAGCATGTGGAATATTATGGCCAATGTTATCCGGGATTATGACAAGATTGGCAAACGGAACAAGAAAAAGGACGATATCCATCTGAATAAACATGCAATGCATTTAATCCGACTTTTCATTATGGCAATCGATATTTTGGAAAAGGGAGAAATCAATACATATCGTGAAAAAGAGCATGATTTGTTGATGGACATTAGGTTTGGTAAGTTTCAGAAGAACGACGGAACCTTTGATGATTCATTTTACGATCTTCTTTCGGAATATGAAACGAAAATCCATTATGCAGCTGATAATACGGAATTGCCGGACGAACCCGATTTGAATGCGGTTCAAGAACTTGTAATGACACTTAACGAGAAGGTTATTAAAGATGAAATATGAAGATTATGAAGGCCCGGTAGAGAACTTGGTCGTATTGAAACTGAAAGAAATAGAACAAAAAGAGCATATAAGAGTGCTTCACGCGATAGAATCTGGTAGCCGGGCATGGGGATTTGCGTCTCCGGATAGTGATTATGATGTAAGGTTTATTTATGTCAGAGAGCATGATGATTATTTGCAATTGTCCGACCAAAAGGATTTCATTGACTGGGAACTTAATGATGTTTTGGATATAAACGGATGGGATATCAAGAAAGCGTTGCAGCATTTCCATAAATCCAATGCTACACTGTTTGAGTGGGCACAGTCGCCGATTGTATATTACACAACGGACGAATGGAATAGAATTTATACTGAAGTTGCAAGTAGGTATTTTGCATGTAAATCCGCCCTTTACCATTACTATGCTACGGCAAATAAGAACTTCAATGAATATCTGCAGGATGATATGGTCAAGTACAAGAAATACTTTTATGTACTCCGTCCGATATTGGCATGCAAGTGGATAGAAGAGAAGAAATGCCCGCCGCCGGTGCTTTTTGATGAACTGGTGAAATCAGTACTTGAAGATGATATGAAGGATTCGATTGCGGATCTTCTGGCCAAGAAGGTAAGGATGTCCGAATCCGATAAAGCGCCGAAGATAGAAAAGATAAACGCTTATATTGAAAAGAACATTGAGTATTACAAAAATCTTGCCGATTCGATGGAAGATGACAGAAAACCGGAATGGGAGCCGTTGGAAGCCTGCTTCCGAAAAATACTATAGTCAGGGAAACGATTATGGATAAAAAAAGAAGTATAGAAGTAACCTCTCCTTTGGATGAGAGGATAAGGCCAAAACAAAGTGCAAATACATTATTTCATTTTATGGATAACCGTGAATATCTTATGGATGTCTTATCAAAAACAGCTTTGATTCCCCGTTATTGTAGGGAAGACATTTCATATCTCGATATCTATAACGATGGTGTTCAGATAAAGAATGTTGCATATCCGGAAAAATGTTTTTGCGATATTCCTCTTCATAAAATGCTAAATCACAGGTCTACGTATGGCGGGTATGGAATTGGATTGACCAAAAGTTGGGGTGTTCAGCGTGGGCTGCAGCCAATTCAGTATATTAATTCGAACTCATTTTTAACAGAAGATTTTAGAACGGCATTCCATAATGTGATGGAGAGGTCGGAAGAGTATGATGTAGATAATTTTTTATTAACATACATGTTTTATATAAAGCCATATTTCGGGAATAATAAAAATCGAATTACGGGAGAAGTAGAAAAAATATATTTGACAGATGAATGTGAATGGAGATTTATTCCCAAAGTACAAGAACATGATTTACCTCCAATTCTGATTGATAGGATGATTTCTGAGAAGAACAATGATGATTTGTATTGGATTGATGAATACAATAAAACGTTGTTAAAGCTAGAAGATCTGTGGCTGAAATTTTCTATTGAAGACATTAAATATGTTTTGGTTCCAACGGAAGGTGAACGAAAGGTTTTTATCTCATTTATTGAGGATTGTGGTAGCATTTTAGAAAAGCCTGAGATAATTTCTAAACTTATTTGCTTAGATGATGCAGCGGAGGATTTCTAATGTTAGGGAGTTTTAAAAAGTCATTTAAACAAAGCGGAGAATATAGTACCTATATTCCACGTGGAATTATTGAGGCAATGAATATGGAATTACCCGAGGGCTTCAAATATCAAGATGTAGGCGATGGTTTGTGTATTTTGACATTTCCGGAGGGCTCATCCTTTCGGGGAGTGATGCAAATTGAAGGTGCATCTAAGGAACAATTAAGTTTATGCAAGAATGTTAATGATTTGTTTGATTATGCAAGCAATCTTCAAAAAGATATTAGGATTATGCCTAATGAAGACGGTTATTACATAATTGGCGAAGAAAAATTTTCACGAGCAGATATAATTAAATCTCCATTAAGGGATTATGTAATGGAAGAAGGGAATTTTCTAATTCTTACGCCTAAGTTCAACCAAAAGTTTGATGCCCCTATTGAAATTGATGGCATAAAATATTTGTTTTGTATGGAGCGTGTACCAAACGATTCGGTTCGTATAAGAAAGTTTGTTAATTTAAACTATAAAGGAATCATTCTTACAATAGAAGGAGCTGAAGATGGAAAAAGTATCAATATATCTATAAGAATAGATTTGGAAAGCGCTCAATCTGTTTCGGAAATATGTGATTGTATTGCTGTGTATAATGGATTTGTTGAAGGTAGATCTAGTATATTTGGGACAAAACTTAATGAAAAGGGTAAAGCGGATAAAGCATATTCGAAAGAAGTAATCTGTTTTTGGAATAATGTAAAAAAATTAGAGGAAGTATTAAATTTACGTTTTGATGTAACGAAGACATTAACCAATACAGATGTTGATTTTTTGAATAGATTAAGTTGTTCGTTGCTTAAAAATAAGCCATATAGAATTGATAAGCATATTAATTCGTTGGATGGTGATGCTGACGAGAATACAGAGAAAGAACTAAATCCCATGATCGGTAATGATATTCTTTTCAGATATGTTCAGGGATATAGAGCAGAAATAATGGGGCAGGAGATAGAATGTTACGAGTTGACTTTTATCTTTGACAGTCATGTGTCAGATACTAACCTAGATACAAATACTGGAAAATTTCATGTTGATATTACCGATTCTGAAGGAAAAAAGATGTATATCGCAGCAAAAATCTATTTGGATGAAAATGCTGTTAATGAAGTATTAGATGATGAACAGTTTGATTTGCAATTATTCAAAGAGGCTGAGACAATTGATAAATTGCTTTTGGTTTATTAAGGTTTATTGATTAGTACTTTAATTAGTATTTGCTTGGCATTTTTAATGGACACCTCATCTGATAGTGTATAGTCATGAACTTGGAAACGATTATACATTTTATCAGGAGGTATCAGTATGGCAGAGATTTATTTTACTATTGCAGGAACCAATCATCATTATGGACAGTATTTCATTGAGTCGAAGATGGAAGTGAAACTTGTTAAGGAACCGGACAATGAAGACGATAAAGAAGCGATTAAAGTTGAGATGCCCGGAATCGGACTTATCGGTTATGTTGCCAACAGCCCTTATACAGTATTGGGTGAGAGCTACAGCGCCGGAAGACTCTACGACAAGATAGGAGATACAGCAGTAGGTACTGTTCTTTATGTTCTTCCTAAGGGAGTTCTTTGCGTTCTTGATTGTATAGAC
Source organism: Lachnospiraceae bacterium (assembly GCA_045628945.1). GTDB lineage: Bacteria > Bacillota > Clostridia > Lachnospirales > Lachnospiraceae > RGIG4034. The sequence goes on from JAZQQG010000014.1 coordinate 43,916, forward strand.
CGATAACCTCACGAAAACAGACATGTGATTTCGAGGGGGGATGAATCGGTGGCTAAGTACAAATCAAATCTTAAGGGACTAAGGAGCAATGCGGAAATGACGCTTGATCAGCCTGCGGATGCAACAGGAATCAGCAAAAGGACGCTTATTACCATTGAGTGTGAGGAGGGAGGAAATCCTTCCATAGACACAGTAAAAAGACTAATGGAATATTTTAAAATTTCTTTTGAGGAGCTCTATCCCGATAAATAAAGGGATGGAGCCCTT
>JAZQQG010000015.1:0-103236 GCA_045628945.1 Lachnospiraceae bacterium
TCATCAAGACCAATTACTTCACCTTCATTTGAAACGCCAAATATAAGTGAACCACCTAATGTATTTGCAAAAGCACTGACACTTTTACACCAGCTTTTAGGCTTCTTTTCTTCCAAAGCCAGTTTTTTATCATATTCAGTAAATTCTCAAAAATAAAGAAGGAGGACTGTTTATTCACAGTCCTCCCTAACTATACCAATCTAATATCCATTTGAAAAAATCATCATCTCAGTAACTCATCCGTTGTAATATTGAAGAAATCTGCCAATATCACAATTTCATAATCTGGTACAAATCGACTTCCCTGCTCAATCCTTAATATAGTTAAGTCTGTAAAGTCGTGCCCTTCCAGTTGAAGCTTCTCAGCAAGCTGTTTTTGGGTATACCCTGCTTCTTTCCGCAATTTCTTAATCTTTTTCCCTATAATATTTTTTGACTTGCCATCCCAATATATTTTCATAATGCCCCCCGAAATCTACTAAAGATGAAATTTATATTGAGAATAATGTAGCTATGTGTTACACTTCCTTCTAAAGATGAAGTTTTTTGCAAAAAAAGGAGGATTTTATATAATGAAGAAGAAAATTTTACTCGCTATCGCAATGGTAGCAACAATGGCACTCACTGCTTGTGGTGAGACAACCGAGATTAAAGAGACTAACACAAGCAAGGAAACTGCAACAAGCGTTGTGTCCAGCATCTCTGACGCAGCAAGTGACATTATGGAAGAACTTAATGTAGAACCTGAAGTTAAAGATGTACCTGTTGTTGAAGCAGAACCCGAAGTGGAAGTTGAGCCTTTCAACATCTATGACTACTGGGTAACTGCAGATGAGTCTAAGTTCTTATATCTTAGTGAGAGTGGAGAGTACTGTCTTGTAGAAGATCCCAATGTTACTGAGGGTACATTTACTGCTGAAGATGATTCCTTAGTTCTTGAAGACCTTATCGCTAGACATATTGTCACAGACTCTGAAAACGATGTAATGACAATTGCCTTTGATGATAACTCTTATGACTTTAAGAGAACATCTGAAGAGGACTTTAGAGCAGCTGAAGCTTGGGCTCTTCATGCTACAGAATTCTACAGAAGCTATTTATGCTATGAAGGTACTTGGGCAGATGTAGATGGAAGTGGTTATACTTGGACATTTAACAAAGGTAAATGTATTACTCCTACGGGGGATGTACTCTATCTTACACTGTGTGGCCCTACAGAGGATCATCCTTGGAATGAGATTCTTTATACTGATACAGGAGTATATCATGATGCTGATGATAATATAGCATACAGTAAAATGGCGAATATCTCCTGGGGAGAATATGGAGATGCTAAGACTGTTAAGTACAATGCTGTGTATAAAGCTTTTACTGAACCTCGTCTTCGTATTGATGTATTCGTAACACGGAAATAGAATAGTAAATAGTGGATTAGATTCTATCAATCTACATCATTGTTACAGATTGAATGTAACACAGCCTGATATTCTTTATCAGGCTTTTGCCGGTATAGCTCAATTGGCAGAGCAGCTGATTTGTAATCAGCAGGTTAAATAATGTAAAATATATTTAAAGCCCAACGATTTTTATGTCGCTGGGCTTTATTAGTAACAAATTGCAATAAGATGCGATAATTATGTTTTTGAACAGACTGTCTCTTGAAAGCCTTATTTTCAAGCAAATTCAAGCCTTATTTTTCATCCACAACCTGGAAAATATAAAATTTCAGGTAGTAGCTCTCATCCGCCGCCCACAGAATCGGATGATCCGGAGCCTGCGTACGGAATTCCACCTGGCGAAGACGCTTATGAACCGCCTTGGCCGCCTGGCCGATGACCTCGGTAAATAACTCCTGTGTCATGAAATGCGAGCAGGAACAGGTTGCAAGGAAGCCTCCGTCACGAACCAAACGCATTCCCTTCATGTTAATCTCACGATAGCCTTTGATGGCATTCTTGGTAGCCTCTCTGGACTTGGTGAACGCAGGGGGATCCAGAATTACCACATCATAGGACTCTCCCGCCTCATAAAGGTGCGGAAGCTCATCCAAGACATTCGCCGTGCGGAACTTCACGCGGTCGGACAAGCCGTTTCGCGTCGCATTGGCGGTTGCCTGGTCTACCGCATACTGGGAGATATCCAGACCGGTCACGTCATTCGCTCCGGCCAGTCCGCAATTCAATGCAAAGGTTCCCATATGGGTGAAGCAATCCAATACCCGAAGGGAACGGTCCGGTTTTCGATAGGTTCCGACCTCTCCGCTTCCTCCGGTCAAGCCGGCTACCAATCTCTGCATTGCAAGACGATTATACTTCTGGTCTAAGAAGAAACCGGTCTTCTGACCGTTTACGACATCCACCAGATATTTCACGCCGTTCTCATCAATCTCGACATCTGTCTCAAAGGGCTCTCCTATAAATCCCTTAAAGGTCTCCATTCCCTCCTTATGACGAACCGGTGCATCAGACCGCTCATAGATTCCGCGGATGGGATAACCGTCTGCTTCCAGAACCTCACGAAGACTCTTAAGAATCATGGGCTTTAACCGATCGATTCCCAACGCCAGAGACTCCGCCACCAGCACATCATGATACTTATCCACCACAAGTCCGGGCAGGAAATCCGCCTCTCCGAAAAGAATACGACACGCATCCAGGTCCTTCGGGGCAAGAACCGCCTTGCGATATTCCCAGGCACGGCGCACTCTCCTTCGTAAGAATTCCTCATCAATAGGTTGCGATGCATCACGAGTCATCATCCGCACCCGAATCTTCGAATTCTGATTGATGAAACCGGTCCCCATGGGATACCCGTCAAAATCCTGAACGGACACGAGGGAACCGTTTTGAAACGTTCCCTCGATGTTTGCAATCTCATTATCATAGATCCAGAGGCCACCGCTCTTCAGGGAACGGCCCTCTCCTTTTTTCAGTGTAACCACTGTCATACAGTTCTCTCCTGTAGTCTGACATCCTTCCCGGTGTCCGGAAATCATACAGACTATTTATATTTCCTTAAAATGAAAACTCTTTCTGCCGGTAGCATAATCATCTACCACATGTCCGTTGCCATAGAGCTTGTACTTGTAGGTAACCAGGCCCTCTAAGCCAACCGGTCCCCGCGCATGAAGCTTGCCGGTGCTGACGCCGACCTCGGCGCCAAAGCCGTAACGGAAGCCGTCCGCAAAGCGGGTGGAACAATTCTGATATACGCCTGCGGAATCCACATAACGCATAAACTTCTCTGCCGTCTCGGCATTCTCCGTCACAATGGCATCGGTATGATGCGAACCGTAACGATTGATATGATCAATGGCTTCCTCTACGGAATCCACAACCTTCACGGAGATAATGTAGTCCAGATATTCGGTACGGAAATCCTCTTCCGTGGCAGGCGCACAACCGATTGCTTCCTGAATCTCGGCCGTTCCGCGAATCTCCACCTTCTTTGCCCGCAGGGACTCGGCGATCGCAGGCATCAGTTTCATTGCCTTTCGATGTACTAACAGTGTCTCTGTCGCATTGCACACAGACACATACTGCGTCTTGGCATCCGTTACGACCTTGACTGCCTTCTCGGGGTCCGCCTCTTCATCCACATAGACATGACAGATACCGTCCGCATGTCCCATCACGGGAATCTTGGTATTATTCATGATATACTGCACAAATGCATTGGACCCGCGTGGAATCAGAAGGTCCACCGACTCATGGCAGGACAACAGCTCATTAATCTCGCTGCGCCCCTCTGCCTGAAACAGACTCTCCTCCGGGATTCCTGCTTTCGTTGCTGCCTGATGAATGGTTTCAAAAAGCACACGATTGGTATTCATCGCTTCGCTTCCACCCTTCAGAATCGCACAGTTACCGCTCTTAATGCACAGAGACGAAATCTGTACCATCGCATCGGGACGGGATTCGAAGATTACGCCGATTACGCCGATGGCGCAGGACTCACGAACCAGCGTCAGTCCCTCATCCAGTTCTCTTCGCATCAGAACACGAAAAAGAGGATCCGGCAGTGTAATCAGTTCCCCGATTCCCGCAATGACCCCCTGTAACTTCTCTTCATTGAAACGAAGTCGCTTGATTACGGGATCTGCAAGACCGTCTTCTTCTGCCTTTTTAAGATCCTCTGCATTGGCCAGGAAAATCTCTTCCTTCCGCGCTTCCAATGCATCGGCTACGGCTTGAAGTGCCCGGTTACGGACCTCCTCCGTCAGAGTAGCCATGCGACTGGAGCTGGCTTTCATCTTAGAAGCAACTTCTTTAATTGTCATCTTTTTCTTCCTTCTCCAAGCGTGCCATAGTGGAACTGATTACCTCGTCCATCAGCTGCTCGGTCGTCTTATAATCCGGCTGGTCTTTACGAACCTTGTTCTTGATGAATGCACGATTGTACTGCTTCATCATCTTGTAAATCTCGTTCGTATCGATGTCCACCGGAGCGATATTTGCCTTCAATTCCTTGAAAACAAAGAAATATAATTCCACATATGCCACAATAGAGAAGCACATGAAGAAAATGCACAAGCACACGATTCCCATTAAGAAAATTCCGTTAATCTGCGGAATTAAGAGCATGGCAATCAAAGAAAGATCCAGACACCAGGTACTGATCTTACCGGGGAAGATTGCGCCGCCGGTCTTCCAGCCCTTACGCATCAGGACAAGTCCCGTAATGCCCATGGCGAATTCCTTCACCACGAAAATGCTTAACAGAATCGTCATTCCGATTCGATAATTGGAGAAATAGCGAATCGTCATGGTAATCGCAATAATTCCCTGGGTTAACTTATCGGCAAACGGATCCAGGATCTTACCGAAATCCGTAATCTGATTGAAATGTCTTGCAACCTTACCGTCAAAGAAATCCGTAACTGCAGATACGGCAATCACACCGGCGGAAATCAGGTACCACGTAGTCGCGCGGGAATCCCCTGCCAGTTCATAGCCGAAGGCAATCACAAAGAACCAAATGTAAATGGGAAGTACCAGAATACGGAAGTATCCCATTAGGTTCGGTATGGTAAAGTACTGTTTTGTTGATTCTTTCATCAATTCGGATACATCCTCCTACTTACACTCCATATCATTATACAGCGAAACAAGCAAAAAAACAACCGAAACAAGTCCGGTTGTTTTTAGAAGAATTTCGTCGAAATACATCCGTTTCTCCGGCTGGATTAGGAGACAAACTGGAACACGCAGAATGCCGCGTACAATGCAAGCAGCAGAATGCCCTGGAATCGTGTCAGTTTTCCGCGAATCAGTGCCGGCACGCAGATGAACAGCATGACGAACAGCATTAACGGAATATCAATTAAAAACGAGGCATTCATGCCGTTAATGGTCTTGTCCGCAGGCACCGCAAAGGGCGAAATGGAGATGGAAACACCACATACGAGCGCCAGATTAAACAGGTTTGCTCCGATAATATTACCCAGGGACAAAAGTCCGTGACCCTTTGCCAGCGAAGTAATCGCCGTAACCAGTTCCGGTAAGGAGGTACCAAGTGCCATAAAGGTTAACGCAATCACCGATTCCGGCACTCCCAGAAGTCCTGCGATAATAATACCGTTATCCACTAAAAGATCCGCGCCGACTGCAATCAGTGCGGCTCCGACAACCAAAAGCACAAGATAGAGCCAGAAGGGCTTCTCCTTCTCCTCTTCTTCCTCTTGGGTCTCAGAAGCCTCCGTCGGTGTCTCGGAAGCCAATGTCTGCGTCCGTCCCGCTTTAACCGCAGGAACAACCGTAATCAAAATATAGACCACAAAGATTGCTAACAACACAAAACCGGTCCAACGATAGAAGAACCCGAAGGCATACGCAATCACACAGTAAAATGCCGCTGCGCCAAAAAAGAATAAAGCCGGTTTAATCAACGCCGCCCGCTCCACAATAGCAGGACGAACCGCAATCGTAATGGCAAGAATCAATGATGTGTTACAGATAATCGATCCAATTGCATTTCCGTAAGCAACCGAACCGCTTCCCGAAATGGCACCTGTTGCCGATACCATAACCTCCGGAAGCGTCGTTCCGATGGATACCACCGTTGCACCGATAATCAAATCGGGAATTCTGAATTTTTTCGCTACTGCCGTTGCACCGTCTACGAACCAGTCGCCGCCCTTAATCAGACAGACAAGTCCCAGACAAAACAGCAATACAACCTTAACTGTTTCCATAGTGTTACTCCTCACTCAATTTCGTGAGTTCATTATAATCCAACCGCCCGGGGACTTCAATCGTTTCGATGAAACTCTCGGGCGGTTATTTTGTGCATTATTTTTCACAAAAGCATTGAGCGACAGTTTTTGCGTTGCCGTTTTATTTTTTGCGATATACGCGAGGGTAGATTATGCTGATTAAGACAATGCAGAGGGCCAAGAAGCCAAGGACATAGAGCACCTCTCCCGTCTGCCCGACCGCATGTCCTGCGAGATTTCCCTTGAAGGAGAAGGTATTGCGCATCTCCGCAACGAAGGCTCCTTCATCCACTCCGCCGATGGCCTCATCGATTCGATTGAGAATCGGGTTCATCAAAGCATTGCGATAGAGAATCGTCACACCGCATCCGGGAACCAGATTGCACACGGTCTGTACGCCGGTGGAGAACTGGGACAGGGGGATGTAGGCGCCGATTACGAAACCGGATACCGCCGAAAGGATACCAAAGAATGCACCGCTTGCGGAGGAGGTTTTAAAGCACAGCACAATGGGCATCATGAAGGCCGTCGCCGACAGGGAGCCTAACAACGTAATGCCGATGGCACGCAGGTAATCCACTGCCTCAAAATTCAGGTCACCGTAACAATTCAATGCAACCAGACCGAATACCAGGACAACACTTGCCATAATGAAGGCGGTCAGTGCCGCAGACGCAAAATAGGAAAGAATGATACCGACGCGCTTCATGGGAGTCGAAAGAATATCATAATCTACTTTTTTCTCACGATCGTCAATTAAGTTCGACAGCGTATGGAAGGAAACGGTAATCACCGCCGACCCGATAATACCGGACAGAAGTAGGGCGCTTACCAGCAGATTCACATCCGCCGAGGTAATGAACGCCTCCAGTCCCTTCAGGTCGTGATTGATATTGTCCACATAATTCTTTCTAAGGAACAGAAGGTACAGGGATAAAAGAATAATCGGCGTTAACATCGAGAAAATGATGGCCTGCTTATCCTTGAAATATACAAGAAGATTTCTCTTCGTAAAGCCTAAGAAACTATTCATGACTTAACTCCTTTCCGGTCAGGTTTAAGAACACATCGTCCATACTTCCTTTGATTACCTCATAATCGGTGACAAGATCGCGATGCTTGGAGAGAAACTCGGTAATCTCCGTGGTCTTTTCAAAGAATACCTTGTAATGGTCTGCCTCGTAGGAATAGGACACGCCGTCCAAAAGCGCATTCTTCTCTTCTGACTGTTCGGTGTACCATACCAGGCGGGTCTTCGCATAGCGGGTCTTCAATTCTGCCGGAGTGGAATCACAGACGATGCGGCCATGGTCAAGAATCACCACATGATCGGCATCCTGCGTTTCCTCCATATAGTGCGTGGTAAGGAAAATGGTAAGCTTCTCTTCTTTTTTCAGATATTCGATGTAATCCCACACAAGTTTTCGGCTCATGGGGTCCAAGCCCGTCGTCGGCTCATCCAGGAACAGAATTCTCGGACGGTTCAAAAGAGCACGCATGATGTCCACGCGTCTTCTCTGGCCGCCGGATAAGCTTCCGTACTTGCGGTTGATAATCTCTTCAAGCCCCAGTGCCTGATCAAACTGCTCTAAGCGTGCCTTGGTCTCCTTGGCATTCATTCCGTAGAAGGAAGCTCTGGTGTAGAGGTTCTCCTTCACGGTAAGCTTCGCATCCAATACGGAATTCTGGAAAACAATACCGATGGCATCGCGGATTGCTCCGTCGTCCTTGCCTAACTCATGGCCAAAAATCTTGGCCTCACCGGAGGTTTTCTTAAGAATGGTACAGAGCATATTGATGGTTGTGGACTTACCGGAGCCGTTCTCTCCAAGAAATGCAAAAAGCTCACCCTCTTCGACGCAGAAGCTGATTCCGTCTACCGCTTTCACATCCTTCACGCCCGCATATTGTTTACATAAATTATTAACATAAATCGCTTGCATAGGTTTTCCTTTCTTCCTGTTCTCTTGATAGTTCCTACCATACACCTCTTTTTTGCAAAAGAAAAGTGCCCCTTCGGTAAGTTGCATAAAACCCCACCTAAGTTGCACTTTTAGTCTTTTATTCGTCGTCGCGGTAGTTCTCAAGCGCCTTATCAATCAGCGCCGTATCCTTAATCAGAAGCCGGTAGGAGCCGATCCATACCGCTGCATATACCCCTACAAATACCGCAAAGATGATGGCCGCTCCGCGAACATCCTCGTACCAGTCAAAGATCCGGCCCGCACCCAGCACGATAGTCGCCAGACACAGGAAATGCAGCACAACCCGAAGCATATACTGTCTGGTCCGTAAGTTCTCTACATCCATTATAAGCAGGGATGGAATCGCACACAGAATTCCCAGTCCCACGATGCTGATCGGAAGATGCCAGGGAAGATTCAACATCCGTCCCATGAAATAGGCAATCAGGCTTTCCACACTGATTCCCACCAGTATAAAAAACGAAATCATCATCGCATGGATGGTCATGGTCTTAAGCTTCGATCTCATAGGCCCAACCTCCTCTTCATTTCCTTGACATAGCTTCTTGCGATGATTACCTCTTCCTCGTTTAACATGGTCGCAAGAATTCGCCCGTTCATCTCTCCTCGCACATTGCGAATCTTCTTTAAGTTCACAATCATGGATTTGGAGCAGCGCATGAAGGATTCCGGAAGTCTGCCTTCCAGTTCGTAGAGCCTCTCCTTCGATTCAAATACATCGTTTTTGGTATAGAGAAAGCACTTATTGTCGACAATCTCAACATAATAGATTGCTTTGGCCTCGATGGCATAATTCTTCTGCTCTTTGATTCCGATGACCGATCTCATCTCTCCGCGCAACAATTCCACCGCCTGTAGCACCTCGGCAGTCTCTTCCACTACCGTAAGTACCGCTTTCTCCTGATTTGCATCATCGGTTCGAATCACCTCAACCTGCATTCCGTGAGACCTCCGTTATTCCATTTCCTTGGCAACCGTCTCCAAAAGGTCACGAATCTCAAGATGCTGAGGACAGATCCGCTCACACTTGCCGCACTTGATACAATCGGATGCCTTGCCGTAGCCTGCGGTACACAGTTCGCTGTACATTCCGGAATTCCAATCATGGAACGCGTTCTTTGCATTCATACATGCGAACAGATCCGGAATCGGAATATTCATAGGACAGCCTGCCACACAATAGCGGCATGCCGTACAGGGAATCAGATTCTGTGCCTTGAATACCTCACAGACTCTATCAATGGCCGCATACTCTTCCTCGGTACAGGGAACGAAATCCTTCATGGAAGCGATATTATCCTCCATCTGGGCAAGATTACTCATACCGGACAGTACCATAAACATTTGCTCCGGACTTGCCGCAAAACGGATTGCGTAGCCCGCGTTACTGCAGGCATTGGGATTGGTCTTGTTTAACTCATCCAGCACAAGCTGCGCGGTCGGAGGAAGATTTACAAGGCTTCCGCCCTTCACGGGCTCCATAACGATGACCGGCTTGCCGTGCTTCTCACAGACCTCCAGACACTTCCGGCTCTCCACTGCGGAATCATTGTAATCCACATAATTATACTGAATCTGAACCACTTCCACCTCCGGATAGTCCGTCAGAATCTGATCTAACACAACCGCTCTGTCGTGAAAAGACAATCCGACATGGCGAATCTTGCCCTCTGCCTTCAGGGCGAAGGCGGTCTCATATGCATGACAACGCTTGAATTTCTCATAATTTCCTTTATTCTGCGCATGCATCAGATAGAAGTCAAAATACTCGACGCCCACCCACTCTAACTGTTTCTCGAAGAAAGGACGAATATCCGCCTCAGTCTGAAAATAGCTATCGGTTAACTTATTGGTCACCAGATATTTCTCGCGCGGATAGCGGGAGGTAAGACAGGCCTTCAGCGCCAACTCGCTCTTCCCGTCATGATAACCGTGTGCCGTGTCAAAATAGTTAAAGCCTGCCTCTAAGAAGGCATCCACCATCTGACATAATTCCTCATGGTTGATCTCCCCATCCTTCATGGGAAGTCTCATAAATCCGAAACCAAAATTCTTTTTTACCTCTGCAAACGCGTTCATTCTCATTCTCCTTTCCGGAGTGCTGCTTCCACTTCCTCCGCATATCGCACGGTCTCCATGGCGTCCTTACAGTAACTGTCTGCGCCGATTCGATCGGCATATTCTTTCGTAAGCACCGCGCCGCCCACCGTTACCTTGGCCCAGGGCGCCTGCTCACGTAAGAGCTTAATCGTGTTCTCCATCGCAGGAACCGTCGTCGTCATCAACGCGCTGAGACCCACAATCGGAGCATGAAGTTCTACGACCTTATCCACGATGGTCTGCTCCGGAACATCCTTGCCCAGATCATGTACATCGAAACCGTAATTCTCCAAAATCAATTTTACAATATTCTTCCCAATGTCATGAATATCTCCATGGACGGTCGCGATGACAAAAGCGCATCGCTTGGGACCTGCATTGTCCGCATCCTTCGCCATCTCTGCCTTGATTACTTCAAAAGCGGACTTGGAAGCCTCCGCCGCCATCAAAAGCTGGGGAAGATATACTTTTTTGGCCTCAAAGCCCTTGCCGACAATATCCAGTGCGGGGATAATCTCCGCCTGCACGATGTCAAGGGGCTTGGATTCCTTCAAAAGTTCGACGGTAAGACTGCCGGCCTGCTCCTTTAATCCGCGAATAATGGCGTTCTGAAGCGGGGTGGTTGCCTGTCCGTCATTGCTTGTTTGCGCCGAACCCGACGAAATGGAGTTCCCTGCGCCCTGTCCACCGGCATTTCCGGCATTCTGCCCGCCTGCCGGCGCCGTTACGGTTGCCGGAAGATTCTGCGCATAGGTAATGTATTCCTCACAGTTGGCATCCAGGTTATGCAGCGCCTTGAAGGTATGATATACCGTCATCATTTCCTGCGAATAAGGATTCATAATGGCGGCCGATAAGCCCTGCTCCAACGTCAATGCAAAGAAGGTCGAGGTAATCAGGTTTCGGGACGGAAGGCCGAAGGATACATTGGATACCCCAAGGGAAGTATTCACCCCCAGAGTATGACGAATCTCATGTACCGCCTGCATGGTAGCCAGCGCCGCCGTGGTATCGGCACTGATGGTCATCGCTAAGGGATCAAAAATCAGATTCTTCCTCTCGATTCCGTACTCTTTTGCCTTACGAATAATCTTCTCGGCAATGGCAACCCGCTCTTTCGCCGTGGCAGGGATTCCCCCCTCGTCCAAGGTCAGAGCCACCACAAGGCCGCCGTATTTGGCAACCAACGGGAATACGGCTTCCATCACTTCCTCTTTGCCGTTTACGGAGTTTACCATGGCCTTACCGTTGTAGGCGCGAAGGCCGGCCTCCATGGCAATCGGGTCGGAGGTATCCAACTGAAGCGGCAGGTCGGTCACGGCCTGCAATTCCTGCATGACACGAAGCAGCATGGCGGGCTCGTCAATCTCGGGAAGTCCGACATTCACATCCAAAAGATGAACTCCGGCATCCGCCTGCTTCAAGCCTTCATTCAGGATATAATCGATGTCCTGCTCACGAAGAGCCTGCTGAAAACGCTTCTTACCGGTGGGATTGATTCGTTCTCCAATCAGAATCGGGGAGGGGCCAAATTCCACCACATGGGTATAGGAAGCGACCAAAGTACGTTCTTTTTCGGTTACCGGCACCGGACAAAGGGTTTTCGACTTCTCCACTACCGCGCGAATATAATCCGGCGTTGTTCCGCAACAACCACCGGCAATGCGAACTCCCTTCTCAAGGAGTTTGGCTACCGATTCGGCAAATTCCGGAGGATAGACATCGTAGACCGTCTCTCCGTCTACGCTTCGCGGAAGTCCCGCATTGGGTTTTAACAATACCGGAACCGAGGCATACTGAAGATATTCCTCGATTACGTCTACCAGCTGGTCGGGGCCTAAGGAGCAGTTCGCACCGATGGCATCCGCATGCATGCCCTCCAACATGGCAACCATGGAAGCAGGGGTTGCTCCTGTCATAAGTTTTCCGTCGCTGCCGTAAGCATTGGATACGAACACCGGAAGTTCGGAATTCTCCTTGGCCGCAAGAAGGGCCGCCTTCGTATCATAGCTGTCATTCATGGTCTCAATGAAGATCAGATCCGCACCGGCCTCCACACCGAGACGCACGGTCTTGGCATAGGTCGACACTGCCTCTTCAAATTCAAAATCCCCGTAAGGCTTCAGAAGTTTTCCGATGGGACCGATATCAAGAGCCACATACTTCTCCTGGGTACCACTGCTTCTCTTCGCTGCTTCTCTGGCATTGGCAATGGCCGCAAAAACCAGTTCACGCAGCTCCGTCTCCTCAAACTTCAGGGAATTCGCACCAAACGTATTGGAAAGAACCACATTCGATCCCGCATCAAAATAAGACTTCTGAATACGGATAATCTCCTCGGGATGGGATACATTCCATCGCTCCGGCAGTTCTCCGGGCTGTAATCCCGCTGCCTGCAAAAGTGTTCCCATTCCACCATCCAGAAACAGAAAATGGTCCTTCATATAATCAAGAATCTTCATAACAATTTCCTCATTATTTCTAATCTATTCGATCCCGATCAATGCCGTCACCGACTTCGAGGGCGACATGAGAAACGATTCATTTAACGTAATGCCAAGTCGTCTCTCGGCATCCACCAGGCGTAACACCTCCGGTTGCACCTGAATCGGCAGATCCCCGTAGCCCGGCGAAAATCTCGGATGGGTCTTTCGTCCGACCATCTCTGCCATACGAGTGATTTCCCCGTTAAAAAGATCACACAGACTCTCCACCCGTTCTGCGCCAAGTCCCTGCAGAATCAAGGCCTTCGACGGAGCCACACGCTCGAAACGACGAATCAGGCGGTCGATGCCCGCACCAATGGTTGCGGCAAACACAAGAACCCCCTTGCAGCCTTCCAGATTCTTTTTTAACGCGTCCGAATGCTGGGCAAAGGGAAGAATCGGATACCCTTTCGCATCCCACCGAAGCGGAATACAACAATAGGACACCCGATAGGTCAACTGACCTGTGAGGAGTCCTATTCCTTCCTGTAAAAGTGCATTCATCGTTGCCTCCGCCCCTTGATTCCGAGCCTCGGTTTCTGCGCATGCTTCTTCGTTCCCCCGATACTCGCAAGGGTTGGGACAGGCCTCACACTTGAGACTGCGTCCCGCAATATATCCTGCGTAACGAAGCGCTTCCGGCTCATTCATCGGCGGTGCGTCATATTCACGATGGAGCGGAATGGTATTCCAATCAAAACCATCTCCGCTCTCTGCTATTTTGTTCAAAAAATCCTGTATCATTCCTATATGAAATCCTTGCCTAAGATGTTCGAAAGGTTTCTCATAATTGCCTGTGCCACATCCGGCTTATTCATGGAGTAGACGTGAACATTCGTAATTCCGTTGGCATACAGGTCAATAATCTGGTCCGTTGCATAGGCAATGCCGGCCTGCTTCATAGCCTCCGGATCGGAGCCGAAATAATCCACCAGGCTCTTGAAGCGCTGCGGCATAAAGGAACCGGAAAGTTTAATGGCCTTTTCCACCTGATTGGCATTGGTAATCGGCATAATTCCGGGAAGTACCGGACAGGTCACCCCGGCCTCACGAAGCTTATATAAGAAGTTAAAAAACAAGTTGTTGTCGAACACCATCTGCGTTGTAAGGAAGTCTGCTCCCGCATCGACCTTTTCCTTCAAATGCAGAATGTCCTCCCGCTGATTCGGGCTGTCGGGGTGTACCTCCGGATAGCAGGCCGCTCCGATGCAGAAGTCCGCATCCGCTTCCTTCAGTTCGCGAATCAGTTCCACCGCATGGCGATAACTCCAGGTCGAAGGATCACTTTCCAAAAGTTCCGGTGTCAGATCCCCACGAAGTGCCATCACGTTTCGAATGCCGGCCGCCTTCATTGCCCGAATTCGCTCCGCCACCGTCTCATGGCTGGAGGAAACGCAGGTCAGGTGCGCAAGCATAGGAACCTGATATTTCTCCATAATGTTCTTGGCAATATCAAGGGTGTACTGGCTCGTACCGCCGCCCGCACCATAGGTAACACTCATGAAGGCCGGTCTGCTCTCCGCAATGGCCTCCGTTGCTTTTTTTACACTCTCAAATCCGGTCTCCTTTTTCGGCGGAAATACCTCGAAGGATAAGGACATATTCTTGCGATTCAAAATATCAATAATCTTCATAGTATACACCTCTCTGAAACAGTGTAATTATATCAGATGTATAGTGTTATCAACAATAACCATTTCTGATAATTCGCTATCGGTTCCTCCTATAGCGTTCCTACAGATTTCTCCGGTCAAACAACAAGACACTCGCCACCAGATTCCCAACCATCCAGACAAGGGCGATTCCCAGCGCAATTCCGTAGGAAGAAGGCGTCGATGCTCCGCTAAGAAGGCTCATTCCATCCATCAGACGAAGCGGAGAATTCTTAGCAATCTTCGGCGCGATTCCCAAGAGGGACAATCCGATATAGACTCCTCCGACTCCCAAAGCCACACCGATGGCATTGTTGGCAATGGCGGAGAACAGGAACAGGAGCGAAATCAACCACAGTCCCGCAATCCAGGGTACCAGCACCGCATAGGCAAGATTCGTAACAATACTGTTATCCCAAAAGCTCACGGTATATCCGTAGGTAATGAAGAAATTTACGCCATAGCATACGGTCCATACGCCCATAGTGACAAGACATTTCGAGAGAAGTACCGTGCGGCGATTCATTCCCTTTGTCACCATATTGATCAGGGTTCCCTTTTGCAACTCGTTCGTCAGAATTCCGCAGAAAATAAGTAAAAACACAATCAGTTCCGTCGACAGGTTCTTATAGAACTGTTCCCAGGAATTAAAGGCCGTCACTTCAACCGCTTCCAAAGTCATTCCGCTATTGGCCATCTGATCCGACAGCATATCAAATAAGAGCGGGGTAAGTTTTGCTATGGCAGGATTCATGATTCCAAACAGTGCAAAAAGAATCCCACATACCATAAGTTTCTTATTTCTGTAGAGTTCCAGGCATTCCTTACGTAAAAAAGCAGTCATCTGTCTCATTGGCTTACCACCTCCACAAATAAGTCTTCCAAGGTGGGTTCCATCTGTTCGACTCTGGTAACCGAGAGCTTTGCATCCGCCAAGGTTCGCATTACCTCTCCCATTCGGGTGTCCGAGGTTGCAGGAACAACAACCTTCACATCTCCGCTTAACACTGCGTCCGACCACAAACGCACCACAGACTCCGCCGTAGTCGCGTCCGCACAGTCAATCTCGATTCCGGAGGATTTCCGCTTGCTTTTCATCTCCGCAAGCGTGCCCTGCATCACAATTTTCCCTTCATTTAAAAACGCAATCTCATCACAGATTCGCTCCACATCCGACAGAATATGCGTGGAAAAGATTACCGTCGTATGCTCTTTTACGCGGGATAACACATCCAGAATCTCCTTACGGCCGACAGGGTCCAGGGCCGAAGTCGGCTCGTCGCAGATTAACAATTTCGGACTGTTCAACAAAGCCTGCGCAATTCCGAGACGCTGCTTCATGCCGCGGGAAAACCCTTTGATTCGTTTCTTCTCCCCTGCCAAACCGACAAGCTCCAGCAGTTCCTCGCTCTTTACGCGAATCGTCTCCTCATCCATCCCCGTAACACGGCCGCATAACTGAAGATACTCGCGGGTGGTCATAAAGGTATAGAATTCCGGAACGTCCGGAAGATACCCGATATAACGGTTCGTATGATTCTGTCCGAAGACTACCTTCTCTCCGTTTACAAGAATCTCGCCCTCGTCCATCTTCACAAGGCCCAGAATCATCTTCATCGTAGTGGTTTTTCCGGCACCGTTCTTCCCGATAAATCCATAAATTGTATTCTCTGGAACGCGGAAAAACAGGTCTTTTACGACCTGTTTATTTCCGAAGCGTTTCGAGACTCCCGATACACTTAATATATCCATAACTTATTCATCCTCTTTTCCAAGAATCCAATACAGAATCGGTCCAATAAATTCCATGCCGACAATGGAAACCACTACCCAAAGAATACGATTTCCCCGCTTGTAATTCTCGTGCTTAAAGATATGTACCAGCGTTACCGCAAGAAGAACCAGCTCCACAATAATGAGCGGAATCAGAAACGGCAACATGCTTTTCACCTGTTCCACGGATAATCTCATGAATACATCCTCCTAATATTACACATTTTAGTATAGTATATCATATTCTGTATCACCTGTCACACACTTCCGCATAGTTCCCGCTCCGGGGGCCGGTCCTGCCCCTTACTCGCCAATCAACATTCGGTAGGGCTCGATCTTACGAATTCGACGTGCCTGGAATACGGCAAACAGGAACGAGGCAACAATTAACAGCGCACCGACGCCGATGACTCCGGGAACCGGAATGTCAAAGGAGCATTTCATCAATCCGAAATTGTACATAATCGAGGTCATGTACGGATTGGCTAAGAAGTAAGATACCACAGAGAATATCGCAACCGATGCAATAATGGAGGGCATAAAGCTGATGGCCGTCTGGAGAATCAGGCTGCCGGAGGTGTATCCCAGTGCCTTATAGATTCCGTAGTCCCGACGTTTATTGTAGGTAAAGGCCTTGATTAACAGATAGAGAATCAGTGCGATGACAACCAGTGCAATGGTGCACATCAATACCAACATCAGCGCTGCAATATTCTTAAAGGTGGTCATACTGCCTTCGATGATCTCATAGAAATTCAACTGTGAGATTACATGTTCTCCATAGGCTTCCCCGCAAGCATCCAGTACCTTCTGTGCCCCGGCAATGGTCGCATCGCTGTAGTCGAACCAATAATAGGCTTCCCGATCCGTTAGATCGATCAGGTGTCCCGCTGCCGCCTCGCTCATCACTGCCTCACGGCCGGAATTGTTACAGGTTTGAACCAGTCCCGTAATCAGGTACATAAAGGACTGATCGCCAAAGGTCATCTCGATCTCATCCCCGATTTCATATCCGTAGAGTTTCGCGAACTTCCCGCTGACTGCAATCTCGTTCTCATGCTTCGGAAGACGTCCCTTGTAGCATACTTCCTTATTGTTCATCTTCGAAACATCATCAAAGATATTCGTATTCAGGCTTTCTTCTCCGTTGTAGATCAGTCCCAGATTCATCATGCGGCGAATATTGCTGACTCCGGGAACTGCCGCAAGGAATTCGTACCCTTCCGCCTTCGTATCGGCATCAAAGGCTACCACGCCGGCACTGGTCTCAAAGGTGAACATGGAAAGCTTCGGTTTCCGGTTAAAGTTCTCATACATTAACACGCTGATTACACAGATGAACATCAAAAAGCCCATCACGATGAAGGTCAGCAGATTCTGCTTCCAGTTCGTAAAGAAGGTCTTAAGTCCCAGACTTACATTCAGACCCACTCTGCTCTTTTCTAAGCTCAGACGGTTCTTACGGAAATTGTGAGCCTCCGTACCGTCGCGAAGTGCCACAATCGGATCGATTCTGCGAATCTTACGGCTTGCAAGCACCGAAAACAGAAGAACGAACACCACCTCAACCGCCACCGGAAGCCACGTAGCCAATGCATGGAAGGATACCTGATAAGGAAGCCCCATCTGGCTTACCACAAGCTTCGCCATGGTAGGCATCAAAAGGTAGGATACGCAGATTCCGATCAGACTTCCGACAAAGGCGATTCCGCCAAACAGAACGTAGAGGGAACCACGAATATCACGGCTCGTATACCCCAGTGCCTTCAGGGCCCCAATGGTTCTCTGATTCTCGCGAATATAATTCGCAATACAGTTGACTAACATCAATGCAACCACCAGAATCAATACAATCGTTACCGTAAGGAAGGATACCGCAATAATTAAGGACATAAAGCTCTTATTGAAAAGCGTACTCTCCAGATCCATTCCAAACACCGTTACCATCGGATACTTGGCATAGAGTTCATTTCCCATGCGCAGGTAGAACTTCGAGCACTTCACATCCTTTGCCACCTTGTAGTTTACCAGGATGGAGTTGCTTCCTTCCCCGTCATGCTCCTGCAAAGCCGCATAGGTATCCGCGTCTACGATCATCTCATAGAATCCACAGTTGTTGCAGCCAAAGCTCGTACTGTTCAAGAATCCGCGAATGGTAAAAGAATACTTCACTCCCATCAGTTCTAACGGATAAGCATCGCCAACCTGATAACCTCCGCCGGTATAGAACTGATACGGAAGGTAAAGATAAGGACCTTGAATGGTGGAATCTTCCGTAACAATCTCAACCCGCTCCATGGAACGCTTTAAGGAACTGCCATCCGTAACAAGCAGGCTCACGGAAAGATTTCCCTTCGCATACGGGAGGGACACCGTGCTATATCCAAGCAGGCGCTCCATCTCATACTCCGACACGTCCTTGCCCATCATCTCAATGAGTTCCGCCTCCTGCACTTCCTGCGCACCTCCCGCGATCAAAAGGAACCCGTCACCGGCATTTAAGCGCTTTGCTTCTTTACGCGCCGTAGGATAAGCGTCAATAAACATAAGGAGTGCCACACCGACCAAAGCGGCGGCCAATACCATTAATAAGAAAAGTCCAATAGTAGTTCCACGGTTCTTCCGTAAGTTGGATTTTGCAAGCAGTAATCTTTTTCCCATGACTACCACCCCATCACTGCCAGGAAGTCATTTAACTTCTGATGGCGTTCTTTATCCCCGGATACATAGGCGCCCAGTTCACAGATGCCCGCAATCTCACCGTCCTTCACATAGAGCACACGGTTGCCGCGGCGGGCACTGGTAATATCATGCGTGACCATGATGATGGACTGTCCGGCACGGTTGAAGGTAGTCAGTGCATCCAACACATCCTTACCGGTCTGCGAATTCAAGGCTCCGGTCGGTTCATCGGCAAAAACCAGCTTCGGCTGATTGATTAAGGCTCTGGCAATACCGACTCTCTGTGCCTCACCACCGGAAATCTGAGTCGGGAACTTGTTCCAAAGGGCTTCGTCAATATCCACGGAGCGAAGCACCTCCTTGGCACGCGCTGCCACCTCTTTGCGATTCTTATTTACCAGAAGGCCTGCCGCCATCACATTGTCTAAGATGCTCATGGAATCTACCAGGTAAATCTGCTGGAACACAAAGCCGCAATTGTCCCGACGAAAAAGAGCAAGCTCATCGGTATTCTTTCCCGTAATCTCCTCACCGTCAAAAAAAATCTCTCCCAGAGTCGGCTTATCCATTCCGGAGAGTGCGTAAAGAAGGGTCGACTTCCCGGCACCGGACGCACCCATAATGATGGTAAAGTCTCCCTCGTATATTTCAAGATTCACATTCTTCAAGACATGCTGCTGTACACCGCCGTTGGAGAAGGTCTTACATAAATTCTTGGTTTCAATTACATTCTTCATGATAATCCTCCCTGTTTTGCGAAGCAAAATCCGAGCCCTTTAGCGAGGAGAGGATTTTACTCCCTGTTTTGCGAAGCAAAATCCGAGCCCTTTAGCGAGGAGAGGATTTTACTCCTAAAATAATTTATGCCTTCATCATAGCGGGAAATCTCTTAAGTGCCTTTAAAGAACTCTTAAATAATTCTTAAATCCTTCGCAGATAAAGAATCGCTGCAAAACCGGGATTGGCATTGCGCAATTCCAACCTTCCGTCCATATTCTCGAGATAATACTTCGTAAGGAAAAGACCAAGTCCGGCCCCTTCCTTTTCTGCGGTATTGCTTCCGCGGCGGTACTTCTCCGTAAGTAACGGCAGTTCTTCCTCTAACACTCCCGCACCGCTGTCCGCAATTCGCACCGCCAGAAAATCTTCCTGCAGCGTGGTCTCCACATCAATCTCGGTATTCGCATACTTATAGGAATTCATAAAAAGATTATCCAGTGCCTGCTGGAGTCTAAGCTTATCGCAATAAAGATTACACTTCGGAATGGCTGGAATCGTAGCCTTATTCAAATAATCCGCACGGCGCAGTGCCGCCTCCAATACGTCGGAGGGATGGCTTCCCGGCGTGACGGCAATCTCCGTAATCTCACTGATACTGGAATTGAAAAGATTGTCCACCAGGGTGGTAATCTGGTCCGATTTCTCGTTAATCTGACCAAACATCTCTCCGATCCGTCCCTCGCCGTTTAAGACCATGCCCACCTCAGAGGTCGACTTGATCGATGCAACCGGCGTCTTAATATCATGGGAAAGCTTGGCCACCATTTCTTTTTTCTCGTCGTTGGCGCGTTTCTCCGCCAATCGTGCTTTTTTCAGTTCGCTTCGCATCAGATCAAAGGCCTCCGTGAAGCTTCCGAAGATGTGACGACGATCCAAGGACAGCGGTAAATCCAGATTTCCTTCCGCAACACGAGCGGCGAAGCCCTGAAGCTTCGCAAAAGGATCTATGATTGTTTTCTTAAGATAGAGGAAATACAGGACGATCAGTCCCAACTGAATTGCAGAAAACACCACCAGAACCGTTCGCAGATTGCGACGATTCTGATTCAGCAGTTCGATGGTTCGATTATGAATGAGAAGGGTCCCGACCTGCTCCGCTCCCACCACAAGCGGCAGGATGGCATCGCTATTCCGGATTGCCTCGTTCTCGGACGTTGCAATTCCTTTTCGCGTCTGAAAAAGGACCTCCCCCTTTGGGTTAAGAACCGTATAATCCGGTGTCTTGGGATAGGCCTCTGCCTCTCCCCAATTCTTTTGAATGGTAATGCGACAGTCATTGAAGGCTACCGTATCCTGAATCAGTGCTTTGCTCGTACCGATATAGCGCCACCCCAAAAGAATTTCTATTACAAAAGTAATGCTTAATGCCACGAAAAAAGGCATTCTGCGAACAGGAGAACGTCTCATCCGATTCCTCCTTTATTCACAAACTTATAGCCTTCCTTCCAAACCGTTATAATATATTTCGGATTCTGCGGATCCCGTTCAATCTCTTCGCGAATCTTGCGAATATGAACATTCAGGGTGCCATCCGTCGTAAAACGATCCTTCCATACTTCATCAAAAAGCTCATTTTTGGTAATCAGACGATCCGGATTCTCCGTCAGATATTTTAATAAGCGGAACTCGATTGCGGTAATCTTGCATTCGCGGCCTTCCACACTCGCCACACGATTGGCTGAATCAATCACCAGATAGCCGTCGTTGTAGTCCGTGCCTTTTGGCTGTTCCTTTGCAGAGCCGGAGAAACGACGAAGCATTACCTTCACCTTTGCCAACAAAACCCCCAGCGAATAAGGCTTTTCAATGTAATCATCGCCACCGATATTCAGGGCAACAATCTTGTCGTCGTCCGTATTTCTGGCGGAAACAAACAAAATGGGCAGATCCTTCGTCTCACGAAGCGACTTACAGAGATTAAACCCGCTTCCATCCGACAGATTGATATCCAATAACACAAGGTTTGCCTCATCCTCCCGGAAAAAAGCATTCGCCTCGTCTATGCTATAGACTGCCTTCGTCTTCACATCAAACAAATTAAAATATTCGCAGGTGCTGTCTGCCAACATCTTCTCATCGTCTATGATGACGCAATCGTAATGCATCCTTCTTACTCCTTATAGAAAGTATCCGCTAAACAGTTCTTCCATTCGTGCGAACTCAATCGGTTTACATAAGTATCCATCAAATCCAACTGCCATTAATTCTTCCCGAACTCCGGTAATGGCATTTGCGGTCAGCGCTACAATCGGACAGCCTCCCATGGCGGCAAAACGACCGCCCAACGCGCGAATCGCCTGCATCGCCTCCACGCCGTCCATTTCCGGCATCATCTGGTCCATCAGCACGATATCGTATTCATTTTTACGACAGTATTCGATGGCATCCACACCGCAATCCGCTTCGGTAACCGTCATCTCATACTTGGACAGGATCTTGTGAATTACCTTCAGATTCATGCGATTATCATCCACCAGAAGCACCCGCACACCGGGGAATTTCACTTCTCCGATTGCAGACTTGCCTTCCGCATTATTGCCAAACATATTGAACTTACCGATGGGAGTCGCATCCACAATGCGCTGACGGAAGGTTAAGATAAAGGTCGTTCCCTTGCCGTACTCACTCTCCACCCGGACGTCGCCGCCCATGAGATTTAAGAATCCGCGTACAATGGCAAGTCCGAGACCGGTCCCCTCAATTCCCGCATTCTTCTTGGCATCCACCTGACTGAAGGAATCGAAAAGTTTCCCGATATCCTCTTGTCGAATACCGATTCCGGAATCCGATACCAGGAAGCGCAGAATTGCCGTGTCGCCATCGATTTCCACCGGTTCTCCCTTCAGAGACACAAAGCCGACTCTTGTATACTTGACGGCATTGTTTAATACATTTACCAATACGCCGCGCACACGAATCGGATCGCCAAAAAGCTTCACCGGAATCGACTCATCGATCTCCACATTGAAATCCAGATTCTTTTTATCCGCAAGAGTCTTCGTAATCATGCACGCATCCTTTAAGACTTCCTGTATGGAATAGTCACGATTGTTTAATTCCATCTTGCCGGACTCAATCTTCGAAATATCCAAGATATCATTAATAATGGCCAACAGATTCTGAGAGGAATTGCGAATGTCCTCTGCCTGTTCTCTGCTCTCGGGATTCAGATTGTCTTTTAACATAAGCTCCGAATATCCCACAATGGCATTTAACGGAGTACGAATTTCATGAGACATGTTTGCCAGGAAAACACTCTTCGCCACATTGCTGGCTTCTGCCAGACGTTTTGCCTCCGCAAGGGACTCCATAGCCTGACGAATCTCCGTCATGTCACGAACGGTCAGAATAAAGCCGATGGAATCTCCGTAACGGTCGCGAATACGGTTCGTCTGGAGTCCTACCGGAATGGGTACCCTACAGGTCTGTGCAAAATCCGCTCTGTGGTCTCCTTCAAAAGATAAGAAATCGGGCTCCACCTCAAAGATGTCTTCGATCTGTGCTCCCTGCCACTTCACTTCCCGGAAAATCTCGGCAAAAACCGTCTCCGCCGCCTCATTCACCAGCTGCAGTCTTCCTTCCGTATCAAATACCATCACGGGCTCCATTACGAAGGAATATACGTAGGCTGACATGTTCATATGGGTCAGATAGGTCTGATTCATCGCTACCACGGCATAGTAGATTACCATGAGTCCGATGAACTGAAACACCGTACTACCGGGAATCGCGCC
Organism: Lachnospiraceae bacterium; assembly: GCA_045628945.1. GTDB lineage: Bacteria > Bacillota > Clostridia > Lachnospirales > Lachnospiraceae > RGIG4034. Next base: position 23,407 of record JAZQQG010000015.1, read on the forward strand.
GAAGCCGAAAGAGGGCAAAATGGTATCCAAAATCATTCCGATGAAGACTAACCCAAAGGTTGCAAGCATCCGGTAGCTGACCACCTTAATTCGACGATTCTTCGCACGTCGAACGCTGATGATAATGGAGATGCCCACATTCACCGCATAGAGAATGGAATAGAGGGAATAGAGGTTGCTGACCAAGCCCGGATGAAAAGAGTACGACATTCCGTAGGTTCCCATGTAATAGGTTGTCTGAGAAGGCGCCACGACCGGGAAATAGATCACCAGACCAAGACACGCTAACGAACTGTACAGATGATAGAGCTTCTTAGGAACATCACCGAGCATACCGACCAGAATCTGAACCAGAATCAGGAACACAAATACACCGATCATACCGATGGTACGGCCCCAGTAGGCCACGATCGGCTGATCCGTCAAGAAGATAAATCCAAAACCGTAACTCCACACGCAGCTTGCGAAACACAGGATGGACAGAATGACATTCGCTTTATGTGCACGGAAACGCCTGCGCCCGGCACTGATTCCCATATAGAAGGCTGCTGCGCCAAAGCTAAACAGCAGAAAAGAATAGATGAGTCCGATGTTCATACTCTAACCTCTCTTAATGATTCTCTTTTTCACAAATTCGATCATAAAATGATACAGAATCGCTAATATAATAACACCTGCAACTCCACAATAAATGAATCCTTGTTTACTGCTGCTATCTTCCCACTTCGATAGCCAATGTCGATTAGCCACTTCAAACAAAAATATGTGGAGCAAAAACAGTTCAAAAGAACTCTGCCCAATCATTCCCACGATGCGATTGATTCCACGAAGTCCCCGAACGGACTCCATGAACATCGCCACACAGGAAATCAAAATACACACAAAAGGAATCATTAGCAAAAAAGGATACCAGAGAAGCCCATATCCCCACAGGTACTTAGCATCCAACCGATAGCCAAAAAACAAGCTAATATTTCCTACAATCCACAACAAAGCTGCCACAAATGTCGCTTTGCCGGAAATGTTCAAATTCTCATTTTTGGCTGCAATCATACCAAGAAAGAACATCGGAACACGTGCTGCGACAATAATCAGCTTCGAGTCGGTCCAGAAAGCGCTGGACATCAGTAGGAGCACCACAAGCAGCACAAAACATTTTCCATTGGACTTCTGCTTAACAAAAGTTGCAAAGAACGGGGTCAACAAATAGCATACGAGGATAGCGATCAAATACCAGTTAAAATATAACCCGGCATTAGAAAATCCTTGAATTCCCAAAAGATTTCCAACAATATCCAATTTTGTTGCCTGCCCAATAACATGACGGTAGGCAAGCCACACGATGATGAACGGAATATAGGCCGGTGCCAACCGAAGAACCCTACGCTTCAGATATGCAACCGGATTCTCATCTCGCAGATAAGAATAGTAACTACCAATTCCTGCGGCTAACAGAAAGATATCAACCCCGCAAAACCCCCATAGTTTAAGGTAGCGCAATATGCCAGGCCCCATAGGTAGCCCGGAGTGATAGTAAACCACCAAAAGTATTGCAATCCCCATCCAGATGTTGCGATAGGTGAATCCTTTCTTAAGCGTCATATAGTCTCCTAACGATGTTCCTTGATTCTTTTTGTTTTCTTACCGGATAAGTTTTTATTCCCGGGTTCCGATTGCTTCTGCTGCATCTTCCTGGGCGGTATCAAGCATACTTTTTTGTCAAAACCGATGAGGTCGCTACGCCCGCATTTCAGAAGGGCCTCTTTAACCAGGTCGTAATTCTCCGGTTTTCGATACTGGATCAGGGCACGTTGCATTGCTTTTTCATGGGGCGTCTTCGTAACGTCAACCGGCTGCATCGTACGCGGATCAAGTCCCGTATAGTACATACAGGTCGAGATGGTCGACGGGGTCGGATAGAAATCCTGCACCTGCTCCGGCATATATCCCATATCCCGAATGCTCTCCGCAAGTGCAATCGCATCCTCCAGGGTCGAACCGGGATGCGAGGAAATCAGATAAGGAACAACATACTGATTCAGTCCCAATTGCTGATTTACTTTTTTGAATTCCTCTACAAAACGAGCATATACCTCGGCCCGTGGTTTTCCCATCAGATCTAAGACATGGTCCGTCACATGCTCCGGTGCCACCCGCAGCTGCCCGCTGATATGATGCTTACACAATTCTCGCAGGAAGGACTTATCCGGATCCGCGAGAACATAATCGTAACGAATTCCGGAACGGATGAATACTTTTTTGACCCCCGGAACCGCACGCAGAGCCCGCAGAAGTTTCAGGTAGCCGGTATGATCCACCCGCATATTCTTGCAGGGCTTCGGATAGAGACATTGCTTGTTCGGGCAAGCCCCCTTCTCAAACTGCTTGTCGCAGGCAGTACGGTAGAAGTTGGCCGTCGGCCCTCCGACATCATAGATATTGCCCTTAAACCCCGGTAGTTTGGTCATCGCCGTCGCTTCACGAACTAGGGATTCCTCACTTCGGGTCTGCACAATTCGTCCCTGATGAAAGGTTAATGCACAAAAACTGCAGCCGCCGAAGCACCCGCGGTTGCTCGTTAGGGAAAAAGGCATGTCACCAAGAGCCGGCACGCCTCCCGCCGCCTTGTAGGACGGGTGATAGGTATTCATATAGGGAAGCTCATAGACGTCATCCAGTTCCTGCGTTGTGAGGGGCCTGGAGGGCGGGTTCTGTACAATATAACGCTTCTCCCCGTATTTCTCAATCAGAGGCTTCGCAGTCATATAGTCGGTATTTTTATACTGAATCGCAAAGCTCTCGGCATATTTTACACGGTCGGTCTGAACCTTTTCAAAATCCGGCAGAACGATTCCTCCGAGGCTATCCACCACATCTTGAATGTCCTTTGCCTTGTAGACGGTTCCTGGAACATAGGTGATATCCTCCACCGCCATTCCGCTGTTTAACGCATCCGCAATGGCAACAACGGAAAGTTCGCCCATTCCGTACATCAAAAGATCCGCACCGGAGTCCATCAGCACGCTTCGCTTCACCTTATCCGACCAATAGTCGTAATGTGCCATTCTGCGAAGACTGGCCTCAATTCCGCCGATGAGAATCGGGCTGTTCTTATAGACGCGTTTAATCAGATTACAATAGACAATGGTCGCATAATCCGGGCGTTTCCCGGCTACCCCACCGGGGGTATAGGCATCCTCATGTCGTCTTTTCTTATTTACCGTAAAATGGTTTACCATGGAATCCATATTGCCTGCGGATACCAGGAAGCCCAAACGTGGCTCCCCGAAGGTCGTAATGCTCTTCTCATCCTTCCAATCCGGCTGTGAGATCATCGCCACCCGATAGCCGTTGGCTTCCAGCACGCGACTCACAATCGCCGGCCCGAAGGTCGACTGATCGACATAGGCATCGCCGATGACAAACACGAAGTCCGGGCGATCCCAGCCACGCTTCTTCATATCCTCTTTTGTGATGGGCAAAAAATCCTTCATGCGTTATCCTCTACTGTCTCTGTCGTTTCTGTCTTCTCTGCTGTTTCTGTCCGCATAATTTTCTGCGGTCGTTCCTATTTCTTCAATGCCAGCTTATGCTGCAGATGTATTCCGATATGCCCGATTCCGAGAATCGCCACGGAAACAAGCATCAAAATATTGCGCCCATAGATTCCGAGAAATGCAAACGCAAGCACCGGAAGTGAGGCTCCTGCCACCGGAATCCCGAGAATGGAGCTGTACATATCTTCCAAGGTATGGGCACTTCGAAAATAACGAATCCAATACATCTCATATAAGAGCATCGCGGCAAACGATATTCCAAGCCAAACGGCCCAGGTGGTCGCCCTCGGATTGAAATCCGTAAAAATCAACACAAGAACACTGGTGGTCGCCTCGCCGATTCTCTCGAAAACAAGCAGGATACGATTCTCTTTTGTCGCGGATTCCCCATACCCTTCCGGCAAACAGTTCGACCAGAGGATATTCGGAACGAATAGCATGATCAGATAAATTAGGCCTACATAGGAAAAACCAAAATGAAACATAGGATGCTCCTTTATATAGTCACTTTCATTTCAAGCCATTTTTATACTATCTTACTTCTCTTGGAATTAATACGACTGTCTCCACATGCATTGAAATTTTAGTCCGCATTAACATTCGCGCACGTGTTTTTAGATTTTCACCCCCCTGTTTTTAGGGCAGTAATATGGCAACTTCGACCACTCCAGTTTGGGCGAACATTATGCGCTATTTCTTCTCTATTCCCGGAAGATTACTCAATTCCAAACTACTAAGCGTTGTCATCTGCTGAACTGCTAATTCGTGTAACAACTGCATTCTTTCAGCCTGACTTTTTCCTTGCTTGATTAAAATAGCATTATAACTTTCCATATTTGATAGCACTAATAACTGATATATTGACGCTACATCTCTGATGTTTCCTTTTTCATTTGGATTACTGTCACGCCACTCTTTTGCGGTCTTACCAAATAGTACTGTATTAAGTAAATCCGCTTCACTTGCATAAGTATATGATATCTGCTGTGGTGTAAGTATTGGCGGAATCAAATTCTCTTTAATAGCATCGGTATGCACTCTGTAATTCAATTTTGAAATTTCACGATTAAGATTCCAACCTAAAGACAATCTAGCATTTTCGCCTTCTTTCAGACGTTGATAGTCTTCAATTATATATAACTTAAATTCTGGTGAAATCCATGATGCAAATTCAAATGCTATATCCTTATGGGCATAAGTAGCTGCATATCTACCACCTTTTGTAACAATCCCTATTGCGTTTGTCGATTCAACCCATCTTTTAGGTGTTAAAACAAAACTATTTGTTCCTGCTTCACTTTTAATTGCCTCGAATTCGATACAATTAAAATTAGGATTATGAATAGATTCCCATAAGCCAACAAAAGCCACAGTGCTTTTATTGCGCAACCAGTTCTGAATTACATATCCCGGATATTCACCTTCTCTCTTTTTTGCTATATCCGTCAACGATATATAATCATTTTGCAAATCTTCTGAATACACGCTAATATCAATTCCATTTGCATGAATTGTATCTTTAATTATCTTCGCCATGCTTCTCCTCCTTTTTCTTCACCATATTTTCCATTCGAATATAATATGCTAAAAGCCTGAGGACATAGTCTGGGGCATTGCGAGTTCCTCTTTCCCATTCTGTAACTGTTCTGTATGGAATATCAAAACATTCACAAAACTCTTTACGATTCATGCCTGTTGATTCACGAAGCTTTTTTAGTGAGGTAACTCCATCTCGTCATTCATCTTTACAAATCCAAATTTTTCATATAAAGGCTTGCCCATATCTGTTGCTTCAAGTGAAATCGCGTGGACTCCTTTTTTCTTTGCATCATCAACTAATAGACCAAGCACTTTAATTGCAATTCCATTCCTTCGATATTCTGGGTTTGTATACATATTCATAATGTATGCTTTATATCCACTCGGATTATGATATGTAGGCATCACCTGAAAATAGCTCACACCACCTGCACCAACAAATTTTTCTCCATCGAACACAAGATAAGCAGTATGGGTTTCATTTTGTAATGCAGTTTTATAATATTCGTAAGAAGTCTTCTCAACCTCTTTCATATCAACATCATCTGACAATTTATTGGCTGCTCGAAGTACTTCTATTCTTGTCTTCGTTAAAATTTCTATATCACCGATTGTTGCTTTTTTATATTTCAAATTCATTTTATTTCACCCTGCTCTTATACTATTCGCGCACGTCATAGGTGCATCAATTTTTTACCCCCCTGCGTTTTTGCTCACATTTTTATCAAATAAAAACACAGTCACATATTTTTTTAAAGAGCCCTAAAACCCGCATAAAATCAAGGTTTTCGGCTGAGCAAGCAAACACTCTCCACATGCATTGAAACTTTAGTTCGCATTAACATTCGCGCACATGATACTGATTTTTGCATTTTTTACCCCCCGTAAAAATATGACCGTCTCGATATCCTATGCACGCGCAAACATTTTTCGATTATTCGGATTGACATCGAAGTAGTTTTATTATAAGATTGTAGGCAAGAAATGAGTTTTACAACCGTACAGTTTTTACTCAAGCGGCTCACTCGTTTCTTTTTTTATTCTCAAAATATCATACAAATAAAGCTTCCCATCCTGAGCATGTCTTATTACAAGTCTTCCCTTGAAAATATTGTATCCTGCCAACTCACCATCATTATCATACTTTGGAACAGCAAACCTAGTATCATAACGATACCATCCATATTTAGCTTTACTATTATGCTTATCTTTATGATTTTCAGTAAATGCTTTATTGGATGCAATTTGAATTAATTCTTTAATTGCACTAGATGCATTTGCCTTCGCATATTCATTGGGACCTCTTAGAACCTTGGTATCTTTTGAATGTGCATACTCATCTGGAAAATCACTTCCAATATAAACCATCTCATTTGTATCTAGAATCTCAGCACAATCTCCTATATACTCTTTTAAATAATTCTCTACAGTATTCCAATCAACCTTTTTGCATCGCTTAAATCTAAGATCATTTATTACAACTACCTTATTTCCATCTGCATCTGCAATAATAGATACATTTCCATTTGGTACTTTGATATGCTCTTTCAATATCCATTGTTCTAAATAGCTCAATATTCTTCTTTTTGTTTCAATGGACGATAGCTGAATTGTTTCGATCATTATTTGATCCTCGGTAATACAAGCTGCAGTCAAAACCTCATTTTCCCTATCTTCCTCATCACAAAGCAAATCCACAAGTGACATATCAAGTGCCTTACAAATGGCTACCAATTTATCTGCCTGTGGATTAATCTTTTTCTTACGCCAGTCACTTATGGTGCTGGTGGCAATACCTGTTTTACGTGACAATTCAATCTGGCTCATATGTAATTCTTCGAGTCTTGCAAAGATTTTTTCATATATATTCATGTCACAATATCCTTTCATATTCTTTTCCGATTTTTCGGATATTGTATCATGTCAATATTTCTTTTACAAGTAATCTTTAATCAGCTCTAAAACTTTCTTTTCTCTTTGTATCATAATTTCATTAAAAAATTCATCCGTTTTATATTCAGAATTAACCTTAATTGCTTCATCTATATCTACATACCGCAAAGTAAATTCTGCTTCTTTCTCATAATCATCCAAATTCTGATCAACAACACTTTCCTCACATTCGCACCAGAAATAATAATTTTCCTGTTCAAAAATAGTATTATCTGTATAATTACTTTTCTGTCTTCGCATCACACTTCCAAATTCGGAGATTGATTCCGGTTTTACAATCAAACCAACTTCTTCTTTTACCTCTCTTGCTAAGGCAACTACCATATCCTCATCATCTTTTATTCCACCACCTGGAAATTTGTAATACTTTTCATTAACGCTATATACAAGTGCAATAATATTATTTTTAATAATGATTGCCCTAGCCGAAGGTCGTCTAAATACTGAATCATTAGGATTATAATCTTTTAAATCTATTGAAAATAATTCTTTCAATATCATTTCCCCTTTCTTCAATCATATACTATTAGCGCACGACCTATGCCCACACTATTCGGGTGCACGTCTTTGTTGCCACAAATTTTTACCCCCCTCTTTAAAATCGGAGTTTTATATACATTTTTCCCTGCTATCTCGTTGCACGCAACTCGATGTCGCGGCATTCGACAAATATCTAGATACACATAGTTCAGCAATTGTGCAAGCACAAGCTGTCCTCTGTGTATCCGTCTACTTTCCTCATTGCTCGCGCAAAACACAGGTACATATTCGCAGAAAAAGCCATGAAACCCTCTTAAACTGGGGCTTTGCGCGATAGTAAGCAAACCGTCTCCACATGCACGGTTCCGGGGAAAAGATCTACCAGGCAGGCACGCTCCACATAATACCCGTACTGCTTTGCTTCTTCAATATCTCTTGCGAGACTGGTCGGTTTACAGGAGATATAGACAATCTTCGGCACCCCATAGCTCAGTATCTTTCCAAGTGCCTTCGGATGGATTCCGTCGCGGGGAGGGTCTAAGATGATATAATCCGGCTTCTCCTCAATATCATCCAATGCTTTCAGAACATCTGCCGTCAGGAACTCACAATTGGATATCCCGTTTCGCTTCGCATTCTCAGCTGCCGCATCAACCGCTTCTGCAACAATCTCTACGCCGATGGCCTTTCCTACGCTGGGTGCCATAAGCTGTGTAATGGTTCCGGTTCCGCTATAGAGATCATAGAGCACCGTATTCTCTTTTGACGTAGAACCTAAGTATTCACGGGCAGTCAGATACAACTCTTCCGCAGCAGGAGAGTTGTTCTGAAAAAAAGAAAACTCTGAAATTTTGAATCGTAATCCCAATAACTCTTCTTCAAACCAGTCCCGACCGTACAGGATATCGGTTCGATCGCTCTGCACTACATCGGCAAGCGAATCGTTGACGGTATGAAGGATTCCGGCAAAATTGATGTTATGTAAACCAAGCAGAACATCAACATAATTTTTCAGCATTCTCTGTTCTTCTGCGGAATCCACCTGCGTAGACGTAACCAGTGCCACCAATACCTCACCGGTCTTATGCGCCTTACGCACCAGGAGGTGTCGAAGGTATCCTTCATGTCGCATACGATGGAAATATTTCACCGGTTGTTCTCGCCAGAAATCTCTGGTGGCACGAAGAATCCGACGATAGTCTTCATCCATAATGACGCAATCGGTTACCGGGACAATATCATACATGCTTCCAAGCTTATGCATGCCCAATTCCAACGGGCCACCCATATAGGCATCGCCGAAGGTAAACTCCATCTTATTGCGATAGCCGTCCACAATCGGGCTCCCCTTAATTCCATCAAATATATACTCTCCCTTAATGGCAGAGTCAAGCAAAGACCGCACCTGTTTCTCTTTGATTCGCAACTGCTCCTCATAGGGAAGTGTCTGATAATTACAACCACCGCATTGTTCACAGTGGGGGCATCTTGCAGGGATCTCCGTCGGTGCCGGTTCCAGCACGGCTAAGAGTCTGCCTTCGGGAGAGCCGTTTCTTTTCTTCGTGATACGAATTCGCACCTTCTGTCCGGGAAGACAGTTCTTAACCTGTGCGAACACTTCTCCCTCTTCATCCTCTGTCACAAGACGAACAATTCCACGATTCGGGAACCGAAGTTCCTCTACGATTCCATCATATTCCTGACCTTTACGCATACTATCCTCGAAATCTAAAAAAGACCGCATAAGGAGTCCTTACGCGGTCCATATACTTATTCCTTAATTATTCAGCGGGAGTTGCCCCAACAGTGGGAGCATCGTCCTCGTCCTCATCGTCCTCATCGAAGTCATCGTCCTCGATATCTTCGAATTCCTCATCGAACTCTTCATCATAGCTCGGTGCAAAGAACTTATATACCACAAATGCTACTGCTGCAATCACACACAGAACAGCAAGAATCGTTAAAATTGTCTTTAATGCACTACTTTTTTTCTCCATAAGAGTCACCTCCGTATATTTGTTGTAATTATAGCATATCTCCGAAAATTTGACAATGAAGGAATCAGACTTTTACAAGTTTTGCAAACCCTGCGTACATCACCTTACTGCCGTAGGAATCAAACATAACGGTTACCTGATAATCCTTAGGCCCCGGATCCAACTTAAGCACCGTTCCTTCGCCGAATTTTACATGCTTCACGCGATCTCCCACCTCATAATCCGGTTTGCCGCCCGTTCCCATCGAAGCCCCCTTCGTAAGACCGGACAAAGCATTTGCGGTTGTCTTCGCAGCGCCGTAGGTTGAGGTCATCTGCCGACCGACCGGTGACTGAACCGGAGGCTTCTTCAACTCGCGATTCGGAGTTCCATAGACACCTACGCCACGATTGGCGGTGCTTCCATAGGCACCCACTCCGCGATTGGCGGTACTGCCGTAGACGCCTACGCCGCGATTATTGCCGATGCCGAAACGACTGTTGGTGAACGGCTCGCTCGGTTCGATTTTCTTTTTCTCCGGGGGTGCGATATCAAAAAGATCACGCGGAATCTCCCGGACGAATCGGCTAATCGGAAAGTACTGCGTCTCCCCATGATTCATACGCTGTCTGGCCGCCGTAAGGGTTAAAGCCAATCTCGCACGCGTAATACCGACATAGGCAAGACGTCGTTCCTCTTCCAGCTCCGAATCATCACTGATACACCGCTCACTCGGGAAAAGACCATCCTCCATTCCTGCCAAATAGACATAGTCAAACTCCAGACCCTTTGCCGCATGCAAGGTCATGAGCAACACCTTGGCATCCGCTTCATTTACGTTGTCGATATCCGCAACCAGCGCCACCTCATTTAAGAAATCATTTAAAGTCGCTCCCGGATTCGCCTCCGCATAGGAGACAATCTTATTGACCAATTCATCGAGGTTCTGGCGACGATCCTTGTTATCTTCATCGTCCTCGGCAATCTCGGCCACGTAGTCCAGATAATCCGTCTGGGTCAGAACACGTTCCATTAAACGTCCGAGTCCCAGTGCCACCAGGTCGCTTCGAAGTGCCTGAATCAGGTTCACGAAACCTAAGAGCTTCGTTGCCGTTTTTCCAAGACCCGGAATCTGTTCCGCACGCTTCAACGCCTCATAGAAGCTGATATCGTTCTCATGTGCATAATCATCAACCTTGGCAATGGTCGTCGCACCGATACCTCGCTTCGGCACATTGATGATACGCTTCACGCTTAAGTCATCGGCCGCATTGTCAATCGTCTTTAAATAGCACAGAATGTCCTTAATCTCTCGTCTGGAATAGAAGTTCACGCCGCCGACCACGCTATAGGGAATTCCCTCCAGAACAAATCGCTCTTCCAGCTGTCTCGACTGGGCATTGGTTCGATACAACACCGCTGTACTTGCCCACGCATCCGGATTCGTTTTTACCAATCGACGAACATCACTTGCGATATACTCCGCCTCCTCATAGGAGGTATCCAACTGGCGAAAATGAATACGCTCGCCCCGGTCCTTCTCCGTCCACAGCGACTTATCCTTACGTTCGGTATTGTTATGAATTACAGAATTTGCCGCTTCCAGAATCGTCTGGGTAGAGCGGTAATTCTGCTCAAGTTTAATCACAACGGCGTCCGGGAACACCTTCTCAAAATCCAGGATATTGCGAATATTCGCACCACGGAACTTATAAATCGACTGATCGTCATCTCCTACCACGCAGAGATTGCGGTAGCGCGCCGAGAGCAGGCGAATAAACTCAAACTGTACCGTGTTCGTATCCTGGTACTCATCGACCATAATATAGCGGAATTTCTCCTGATACTGCTCTAACACCTCCGGACACTTCTTAAAAAGTTCCACCGTCTTAAGCAGCAGATCGTCGAAATCCAGTGCATTGTTCTTGTGCAGTTCCTCCTGGTAGACATGATAAACCTGCGCATATCGCTTCTTGTTATAGTCTCCCATAACGCTCATCTCATATTCTGCCGGGCCCATCATATCGTTTTTTGCCGCAGAGATTGCCGCCAAAAGAGAACGCTCTTTTATCTGCTTCGTATCGATATTCAACCGTTTGCAGATATCACGCATTAACGTCTTCTGATCATCGGTATCGTAGATGGTAAAATTCGTATCGTAACCGATTCGATCGATATAACGGTGCAGAATGCGTACACAGGTTGCATGAAAGGTCATCACCCAGACCTGCTCCGAATTCGGAACCAGTGCATCGACTCTGGCCTTCATCTCTCCCGCTGCCTTATTGGTGAAGGTAATGGCCATAATATTCCAGGGCTTCACCTCACAGTCTTCAATCATATGTGCAATTCTATGGACCAGCACTCTGGTCTTACCGCTTCCGGCTCCCGCCAACAGCAGCACAGGCCCTTCTGTCTGTAATACAGCCTTCTGCTGCATCGGATTCAAATGTTCAATATTCGTCATGAATTCTCTCCATTACTGTCCGACCGCCGCCGATTCAACGGACAGTCCTTGTCTATTATATCGATTCCGCCCCGCACTTACAAGATTGCGACCACGATTCCGGCAATGATAATCACTGCGCATAGAAGTTTCGTCCAGATTCGCTTCTCATGGAAAATGAAACGGCCTCCCAAAATCGTCACAATACAGCCGGACTGTTTGATTAACGTCATAATCGTCACCTTGCTCTCCGGCATTCCGTTGGCAATAAAGAGGGCCCGGTCTGCCAGCACGAACATAATACTGAGCAGATAGATCCAGTAATTGCGTACCAGGCTCTTCCAGTGAAGCTTCGTTCGCGTAACCAGAAAGTACAACGCATAGTAAAGCACCAAAAAAAGCATATACCAGAACTGCAACTGCGACGAGGTCAGGTCCTTCATCAACACCTTATCCATCGTACCCGATACTGCGTTCAATAAACAGGACACAAACGCAAGAAATACAAAGAACGCGGTTCCCAGTTTTCTTTTCTCCGCGGGGACCGGAATTACCGGTTCCTTTTTCTTCGGGGATAGGGCTTTTAGCAGAAATAGGCCGGTCAGAACGAGACACAGTCCGACAATCTGCATGGTTGACATCGTCTCATGCAGCAGAAACACCCCCAACGCCGTGGAAAAAAGTACCCGCGACAGGTCCAGCACTCCGAACAGACTGATGGGCAACTTATCAATCGCCTGAAAGGAGCAGATCCATGCCACGAAGATTACGAAGCTTTTCAGTGCAATATACCCATACTGCGGTGCCGTCACTCCACCGACACGCGGAAGATCCGGCAGTACCATGACAAACGAGATCAGCGTGTAATACAACAGCACCTCAAGGGCTGTATTTTTGCCAAGACTTTTCTTTTTAACTATCTCCCGGCACCCTTTCATAACGCCGTAGAACAATACCAATAACATCCAGCTCATACTGTATCCTACCCAACTAACGAAGAATCATCTTGCGATGTAGTATTGAAAACTATATAATGTAATTATGAGAAAAGAAGAAAACGAAGTACTAAACAACATATTGCAGTCCCTGGATCGGTTCCACGCCATTTCTCCGGAAGAGATTCCCCATATCAATCTCTATATGGATCAGCTGACCGGTTTACTGGACGCACATCTCCGTGCAGCCACCTGCAATCCCGCAGGCGATAAGGACGATAAGATTCTTACGAAAACCATGATCAACAATTACGCAAAGAACAATCTCCTGCCTTCGCCCGACAATAAGAAGTACAACAAAGAACATCTCTTAATTCTGATTGTCATCTACTATCTGAAGGGTTTTCTCTCCATCAGTGAGATTCAGGCACTCTTAAATCCGATTACCGACCGCTACTTTGGCAGCGAATCCGATTTTGGAATTGAGGAGATTTATGCGGAGTTAGTCTCCACCTCTGCGGCGGATATGGAGCATCTGAAGTCCGAGCTGGCTGACGTTTTTACGGATAGCATGGAACACTTTGAAAATGCACCTAAGGAAGATTCCTCCCGACTGAAGCTGTTCGGATATGTCCTTCGCTTATGTCGTGATGTTTATTACAAAAAACGAATCATCGAGCAGATTATCGATTCTCTGCGAGATTCAGAAGAAGAGCCTTAACCTTGGCATAATCGCCATCCAAAATTTCATAGGTTGCTTGATAGCTAAGAGGGTTGCCTGCCGCAATCCTCTTTTTTTCCGCCCACTCATCGGTAAGAATATAGACGCTGGGAATTCCGTAATCATTCGCAATCTTAATATCGCTGGTCGGATCGTTCCCAACCATAATACACTCCTTCGGATTCAATCGGTATTTCTTCATGCACGCATCCATAAATCGCACATCAGGTTTGCATAACTCATATTCCGAGGAAATCAGCACGCCGTCAAAATACGGAAGCAATCCCAATTCGATTAACTCCGGCATCGTAAAGGCATGTTGCGCATTACTAAGCAGGAATACACGTCCTCCCTTTTCATGAATTCCCGCAAGAATCTCTGTGACGTAGGGAAACAACCGTAAATATTTGCGACTTAAGATGCGGAAGGTCATTGCAAGGTAATCCACCATTTCGGAGGTCGGAGTCACTCCTTTTTTGGTCATCAGTTCACGAAAAACATGACGAATCTCCGGCTCCGGATACGCACCGCCGACCTGCGCTCTCGTTTTTTCCACCTCGAGGGCACAAAGGCGCAAATATTCCTTTCTCAGTTCCTTTCCGTCATAGTTTGCGCCGAGGGACGTATAGAAAGCCGCCATCTTATTCCAGAGATAGGCGGATTTTTCGTTGGTATGAATATCGGCAAGTGTTCCGTATAAGTCAAAAATGAAATTGCGAATCATAAGAAAACCTTTCTGTTTTTTCAAACGTTAAAACTTTACAGTACTAAACTGTTGTGCTACAATACGATTGACGGCTCCGTTCCGGAGCTTCAGTTGTATGGATTGGGGAGGAACTTCTATGAATTCCAAAATTAAGACCAAAGCGGTAGATCATATGCTTGATGCGATTCTCTGTCTTGAGACCAAAGAGGAAGCGTACAATTTCTTCGAGGATCTCTGCACAGTGAAGGAGATTCTCTCCCTCTCCCAGCGTTTCGATGTTGCCACGATGTTGCGTGAGCAGCGCACCTACCTGGACATTGCAAAAGAGACCGGTGCATCTACAGCTACCATCAGCCGTGTCAACCGCTCTCTTCAGTATGGTTGTGATGGTTATGAACTCATCTTTGAGCGTTTGGAAGCCAAAGAAAAATAGAATCACAGGCCATCAAATCGTATAAGCATATTGCTTTTCTGTATTATTCCTTCGAAGGAGTCTTCACGATATTGGTATGCATCGTGCAGTTTCCACGGAATACCGCATTCTCATCGATAATTAAACTCGTCGTGGCGATATCGCCTTCAATCGAACCGGTAGCGGTAATCTCAATCTTCATATCCACCGTAACATCACCGACAACGGCACCACCGACAATAATGTTGCGTGCACGCACGTTTCCGTTAATCTTAGCCTTTTCTCCCAGAATAATCGTACCTTCACTGGTAACATCACCGTTAACAATTCCCTCGATACGGGTGGTCTCTTTCGTTGTGAAGTTGCCGTCCAGAACGGTACCGGGTCCTAAAATACTGTTAATTCTCTGAGGCTTCGTCTCCTCTTGTCTTCTTGCCATACGTTCCTCCGTATTCTTATCCCTTTAACTGCATTACATCCATCGGGTTAATGTAAGTTCCGTTTAATACAATCTGGTATCCCAGAGTAAGCGCGTTCTCCGCAACATCGAAGAGCATATCGCCTTTTACAACCTGATCTCCGACCTTTACCGCCGTGGCCAGATTGCACCGGTAGATTGAGACATAACCATTGCCATGGTCAATACGAACCATATAACCATAATCCGGATCATCCAGCACATCGATGACCGTACCGGTTGCCACAGCCATTACCTGACTGCCTTCCTGCAACTGGAACAAAACGATGGGGTTCACCGCAGAAAGAATCAGGCTTGCCAGTTCCTCCGGAACCACCACTTCGCCCTCTTCATTGGTATAACTCTCCACAATATTGTCCGGAATTGTACCGTCGCCTTCTACCTCCTGCATGCCGAGCACCTTATTCGCAGGAAGACCGCTCGGCACAAAAGCCAAGGCATCAAGGGCATCACGTTCTTCCTTAAATTGCGCCAATTCCTCCAGCGTCGCGCCCATAATGGCATTCTTCTCAAGAAGCTCCTCGTTCAGCTTCTTAATCTCAGATTTCTCCGACTTCAGGGTCGCAATCTGAGTCTCCAGGGATGACTGCTTCTCTTTGGCCTGACGTACCGTTGCCTGATCCACATAGAAACAGGCAAACGCCACCCCCGCCGACAGTAGCATCATCAAAAAGAGTACCAAAAATACCGTGCGCGATAGACTGTACTGGTGTTCAACACGATTGATATCGTTGGAAACGATTACAATTGTCTTTTTCACTTTTCTTCTATGACGTGTTTTGCTCAAACGAGTACACCTCCGCAAATCCTACCCATTTTACCATAGGATTCCCACCGTTTACAACGCATTCGGCAAAGTTTGGGAGTTGTGGCGGTATTTTATACACATTTTTTGTAAATAATCACCACTTTTTCGGATTATTCTTTACTTTTTTTTGCCGTTATGCTATTCTTACATTGTTGTGAAAGCAACGATATTTTATCTTGGAGGTAGTTATAATGAAAGGTACTGTTAAGTGGTTCAACAACCAGAAGGGTTACGGCTTCATCTCTGATGAGAGCGGTAAGGACGTATTCGTTCACTACTCCGGACTGAACATGGAAGGCTTCAAGTCTCTTGACGAGGGTGCTTCTGTAGAGTTCGAAGTAGTTAACGGTGAGAAGGGACCTCAGGCTGTTAACGTAACCAAGTTATAAGTTGAATCCTTATAACACATTTAATCTCTAGTTATTACATGTGCCTTTTCTTGAATAATATTGTTTTAGAAAGAAGCTATTGCATTACAAAAGATTAAAGAACCAACAAAAGGATGAGCATTTTGCTCATCCTTTTTTCATGCAACTTTCGCGGCATCCATTATCGCTTCCGTCTACTTCATATGCGCTAACACTTCCCGATAATCCATCGTGCCGCCGAACAGGGACAGGGCACTTCCGATGGTTACATTCACATGATTCTTTCCAAGGATCCGAATCCGATCCAAATCTTCAAAGGAATGCACTCCGCCGGCGTAGGTTATCTTTCGATCGGTATACTCTCCCAACATCTGCACCAATTCCGTTTCCACACCGTTTTGCTTGCCTTCCACATCCACCGCATGAATCAGAAATTCATCACAGTACCTGGCAAATTCACGCATCGTGTCAGTGGTTAACATAACATCCGTAAATTTCTGCCAGCGGTCGGTCACCACATAATAACCGTTCTCCATAGGCTTCTTACGGCAGCTTAGATCAATGCAAAGATGCTTCGGTCCCACCGCCTCGCTGATTCGTTTCAAGGCTTCGTAATCCACCTGTCCGTCCCGGAATACATAGCTTGTCACAATGACATGACTGGCTCCGGCCTCAATGAACTCTCTTGCATTGTCTGCGGTAATTCCTCCACCGACCTGAAGTCCTCCCGGATAGGCGCGCAGAGCCGCAAGTGCCTGTGCTTTTGTGGCTTCGTATTCTTCCGTTCCGGCCTTATTCAACAGAATAATGTGTCCGCCGGTAATGTTGTCGGAAGCATACAAACGGGCATAGAAGGGGGCATCCTGCTCCGATACATAGTTCTCGGTTACCTTGCTTGCGCCGGCCGCATTCTCTTTTAACGAGCCACCGACAATCTGCTTCACTTTCCCGTCATGAATATCAATACAAGGTCTGAATTCCATACTGTTCTCGCTCCCCTCAGCGGTTGAAAATGGCTGTCGTTTCCGGCAGCCATTGGTTAACATAACTTTTCTTCCTTAATTTGCGGCAATCACATCGGCCATCGTATAAAGACCTGCGCCCTTGCCGTTTAAGAACTTCGCAGCCTGAATGGCGCCTTTACCGAATACCGCACGGGAATATGCCACGTGGGAGAAGGTAATGACTTCATCCGTTCCGGCAAAAATAACATCGTGGTCTCCTACGATAGTACCGCCGCGAACTGCGGAGATACCGATCTCCTTCGGATCTCTCTTTGCTCTTCTGTCCGAACGGTCGTAGGTATAAGAATATGCCTCATCCATTACCTCATTGATCGAATCTGCCAAGGCCAATGCGGTTCCGGAAGGTGCATCCAGCTTCTGATTATGATGCTTCTCAACAATCTCGATATCAAAACCTGCCGGAGCAAGCACCTTAACCGCATCCTGAAGAAGTTTCATCAGGGTGTTGATACCAAGAGACATGTTTGCGGAGCGAAGAACCGCTACCTCCTTCGATACCTCATTTAAATGTGTCAACTGGTCTTCACTCAGTCCGGTGGTACATACGACCACGGGAGTTCCGTTTTTCTTCGAATACTCCAAAAGAGCATCTACCGCTTTGGTAGATGCAAAGTCGATAATTGCATCCGCCTTCACATCACACTCATCGATGGACTTGAATACGGGATATGCATTTTTCCCCTCATCGAATACATCGACACCGGCAACAATCTCAATCTCATCATCTGCTGCACACAAGCCGCTGATCATCTGACCCATACGACCGTTACAGCCATGCATAATCACTTTCGTCATAATAAATCTCCTTGGTTGGCTCTATAAAATGCCGTAAGCAGTGCTTCGCAAAGCAGTATATCGGCCGGCTCTACAGAATTCCGTAAGCACGCATTGCCTTCTCAAGCTTAGCGGTCGTCTCAGGCTCCATCTCCGTCAGAGGACGACGAAGTACGCCGGTATCTCTTCCCTGTAACTCGATTGCTTTTTTCACAGGAATCGGGTTCACTTCACTGAACAGTGCATCAATGATCTCGATGCTTTCCAGCTGAAGCTTACGGCTTCCCTCAACATCACCGTCTAAGAACTTCGCTACGATGTCATGCGTCTGACGGGGTGCCACATTGCTGAGAACGGAAATAACACCGATTGCGCCCAGTGCCATCATCGGAGCGGTCTGGTTGTCATTACCGGAGTAAAGATCCACGCAGCCGTCTGCCTTAGCCATCATACGTGCGATATTATTGAAGTTATCGGTTGCATCTTTTACACCGACAATGTTGCTTACTTCCTTGCAAAGACGAACAACGGTATCCGGCAGAATCGTTACGCCACCAGTTCTTCCGGGAATGTTGTAGAGAATTACGGGAATCTTTACCGAATCCGCAACAATCTTGAAATGCTCATACAGACCCTTCTGGGTACACTTATTATAGTAAGGAGTTACAACAAGCAGGGCATCTGCGCCGACTCTCTCCGCTTCCTTGGATAAGAAGATTGCGGTCTCGGTAGAGTTCGAACCACTACCTGCGATTACGGGGATTCTCTTGTTCACAACCTTCACACAATGTGCGATTACGTCAATGTGCTCCTCGTGGGAAAGGGTGGAAGCCTCACCGGTGGTTCCGCATACGACAATTGCGTCGGTTCCGCCTGCGATCTGATATTCGATCTGCTCGGTAAAACGATCGTAATCCACCTCGCCGTTTGCCTTGAAAGGCGTTGTAATTGCTACTGCTGCTCCTTTAAAAATTGCCATGTTTCTTTCCTTTCTGCCGAATAAAAATACCGGCCAAAAAATTGTCATGGGCCGGTCGTCAAAAAATAAGAATGCTTATTTCATTCGTAACCGATAGCGCCCCATCTTGTAAAAAGATGACAGTGATAAACCTCTTCGGTCCATCCCCAAGGTCTTACGCGCCGGTCACATAATCCTTTCGGCGTTGCCCCCTTTCCTTCCGCTTCGCTTACGCCCGGCGTATCCGCGGAAATACTGATGAGTAACGCAACCTCTATCTCGTTTCGTTTGAAATATTATCACTCTGATGGCACGGTGTCAATGTATTTATAAAAAATCTTGCATTCTCGCCTATTTATGATATACTAAATCCGTTTGTGACGATGTCACATTTTAATAAGAAGAGGTATCAAAATGATTCAGGCAAGAGAAGATGTACGTAACATTGCAATTATCGCTCACGTTGACCACGGTAAAACCACTCTGGTCGACGAACTGCTTAAGCAAAGCGGTGTATTCCGCGAGAATCAGGAAGTTGCAGAGCGTGTAATGGACTCCAACGATATCGAACGCGAACGTGGTATCACTATTCTGTCCAAGAATACCGCAATCAATTACAAAGGCACGAAGATTAACATCATCGATACTCCGGGCCATGCCGATTTCGGTGGTGAGGTAGAGCGCGTTCTTAAAATGGTAAACGGCGCCATTCTGGTAGTCGACGCCTTCGAAGGTGTTATGCCCCAGACGAAATTCGTTCTGCGGAAGGCCTTGGAAATGAAGCTTCCCGTCATCCCTTGTATCAACAAGTGCGACCGTCCCGAAGCCCGTCCCGAAGAGGTTGTGGATGAAGTTCTCGAGCTTTTTATGGATCTCGATGCAAGTGATGAGCAGTTGGATTGTCCTTTTATCTTCGCCTCTGCAAAAAACGGTATCGCATCCCTCGATCCGCAGAACTTAAGCGATAATATGATTCCTCTTTTCGAGACTGTCATCGAGCACATTCCTGCGCCCACCGGCGATCCCGATCTCGGTACGCAGATCTTAATCAGTACAATCGATTATAATGAATATGTCGGCCGTATCGGGGTCGGCAAGGTGGACAACGGTACCGTAAAGGTGAACCAGGAAGTCATCATTGTAAACCACCACGAGCCCGACAAGCAGAAAAAAGTAAAAGTTTCCAAGCTCTACGAATTCGATGGTCTCAAAAAAGTGGAAGTAACCGAGAGCCATATCGGTTCCATCGTTGCAATCTCCGGTATCTCCGAGATTCACATTGGGGATACCTTATGTGATCCTTCCAACGTCGCTCCGATTCCTTTCCAAAAGATTTCCGAGCCCACCATCGCAATGGAGTTCATCGTCAATGACTCCCCTCTCGCAGGTTTAGAGGGCAAGTTCGTAACCAGCCGTCATCTGAGAGATCGTCTTTTCCGCGAGCTCAATACCGATGTATCGCTCCGTGTCGAAGAAACCGAGTCCACCGATGCCTTTAAGGTATCCGGACGTGGCGAACTGCATCTCTCCGTACTGATTGAAAACATGCGTCGTGAAGGCTTTGAGTTTGCAGTCAGCAAGGCAGAGGTTCTCTACAAAAAAGACGAAAACGGCAAGCTTTTAGAGCCTATGGAGACTGCATATGTGGATGTTCCGGACGAGTACTCCGGCGTTGTTATCGAAAAACTTTCCCAGCGTAAGGGCGAACTCTTAAGCATGGGCAGTGCATCCGGCGGATACACCCGATTAACCTTCAACATTCCTTCCCGTGGCTTAATCGGATACCGCGGAGATTTCTTAACCGATACCAAGGGAAACGGAATTCTGAATACCACCTTCAATGAATATGGCCCGTACAAGGGAGACATCGCATACCGCAAGACCGGCTCCCTTATTGCTTTTGAGGCCGGTGAATCCATCACCTACGGCCTGTTCAATGCACAAGAGCGTGGTACTCTTTTCATCGGTCCCGGCGAGAAAGTATACTCCGGAATGGTAGTCGGTCAGTCCGCCAAGTCCGAAGATATTGAGATCAATGTCTGCAAGAAGAAGCAGTTAACCAACACCCGTTCCTCTTCTGCTGATGAGGCTCTCCGCCTGACTCCGCCTAAGATTCTAAGCTTAGAGCAGGCTCTGGATTTCATCGAAACCGATGAGCTTCTGGAGGTCACCCCGACGCATCTTCGTATTCGTAAGAAGATTCTGGATCCTCTGATGCGTAAGAGAAGTAATTTCCGTAAATAGTTGAGCCGAACGATTGGCCGGGGCGATACTCGCCCCGGTTATTTTTTGTTCCGTTGGCATCCCGGTTGTGTTTTTCATGGCATTTTGGTCGTGTTTTTCATGGCATTTTGGACGTATTTCGGCAACTTCCGGTGCGGATTAGTTTCTTCTTGTCGATTCGCACCATTTCACGGCTTCTTCTGTACATGTTTCGGCAACTTTCGGTGTGAATTAGCTTCTTCTTGTCGATTCGCACCATTTCGCGGCTTCTTCCGTGCATGTTTCGGCAACTTCCGGTGTGGATTAGTTTCTTCTTGTCGATTCGCACCACCAGACCGCCAAATTCATGGTGCGAATATTCATGTTTCCTTTGTTTCACACCAATTCTTGGCGAATTCGGCATCCCGGCCAACAAAAAATGGTGCGAACAAGAAGATTTCTTCTTATTCGCACCATTCAAGCCGCGTCAAGTTAACATAACTCCATTTCAGCAATCTAAATCTCAACCGCACTATATACAAAAATGCCGAACCAATAGTTCCACCAAGCGATAGTCCAATGGATTCGAAGCCGTTTCATAGGTCGTTATCAGATTTATCATTGGATAATACCCGATTCCACGATAACTTTGCAGTTTTAAGTTAATATTCCTTGCATAGTTTTCACTATCCGCAAGCCCAAAATGCTCCCAGATAATCTTCTCCCCTGTGCTCGGTTTCAAAATAACAAAATCAGGATAAATCACTCCACTCTCAATCTGCACTTCCGACTCATATCTGTACGGAATGCCATTTTCATAGAGACACCGAAGTATTATCGCCTCCGATTTAGATCGCACATAGCTTCCATCTACAGCCGCAACATTTTTCTTATCCGGAAACTGCATATTCATCGGATATGTCTCGCAGACCCATTGCCGAATATTCTCCTGCGGGTGCACAATAGATTCCTCAATATAGCGTGTCCGGTCCGCATGAATTGCACAATACCGCTCCACCTCAGATTCTTCCGGATACTGTCTGATACATAATTCCAGTGCCTTTTTCTGTTGTTTTGCATCTGCCAAACGGGCCTTCAGGTATCCCTTCCTTGCCAAAAGAGCAGTTTCTTCCCGCTTGCTTTTTCGCAAATAACGCCTTTTCGTAGAATCATCATCCGCTATAGCGAAACACTTTACAGAATCTCCGTCATGATAACAGCATAGATGCTCATTCGGCATTGTCCCCAATTCCTTTTCAAGCATAGAAATCTCAGACGCAAGCATTTCACACTCGCGCTTCAACATTACAATATTTAACATAATTTGGATTAACCCCTCGATTCGAGGAAAAAAGAAATGCAACCCGCAGTAGTTCCCTTTCGCATAGTAGTTCCCTACCACAGTCAACTGCACAACGGTATGATACTACTATATGGTATCTCACTTCTCAAGAAAAAGCAATGGTGCGAATTAGCTTCTTCTTGTCGATTCGCACCATTTCACGGCTTCTTCCGTGCATGTTTCGGCAACTTCCGGTGTGGATTAGCTTCTTCTTGTCGATTCGCACCACCAGACCGCCAGATTCATGGTGCGAATATTCATGTTTCCTTTGTTTCACACCAATTCTTGGCGAATTCGGCATCCCGGCCAACAAAAAATGGTGCGAACAAGAAGATTTCTTCTTATTCGCACCATTCAAGCCAAACAAAATCAAGAAAGCCTGCCAAACAGAATCAAGCATAGCCATGCCAAGTTTACATAATTCTATTTCAGTTTACATAAGTTATCGCAGCGAAATTCGCCCCGAACATATGCAAGTATTCTCCTAACCAAGCTTCCTACCTATACAAACACACCCCACCAGCACATCCTACAAGCCTACCTCTACTCCCGCTACTACAACAGCTCCCCAAGAATTCTTGTCGCAATCTGGAAGTAAATCAGCAAGGAAATCGCGTCTACGATGGTCGTAATGAAAGGACTCGCCATAACCGCCGGGTCAAAGCCAATCTTCTTGGCGATCATCGGGAAAGTACATCCGACAAGCTTGGCCACTAAAACAGCGGACATAAGCGTTAAGCATACGACAATCGCAATCGGCATCGTTGCATGGTCGATAAGCATGAGTTTTGCAAAGTTCGCAATACTTAAGGCAATACCGCAGAGCAATGCAACACGAATCTCTTTCCAGACAACCCGGAAAAGATCACGGAACTCAATCTCATTCAGACTGAGTCCACGAATAATGGTCACACTTGCCTGTCCACCGGCATTACCACCGGTATCCATTAACATCGGAATGTAAGCAATCAGGGAAGCACAGGCACTCAGGGCATCCTCAAAGGATGCGATGATGGCTCCCGTAAAGGTTGCCGAAATCATTAATAAAAGTAACCAGGGAATACGCTTGCTGAAGGTCTCGAAGACACCGGTTCTCATGTAGGTCTTGTCCGACGGCACAATTGCTGCCATCTTCTCCATATCCTCGGTGGCCTCTTCCTGCAGAATGTCGACAACGTCATCGACGGTGATAATACCGACGAGTCGCTCTTCGTTGTCCACAACAGGCATGGCGGTAAAGTCGTATTTCTGGAATTGTCTCGCAACCTCCTCCTGGTCCATGAGGGTATTTAACGAGATGACGTTCTCATGCATGATATCCCCGATAATTGCATCCGGGTCACTAAGCAAAAGATAACGCAATGCTACCGTACCGATCAGTTTGCGCTTTGCATCCAGCACATAGCAAATATTGATGGTCTCCGTATCGAGTCCTACCTTGCGGATTCGGTTAATGGCATCCTCAACGGTGAGATTCTCTTTTAAGTCAACATACTCCACCGTCATAATGCTTCCCGCACTGGACTCGGGATATCTTAACAGATGGTTGATATCACGACGGGTCTCGGAGTTTGCATTGGCAAGAATACGTTTGACAATATTCGCCGGCATCTCCTCTAAAAGGTCCGTCGCATCATCGGCCATCAGGTTATTGACAATATTCGCAGCTTCTCGATCGGACAGGGACGTAATAATCACCTGCTCCTCCTCGATATCGAGGTACGAGAATACATCCGCAGCCTTGGACTTGGGTAAAATACGGAAGATTTTGAGCATATTCTCTTCTTCCAGCTCTTGCAGGAAGGAAGCGATATCTGCTTCGTTTAATTCAGACAGTTCCTGTCGAAGAACGGTATACTGCTTCGTCTCGACAAGTTCAATTAACTCGTTCATTTCCATCGGAATAAACCTCCTGGTATGTGATTTCTATGCTTTGCCCATGCGTGGGACCATCAGTGCTGTAACTATGACTGTGTTCCATAAAAACCACCACCTTTCTCAGAGAGATTCTATCCCGTCGAACGCTCAAGGATATGATAATTGTGCTTATCCGCACCAAACTAACTATAGTTTATATCACTCGTTTTGTCAATTCTCGCGACAGGACTTTTCCCGTCCCGAGGGTTAATTCCGTAAGTTTACATAATATATCCTGTTCTTTCTCCGTTCCCACAAAAAAAGAATACACTACCGTCGCTTCATATTCCGTCTCCGGCTCCGGAATCTCCTCTTCCCGAAGAAGTCTTGTCACCGGCGTCACATAGGAATAATCGGTCTGATAACGAATCACCACGCCCTCGCGTTCTTCCAGGATGCGATGCAGATGTTCCGCTTCTTCGAGAGCAGCCTTTACTGCCCCCTGATAGGCCCGGACCAAGCCTCCGGTTCCCAAAAGCACTCCGCCAAAATAGCGTGTCACCACAACGGCCACATCCGTCAGCCCGCTCTTTTGCAGAACCTCTAACATCGGTCGTCCGGCGGTGCCGGAAGGCTCACGATCATCCGAACAACGCACCAGCATGCCGTCTTCTCCGATGATAAACGCCGTGCAATTGTGTTTGGCATCCCAATATTGCTTACGCATAGCCGCAAAAAAAGCAGAAGCCTCCTCCTCGGAATGCACCGGCTCCATCGTTGCGATAAAACGCGACTTCTTCTCTTCGATTTCTCCGACGGTTCGTTCGCTTAATATCAGTCTTCCCACGCCACTTCTCCTTACGCTTTTGCAGAAAAAACTATGATTTTTGTTTCTTCTTTGTTATAATAGATAGGATTACAAAGCACTCCATTCGCTATACGGAAAGGCACTATATGAATTATACAAAACGCGGTATTAAGCGTCAATTACATGAATTGAATTCCACCTCCGAAAAGATGAAGCATTTCGGACTGGTTATGACTCTTAAGATTTTTCTGGTTGCAATTCTTGCCCTCGGTATCTTCGGCATCTGTGCAGGCTTCGGTCTTCTTCGCGGTGTCCTCTCGGACGTACCCGATGTCGACTTGGATGACCTGATGCCAAACGGCTATGCCACCATGGTTTACGACAAGGACGGTAACCTGATTCAGAAGCTTGTGGCTGCCGATGCAAACCGTACCTATGTACAGTCCGAGTTGATTCCTCAGCAATTGAAGAATGCATTCGTTGCCATCGAGGATGCTCGTTTCTACGAGCACAACGGTATCGATATGAAGGGTATTTTCCGTGCAACCTACGTCGGAATCACCTCACGTGACTTCTCGCAGGGTGCTTCCACCATCCCGCAGCAGTTGTTAAAAAACAATGTCTTCACCAACTGGATGGAAGAAGATTCTCTTTTGGACCGTGTGCACCGTAAAATCCAGGAGCAGTACCTCGCAATTGAGATTACCAAGAAATATGATAAGGATACGCTCCTTACCTTATATCTGAATACCATTAACCTGGGTGCCAACACTTTGGGAATTCAGGCCGCATCCATGCGATATTTTGACAAGCCCGTACAGCAGTTAAACCTCTCGGAATGTGCGGTTCTTGCCGGTATTACGAAGAACCCTTCGAAATACAACCCGATTACCCATCCCAAGGACAACGAGGATCGTCGTGCCAAAGTATTGCGTAAGATGCTTCAGTATGGCTACATCACGCAGGAAGAATACGATGAAGCGCTGGCCGACACCGAGGATGTCTATGCACGAATCAAATACAACAACGATACCAGTACCGCTTCTTCCGTGAACTCCTATTTCGTGGATGCCGTGGTAGAACAGGTTATGGCAGACCTGATTGATGCCGGTTACACCCAGCAGCAGGCCTACAATATCGTCTATGCAAGTGGTGCAAAGATCTACACCA
The DNA here is from genome assembly GCA_045628945.1 of Lachnospiraceae bacterium. GTDB lineage: Bacteria > Bacillota > Clostridia > Lachnospirales > Lachnospiraceae > RGIG4034. The sequence continues at coordinate 49,922 of JAZQQG010000015.1, forward strand.
CCATGGACCCCAAGATTCAGGCCATCTGTGATGAGGAGACCTCCAATGAGGCGAATTATCCCTCGAACTCCAAGTGGTACCTAAGTGAATTTGCGCTGACGGTTCAGAAAGCGGACGGTTCCCTCAAGAACTATTCCATTCAGATGTTAAAGGCGTATTTCCAGAAAAAGAACGAGAAATACAACTTGATTTATAAGACCACCGAAGCGCTGCTCGATGATATTATGAAGTACGAGAACAGCGTATTGGAAGAAGGCGATGAGATTATCGCAGACCGCTACACCTACACACCTCAGCCACAGTTATCCATTGTTGTCGAAGATCAGTCGACCGGTTATGTTGTGGCAATGGTCGGCGGTCGCGGTGCCAAAACCGGTTCCATGACCTTTAACCGTGCAACGAAATCCAAGCGTCAGCCGGGATCCACCTTCAAGGTTGTATCCACCTATGCTCCCGCAATGGATGCCTACGGTATGACATTGGCCTCTGTCCAGACCGATGCTCCTTTTACCTATTGGGACGGTACTCCGGTAACCAACTGGTGGAGCGGCGAGACCTATAAGGGTATCTGCTCCGTTCGTTACGGTATCGAGCAGTCTCTTAATATTATTGCCGTGAAGAACCTGACCGTAATCAGTCCGCAGTTGGGTTATGATTACCTTGAAAAATTCGGTTTTACCACCCTGGTAGAATCCGAAAGCATTAACGGTATGATTCACACCGACATTACCCAGTCCTTGGCACTGGGCGGTATTACCCACGGTGTTACGAACCTGGAACTAAATGCCGCATATGCCACCATTGCGAATGAAGGTACCTATATTAAGCCGGTGCTCTATACGCAGTTAGTTACTTCCGACGGCGATGTTCTTTTGGACAATACCACGCCTGTTACCCGTCAGGTCATCCGCCCTACCACAGCCTACCTGTTGACGCTTGCGATGATGGACGTTGTGACCAAAGGTACCGGTACTGCCGCACGCTTTGACAAAAATCAGTCCATTGCCGGTAAGACCGGTACGACCTCAAAGAATGTCGATATCTGGTTTGCCGGATATACGCCGTATTACACCTGCACCATCTGGGTTGGTTACGATAACAACGTAAGTATGAACTCCAAGGAAGAGAAAGCCTTCCACAAGGAGACCTGGGCCAAGATTATGGGACGTATTCATGAAGGACTTCCTTCGAAGGGCTTCAATATTCCCGCCAATATCGTAAAAGAGCAAATCTGTTCTCAGTCCGGTCTGCTTCCCGTTCCCGGCCTGTGTGACGCTTGCAAGACCTACGAATACTTTGAAAAAGGCACGGAGCCTACGGAACACTGTAATGTACACTTCAAGGGAACGATCTGTCCTGTAGACGACTGTATCGCCTCGGAATACTGCCCGTTTGGCTATTACGGTATTGCAACAGTAGATCCGCCTCTGCATCCTTCATTAATCCAGGGGGCTACCATTATTCAGGCAGACGGAACCATGACCATACCGAATACCACCGGTGTATGCCAGCATACTTATGAGTTCTTCTTACAGCCTCATGCTTACAATTACCTGACCTACCAGTTCATTCATCTCTCTGAGGAACGCCGTCAGATGGTTGCAGCGGCCCATCCGGATATCAATGAGACCTTAGGGGCCTATGAGTCCATTAACCCCGCTAAGGACGTTCCTACGCCTTAGCAATAGCACAGATATCTCCACATAAAACAAGCCCGACTCCTTCGAGTCGGGCCTTTTCATACTTGTTATTCTACTGCAATCTTGTTATTCTTCTGTAATCTCTACCACCTTCACATACTTCGAAGAAACATATGCCTCTTCTCCGTTGTACAGGATGATAATCCATTTATCGTTGTACTCGCCAACATATTCGTACTGGTCATTTCCCTCAATCTGACCTAAGATGGTCTTCTTGGAAGAGCTGTCCGGAGTGGAACGAATATTTACATTCTCACCGGGATCACGAAGCATAACCACTTGCTTGGGTTCCTCAGGAACCACATCCACGTCGGTATTGTCGCCTCCGTCATTTTCTTCGCCCTGACCTTCCATATCCTCCGGAGTATTCGCATTCTCATCCGCGGAGGTATCCTGTTTACCGGGATCTACGCTCTGCTCCTGCTTCTTGTCATCCGTCACAGCCTTCTTCGGCTTCGGTCTTCCGGCCAGTTTAATCGCCAACACAATCACAGTCAGTGCAAGACATCCCATGAAAATGTAGAGAATCAGATTCACTTTGTTTTTCGTCATCCGTTTCCTTTCCGAAACAAGCTGTCGCCCGCTTCTACCGCCAATGAATTGCATCATCTTCTCATCAAATGAATTGATAATATTATACTACAAATCTTCGTGACAAGCAATTCTTACGGTGAAACAATACTACACTTATTCCGAACGAAGTGCCTCTACCGGATTGCGCTTTGAAGCAAATCTTGCCGGAATCAGGCCTGCGATGAAGGTTAAGAACATACTGATTAATACCAGGATAATCGCACCGCCCACAGGAAGCACCGCAATATTGTGAATATCGCTTAACTTGTAAATAATTGCATTAATCGGAATCAGAAGGATCAAGGTAATACCGATACCGATTGCACCCGCCACGAAACCGACAATCATGGTCTCTGCATTGAATACACGAGAAATATCACGCTTCGAAGCACCGATTGCACGTAAGATACCGATTTCCTTCGTTCTCTCCAGTACCGAGATGTAGGTAATAATACCGATCATAATGGAGGAAACAATCAGAGAGATTGCAACGAAGGCCATTAACGCGTAACTGATGACATTCACAATCGTGGTTACGGAGCTCATCAGAAGTCCTACCATATCCGTGTAGGTGATTTCTTCCTTGCCCTCTTCTTTTAACTTCTTGTTGTAATCCTTGATTAACTTAATAATACTGTCCTTCGAATCAAAGCTGCTCGGATAGATACTGATTGCAGTCGGCTTATCCAGGTCCACAATACCGATTCGTCCTGCGACAACGTCATAGGTATCCATGAGATCCATGTTGGTGAAGGGCGCGCCGGTCAAAACATTCATGGTCGGATCTGCGCACTGCTCCTTGGCAATATCACTGGCATTGACTGCATTGATTACATAGTCCGTCAGAGCTCTCGTATAACCGATTGCACCTCCGATGGAGGAAGCTACCGCATCTTCATTCGGACGAACAACACCGACAATCTTAAGGGTAACACCGTCATCCACCAGTGCCTTCAGAGCCTCCGGATTCTGGCTCTTATCTACCCAGATTCCGTTCTCCTTGGAGTAGAAATCACTGTTCAGCACTAACTTATAGGTCGTGTTCAGAATTTCCTCGTAGGTATACTTCGTTGCCTCAGTCTTCGGCTCGATTTCTCCGCCGGTCATGATAGTCATCATCATCTGCTGAAGCTCCGCAACATCCATTAATCCAAGAGAATAGAGTACATAGTCACTTAATTCATTGTTCTCATCGACTACCAGTACCATCTCATCATAATTCACCGGCCACTTACCGGACAAAAGATCATACTGCGAAGCCAACAGCTCCGGATTCTCCATAAGCTGCGTCCAAATAGAATAGCTCATCATGGACATCATGCCGCCACGGCCGGAGTTTTCCCCATATCCCATGGAACCGAACAGATCCGCCGGGAATACCTGCTGAACGCCCTTGGAGGTATCGGAAGCAAAGATATTCAACTGAATATCATAGGAATACTTAATATCATTCACATAGGAATCAAAAGGATGCTCCTCCGACTCAATGTACTTCTTGAAGGATTCCAGATCGTTGGACTTCACCTGCTGTGTCATAAGCTGCATCATATTCACCATGATGTCTGCAGAATAAACAGCATCTTTGTCGTGTTCCTTCTTATTCTTGGAGTCTCCCATCATGGCAGACATCATTTCGGACATATCCACGGTCTCACTACGAATCGTAAGCGGATAGGAAGATAAGGTATCGCTCTCAACACGTTCAATATAATCATTCACACCGCTGGATACCGACAGAATCAAGGCAATACCGATAATACCGATACTACCGGCAAAGGCCGTCAGAATGGTACGCCCCTTCTTCGTCATCAGGTTATTTAAAGACAATCCCAAGGCGGTAAAGAAGGACATGGAGGTTCTCTTCTTTTTTCCCTTATTCGTCTGCTTAATCTCACCCTTCTGAATGCGCTCGCGGAATTCATGAAGGTCGATGGCCGCCTCTTCCTCCTTATAAGGATTCGTATCGTCTACCACCTTACCATCCTTAATCGTGATGATACGGTTCGCATATTCATGTGCCAATTCCGGGTTATGCGTAACCATGATGACCAGACGGTCCTTCGCTACTTCCTTCAGGATGTCCATAATCATAACACTGGTCTCGGAATCCAACGCACCGGTAGGCTCATCCGCAAGAAGAATCTCCGGATCATTAATGAGCGCACGGGCAATTGCCACACGCTGCATCTGACCGCCGGACATCTGATTCGGCTTCTTATGTGCCTGTTCTTTTAATCCGACCTTCTCAAGTACGTCTAAAGCACGCTTACGGCGCTCTGCCTTCGATACACCGGACAGTGTCAGTGCCAACTCAACATTGGCCAAAACCGTCTGATGCGGAATCAGATTGTAGCTTTGGAACACGAAGCCAACCGAATGGTTACGATAGGTATCCCAGTCTCTTGCCTTGTACTTCTTGGTCGATTTCCCATTGATCTGAAGATCTCCGGTATCGTACTGGTCCAGACCACCCACGATATTTAAGAGGGTCGTCTTACCGGAACCGCTGGGGCCAAGTACTGCAGCAAATTCACAGTTACGAAAAGACACGCTGACTCCGTCCAGAGCATGCTGCACGAAATCGCCGGTCTTATAAGTCTTGGTAATCTCACTTAACTGAAGCATTCCATTCTCCGTTCCCGACTTCCATGAGTCGTATCCGCATAAAGCGGTGTCTTACTGCATTGCAGGAGTATCCTCCCACTTATAGCATTATACTCCCGCGATGTCGGATTTACTAATTAAAAAAGTATAAAAAAGGGACATCAAAAGACGCCTTTCGACGTTTTTTGACATCCCCCACAGATTCTTGTTTACGTGAACAATTAAGCGATCTTGGACTTGGCAAGCTCAGCTAAGGTCTTGAAGCCTTCTGCATCTGCTACTGCCATCTCAGCAAGCATCTTTCTGTTCATGTCAACGCCTGCAAGCTTAAGACCATACATAAACTTGCTGTAGGACAGACCGTTCATACGAGCTGCTGCGTTGATACGAGCAATCCATAACTGTCTGAACTGACGCTTCTTCTCTTTTCTACCTGCGTAAGAGGAAGTAAGAGCTCTCATTACAGACTGCTTAGCTACTCTGTACTGCTTGGAACGTGCTCCTCTGTATCCCTTTGCAAGCTTTAATACTCTATTGTGCTTCTTCTTTGCGTTTAAACCGCCTTTAATTCTTGCCATTTTAAGTCTTCCTCCTCACCTTAGATATAGGGTAAAATCTTCTTCATGTTCTTAACATTCGTTGCATCAACCATAGCGGGCTTTCTAAGATTTCTCTTAGTCTTAGCAGACTTCTTGGTAAGAATATGTCTCTTGTAAGCCTTATTTCTCTTAAGCTTACCGGTACCGGTTAACTTGAAACGTTTTGCAGCTGCTCTGCTGGTCTTCATCTTGGGCATTGTAATATCCTCCTAAATTAGATTCTAAAAATTAATTCTTCTTCTCGGACAGGAACATCGTCATGCTCTTGCCTTCCACCTTGGGTGCCTTCTCAACAACACATACATCGGCAAGTGCCTCAGCGAAGTCATCCAGGATATGCTTACTGGTAGCCATATGAGCCATCTCACGACCTCTGAATCGTAAGGTAACCTTCACTCTGTCTCCCTTGGTAAGGAACTTCTTAGCGGCATTAATCTTGGTGTTCAGGTCGTTCGTATCGATGTTGGGACTCAAACGAATCTCCTTCACTTCTACGGTCTTCTGCTTCTTCTTGGCTTCCTTCTCGCGGCGAAGCTGCTCATACTTGAACTTACCGGAATCAACGATTCTACACACAGGGGGATTTGCATTGGCTGCAATCTCAACCAGATCAACTCCGGCCTCCTCTGCAAGTCTCATCGCTTCCTGAATCGGCATAACGCCCAACTGCTCGTTATTGGTACCGATTACACGTACCTCCTTGGCACGAATCATTCCATTGATTACTAAATCGCTAATAATGATACCTCCATGCATTACGCATAAAAAAAGTGGATAGCATAACTATCCACGTCATCAATCTCTTCCCAGATTCCTCTGTAAAAAAAGAAATATGAACGCCTGTCAGCCCGATTGCCACAGGGTGAGAGTGGATACTCTGCTTGGTTGTAGTGCTTTCACACCTCAGATACTATAGCACATGGGCCGGGCCCTGTCAACACACTTTCCACAAAAAAGTATGGTCCCCGACTCAATGTTCTTTTAACGCCTCCCCTTCCCTGGTTACGCGGTACAGATCCATCTCAAAGTCCTGACGATTTTTCTGGTAGATGGTCTTAAGAATTAATCCGGAGAAGAAGGACTGAATTGCCGCCAACACAACGAAACCGCAGGTAATTAAGGTCGGGAATTTCTCCACCAGACCGGTATGAACGTAATCGATGGCAACCGGGATGAAGAATCCGGTGGCCAGCAGCATCAGAAGAACCGCAATCAGGCCAAAGAAACGCATCGGTCGGTAGGTACGAAACAGGCGAATGATGGTATTTAACACCCGAAGGCCGTCCGAATACGTATTAAGCTTCGATTCGCTTCCCTGGGGACGATCCCGGTATTCAATGACCACATTCTCCACAAACATATTCTTATCAATGGCATGAATGCTCATCTCGGTCTCGATCTCGAAGCCCCTGGACAATACCGGAAAGGTCTTCACAAACCGATAGGAAAAAGCCCGATATCCGGTCATAATATCCTTGATGTCGTTTTTGAATAAGGTATTGATGCTCCAGCGAACCACCGAATTGCCAAAGTTATGGAAGCGGCGCTTGTTTTCTTCAAAGTAGGTGGAGGAAAGACGGTCCCCGACCACCATATCCGCATGGCGAAGCAAAACCTTGTCCACCATTTCCCGCGCTTGATCGGCCGGATAGGTATCGTCACCGTCGACCATAATGTAACACTCCGCATCGATCTCCGCAAACATCCGGCGAATCACATTTCCTTTTCCCTGCTGATACTCATAGCGAACCGCTGCCCCTGCCTCACGGGCAATCGCATCGGTTCCGTCAGTGGAATTATTGTCATATACATAGATTGCAGCTTCCGGTAAGGCTTGTTTGAAATCCCCCACTACCTTCGCAATCGTTTTGGACTCATTATAACAAGGAATCAATACAGCAATCTTATCCATTACCGTCTCCGTTCTGCCCATTCTTTTTTGTCAAAAAAACAAGTTCTCTACCACTGATTATATAGCAATTGCACGTCGGACTCAACCATACAATCTTGAGGAATGCACTTTCTCATGGTATCATAGATTACAATAGCGGTGTATCCGACACCGTCACAAATCACAAAGGGGATCCCGACATGAAACTCACTCTTTTCCGAGGCCGCAAGCATCTTTTCCTGAAGTTGTATATCGCCTTATTATTTGCGTCCTTCACTTGTTTTCCCTATGAATTTGTAAGCAAAACAGAAAAGCTTCTGTGTTTTGGCATTGCGGCCATCGGCTGGTTTTTGCTCACCTGCCTGGCACTTCGCTTATTCCGTCCGCTTCGGGATTGGTCCGCCGCACAGTCCGATCGTATCGCTTCCTATCTCGGCCGAATCCCTTCCCGCAGACTTTTTTTCCTTTTCTGGGCAATCATCAGCCTGCTCTGGCTTCCAGCCTATCTTGCTCTTTTCCCCGGAACCTTCGGCTATGATGCTCCGATTCAGTGGAATCAGTATATCGGAAGACTCCCCATGACCGATCATCATCCGGTTGTCCATACCTGGCTTCTCGGTTCCCTCATCTCCTTCGGTCATGCACTTTTTGGCAGTTACAATGCCGGCGTTGCACTCTATACCGCGTTTCAGGGGTTATGCGTCAGTGCCAGTCTTTCCTATCTGCTTCTTACCCTGCATCGCCACAACATTCATGCCCTCTACGTTCCGGTAACCCTTCTTTGGTTTGGTTGCAACCCCTATCTGCAGGTTCTTGCCTTTAGCTGCACCAAGGATATTCTCTTCGGAGCATGTTTTGCCGTCTTCCTGGTTACCCTGTACAGACTCTATTATGATGAAAAAGAAAAAGCCGGCCGACGGGATATCGTGCTCCTAAGTGTTTTCGGGCTTCTATCCTGCCTGCTTCGTCACCAGGGCGTATACATTTTAGCGGTTCTTCTTCTTTTTACCGCCTTCTATAAATGTCATCGCCGTGCCATTCTGATCAGTCTCTTCTCGGTTCTGGTCATAACAGAGCTCTTCGGTTATTGCTGCCACAATCTGCTTGGTTTCAAAGCCTCCGATCCCAGAGAGATGCTTAGTGTTCCCATGCAGCAGATGGCTTCCGTATGTAAGGATAAGCTTCTCGGCGGTACCGCCAAGGTCACAGACCGACAGTTAGCAACCGTAGAGACCTTCCTTCCCGAAGAAGGCATTCTGAATTATACTGCCTCCAGTGCGGATCCGGTGAAATATACCTTTGTAACCGATGCATTCTTCGAGGATTTCGGAACCAATCTGTCCACTTATTTCGCACTTGGAATACAGAATGTGCATTCCTATGTGGTTGCCTTTAAACGAATGACTGCTCCATATTTCAAGGCGGAGGAATACACCGTTCGCGGTCTGATGACGGAGTACTCTTTCTTGGATCGATACACCGAGAATTTCCGGCATCATTCTCTTTTCCCTGCCTATGACCGATATCTTGTCAAGACAACCACCAACCCGCAATACACCATCCTTCCGGGCGCCTCCCTTCTATTCAATCCGAACCTCGGTGTCTGGTTGGCTTTTGCGGCGCTCGGCGTCGCTATTCAAAAAAGAAACCGCAAGAAATTCCTGCTGCTTCTTCCCATCCTTTTGTATTTCGCTACGCTGCTACTGGGGCCGGTTGCCTTAATACGATATGTGTACCCGCTCCTTCTTCTCGCTCCGCTTATTGCATTCCTGATGGTTGCAGAAGAATCCAACTAAAAAAGCATTCAAAAAGGGGCATTCTCCATGCCCCCTTTTGAATTATATTCGTTTCCATATTTGGTCTGTCGGCAATACCGTCAAGACAGCATTTCCATCATCGGTATCAAAGTCATAGTAATAGGAATAATCTGCAAATACCACAATCGGTATGATACTATCATACTCCCCGACAACTTCCAATCTTCCCTTCTCTTCATTCCAGACGCGATATTCATATCGCCCATCCCCGACATAGCGATATAAGAATAGCTGGTTCATCTCCGTTTGTGCAATATTTGCATTTTCCCCGATTTTTTCATAAGAATGATCCCGAACGCTATATCGATACAGACCGTCTTGCTTATTATATACAATGTCGCCATCCATTTGACCTAATACATAGTAGTAATCGACTTCCGGCTCAATAATATAATCCTTTCCTTCCGCGTCAATCAGATGCAGTTCGCATCGATACGGTGCATCCATCAGATTCCCCTGCTCCTGCATCGCAAGCAATTGTTCCATCCCCATATCGACATCATAGTAACTAACCAGATAGAAGAAGCCATCCTTCGTTACCTGCACATGATTCACACGTGCCGACCAAGCCTCCTTAAGCAGCGTACGATTCATTTCGCCCGTATCCAGATGATATTCCACGACTCCTGCTTCGGATTTTGGCAACAATTCCATATTTTCATCATACTGATTGCAGTACAGAATCCACAGCGTATGGTTCGCATATAGAACATATGTCACTTCTTGCATATCATGCCATCGCTCCAGCCTCTTGCGATTGGTTCCATCCACTTCACTTGACATTAGGAACAAGTCTCCGAATTGCTCGCTATCGCAATCCGTAACATGATACAACATGCCATTCTCAAGAAAAACATAATCCTTCAACGCTTCCACATAGGCGGTGCAGGAACTCTTGGGATGATTATCTCCTGCTTCATTGCAGATATAGAAACTAACATTCTGCTCCGCATCCTGAAAAGTAATGCGCTGGTTCTCCAGCCTAAACGCACCACCATTTCCATACATCTCCCCGGACATTGTGGATGAAAACCAGGTAAGATTCTGCGTCTGAACCGTCGTTTTCCTTTGTGTACAGGATGTACATATCAATAACACTATCATTAGGCCAAGCCAATATCTTCGTTTCATACCTTATTCCCAATTATCAAAATAATACAGATATACATCTTCCAGACCCACAGTTTTATAACAGTCATATTCATTCGCTTCAAACTGTCGATTGCCATCAACCACTTGCACCAGAAAACCGGTCTCTGTCTGTGCAAGCTTGCTTACATGGTAACGATTGCGAACTGTTTTCAGTTCACTCTTCGTGCACGACATGACCATTACATTCCGCTCAACACTCCGAATCAGTTCTTGCGGCTCGGTACAGCTGATTAATTCTCCTTTTCGCATGAGCACTACTTGATCGGCAATACACTCAATATCGTCTGTAATATGCGTAGCCAGAATCACAATCCGTTCTCCCGCCATATCCATTAACAGGTTTTTAAGTACCAATCGTTCTCCCGGATCAAGACCGGCCGTAGGCTCATCCAGAATAAGCAGCTCCGGATGTCCCAATAGCGCCTGAATGATCATGGCTCTTCGTTTCATTCCACCCGAAAATGTCTTAAGTCTCCGCTTCATAACATCATCCAGATGAAACAATAATGTATATTCTCGAATCTGATTTTGAATCAGCTCGTCTTTTCTGTGATATCCCTTCATTACCGCCATATATTCCAGATATTCCCGTAATGTGAAATGAGGATAAACAGCAATATTTTGCGGAACATAACCAATCCTTTTTAGGTATTCATCATTTCGATTGGTCGTTAACGCATTCCCATCTACATACATTCGACCGGAAGTAAGGGTTTCATTTCCAGTAAGGATTTTAAGCAACGTACTCTTACCGGCTCCATTCGGTCCCAAAATTCCATAGATTCCGGCAGAAACGTCCAGATTAAATCCTTTTAACGCGTTTACGTCTTTGTAATTTTTGGTCACATTCTCTAGTTGTAATCTCATTTTTCACCTTTAATGCTTTCCCTTGCGAAATCTTGAATAGAAATACCCGGTTACACACCCTAATAGCATAATGAACAATAGAATGCCTACATAATATAGGATTAGTGCTCCAAGGATTGTAATTTCCCCAGGAACGCCACGCAATAGATGGAGGCTTCTGCAAGAAGCGGTCAGTTCATCGAATCTACAATTCTGAACGTGCCTTGCAAACCAGATTCCAAACACTATCAGGCCACATAGGAGTACCGAAATAACGCACTGTATCTCGTTACGACGCCTCCTCTTCGCCTCTCGCTTGGCGGAATGAATGAGTATCTCATTCACAGAACACTCCGCATCATACCCCCAGATCATACAGGATATGCCTATGGACACAAGCACCAGAAAAAGACAATTCATATCAAACGAATCCTTCGCATCGCTCTGCCCAAACAAAAATTCATAATCCTGCTCATGAAGGATAGCCGCATCCTTCCAACGCGACAGTTCCGTCACCTGTTCTATTGCAAGTTCCAAGCCACCCATTCGCTCAACATACTCCTCGTAATATGCGCGAACTGCTGAAGGTAATTCATCCTCTATGAGAGTTTTCTGAATCGTTTCTATCTTATCTTGTTCGGTTAACAGTTTCTCTTTTTTCTCATTCGTATATGAACCGCGCGACTCCTCAATGTACTTTTGATAGAACAACTCCGTCTTACCAGTAAAGGAGCGATGTGTAGTCGGATATCCCCAGATGCAGATTGCAAATAATCCAGCAAGCAATATCCATCCCTTTTGATGCAAGAACCACTTGCGCATCTCGATTCCACGAAGAGATGACCACCCAAGTCGGCGAAGGCTATGTCGCACGCTACCCGAACCAGGATGACGACTATTTTTATAGCAACACAATCCGATACACAGAAGATCAACAAGGAGAAACACCAAAACAGTCACTCCTCCTGTCGTCATCTTCGTATGTAGACCAGGAATCCGATTTGCTATAATTAACTGTCTCGCCTCAATCATAGAGAAAAGATTCAGCCATCGAAAAAGTGCCACATTACTATAAACCGGAATCCTATAGAAAGCAAAAGCGCTGAGGCCCTGTCCGATCCCATAAAGTGCCACTGCTAACACTCGATTTTGAATCCAGGTTCCAAGACAGTATCCAAGCAGAAACATACTAATCATGCCTACAATCTGAACTCCAATGTTTGCAAGCACAACCATAGCTACGGACAGATTCTTACTATACGAGAGCATCCCCTGAATCGTCTGAAAAGGAGCATTCCAATTACCTGCACCAAATCGCCAGACTAAATATCCCAACTCTATCACGGAAACCACGAGCGCATTCAGAAAAAGCCAAAGCCCTCCTGCCAGAATTTTCGCCAAGAACAGTTGATTCTGACTATATTTAGAACAATACAGCACTTCTGACATATTCGTATCCCGTTCCGAAAAGAGCATATACATCGCCAACAATACCGGAAGAAGCATTCCAAAAATCATTCTCGATTTTGATGTTACAAAAATGCGATATGCATATTGTCCTTGATATTCGACATGAACGGACAGTAACTCTTCATTCACTTGTTCCGCTACCAATGAAGAATAAAGCGCCGAAGAGCGATACAGGTAGGAACGTAGCTTATATTCGTCCAACTGAAGCCTTCGCCGGATATTATCATCATAGGTAACGGTCTGATTCAGTTCCCCAATCACATCCGCAAGCAATCTGAGGTCCGCAATTCGATTGCCGGTAATATATGCCTCATTCCATTCATCGAGCAATGTTTTCTCATATCGGTCTTGCAATTGCTCGCATAGTTCAGACTTTTTCGTGCTATTCCGAATCTGAGTGGAAAGTGCACGATATCCATTGTCATCAATCAATTCATTCTTAAATCCAAACACGCAAAATAGGGATAATACGATTATTATCCCTATCAGAGCGTGATGTCTTATCAATTTTAATATTTCATATCGTATCATCGATTCCACTCATCAATCTGCTGTTGCAGAATCTCAATCAATTCCGCTCCGCCACTCGCATAATATTCACTAATTGCATTTGCTAACGCGGCATCAAAGTTCTCACTAGCCCAAAGTTTTTCATTATCCCTAAGCACTGTCTCTATCATAGGAACCATAGTTCGATTCGGTAATACCGGCAAGAAGCTCACATATGGATGATCAATCAGCTCATTTGATGAATATATCATTTTCTTAGTTTCCAAACGATTCGTTGCAAGGTGATCCGTTCGTCTCGGGATAAGCTGGTCGAAGATACCGGTTAGCATCGAGATAACAAATGCCTCTTGCAATGAAGGCTCGATGTATCCGTCTTCTGCAATCATCTCCTGCCAATCAGCTCCATAGCAGATTAGATTTCCCGCATCCGCATCCGTATATAACAATTGTATGAGTTGCATTGCCTCTTGAGCATGCGCTGAATTCGAAGCAATTGCTGTACATGCATTTAATCTGGAATCAAGCAGAAAAGGAATCTGATACACATACGCACCTTGCATACATTCAATCATCTCCACAGAATAAAGGGATGTAAACGCAATACTGTATTCACCTGCCAACACCCGATCGACGTATTCACCCTCATTGATATATAACTGTCCTGTAGGCTTCGTCGCAATTGCGCCAAGCTGGTATAGCGAATGAAGATTTCGAAGGTATTCCACATAGTCTTCATTCTCATAAGGGCACTGAACACAACCATCTTCCACTGAAATATATGTTCCGTTATTATAGAGATAGCCCAACATCTCAGCATCTGAAGAGTACGAGGAACACCAGAAAAATGGCTTGTCCGAATACTTCTGTGGATGCTCTATAGCATCCTCCAAAATCGAGCCAAAATTCAGTCCCAACTGATCAGCCTCTTCTCTGTTATAAACCGATGTATTATACAGCAATACAGCGCCGCCATCCATTGCGAGTTGAGTCGGAATCGCCACAATTCTATCATCTGCTTTCACAGTTTCCCACAGCCCCGCATAAAATGCATCACGAAGCTGTGCATAGTCGTCCATATAAATATACGATGTCAGATCCATTAAATCGCCGAAATGTATTAATTCTTGCTGGTTATCATAAGCTCCTAACCATACGATGTCCACTTCACCCTTTTGAATGAGACCATGGACCGCACTGATGTAATCTTCCTCTAACGAGATGGATTGTAATTCCACCCTGTGCTCAAATCCAGCCGTTTGTGCTACATTGTTCAATCGCGACTCTAGAGCTTGCAAATCAATTCCCCAGTCCTGAACCAACCATACAATAGTATCTCTCTGTTTCCCATTCCCTTCATCTGAGGTTCCAACATCACTTGAAGGATTTTGCGTACCATCGGTCTTTTTCGAATTCTTTCCGCAGGCCGTCAGCGAAACAAAAATCGCAATAATCATTAGCAGAACAAATCCATAGTTTCTTCCTTGTTTCATACTAGTAAATCTCCTGTGTTGCTCCGGTCCAAGTTTCTCCATTCGATGACGAAGCAGAATGCGAAGCCTGAATCTTTACACTTCTACAATCTTTTGGTGCCGTGAAACCACATGACACACTACCAGTCCGAGTGCTCGGTGCCGAAATAGAAACTGACACCTTTGTAGTATAAACATCGATGTAATAGTACTGAGCACCAACAGATACACTAATAGGCGAAGAGCTAATAGTACACGCTTTCTTCCCTCCATTTGCACAACGTGACACAATTACCACATTTTTATCATTGCATCATTTTTGAATTACAGTCAGCAAGCCCACACTCATCATTCATACATTCGATTAACTGAGCCTGCCGTTCATCAATACCCGCCTACTTTTCCTGTCGCAGATAACCTCCTCCTTTCACAATATTCATATCATGAAAAAAGTCAAAAATTCAACCAAAACCTAACGAACGGCAGCTAAACCTAACGAACGGCAAAAATTTCGGCAAATCCCACTATCAAAAACCAGCAAGCCCTCACGGACCTGCCGGTTTGTTTTTTACTGAAGGGATAATACGATTATTATCCCTATCAGAGCGTGATTTTTTACAATTTTACGCAATTCCCCTATAACCATAATTATTCCGAATGATTTATCCAGTCACTTACTTCCTGTTGTAACCTTTGTATTACTTCGGCGCCACCAAGTTCATAATAATCATTTATCGCTTTTTGCAAAGCGTTGTCAAAATCATCACTTTGCCATATTGACTCATTTTCTCGCAGAAAGGCCTCCAACAATACTGCCTCTTTTGACCCTCGCAATTCAGAATTAAATCCCAAAAAAGGATTCTCAAGTTCAGCCTCTGTTCCATATAGTCCCCACTTGATCTGATAACGATCTTGCGTTAGCGTATCCCCTTCGATAGGAATAACTTGATCAAAACATCCAATAATCATTTGAATTATAAATGATTCCGCCAAAGAATCATTCCCACTTTTGTCAATCAAGCCATCCTCACCAATATATTTCTCCCACTGTTCACCATAGCAAATTCTATTGGCGACATCCTTATTTGTATATATCAGTTGTAGGATCTCCAGCGCCTCTTCGATGTGACCAGAAGTGGAAACAACTGCCGTAGAGCCTCCCAATCGGGGAACAAATAAAAAAGGAAATTGGACGAGAATACTATCTTTCGTACTCGAGAGCATATCCTGATCATATCCCCACATTACGGCTATACTATAATCACCGGCCGCCACTCTATTATAATATTCTTCCGAAGTCGCCGATAATGCTTTTCCATCACGATCTGCAATAATACCATCTCGCATCCAACCATTCAGCGTTCTCAAATATTCGACATAACCCTCTGCCTCGTAGGGGCACATTACAGTTCCATCTGCTAACGATACGTAGGTTCCATCGATAAGCACAAATCCACACATAGCAGCATCACTATTTATATCGCTATACCAAAAGATTTTATTCTCTTCAAACAGATTACGGTGTTCCGCAACATACTGGTCAATCGAATGAATATTTGTCCTCAATGAATTGGTCAAATCTTCGCTAAACAATGCAGAATTATATGCAAGTGCCTTAAGTCCATCACCCGCCAACTGGGAAGGAATCGAATAAATTCCTCCATCCACTATCACGGATTGCCACGCTTTATCATAAAATGCAGCTCGCAAATCGGCATATTTCTTAGATTCCAGATAGTCATCTAAACGCAGAAACTGTCCTTCACGAACCCACTCCACTGATTCCTGCTGTGTTCCCAACCAAACGATATCCACGCCTTCTTTTTCCATGACGTTTGATGCAGACCTTTGATAGTTGTCATAATCTAAAATTGCACGAAAAGTGACCTCATACGTGAGTCCATTGTCTGCAAGCGCCGTATTCAGCCTCTGTTGAAGAATTGACATATCAATCCCCCAGTCTTGCACAACCCATACAATCTGATTCGAATTGTCGGTTCTCGCTTCTACTTCTACTGGTGAGGTCTGTTTAGCCGGAGTCTTATTGGATGCACATCCACATAAAATCCCCCCAAGAACCGCTAATATTGCAATAATGCTTCCCCCTCTTTTCTTCATAACCTCTCCTAATAAATAGCCATTGTTGTTCCATCCCAGTGCTCACTTCCATATGAAGCGCCGTGGTTTGCTAAAATTTTAACCGTTCGATATCCTGGATCTACCGAAAAGGAGCAACTTATCGCCCCTTGTCTAGTCTGCGGTGCGGAAATAGAAGAATAGTGATTCATAGTACTATAATTGATATAAAAATACTGAGCTCCGACAGTTACCGAAATAGGAGATGAACTATTGGTTGCGGCGTATCCAGTTCGCTGAGTAACCGAAGATGTTGCTGTAAAAAAATAACCTCCCACATTCCTCGTAACTGAATACGCGCGTGAATTTAATGGAACCATCATAACCGCGATTGCCACTAATACTCCGAAAATTCTTTTTGCCTTACTGATTCTGTTGTTTTTAGTTTTTTTCATTTCTTGCCCTCCTAACCCCATTGGGTATTGCTGACCATACGTCAAATAATTCGTTCTTTTGTGTCCTCCTTTCACCACACTAATATCATAAAAAATTCGAATAATTCAACCAAAACCTAACGAACGGCAGCTAAACCTAACGAACGGCAATAATTTCGGCAAATCCCACTATCAAAAACCGGCAAGCCCTCACGGACCTGCCGGTTTGTATTTCTCAAATAGTACTATCTTGCCTTTGCGCGAATCTCATCCTTCACCTTGGTAATGAACTCGTCTAACTTCATAACCTCGGTCTCTCCGGTATCACGGCTACGTACGCTGACGGTACCGTCTTCCGCTTCCTTCGCACCGATAATCAGCATGTAAGGAGCACGGTCTACCTGCTGTGCCTCACGAATCTTGTAACCGATCTTCTCGTTTCGATCATCTAAAGAGGTACGAACACCGGCATCATCCAGTGCGGTATTTACGGTGGTTGCATACTCCATGGTCTTTTCACTGACAGGAAGAACCTTAACCTGAAGAGGAGCTAACCATACCGGGAACTTACCCTTGGTCTCCTCGATGATGAAGGCCATGAAACGATCCAGGGAACCTAAGATTGCTCTGTGGAGAACCACAGGAGTCTTCTCTGCGCCTTCGTTGTCGATATACTTCAGATCGAACTTCGCCGGCAGACAGAAGTCTAACTGGCAGGTGGAAAGGGTGTACTCCGCACCTACAGCAGGCTTAACGTTCACATCAAGCTTCGGGCCGTAGAAAGCAGCCTCACCGATCTCCTCGGTGTACTCAATACCGATATCATTCAATACGGCACGGAGTGCATCCTCAGCGGTGTTCCACATCTCATCATCGGGATGATACTTCTCGGTATCCGCAGGATCACGAAGAGAAAGAACACAACGGTAATCGGTAATACCGAAATCCTTGTATACGTCAAAAATCAAATCCACAACCTTGCTAACTTCAGACTCAATCTGGTCCGGAGTTACGAAGAGGTGCGCGTCATTCTGGCAGAAGTGACGGCCACGTTCAATACCCTTCAGGGTACCGCTGCTCTCGAAACGGAAGTCATGCGCAATCTCACCGATACGAATCGGGAGTTCACGATAGCTGTGAGGCTTGTTTGCGTAGATCATCATGTGGTGAGGGCAGTTCATGGGACGAAGAACGAAGTTCTCTCCCTCAACCTCCATAGCAGGGAACATGTTTGCCTTATAGTGAGCCCAGTGGCCGGAGGTCTCGTATAACTGAACGGTTCCGACACAAGGAGTCATAACATGCTGATAGCCAAGTTTACGCTCTTTTGCCTTGATGTAATCCTCTAACTCCTGCCATACGGTATAGCCCTTGGGAAGGAACATGGGAAGTCCCTTACCAATCAGGTCATCGGTCATAAATAAGGACATCTCCTTACCAATCTTACGATGGTCTCTTGCCTTCGCTTCCTCAACCTGTCTCTCATATTCTTCCAGCTCTTCCTGGGTAGCAAATGCAACACCGTTGATACGGGTCAACATCTTATTCTTGGCATCATTCTTCCAATATGCACCACTCTGTCCGGTAATCTTGAACGCCTTCAGTGCCTTGGTATAGCAGATATGAGGTCCAACACACATATCTACATAATCACCCTGCTGATAGAAGGTGATACGAGCATCCTCGGGAAGGTCCCCGATGTGCTCCTCCTTATACTTGGCATGACGATCCTGCATATGCTTAATTGCTTCCACTCTGGGAAGTTCGTAGGTCTTGAAAGGAAGATTTTCTTTTACAATCTTCTTCATCTCCGCCTCGATTGCCACAAGATCCTCATCCGAAAGCTTCTTATCTCCCAGATCCACATCGTAGAAGAAACCTCTCTCTGTTGCGGGACCGTAAGCAAAGTCCGCCTCCGGATACAGTCTCTGAATCGCCTGTGCCATGATGTGTGCAGCAGAATGGCGAAGTACGTGGGTTACTTCCTCTTCGGGACATTCTGCAACGTTGCCGTCATTGTAAATGATTTTCATTATTTTGCCTCCTCATCCTGCTCGCAGCAAGCGCATCCACATCCGCAAGAGATATCGATGGGCTCGACGATGGTCTTTTTACGGCTCATTCTCTTCACCGTCCAACGGGTTCCCGCAAGCATTCCTGCCATAAATACAACAGCACCTGCAAGCACCAGTTCTTTCACCGTTACATCTACATTTTTCTCGGACTTCTCCTTAAGGATTGCTACGGTATCCTGTAATTCCTTTAATGCTTCTTCCATCGTTAACACCTCCATAATTGTGTTGATTCTTGAATTCTTTCTACGTGAAGCTCCCTGCAAAAAAGAAAACCCTCATGCCATTGCTGACATGAGGGACGATTCTTTCGCGGTTCCACCCTGCATTGTGAGACACTACGCATCTCACCACTCAAAGGACGATAACGGAGTCACCGGACCGGATTAGGGTCACTCAGAGGTGGTCTTCTCTGTCGTCCGGAATGAGCTGCTCACACCAAATTGCCGCTCTCTCTGAAAACCGTCGTAACAGATACTCTTCTCTTCAACGTTTCTACCAGATATTGTATTCCATACAGTCGCAATTGTCAAATCATTCTACTGAATCATTGCGTGAATCTGCTGTAAGCTCATAACACCGATCTCACCCTGCTCGATTACCGTCTTAATACCCTCGGCAGTAGCCTTGGCTGCAGCCATGGTGGTAATGTAAGGAACACGAGCCTTGATCGCGGTCTTACGGATGTAGCTGTCGTCGAATACCTTCTCTTCCTGCGTAGCAGGGGTATTGATGATCAGCTGGATCTTACCGTTCATTACCTCGTCAACGATGTTCGGACGACCCTCCTGCATCTTGTTGATGCGGGTAGCCTTCACGCCGGCCTCAGTAATCTTTTCAAAGGTAGTTCCGGTTGCTACGATATTGAAGCCACACTTCTCCAGAACCTTCGCAACCTCGATCGCCTCTTCCTTGTCTTTTCTGTTGACACTTAAAAGAACAGTACCGGAGGTAGGAAGCTTGGACTGCGTTGCCTCTTCTGCCTTGAAGAATGCTTCTCCTACGTTGGTAGCAAGACCAAGAACCTCACCGGTGGATCTCATTTCGGGTCCCAATACCGGGTCAACTTCCTGGAACATATTGAAGGGGAATACCGCTTCCTTCACACCGTAGTATGCAGGGGTCTTCTCCTTTAAAGCAGGAACGGGAGACTCTGCTCCGGTCAGCTCCTGTGTCACAATCTGGGTTGCCAGCTTCACCATATTGATGCCGCATACCTTACTTACAAGAGGCACGGTACGGGAAGCACGAGGGTTCGCCTCGATTACATATACCTTGCCGTCCTCGATGGCATACTGCATATTCATCAGACCCTTAACGCCCATCTCCTCGGCAATCTTACGGGTGTATTCCTTAATGGTTGCTAACTGCTCCGCAGGAATATTCTTGGAAGGCAGGATACATGCGGAGTCACCGGAGTGAATACCGGCAAGCTCGATGTGCTCCATAACCGCAGGAACGAATGCATGCTTACCGTCTGCAATCGCATCGGCCTCGCACTCCATTGCGTGACGAAGGAAACGGTCGATCAGAATCGGACGATCCGGCGTTACACCAACAGCTGCCTGCATGTACTGGGTTAACATCTCATCGTTATTTACGACCTCCATACCACGACCGCCCAATACGTAGGAAGGACGAACCATTACAGGATATCCGATCTCACCGGCAATCTTCAGCGCATCCTCAACGGTAACAGCCATACCTGCTTCTGGCATCGGAATGTCTAATTTTTTCATCATCGCACGGAAAAGATCACGGTCCTCAGCCATATCAATGACCTCAGGACTGGTACCTAAAATGTTGACACCATTCTTCTTTAAGTCAGCAGCTAAGTTCAGAGGAGTCTGACCACCAAACTGAGCAATAACGCCAACCGGCTTCTCCTTATCATGGATGGACAATACATCCTCCAAAGTCAGAGGCTCGAAATAGAGTTTATCGGAGGTGTCGTAGTCGGTAGATACGGTCTCAGGGTTACAGTTTACAATGATGGTCTCGAAGCCTAACTCACGAAGAGCAAAAGCTGCATGTACGCAACAGTAGTCGAACTCGATACCCTGACCGATACGGTTGGGACCACCACCTAAAATCATAACCTTCTTCTTATCAGAAGCAGTGGAAACATCCGGTGCGCAGTAGGTGGAGTAGTAATAAGCGCTGTCCTTGGTACCGCTTACATGTACAGGATACCAGCCTTCGGTAATGCCGTTGGCAAGACGAGCCTTACGGATATCCTCCTCGGTAACCTCAAGAATCTTAGCAAGGTAACGATCGGAGAAACCATCCTGCTTAGCGGTTCTTAATACATCCGCTGCGGGAACGGAACCCTTATTCTTCATAAGAGCTTCCTCTTCCTCAACCAATTCTTTCATCTGCTCGATGAAGTAGTGTTTAATCTTGGTAAGTTCAAATAACTGATCTACGGTAGCACCCTTACGAAGTGCCTCGTACATAATGAACTGACGCTCAGAGGTAGGAACCTGCAGCTTGGCAATGAGTTCATCCAAGGTAAGATCATTGAAATTCTTGGCAAAACCAAGTCCGTAACGACCGGTCTCCAGGGAACGGATTGCCTTCTGGAAAGCCTCCTTGTAGGTCTTACCGATACTCATTACTTCACCTACGGCACGCATCTGCGTTCCGAGCTTATCTTCTGCGCCCTTGAACTTCTCAAATGCCCAACGAGCGAACTTGATTACCACATAGTCACCACCGGGAACGTACTTGTCCAGGGTGCCGTACTTACCGCAAGGAATATCATCCAGGTTCAAACCGGAAGCTAACATTGCGGATACCAGTGCAATCGGGAATCCGGTTGCCTTGGAAGCCAGTGCGGAGGAACGGGAGGTTCTGGGGTTAATCTCAATAACAACAACTCGGTCGGACACGGGATCATGCGCGAACTGAACGTTGGTACCACCGATAACCTGTACCTCATTTACAATCTTGTATGCCTGCTCCTGAAGTCTTGCCTGAAGCTCCTCAGAGATGGTAAGCATCGGTGCAGAACAGAAGGAGTCACCGGTATGAACGCCCAGCGGATCGATATTCTCGATGAAGCAAACCGTAATCATCTGGCCCTTGGAGTCACGAACAACCTCTAACTCCAGCTCTTCCCAACCAAGAATGGACTCCTCAACCAGTACCTGATGAACAAGGCTTGCCTGAAGACCTCTTGCACATACCGTCTTTAATTCTTCTACATTATATACCAGACCGCCACCGGCACCGCCCATGGTGTACGCAGGACGGAGAACAACGGGATAGCCTAACTTATCTGCGATTGCAAGAGCTTCCTCTACGGAATAAGCAACCTCACTTCTTGCCATCTCGATCCCAAGCTTGTTCATGGTATTCTTGAACTCGATACGGTCCTCACCACGCTCGATGGCATCAATCTGAACACCGATAACCTTCACATTGTACTTATCCAGGATTCCTGCACTTGCAAGCTCGGAACACAGGTTCAGACCACTCTGACCACCCAGGTTCGGAAGGATTGCGTCCGGTCTCTCCTTGGCAATAATCTGCTCCATGCGGGTAATGTTCAGAGGCTCAATATAGGTAACGTCTGCAATTCCGGGGTCCGTCATAATCGTTGCAGGATTGGAATTCACCAGAATAATCTTGTATCCAAGATTACGAAGTGCCTTACAAGCCTGGGTTCCGGAATAGTCGAACTCACATGCCTGACCGATGATGATGGGGCCGGAGCCGATGATCAATACGCTCTTAATGTCTTCTCTTTTGCTCATAGCTGTCTCCTTCTTCACTATTCATTTACTATTCATTACTCTGATTCGACCGCCGTGCCGTCGGATCGCAGAATCCTTGCGCAAAACGGTCTCTCCTCTGAATCGGCTCATCCCCTAGTCGATTCAGCGAGGGCATAAAAAAAACAGTAAGTCAATTGCTGACTACTGTTTACATAAAAGGGAAGAAAAAAGGAAACAAGAAACCCCTGAGCACTTCGTTGTGCCATGAAGGTTCATCATTTTACCTTTTACACCGCTTGCAAGTAACATGCCGCGACCTCTTTCCTTGTTTTTATACTGAAAGATATTGTATCGAAAAAGAGGAGGTTTGGCAACTGTTTTTTGAAGGAATTTAACACGCTCACACATTATACCCAATTATCAATGGTGAGTCCGTCCACCCGTTCAAACTCCTTCGTATTGTTTGTCACAACTACGCATCCGCAAGATAATGCATGGCCGGCTATTAACATGTCCATCGTCCCCATCACACGTCCGCACTTCTCCAAGTCTGACCGGATTCGCCCATAATGCTCTGCTGCCTTAGCATCAAAATCAAGCACCTCAATATTGGCAAGCAACAGCATAACCGCCAAACGATTGCGTTCCGGCGCATTGCTCTTCTCAACTCCATGCATCAACTCCGCATAGGTTATTGACGATATACAGATATCTGCCGGATTATGCTGCATGATTCTGCTGATTACACCGGCCGGTTTCTTCTTAATTGCGTAGATACAGATATTCGTATCCAACATATATCTCATAGTTCTTCTCTCTCCTGATCATTGCTGCCTGTACGCCCATCTTCCATAAAATCATCCGTAAACAAATCAAGTGCCTGCACAAAAGAATTCCATCGGTCGGATTTCGGCATCAACATTACAATCTCGCCTACGCGATGAATCACAACCTCATCCGTGTCAAATCGATATTCCTTAGGTAAGCGCACCGCCTGGCTTCTACCATTCTCAAAAATCTTTGCTGTGGTCATCATCAACACCTGCCTTTCACATTCAGTATATACCACAGTATATACCATTGTCAAATTAGTATCCACGGCAGTTGTCTTTTCAGATCAACTCGGCAGTTGTACAAGTAGTATTCATATGTTGTATAAAAAGAAAAATGTGGAAGAAATTCCAGACATATAATTTGTTGGTGAAGAATTCACCAAATAGACTTGCATAAACAATGCTAGTAACATGATTCTTATATCATAACTACGCCCTTTTGTCCATAGGACTTATTCTGCGTGCTCTTCTGCGTGAAGTTGTCCTCTCCGTAGAAACACGACGCATTATAAGAGTTCTTAACTTCCTCTGTGGTGGGAATACCTTCGGAGATTTCGTACTCGTCCGAGTGGTTCTCGGTTTCCTTCTACACCAATCACCCTCTGTATTCCACTCAGTGCTTGTTTTTGTTTCACCACGCAAAAAAGGAACCACTTTCGTGATTCCTTTTCGTGCGCAAGATGGGACTTGAACCCACACGTCGTTGCCAACACTAGATCCTTAGTCTAGCCTGTCTGCCAATTCCAGCACTCGCGCATCCTTATGACTGTAACGAATTCCTTCGTCACGCGACTTGATTATAATAACTCATAGACCTTCACTTGTCAACATCATTTTTGGATTTCTTCTCGCTTTGTGTTTATATTTTATTTGAAGCGGGTGCATGGCGTATCTTATGTATGGCGCAGCTTGTGCATGGAGCATCATTTGCGCTACCGGACAGTCTTATTACATCAATCCGTTAAGATAATAGAATAATCGTTGTACTCTCGTCACCAAACATCTCCGAATTTCCCGCCAAAATACAACCGGATTCTTTCTATTCATAAGAATTGTTGTACATCTTCCCTTCAAAACACCCAAAAAACCCTTTCAAGCATCGGAAATTTCTTGCAAAACGCGGAAATTTCCATAAAAAGTACATCTATTATAACTAAAGCAAGCGGGATTGTTGTAATATCCAGAAAAGTTGTACAACCAATCTTGCATTTCAGCCAGAAATCGTTGTAAAACATCCGTGCAAGCGCCAAAACCAAATGCACAATTGCCAAACCAAACAAAAAAGGAACCGCTCCCGGTTCCTTTTCCCATCTTTCTAATTTCAAAGCCAGCGAGAAAACCAATCCCACAACTAATACTTTGCTTCAATATGTTCAATATTTTTAATCAGAATCGACACCGTTCCGTCTGCATTGGTGATGAATTCCACACTGTCGGGATCCTTGTACTGCTCCATAGGAATCTTCAGTTCGATTCCGGTGTCGGTGGTAAGGCTCTGCTTCTCATACTTGCGAACCGTAGTCTCGCAGATAGGGGCAACCTCTTCCCGCACCATATTGTACTTCTCCATCTGCTCCTGGAACTCGTCCTTGAGAATGGGATGATCGGCGAAAACCTTCTCCGCAATTACTTCAGGGGTGAAGCTTCCCTCTTCCTTAAGCGTCTCCTCGATGATGGCCTTCGCCTTCATGGTTTCTTCGAACTGCTCTTTTTCTTCGAGATTGTTCTTCTGCACATTGGCGATTGCACGGGTTACGATGCTAAGCTTCGTTTTCTGAGGAATATCCGAGGTACATTTGAGGAAAAGATAAGAGAAATAGTTCTCTTTTTCACCGTTAATCTCATACTTTTTCTCGACCAGCGAAACGCTGAAGTCTTCCAGAGAGATAATGGCACCTTCACTGATTCGTGCACTGCCTGCCGGAAGAATCGAACGATGCTTAATGACCTCATTGAAGTTTCCGGACTCCACCGGCTGAGTACGATGCGTGTAGAATTCCTTATAGTTCATCTTAAGAATTGCAATGTAATTCCGTCCGCCTTCCATGAAACGTACTACAAAAAGGTCGGCGCAGGGAATTTCCACATTCGCATGCATGATATCGAAGAGTCCTTCTGCAAGCATTTTGGAGAAATCAACGAATTTCAGGTCATCGTACTCCTGAAGTGCAGCGAACACTTGAGATTCCTTACGGTAGAACTCACAGCGCTTGCTCTCGTCACCGGATGCGATCTTGAAGATATGCTCCCTTAAGTAATCACGCAGGTCCTCTCCCAGCTCCATCTCGCTGTCGGACAACACCGCCATTCCTACATTAATATCCAGAATATGTACGATTCCCTTAAGGATTCGAATCTCTTCCTTAACCATCTTCTCTGCTCATCTCTCTCTTATGTTTTGCCTTCGTGGTGTACATCGCATCGTCAGCCTCACGAATCACATCATCCAGATGTGTCTTCGCGTTCGGAACCGTAATGCTGACACCGATACTGGCGCCCATGCGATACGGTTTCGTACCGTTCGCATTGAATTTCTCAATTCTCTTTTCGATATAATGTACAATCTCGTCCGCACGTTCCTTGGCATTCTCTCCACCAAAGGAAATCACGAACTCGTCACCGCCGAAGCGGGCCGCGAACTCGTCTTCACGAATGCAGGACAACATATAGGAGGAGAAGGTCTTCAGGGCATAATCGCCTTCTTTATGACCATAATTATCATTAATCGGTTTCAAACCGTCCATATCAATACTGATGACCGCAAACGGAATCGCATCCCGCACACAGTCTGCCAACACAGCCTTCACGCGACCGTAGTAACCGCGACGATTGTACAGCTTCGTCAGCTGGTCCTTGTTCAGATGATTCTCACGCTCTGCCGCAATACGGAAGTTTGCAAGAGTATGCATGATATTCGTTGCAAAAGAATAAAACGGCTGAAGTTTCGTATTATGGCTGTATCCGGTAACCATATACCCCAACGGCAACTCCTCTGCATGAATCGGAAGCACCATCAGGCACTTCAGTTTCTCCAACGTCTCTTCGAAGTTCGGAATGAGGAACGGTGCATTTACCGTCTTCTTCTCATACATCTGCCCTGACACACAGCAAACCGGCACATGCATCATCGGACGAACCGTAGGCGTCTCCGGGTTGTGGAAAAGTTCCATCTCACGAATGAACGAATAGTTCGGATCCATCATATCCTCATTCGTGCAGATCCAGAAATCGTCATGAATGAAGTTAAATGCATACTGTGAAAGGGAATGGAACACCTCGTTTAAGGAAGGTTTATTACTCAACGAAGACAGCATGACATAACCGTTTCGGGTCGCATACTCGTTCTCTTTTGCACGAATAGCCAATTCAAAGAGTCGCTCTCCCGAGCCTAACATCACATTCGGCATACAACCGCAGGAGGCACCGATTCGGAAACGATAGTCAATCGTTACATCTTCATGCTCCTTCTGGCCGCCATGAATCTTATGCACAATATCACAAACCGTCCTAACCAACTGCGGAAGATTCATATCACAGGTTGTCAGACGGGGCGTATGATAACGCTCAATCTCAATACCGTCGAAGCCGGTCACCACGATATCGTCCGGCACGCGATAATCATACTTGCGAAGCTGTTCGCAAGCAGCCATTGCCATCGCATCATTGGCGCAGATAATCGCCTGCGGGAACGGCAGATCGGAATTCATAAAGTCATCAACCACCTGCATTGCGGGAACTTCCCAGAAATCACCGTAGCCCACACGTCTCTCGTCGTATTCAATTCCGTTTTCCTCAAGCACCTTACGATAAGCGGCAATACGGTCATCCGAGAACGAATTATTCCGCATTCCGGCAATCATATTCAAACGGGTAAATCCATGATCCAATACCAGATGACGAACCACCTGTTCAAAGGAATCCCCGTAGCTAAAGTCAATATTAATACAACCTTCCTTGTATCGATCCACACTAATGATCGGAACCCCTGCTGCATTCGCGCGCTGAATCAGTGCATCACAGCAAGTCTGGTCCTTGAAGGTCTCACTCATCATTACAATCGCATCGTAGCGCTCCGGGTCAATCCAGTCGAAGCCGGCCTGCTCACCGAGATCGTTACGGTCGTTAATCATCAGATTTGAACAGCTCGTAAAATATACGATACGAATCCGCTCTCGATCGCACGCCTCCATCAGCGCCTCAATCGCGCGGTCACAGTTCTCTGCAATGAAGGAAGCAGCGACAAAAGCAATGACACTATAAGGTTTTCCATCCGAGAATTTAAATCCAATATCCATCGTTCGGCGCCTTTCTGGTACTTTAGGCTTATATTATATTCCTTTTTCCTGCAAAAAACAACTCATTGCACAAGATAATCAAGCAAAAGCCTTACAACCTCGCAATAATTATCCATCCCGCTGGTTACTCCGTTCAACTGCAGATTCCCTTCCAGGGCCGCATCCGTTACCTTGCTTACCGTTTCGGTAGAGAATGCAGAGGTCTCTTCCACTTCCGCCCAGGCCTCTTCCGTGAGAAAAATACTGTCTTCCGCTACCGCATCCGACGGGGTTGCTATGCGATATTCTTTTTCTTTTCCGATCAAACTGCCGTTTCGAAAACACTCCCGCAGATCGTCCGCTACATAGGGGAGAACCCCGAGAATCGCCGAATATCGAAAAAACTCATTACCGGACTCATACCCCGCCACAAAGCCGATGAAATTCGCTTCATCCTCCCGAATGAAGCCCTTCACATGGGCAAGTTCATGACAAACGGTAAACGGTTTGTTCACGATATACATCATCCCGTTGATATTGGACTCCAGCGAGAATGGGAAGTAATATCCGGCGATGTACTGCTGGCTTAAGAACCACGAATTCGTGATGACCTTGGTTCTGGAATAAAACCCTCGCAAAAGAGGATACCGCTCCCCCTGCGCACGCATGTATTCGATTGCCTGTGCAAACAAATCCCCGTCATAGAGCACTTCTCCGCGTCCGGTACGGTCCATCCGGGAAGCCAGCTCATTGGCATCGTCCACCAATGTATTGTAGAGGGTTAAAAGACGAAGTCCTTGCACCGTCGCCTCAGACTCTCCGGTTATCTCCAGTGAATTGTCCGCCGTCACATGATTCCCAACAGGCACCGGCACTCCTGCTTTCACAACCCGAATCGGGCTCGTATGATAGAGCATCGTACAGTTTAACGTCATAATCAGAAGCACCGGCAGAACCAGTCGCAGTTCAACCCGATAGAACTTCTTAAAAAAGCTTGTCCGCCGCCGCAAAAGAATTGCCGGAATCACCAAAAGAAGCGACACGACAATCAAAAGAAGCAGGATTAGAATCATGACCTCTCCGACGGAAAAGCGCATCCATCCGGTCAATCGACCATAGGTCTGCCCCCAGATTGGAAACACTTTGGCCACGTAGACATCCGTAAACCTCGGACTCATCCATGCCAACGCATTCAACACAAGAATCAGAATCAGCATGTCAAGCCGAAGAATCCATATTACTTTACGTGCACGCGACATAACTCCTCCTTGTGTTTTTGCAAAATAATCTATCGAACTGCCTCGTGAAATCGTCTTGACCGCACTTTTTGCTTAGTACTCTGCAAGCCTACTCTCCCAAAGCCTCATGAATGACCGTATCCAATTGCAACGGATCGATGGGCTTGGCCACGAAGCCAAGGAAGCCATGTTCCAAAAACATCTCGCGGGTGCCGGCAATGGCATTGGCGGTCAGTGCCACAATCGGAATCGCCTCACACTCTGCAATCGCATGAATTGCCTCTGCGGCCTCGATACCATCCATCTCCGGCATCATATGGTCCATAAAAATCATATCATAATGCTGACCCCGAACCTTCTCGATGGCTTCCGCACCGCTCGTCGCGGTATCCAGTACAAAATGATAAGGACGAAGCATTCCCTTCGCAACCTTCAAGTTCGTAACGCTGTCATCCACCACGAGCACATTGCAATTCGGGTACTCGCGAATCTGCGGTGCCTTTGCTCCGGAATCCGCATTCTCTTTTTCGCCGACAGATTCCTGCAGTAGCCGATTCACCTGTAAAAAGAACATCGGCACACTGATATGGCGGCACTCTCTTACCTGTCTTGTCGTCGTAGTGGAATAGCCGCAGGCATCCACTACCACTAACTTCTTACGTATATTCTCATCCTCGAAAAGCACCGGATGTGCGCAAAAGAATTCTTCCGTCAAGAAGATATGTGAATATTGCTCGCACAGGGTAAACGATAAGGATTCCCCCTGATAGATATCGTAATTCACGCCAGCCTTCTTCCACTTTTCACCCAAGAGTTTTACGAAGGGTTCCTTCATAGCACAGAATAGGAATCTTGCCTCCGGAATCTTTGTTATGTCAACCACATTCGTTTGGGCTCCCGCAAGCCCTATGGTACGGGGAGTAACCACTTTCTGTCGAACCGTTACGCGGAACGTGGATCCTTCTCCGTAAACGCTGTTCATCGTAATATCGCCCCCCATTAATCGAGCAAGCCCTCGACAAATGGAGAGTCCCAGACCGGTTCCCTGCTTTGCACGGTTTCGTTTGGAGTCAACCTGTGAGAACAATTCGAATAGTTTTCCGTAGTCCTCCCCTTTAATACCGATACCGGTATCCTGAACCGTAATCTCCAACTCAAAGAGTTCCTCCGTAACAAGGTGGCCGCTTAAGTTTAGGCGCACATAACCCATCTTGGTAAATTTCGCGGCATTGGACAAAAGGTTCATAATAATCTGGCGCACGCGAATGTCGTCACCGTTGCATTCTACCGGCACCGAGTCGTCGATGTTTACGTAGAAATCAACGCCCTTCTGCGCAAACTGCATATCCATGGTCGTAACAATGCGACTCACCATCTCGTCAACATTGTAGTTCACGGGAACAATATCAAAACGCCCGGCTTCAATTTTGGTGATATCGAGAACATCATTGATGACATCCAACAGATCCTTGCCTGCCACATGAATATTACGAAGCGCATCCTCGACCTCCGGGGAACTGTCTTCCTTCATCGCAATCTCACACATACCGATAATGACATTCATCGGGGTACGCATCTCATGAGACATATTGGCCAAGAAGTTCGATTTCGCGAGATTCGCCTTATCGGCAGATTCCTTACTGC
Source organism: Lachnospiraceae bacterium (assembly GCA_045628945.1). Taxonomy (GTDB): domain Bacteria; phylum Bacillota; class Clostridia; order Lachnospirales; family Lachnospiraceae; genus RGIG4034. The sequence continues at coordinate 80,843 of JAZQQG010000015.1, forward strand.
GTTGCAGTGCCTCAATCATTTTTAACTTGTCCGTCATATCCGTTACTACGACGACGTCACCCAGCACCTCTCCGAACACATCGTTGATATGACTTACGCGAAGCTGGCAACGGGCATTATTATTCTTGGCAATGGCCTCTAAGGTGTAAGAACTTAAAGGATTGATATCCTCCGGAAGTAAGGTCGGATAATCCCCCTCTAACTTAAAGAGCTGGTTCATGGTCATTCCGGTGAGCCAGGTTGCTTTTTTCCCAAGGAAGAGAACCGCCGACTGGTTTACATAAATCACTCTTCTCTGGTCATTGAGAACAAGAATCGGGGTTGCCACCAAATGAAAAAGGTACTCCGAAAGATTGGCTCGCGAGATACGGTTCGCACTCATTCGCACGGTAAAAATGTAGATATCGAGTACCACTAAGAACATCATGTAGGCGCTGGCCGGGAACACGGCATTGCCCTGCATCTGACTAAAGATATCGAAATAGGAACCACCCAGTATCATAACGGCGGCAATCAGGCCATTAAAGGCAACAAAACGGGTTCGTTTCCGCTTGCCTCGGGCGAATGCACTTAATACCAGTACAAACAGAAGCACAATTGCAAAAATAACATAGCCGGTATAAATCTTACGCGACCAGGTATAGCAATGTACGTAGCTGATTCCGAACTGCGTGGTCACAAATCTCGCACCGTCCGGATTCGCCACACAGGGCCAGGCAAAAACGGTCAGAATCGTCATAATCACATCCAGAACGTTCCGCATCCGTCGCGGAATCTCCACCCAGGTTGCCACCATCAGCACGCAGGAGCTGGTGGAAACAACAATCCCAAGGTCCAAAATTGCACGAACGACCGCGCGCCCCACATCCGACCATTCCGTATGAATGCATAACTGGGAGAACGAAAGGCTCCAGATTGCCGTCGCCAGACAGAACATTATGAACAGGATATTGGTACGGAATCGACGGTTCTCCGTCTGAAGAACGCTAAAGCCCAATCCCATCTCGATGATACCGATTGCAAACAGACTGTAACTTAAAAAATAAACCATCGTAAGACCTCCACAAGTCACTTACCATTATCGCATTTTCTGTGACTTCGGGCAACAAAAAAAGCAGGTACTTCACAATACCCGCAGCAAACCAAAAGAAAAAGGCAGATACTTCGCAGTACCTGCCCTTGTAAGTCGGAGTGACGTGATTCGAACACGCGGCCTCTACCTCCCTAAGATAGCGCTCTAGCCAAACTGAGCCACACCCCGATACAACCTACGTTTATGAATTCTATTACAAAACCGCTCGGTTGTCAACTATAAAATGATTATTTTTTTACTCCAAAAGAATTGCCTCACCTATCCGGGAAAAAACAGCTTTCTGAGCTTGATCTTTTTGCGTGGCGAGGTGCCGGTATCCGTGCGTCTCTTACTGCGCGCTTCCTGCTCCGCTTCTTCCCTGGCATGCTTTCTGGCAGAGACATGAATACTGTTCACTGCGGCGTCTCTGGACATCTGACGATAGATTTTCTGTGCTTTGGCTTGATTCATCGTTCTCCCCTATGCATTCTTGAGAATTGTCAAAAGGTACTCCCAGGTGCGTGCAACGCTGGCAACGTAGAGTTTCTCCTTCGTTGTGTGAATATCCGACATCTGCGGTCCGATGGAAACGCTCTGAAGACCGGGCATTTTGCTGGCAAGCAATCCGCACTCAAGGCCCGCATGGATTGTCTCCACAATGGGTTCCCGCTCATAGTACTCGGTAAAGCTTTTCTTCACAAGACTTAACCACTCACTGTCTGCTTCATACTCCCAAGGCGGATAAGCGCCGTGAACGGAGGTCGACGCGCTGGCAAGTTCTTTCGCCCGCTTCTTGACTTCCGCATCCAGACTCTCAAGATCCGACTGTGCAAGGCTACGAAGACAATGCACCGCAGTAACACACTTCTTCGAGGTAGTAAGCACACCGAGATTCAGACTGGTCTTCACTAAAATATCCCCGCTTGCTCCCACAAGATTCGTGTATTCCTGCACACCGTTTACCTGACCTGCAAGATAATGAAGCACTTTCAGCGCATCGTCGGTAAACATCGCATCTCCGACATATCCCTCTTCGATGAATTCCGCAACCACGGTCACCCCGGGATCCTTCGGATATTCCTCCCGCAGTCGATCCGTTGCCTCTTCGGCAATACGTTTCAGATAATCCAGTGCCGTCTCCCGATCGGTTCCGGTGGTCTTATAGTTTTCGATAAAATCTTCGGATTCCGCCTTGTTTTTGGTTAACATAAGTTCCGACAAGGCAAATCCGGGAATTGCATTATCTTTTTCTCCACCCTCAATCTTAAGAAGGGAAGTACGGAAACGATCATCCTCTTCTTCCACCATCGGCAACAAAATCTTGGCAAGTTCGATAGGAGCATTCAGACGTCCGCGGTCAATCTCCTGTCCGGAGTGTCCGCCAAGACCTCCCTTTACGGTTAACATAAATCTCTCGCCACCCCGGGTCATATACCGTACGGGAATCGTAACCTCTGCCCGCTCGCCGCCGGCACAGCCTGCGGTCAAAATGCCTTCGTCCTCGGAATCCAGATTCAAGAGTCTGCGTCCGGTAATATCATAAGGGTCCAATCCCGCTGCCCCTTCCATACCGACCTCTTCCTCGACGGTAATAATCACTTCCAGTGCCGGGTGCGAAATTGTCCCTTCCGCGGCTTCCAGCAAGGCCATCGCATAGGCTACAAAGATTCCGTCATCCCCGCCAAGACTGGTACCCAAACCATGCAGACACAGTTCTTCTCCTTCGCCATCCAGACAAAGTGTCAGGCCTTCCTTCTCCATATCAATGTCGACATCCGCATCATGCACCGCCACCATATCCATATGTCCCTGCAAGACAATGGACATGGAATCCACTTTGTCCGGTGTTGCCGGCTTCTTAATGATCACATTGCCTACCGCATCCTTCCGGACATAAAGTTTCCGGTTCTCGGCCCACGACACCAGGAAATCGGCAAGTGCCCCCGTGTTGTAGGAACCATGCGGAATCTTACAGATTGCTTCAAAATTGCGAAATACTGCTTCGGGATATAAATCAATCATTGCTGAATCTCCAATACTGTTAATACATCTTTGTCCACGCGAAAACGAACATTGCATCCGGCAAACCGCACACCGTAGACCCGTTCCGGATCGTTATGATAGGACGGTCTGGGATCAAGTCGCAGAATATCGGTCAGTGCACTTCTTTTTTCCACCGGGATCGGACTTAAATCCGTCTCGCCATAATCTACGTTCAAGATATGTTCCTGACCGGCATGTGCAAATCCGTCATTCGCATCCTCGTGACAATCCACATACTTCAGATACGGCTTAATGTCATAGATGGGCGTGTGGTTGCGCAAATCCGCGCCACCCACGTAGAGTACCGGCCCTTCGTCCTTAGTTATGTCAACCTTAATCAATTTCACGCTGGACAGTCCGATAGAATTCGGTCGATAGGGGGACCTTGTGGCAAAAACGCCCTTGGTCTCATTACCTCCCAACCGTGGAGGGCGCACCGTCGCACGAAAATGATGATCGTCCCCGGCCTCCTCAAACTCCCACAAGAGCCAGAGGTACTCAAACTCCTCAATGCCCTTGAAAGCATCCGGTAGCCGATACTTCGGCGTCATCACAATCCGTCCCACCAAATCCTTCGCCAAACCGCTCTGTCTGGGGATCCCGAACTTCTCGTCAAAATCCGTCTCGATATATCCTATGATCTCCATCCGTCGGGCCTCCCTTCTTGTAGATTCATTATAGCATTAATGCTAATAGAATGATACAATACAGTTATATGGATTCCACATTAATTCATCAAACCGATTCATTCCAAAGGAGTACCCATGAAATTTATTAAGTCCCTTACCAAGACCCAATATAAATACTTATTCATTCTGGTTGGCATTGCCCTTCTGATTCTCGATCTGCGTATCGGAATCGTACCGTTCCCGGCCTATGAGCCCTTCAAGACCGAAGCTCCCGAGACGGTATCCCTGGTGATTGATCACGTAACCGGCACCCATATGCGCATCGACCTGTTCTCCGATCTTATTGGTTTTCTCTTCCTGCTCTTCGGAAGTTTTCAGTTTCTCATGGGCCTCAGAGATCTTCCTCACGGACCGCAAGGCGAAACCAAAACCATGCGTCGTTTCCGCAGTTTCGGCTCGCTTCTTCCGTTAATCTCAATTGCAATCCTGCTCTACCTCGTAGAGAAGTTCATGCCCTTCCGGTTAAACGGTAACCTGCGTTTCCGTGCCGAATATGCTCTCTATTTCTTCGGTGTTCTTTTTAAGACCCTCGTGCTCCTTTACAGTTCCATCTCGATTACTCGCATGTTCGAGACGTTAAAAAACCATACCTACAACAATGTTACCGTTCTCCTAATTCTGTTGGGCTGCGGTTGCCACCTGATAGCGGACATCCTCTACTTCTTTAATCTGATGATCCTCTATTGGGCATATATCGTCGTGAGCATTGTTACAGTCGGCTTTGCGTTCTATCGCATCGGCAAGGATCTTGGCGGTAATTTCAGTGTAGAGAATGAGGAGTGATTTTCTGGCGAAGTAGCGCTAACTCCTCCATCAGCGCCTTGTTCTGGTTCAAAAGCTCATCGGCACGCTTCCTCTCTCGTTCTGTATTCAGACGTTCTTCTGCGCGTCCTTCTGCACGTCCTTCCGCGCGCATATCATCATCGTGCAACAACTCCTTCATATACAGGTCCCTCCATTCTTCGTTTCGCAGTGCATCTCGAATTGCCACATCCAAATGCTCTACGACCTTAGCCTCACCCTTCCTGCCTGTACGAATATATTCATACAAATCCCGCAAATCATCCGGCAGGTCTGTTCCTACATAAGTGCAGTTAAAAAAATATTTCGTAATTCCATCCTTCATCTCCAACCCACTCTGTTCCGTACACTTACTGGTAAAGGTATATACCGCTTTCCCCTGCTCAAACGGATCAAAAGTGCAAATAAACAGAATCTGACTATCCGGTAGTTCGCGATAAGACACGCCCTCCATCAGATAATTCACATCCATATTTGCTTGATAGAATCGAGCGCGCCTCGGCAGAGCCAACTCCTCTATGGAGCGATTGTTTTGATTCTGCATCTCCGCATCATACAGCGAATACTCATCACTGGTATAGATATCCAATCGTATCGGTTTCCCATCCGAAAGAAATTTCAGTTCCTTTTGCCCTAATGGGTCCCGCAAAATCCCTACCGGATGTTGTAATAGGCACTCCAGAACCTCCTTACATAACTCTCGGTTCTGCATAATCCTTCCAAACAAAAAATCATCCGTAAATTGTAGCTCCTCAAAGCGCTTCTTTGTACCTTTTCGCAACGCGCGGCTGTGTGTTGTTTCTTTTGAAATTACATTTTTGTGCATAGTTCTCCTCCCCGCAGGACGAAAAGAGAACAAGCTCCTCTTCTCCCTGCTAACCCTCATAAATTAAACGTGTGAAAATAAACAGGAATTCAAGATAATCAATAGAATTGATAAAAGAGAATAAAAAGACGATTCACAATACGAAGGAGGCTAGCTCATTCGTATTATGAATCAATGAAATCTGCTTATGTGATGACTATATCACAGGCTCCCAAACGATGCAAGTCCTTTGAACATTTACTAACCAATTTGCCAGCGCCTATTACCGCGTCACATCCTCCGCCCGATAATGGTAAAAATGATGGTTCGCGCTGCTATACCACCTATTGGGTGCCGCCACAACTGAATTCAGAACTTCAATCCCCACAAGACGCAATATAGCTCTGGCGCTCTCATAATAATTCAAATCCGCCTCGCTTGGGTCAGCATCCGCTCGCGGATGATTGTGGTAGATGACAATTTCGTCCGCTCCTATCAACGCACAAAAAGCAAATATTCGCTTATTTGACACTGCTACCCGCGATTCATCCCCGATTCCCCCTAAAAGAAAGCCAACACAAACGCCCTCTCGAAATCCCGCAATATAGAGGTGTTCCACATCCATATCTTTGAAATTCCAGCAACGGTTGAGAAAGGCCAATCCATCCGCGGCGGATGAAATGTTCTTTTTGCATGGCGTCTGATTGATTATCATCAGACTGCTCACGCCATCATCGTTTACCACAAGGTCATACACTCGAATACTTTTCATAGAATCCTCCTCTTCCCGCCCTACTCCGCGGGATAGGCTTATCATAGCCGAAGGATTACACGAAAAAGTCAATCAAAAAATGACTTAATAATCCTCATCCCCCTCATCAGCGTCCAGCTCCCCGTCATGCTCTATGAAATCATACTCGGCGGCAAGTTCAATCGCATCCAACTTCCCATCACGGTTGAAATCAAATAATGCATCAAAACTGTTCTCAACATCACCATCTAAAAATCCCATCGTATACGCCCCTCCATAGTTGATTTGCACAATCCATATCGCAATTAATTTTCATCAAATAATCGCCTCATCAAATTCCTTCTTTGCCGCAGCCATCTCACCGGCTGAATAGGCGCAGACAATGACCTGAATATCATATTGCGGATACTCGGATACGAACTTATTGTACGCCCTGCAACACTGCTTCGTTGACTCTCCGACCGGATTTTCCAGAGAACCGCGAAAGATTGCCCCGCAGATACCGCCTCCCGCCAGAAGATCCCGGTTTGCCGCATTATCAACAGATCCTTAACATTGTCCTTCTTGTGAACCCACCTTACCACTTATTCTGTACCCTTTTTCGGACTATATCGTTTAAAAATCGTTTTTTATTCTTTTTTTAACAAAAAACAGGCAACCGCCGGGCTACCTGTTTTATACTTCTCTCTATTCATCCCACTGAATCCACTCTTTTACCTTATCCGAGGACAACTCATTGATATGACTGGAAAAGCTCTCACTGATGCCCACCAGGGTACTTGTGAAAATACGAACCTTCTCCAGGACCTCCGAGAAATTCTCGGCCTTAAACTCACAGGAGAATTTGTCCTCGCCATCGCTGCCGGTCACATCAATCGCATAGTGTCCTTTGGTCACTACCACATGCGCCTGCATCCGAATGCCGTAATTCTCAATCACGAAATCCAGCGTCTTCGAGGTCAGGTGCACCTTATCCGAATGATTTTTGAACAGATCCGCATAGACGCCGGTCTTGTTTTTGCAGTAATTCTCCACCAGCTCACTGATGCACTCATCGTCCGTCATAAAATCTCCGGGGGGAATTGCCCGCTCCGACACGATCTTATTGTCAAAAAAGAATGTAATCCGACGCGCCAGCTCCAGATGTTGCGCAGAAGCCTTCATGGTGTGATGCAATATGGTAAAATTATATTCGACTAAGATAGGGGTAATGCTGCTCATAGGATACTGTGCTCCTTATAATGAATTTAGTAAAAATACTAACCAAACATCATTATACCACTTTGGTGTAGAAATACAAATTGTCCTTTTCCCCTCTCCAACGCATAACTTGAAAAAAATAAAATACTTGTTGACAGTCATATTTGCCTATGATATTATAGCATTCGGTGGTTAACACTGGAGATGCTGATGTGGCTCAGTCGGTAGAGCGTCGCCTTGGTAAGGCGGAGGTCACGGGTCCGATTCCCGTCATCAGCTCGCATAACGAAAAGAGACAACCTTATGGTTGTCTCTTTTTTTGTCCTATTTCGCATATCCCCGGGCGAAATGTATGCGAATTCGACCAACCTGTTAGGATTTCGCAAGAAAGAGTCGCAATTACGCATAAGTGCTTTTTTTCTTGGTTGCACTGTTGCATAATAAGGATGCTACAATCCCCTTTAACAAAAAGGAAGAGAAGTGTACCGCGAGGTTGCTTCTCTTCCTTTTATTTTATGTCGTTTTTCTTTTTCGCCCGTCCATTCGAAGTATGCCCGATCGCGGGCTTCTATTTTCTTACAGACAGGCTCTTATTCTTCTTGGCGGCATAGAGTTCGGCATCAGCCTGCTCCAGTGCTTCCTCTAACGTCAGTTCCTCGGTACACTCGATTTCGGTAGCTCCCACCGACAGGTGAATGATGAACGGCTTATCGTTTTCTGCATTCAGGCGGGCACTCTCCTCATCAATTCTTCTGCGAATCTCCTCAATGTGTCCGGGCTCGTCGAATACACCAATTGCCGCGAACTCATCTCCGCCCAGACGGGCATAGGTTAATCGATCCGCAAGCGCTAACTTTAACACCGCCGCACAGGCACAGATGGCATAATCGCCCTCGTCATGGCCATAAGTATCGTTAATCTGCTTCAGGTTATCCATATCCGCATACATGACAAAAAGAGTACGGGAACGATTCATTTCGTCTTTTAACACCGCGTCTGCATGGCTGTTGAAACCACGACGATTCAGTGCACCGGTCAATTCATCCAGCTTCGCAATCGAGGTCAGTCTGCGGTTGGAGTTCTTCAATCCTTCCACATTGACCTCCAGCTCACGGTTCATTTCACGCTGCGTTAAGAACTGGCGAATATTCTGCATTGCCGAACTGAACAGATAGGTAAAGGTCTCCACATAGAACAGCTGGTTTGCCGGAAATTCACACAGCATCAGACCATACTGCAGATCACCGCAGAACAGGTCGAGCACAATGAAGTTTGCCGGCTGGTTCGGAAGCATATAGGAGTTATGGAAGATTTGATTTAAACTCATCTTCTGTTTCGTTCGCTCCACACCATGGCTCTCATTTCCATGCTGGTATGCTTTCAGAAGCACTTCATCGGGACATACCCATTCCTCGCCCTGCAGGTGCCGAATCGGCTTCGGAAATACATAGAGATAGCTCTGCTGAATCCCAAGCAGATGCAGATTCCACATGGTACTGTAATAGCTCGATTCATAGTCCACGCTCGCCGTCAGTACATCACGGGAAATGATATTCAAAATGTGATTATGGTCATCCTGTGCCGCACGAAGAGCATGTAACTGCATACTCTGGAATTCGTCCATCTTTGCGGAGATATGCATAATCAGTCGGAAGGTAAGTCGAACGTTCTCCTCTTCCATATGATCGGTTCCGATATAGTAATAACAACTCTGCAGGAAACTCTGCAAAAGCGACAGGTCAATTCTCCTCAACCGTTCCTTCGTGGTCAACGCCTTAAAAAGACGATAGAGTTCAATCACCGCCGTCTCGTTCTCGGTCGTTCCGAAGAGCACCCGGAGGAAAAGCGTAAGGAAGGAACACAAATCTTCATAGAACGGAGTTCCCGCCACTCCATCACGCTTACCGATAATAAATTCCGCAGCCTTTTCACCGGCCCCCTTCATGTCGGAGGCAGAATCCAGGCGGTTCACGAATTCCATCACCTCACGTTCCAGATTGTTCAGGCCATACTCCGCCGATTCACGCGGAATAAAGGTGGTATCCACACGCGTATCCGTCAGTTCTCCGCCCTTCAGATATTCGCAGGCCACATTGACCGCCGAACGTCCGAGATCCGCCGCATCGGCACGTACCGTAGCCAGAGGCGGCTCCATGTTTTTCGCATAAGGAATATCGTCAAAGCCCACCACACTGATATCCGTGCCGGGATGTAGTCCTCTTTTTTTCATGGCGGAATAGACCCCGATTGCCATCGAGTCGTTACTGCACACAATGGCCTCGATGCCGGGATCGTGATCCAACAGTCTTCCGACATCCTTCTCGCATAGGAAGGTCAGCTCGGAAAAAATAATATCCTCTTTGATGACAGCAATTCCGGCATTCTCCAAAAAGCCCATCACCGCTTCATAGCGCTCAGCGGCATCGACATTCGTAAGCGGTCCGCTGACAATACCAAAGTGCTTCTTACGACGCACATTTACAAGGTAATCCATTGCTTCTAAGAGACCGGTGGCGTTGTCATAGAGCACACTGGCATACCCGTCCTCCTTGGAAGCAATCGTAATAATCGGAATATCCCCAAACTGCTTTAAGAATTCCTGCCGCTTCTCGGCATCGTAATCGTAGGCAATCGTTGCAATCGCCACAATCAATACATCAATCGCCTTACAATTTCCGTAAGAGAAAAGAGTATTGTACTGATATTCAAACTTCTGAGTCGGATCATCGATGGTCGTACTCAGATACTTGCCCGGGAACACAAAAAGATTCGCCCCCTGTGCAGTTGCCGCTTCCATGGCACCCTGACAGATTGCGTTACTGAAATCATCTTTGACATTGCCGACTAATAAACCAATATTCATAGAAAATCCTCACTTACTTTTCCATTATACATTCGCGAAAAATAGTTTGTAAATAAGAATTGCTTTTGCTACAATATAAAAGATTTAGAAGAGCATTCCCTTGCTCTTACCCAACACATTTCCCGAAAGGCGGTTAATTACCATGGGTGGTTTTTTTGGTGTAGCGTCGAAGGAAGATTGCGTATTCGATCTCTTCTTCGGTATTGATTATCATTCCCATTTAGGAACCAGACGCGGCGGTATGTCGGTCTATGGCGAGGACGGTTTCAACCGTGCCATTCACAACATTGAGAATTCTCCTTTCCGTACGAAATTCGACAAGGATGTTCACACGATGAAGGGCAACTTCGGTATCGGTTGTATCTCCGATTACGAGCCTCAGCCCCTGATTGTCCGTTCCCATCACGGTACCTATTCCCTGACTACGGTATCCAAAATTAACAACACCGAGGAGCTCGCATCTAAGCTTTTCGATAACGGCTATTCTCATTTCCTTGAAATGAGCGGTGGCGACATCAATGCAACCGAGCTGGTTGCAGCACTCATTAACCAGAAGGATAACTTAATCGACGGTATTCGTTATGCTCTGGAATCCATTGACGGTTCTCTCTCCCTGCTTCTTATGAACAGCGCCGGAATCTACTGTGCCCGTGACCTGAAGGGACGTACCCCCATTGTCATCGGTAAAAAAGAAGGTGCTTTCTGTGCATCCTTTGAGAATTTTGCCTACAAGAACTTAGGTTACCATGACCACTGTGAGCTCGGCCCCGGTGAGATTGCAGTCATCACTCCCGATTCCTGCAAGACACTCTACGCGCCCGGCAAGGATATGAAGATCTGTACCTTCTTATGGATCTACTACGGCTACCCTTCCAGTTCTTACGAAGGCAAAAACGTAGAAAATATGCGTTATCGTTGCGGTGCCGCTATGGCGCGTCGTGACAACGTAAAACCCGACATCGTAGCCGGTGTTCCGGATTCCGGTATTGCACATGCAGTCGGATATGCAAACGAATCGGGTGTTCCTTTCAGCAGACCTTTTATCAAATACACGCCGACCTGGCCCCGTTCCTTTATGCCGACGATGCAGAGTCAGCGTAACCTGATTGCCCGTATGAAGCTTCTGGCCGTTGAAGAACTGATTCGTGACAAGAGCTTACTCTTAATCGATGACTCCATCGTGCGTGGTACACAGCTTCGTGAGACGACGGAATACTTATTTGACAGCGGTGCAAAAGAAGTACATATCCGTCCCGCTTGTCCTCCGCTTCTCTTCGGCTGTAAATACTTGAATTTCTCCCGTTCCTCTTCCGAGATGGACTTAATTACCCGTCGTGTAATTGAGCGACTGGAGGGTGAAGGATATCCTCGTGAGGTCCTGGACAAGTACGCAGATCCCGATTCAAAAGAATACGAGACCATGGTGGAGGAGATTCGTAAGGAGTTAAAGTTCACCTCTCTTCGTTTCAACCGTCTGGATGATATGCTTGAAGCAGTCGGCATCGACAAAGACAAGTTATGTACCTACTGCTGGGATGGTAGAGAATAAGACTACTAGATTGCATATTCGCTTCTTGCAAGAGCACAAGTGAAATAGAGTATATGAATTAGTGAAACCCCGAGTTGATGACTCGGGGTTTTTGTTATTGATATGAGTACAGCCTTCCATTGAAATTCTTTCGTGTTGAGGGTGCCTGACCGAGCATAAGGAATTCTGCGACCGGTTGCCCTCCCTAGTGGGACTAAGCGTTCCGGCAACCCCCTATGCTACCGACCGCGGCGGCATCGACTCACATCCGTGGTTCGACGATGCCTAGACTTGCCATCCATGGCAAGTCTCCGCTAACTATTATCGGAACGCCAAATCCCACTACGGGTCGCGCAAGGGCCACAGAATTCCTCACGCTCGCGGCACCCTCCCCATAAACAAGCATCTTTTCTGCAGAATATCTACACACAAACAAAGCCCCGAAAAATCACTCGGGGCTTCACTTCTATATACTCTACCGTTTCTACATTCCTGCAATAAATTGTACGAAAAGAATTTTCGGATAAGAATTTCTCTCCCTCATCAAATAAAGTTTTGGAGACGGACGTGCGCACAGAAAAGGATTTTTCGAGCGATTAGCGTTTACGCGGGCGTAGAAAAAACTTTTCTGTGGAAGCACGTCCCCCAACCACTTATTTTTACCCGATTCGAACCACTGCGACACCATGAGGCGCCACCTTCACGGTCATTGTCAGTTCTGCATCCTTGCAAGTTATGTCAACCTCTTCCTTGGTCCACAATTCCTTGCCGGAGACTTTTTTCATATTGCAACTGCAAGGATATCCTTCCAGAATCTCATTAATATCAACGGTAATCTCACGCTCTTTCTCCGAAAGGTTGAAGGCCGCGGCATAGATCTTATGAATACTGTCTTTGGCATCGGTCTCGACATTGGCCCAGATTGCCTGATTATCGTCACGCATAAGCTCCATCGCTCTCGTCGGAAGCTTAAGCATTGCCAGAATATCCTTGTTGGTGATAAGTTTTAAGGTCTCCTTATCGAGCATCGTCATCTCGCAACCAAGCATCATAGGAGCACGGAAGATACTCCACAGAGACAACATGGTCTTTTGCTCATCTATGGTGAAATTCGTCTGATACTCCCCACAGTGATAGCCGCCCATGGTACCTAAGGTCAGCATATCGCAATCCGGCCAGCAGCCCTCTTTGGAATGATTCTGCCACAGCTCCGTGTAATAGAACATCTTCTTAAGCAAATCCCACTTATCCCAGAAGTCATCGGTAATACGCCACATATTGGCATATTTCTCATACCACCAGGCCTCGGTAATCTTCGCATCTCCGGGGGAAAGGCTTAAGACAATGGGTCTTCCGCACTTCATAATCGCCTCATGCAGCATACGAATCTCTTCCTTCGCAGAATCTGCATCCATGCGACAGATATCGTCACATTTAATATAATCCACTCCCCATTCCGCATACAGTTCCATAATGGAATCGTAGTAAGCCTGAGATGCTTCTTTACTCGGACGAACGCCGTACATATCGGGATTCCAGAAACAAGTAGATGCAGGATCTGCAATCTCGTTGGCCGTAGCCGTCGTTCCCTTAATGGCCGTATGGGTATGTGCGGCAATTCGGGGAATACCACGCATGATATGAATACCGAATTTCAGTCCTTTTGAATGCACATAGTCTGCAAGAGGCTTGAAACCCTTGCCTCCTTTCGAAGACGGGAAACGCTCAATACAGGGAAGAAGTCTGGAATACTCATCCATCTCCACCGGTTCAAAAGGAATATACTGATACTCGTCATTTTTGCGGCGTCCATGTTTGCTGTACCACTGGATATCAATAACGATATACTCCCAGCCACAGTCCTTCAGATGCTCTGCCATATAGTCGGCATTCGCTTTTACGCAGGCCTCATCGGTGGAGGTATTGTAATAATCATAGCTGTTCCATCCCATAGGAGGAGTCAATGCAAATTCATTCTTGTTCATATTGTCCTTTCCGGCGCAGGATTGCATGATTTACTCTCCTGCCTATCCACTATACAAGAAGTGGGCGGTAATATACCGCCCACTGTGCTGTTATTGCCAATCTGAATTATGCTCTCTTGAATACAGGAGTATACTCAATCGGAGCGTCAACCGTAACGGTCTGACCACCCTCAAAGATCTCATTCGTGGAGGTTAACTGCCACTTTCCTGCAGGGAGATATACCTCACGCTTGAACTGGTTCAAGTGGAAGATCGGTGCTACCAGGTACTCGCTACCGAACATGTACTGATCCTTAAGCTCCCAGCACTTTGCATCCTCAGGGAACTCGTAGAACATAGTACGAATCAAAGGAGAACCGTTGGTATGTGCTTCCTCATAGAGGCTCTTAATGTAATCATGCATCTCGATACGAATATCGTAGTACTTCTTCATGATCTTGTAGTTCTCTTCACCGTAGCTCCATAACTCGTTGGGCTGACCGGTATGAAGATATCCGCCACCCCAGTCTCTGGTATCAAGAGGGGGAATATTGTAAGGTCCACGGTCACCGTGCATACGAAGAACTGCGGAATATACAGCGAACTGATACCAACGAATCAGTAACTGACGGAAATCGGGATCATTCACATCATCGGTCATGAAACCGCCGATATCGGTGGTCCACCAGGGAATACCTGCAAGACCCATATTCAGACCACACTGAAGCTGCTCAGCAAAGGACTCGAAGGTCGAAGGAATATCACCGGACCAAACAACGTTGCCGTACTTCTGGCTACCTGCCCAAGCGCAACGAAGGAGGTTTACAACGGTACCGTCTCCGATTTTGCTCATCTTATCGTAGAAGACACGGCTGTACATCTGAGGATACATATTGGAAACCTGAAGCGCAGGACCTGCCTGATAACGATAGTTCTCGAAGTCGTATACGCCGTAGTCAGGCTCGGAGTTATCCAGCCAGAATGCATCGATTCCGTAGTCATAGTAATTCTTCTTGCATACTTCCCAAACATACTCACGGGTCTCGGGATTGAAAGGATCAATCTCAACGCAGTCACCCTGGTAATCATAGGTCTGCATTGCACCACGCTCGGTCTTGATTAATAAGCCCTGCTCCACCATAGGTCCGAAGTTCTCGCTCTTACGGTCAACAGAAGGCCATACGGAAACGATAACCTTAATACCCATGGAGTGAAGCTCGTCCACCATAGCCTTAACATCAGGCCAGTATTCCTTATCGAACTTCCAGTCACCCTGTACGGTCCAGTGGAAGAAATCGATTACGATCTGATCGATCTTAATACCTTCCTTCTCGTACATATGAGCCACTTCCAGAACCTCTGCCTGGGTACGATAACGAAGCTTACACTGCCATAAGCCCATTCTGTCCTCAGGGAACATCGGAGCACGGCCGGAAGCTGCGGTGTAATTCTCAAGAATCTGCTTCGGAGCATCTGCTACCGTAATCCAGTAGTCCATCTGCTTCGTAGACTGTGCAATCCATTCCGTCATATTCTGACCGAAGGTTACACGGCCGACTGCGGGGTTATTCCACAGAAGACCATATCCGAGAGAGGATACCATAAAAGGAACGGAAATCTGGGAATTACGCTGAGCAAGCTCTAACACACTTCCCTTCAAATCCATGTAAGGCTGCTGATACTGACCCATACCAAAGATCTTCTCACCGTCATTGCTATCCCACTTAACATTCAGAGTATAATCGGAGCCTCCGATGACACCCTTCCACTCTCTGTTCACAATCTTAAGGCAACGGCTTCCCTTGGATAAGGTTCCGCCGTAGCTTCTGTAATACTCACGTAATACAAGCTCATCATCACGATATACGGAGATAATACCTACGAAATTCACTACGATCTTAATACGACCGTTGGTAATGGAAGCCTCGTCTCTCTTGCCGATGCGACCGTCACCCTCCCAGAAATCAATCTGATACATCTCAACTTTGGCAGTGCCCTTCTCAATGTCCTCGGTCAAAGCCCAATCATAGGGAGTGAACTCAGGAAACATCGTAGCACGAACACGAAACGAATCCTTGCCCCAAGGCTCGATTCTCAGGGTCTCCCCCTGACGCTTACATACCAGTGCACCATTGTCGTTAATAAACTGCATGTAATATACCTTTACCTTTCTTGTATTTTGTGGCGACAGACTACTCCCGCCCTTACATACTAACCTAGTATCAGAATATCAGTTTTTTACGCAAAAAAGTACCATACTTTTTGTATCATTATTGCATCAAGTATTCGGTAATCTTCTCGCAATTCAGTTTTTTGCCGATTACAATCAGTTCATTCTGCCCCGCTGCCAGCGAATCGACATTGATCTCCGTAGGCGTTGCATTCACAAGATAGCTCTTCGTCTCATCCTTCGCAAAGCCTTTGATCCGAAGCACCTCCCCATAAGCGGAATCCGCAAACAGGACAGCCGCCTTCTCTTTTAACCGGGACAGGCTGTTTGGGTGATTCAAGAAGCACACCTGTGTAAAAGAGGATTCCTCCGGACTGATTCGTTTCACATAATCGTTACTGTGATATCCGGCCGACAAAATTCGGTCATAATCCTCGTCTGTAAGCTCATCCCATGGTTTTTCCAGATAGAATCCCGCAAGTTTGGGACATCGAATCGCCTCCGCTGCCCGCACGATATGTTCCTTCGTGGCCGCAATCTCCTCTTTTGTACAATTCTGTACCCGGCTAAGCAGAATGCAACCGGCACCGGCCGCCTGGGAAGCTAAGAGAAAGTCCTCCTCCGGGCTTAAGTTTTCCGGAAGTCCGGCATTGACCACCGTTAGGACGTTGCCGATCTCATACCAATTGTCCAACGGCTCCTCACAAAGTGTGTCATAGAACTGGTCCATGTCAAAGATGCCGGAGGGTTCGATAATCACCCGGGTATATCCACTCATCGCCATAGCAATCAGTTTGGTCTTAAAACGACGAAGAAGGCAGTCCCGATCACAGGCTGCCATTAACATCTCAATCTCACAATTTGCTCCGCGAAGTCTTGTCAACAGTTTCATATCCACGTTGATAGCACCGTAATCATATTCCAGAATACAGATGCGTTCGCCGCGGTCGATAAGCCTTCTGGCGTATTTTAATAAAAAGGTTGTTTTTCCGGATCCCAAAAAGCCGGTAATCAAGTCTACGGTAACCATTCCATGCTCCTAATCAACTGAGGCGATTTTCAAACCTTTTCAATTCCTCTACATAAATCTTTCCAAAATCACTCAGAATATGGTTCTTCTTGGTGATGTAGCCGATGGTCAGCGGATCCTCTTCACGAATCTTAATCGACAGGAAAATATCCTTAAGCGCATTGCTCTCGGTCATGATTCCGGTCCCGATGGCAAAACCATCCAACAGTGCCATCAGTTCGCAGGAGGTTGCACGATCGTTGGAACGAATAATTCGGTCAAAAGAATATCCCGCCAGGGCTTCCTCCGACAGATAGAATTCCGTGTCACTCGTCTGGTCAAAGGTAACGCAGGGGTACTCTTTTAACTCCTCAATCGAAACCTCCGTACGCTTGGCCAACGGATGTTTCTTCGTAAGGTACGCATAGGTCTGGCACACCATAAGCGGGGTAAATTCCAGGTCATACTCGCGAAGCAGTTTGAAAAGAAGCTGTTGCGTATTTTTCGAATAAGAAAGCACGCCAACTTCACTTTTGAAATCCCGCACATTGATTAAGACCTCATCGGTTTTGGTCTCGTTCACGAAGTAGGAATACTTGGACGCATGTGATCTCTGCACCGCTTTGACAAAGGCCTGCACCGCAAAGACATAATGCTGCATCGAAATGGTCTTATACTCTCGATCCGCCTCATTGTGAAGATACTTCTCTTCCACCAGCCGATACTGGCTGACTGCCTGCTTGGCAAAGCTGATGAACTCGGTGCCCTCCGGCGTGACCGTGATTCCCTTATTGGTTCGGTCAAAAATTCGGATCCCGAGTTCCTCTTCCAGATCGCTGATAGCCTGGGACAGAGCGGGTTGCGAGATGTAAAGTTTCGCGGAAGCCTCTCGCATGGAAGAGGATGTCGATACTGCGATGACATATTTGAGTTGAAGAATGGTCATGAATGGTCCTCTCTTTGCCATAATCCCGTGCTGAAGTATCGATCACCTCGGTCAGGGAATACGACTACAATATTTGCGTTGTGAACCGTCCCTGCAAGTTTTACTGCGGCGGCATAGGCGGCTCCCGAAGAACTTCCTGCAATAATCCCTTCCTTGCAGGCAAGGGTTCTGGAGCCCGCAAAGGCCTCGGCATCGGTTACCTTAATCACGGAATCCACAAGCTGGATATCTAAGGTATCTGCAATGAAATCGTTTCCGATTCCCTCGATGTTGTAATCCGCATGCTCGCCGCCACCGATGGTCGAACCGACCGGATCTGCCAGAACCGCTTGAATCGACGGATTCTGTTCTTTTAGGTAACGAACGATACCGGTTAAGGTGCCACCGCTTCCGGCACCCAGGACAATATAATCAATCTTTCCGTCCATATCCCGGTAGATTTCCGGGCCGGTAGTCTCATAATGGGCCTTCGGATTACTCATATTTTTGAACTGGCGCAGCGCAATGGAATTCGGAATCGTCTGAAGAAGCTCTTCTGCCTTCTTCGCTGCGCCAAGCATTCCGTCTTCTCTCGGCGTATTGATAATCTCGGCCCCGAGGGCCATCATCAGTTGTTGTTTCTCGATCGAGAATTTCGTCGGTACCACAAAGGTAACATGGTACCCCTTTCCCAGCGCTGCAAATGCGATGCCAAGTCCGGTATTACCGGCGGTTGCCTCTACGATTGTTCCGCCCGGTTTTAAGATTCCCCTCTGCTCAGCGTCCTCAATCATATACTTCCCTACGCGGTCCTTCACGCTCCCGGCAGGATTGTAAAACTCAAGCTTTGCATAGATATTGGAATCGTAGTCTTGATTGGTTGTCTCCAACGCAACCATCGGAGTATTTCCGATTAATTCATGCATGTTGTGATAGATTGCCATCGTATTACCCCCTCGAAGCCTCAATTGCGCCGAACAGATCCTCAATCAGATCCTCTGCGTCCTCAATACCTACCGACAGGCGAAGCAGTCCGTCGCCCAATCCGATGCTCTCGCGAATCTCCTTCGGGATCGAAGCATGGGTCATGGAGGCCGGATGTTCAATCAGGGATTCCACACCGCCAAGGCTCTCTGCCAGAGTAATGACCTTGAGTTTGCGGAAAAGAGCATTCAGATCATGTCCCTCCGTCAACTCAAAAGAAATCATGGCCCCACCGGAAGAAGCCTGTTTCCGGTTTAACTCATATCCGGGATGGGAGGATAGGCCGGGATAATATACTTTTTTAACATCAGGAGAAGCAACCAGCTTCTCAACAATTCGCTCCGCATTCGATACATGGCGGTCCAAACGTACCCCAAGGGTTTTAATCCCTCGGATCAGCAGGAAAGAATCAAAGGGCTGAAGGATTCCACCGATAGCATTCTGCAAAAATCCAATCTTTGAAGCCAACGTCTCATCACGTACTACCACCAGACCGGCAATCAGGTCGCTGTGACCTCCCAGATACTTCGTTGCACTATGAAGTACAATATCGATTCCAAACTCTAACGGTCTCTGAATATAGGGGGTATAGAAGGTGTTATCCACGATGGACAGGATATGATGCTTCTTGGCAAGGGCCGCAATCGCCGCCAGATCGGTAATTCCGAGCAGAGGGTTTGTCGGCGTCTCCACATAGATTGCCTTGACCTCCTCCGTAATCGCCGCCTCAACCTGCGCAAGATCCGAGGTGTCCACCGAGATGTATCCGATCCCATAGTTTTTGAACACTTTATCCAGAAGACGGAAGGTTCCGCCATATACATCATTCGAGATTACAATCTTATCACCGGCTTGAAAAATGCTGAGCACCGTAGAGATTGCTGCCAAACCGGATGCAAAAGCAAATCCGAACTTACCGCCCTCCAGGTCCGCAATCAAATCCTCCAACGCCTTGCGGGTCGGATTACCGGAACGTGAATATTCATAGCCTTTATGTTCTCCGGGAACCACCTGAGAAAACGTACTGGTCTGATAGATCGGTACATTTACGGCACCGGTGAATTCATCACGGGTATTCCCTGCGTGAATGAATCGGGTTGCAATTCGATAATGGTTCTCCTCTTCGCTATTCTTAATCTGATTACTGTACTCGCTCATACTGTCACTCTCCTCTGTTTTCGCATTGTCCCAAAGAGTATTCTCTTCGCAAAAAACTTAAGCACAATGCTTTCTGATAGTGACATCATAACGCGCGATTCATTTTATGTATAATTCCTAATTACAATACTCGGCGATAAGCATTACTTATAACCGAATTTGCGCCAAATTCCGCTGATTCCCCGGATTAGCATTCCCACCAGAATCGCTGCGATAACACTTCCTTCTCGCACGCCTTCCAGTCGACCCAAGCCAATCAATGAGATGACTGCCGCCACCGCAATGTAGATGATATCAAATAAAATTTTAACGTTCTCATACCTTCTACCGCTCACTGTCGCAATTGCACGATTCATCGCCTCTCCCGGAAGCATTGCGACGCCACCGCGAAGCTGCACCCACAATCCGATTGCCAGAATCAGACAGCCAAGCAGCATGAATACAAACTGTACTCCGTAACTTCCCGGTCTTAGTCCACGAATCAGGTAGCAGGAAAAGTCCGTCAGATACCCGTACACGAATGCCAGTCCCGTTTGAATTACGATTTCCGCCGGGTGACAACGCTTGCGAAGCAGCAACACCTGCACCGATATCTGGAGAACGCTCATAAGATTCAGCCAGCCGCCAAAAGATAACAGTCCGTTTACCCTTGACACCGAATACGGTACGGAAGACACCGGCGAGGTTCCCAAACCCGCTTTTGCGGAGAATGCCACCCCCATCGAAGCGATCAATAACCCCACAAGAAAAAGGCCATAACGAAACAAAGTCTCTGAGAATGTTCTTTTTTGTCTATTCTCTTCTGTGTGCATTGTCTCTCTCCCTTATCCCCGTTTTGCCACAGCGGCCTTCGAAAGTCTATACCATTTGCGGATGTAGGAATCCGTCAATAGCGCTTCCTCCTGCTCCACAAGCTGAAGAAACAAATGTGTGAGCCCATCCCATGCCTCAAAGTCACCGGCATCATATAAGTGCCACTGAAGCTGCTCCAGTGTCCAATTGCTTTTGATCGAATTGTGGAGCATGGACGTGGATGCCCAGTTCTCCTCTGTGTCCGCTCCTCCAAGGGCCACCGGCACGATATGATCCACGGTCGGCACAAATTCCCAATAGGCAGAATGGCATTCCTCCATTTTCCAGTGTGGATGGTAAGGAAACTCCTCCGGACAATAAAAAGACAATACCTTAAGAATCCCCGGATTCAAAAGCTTCCCGCCGCTATAGCGATCGATAAAGCCGTCCCGGATAAATTGCGCCAGTTTCTGTTTCTCTGTATACTTACGTTCCTCGGAGGACAATCTGCAAAAAGGATATTCCTTTGTAATGATGGTCTTCGCCTGCTCTTTGCCGTCCCGCAGAAGTGCTATGGCGGCCTGCTCTATTGCTTGTACTTTTTCCATTGTTTTCCCTCAAAGCGACTTGTTGATCCCCTGCTCCGTCAGCAAGACAAACAATCATTTCCGCATGCCGCAATTCTTTTTTCGCTCATATGCTCATCGCCCTTTCCCATATCACAATTATGGCATATTACCGAGTTGCCGTCTACGAAAAAAGGACATCCATTCGGATGTCCTTTCTGTACCATTATTTTGAGAATAGCGGTTCACCTATTGAAACAAAACTAAGGTCTTTCCTTCAACTCTGCATTCGAATAATCGAAGGTTAAATTCTCACCATCTTTTACCATAGTAAGCTGAATTGCGATATATCCGACATTTTCGTCGTCCGAGGTTGCGATAACAAGCGCATAAGTGCCATCCTCAACCTCAGAAAAATCACAAGCCCACACATAAGGATCATCCTCATTATCGCGCCAATCCAAGGAATACCAAATTACATCAACCTCATCGGCCTCTGATTCCGTAATATAATCCTTCCCTGCCGGGCATAACCCCAACCATGCGGATTCATCATCCATTTTTACAGAAGCGTCAACCTTAATCGTTGCGTAGCTTCCCGCCTTAGCCGGATGGAACAGAAGCTCAACCGGATTAACATCTACAACTCCCTGCTGGGGCTCCGACGTATCGTCTTTCGTCTCCTGTGCAGAAACAGGGTTCTCCTGGGTAGCATCGGTCGTCTTTTTATCCTCTGTCGGCTTCTTACCGCAAGCAGCCAGAGCAAAAACCATTGTACAAACCAATGCAAAAGCAGCTACTTTTCTCATAAAATTCTCCTTTACTATGAATCGTTATTACTGTCATCTCAAAAATTATGATGACCAAACAATATTATATGTTCACAGATATATTTCGTCAATTCACTTCTGCAAAAAGGACATCCATTCGGATGTCCGCGGACGGGGAATCGACAGGCAGCGCATCAAAAGATGCGTTGCCGCGAGAATCCCTTTCGGATTCTCGCCCGCCCTTCGGGCGAGTTTTCACATCTGTCTCGCGCTCTACGAAAAAAGGACATCCATTCGGATGTCC
>JAZQQG010000016.1:0-74056 GCA_045628945.1 Lachnospiraceae bacterium
AACCTCTCTGCACAGTTCCTCATTCTCCATGACCTTCCCGAACATAAAATCATCCGACAATGTCAGTTCCTCATACGCTTTCATCGCGCCTCCTTCCCGGCAAAAGAAAAAGACGCACCACAAATGCTCCGTTTTCTCCTGCCCTATAAAAAATAAAATATTGGATTGTTAAGCAGGACTTCCAGAATCATTTTTGTAGATATGAAAAAAAGAATGTTAAGACAATCCGCTCACAGGAATCCGACGGTTCCTCGCGGACATAAGAAATCTGCTTAGATAAAAAATAACATAAAACAAGCAGATTGTAAATAATAGTAGGCAAAGAAAAGAGACAGTTATCTCAATATTTATATAGTGATGCACTTATATAAATATCAGGGATAACTGCCTCTAATTACTACAATGCTACCTATGTTTTGTTATATTTAATTTACCATTTATCGATAGGAACACGAACGCTTCTCGTATATGTATTGTGCAGTCCATCCTCACGAGTAATTGTCAGTTCTACATATGCACTATCTGCCGTAAGCCCACCTATCGAAGTCCAGCCAAAATCTATTTGTTTTGTATCTCTTTTAGTACTCGATGAATTGTACCAGCACCATGTCGACCGATCATACGAATCAAATGTATCAGATGCATTATACCGTTGCATATATTGATATCCCGAGTCATATGTTCCACAAGTCACTTTAAATAAATCATCGTAATTCAAGGCATGATTCGGTTCGATGGTAGAAGTAATGATAACGCGAATCTTAACAGATGTTGCGTTTACTCTTTGCTGATAAATCTTTAATCCACCTTTTATAAATACATGAGTTTCACTGCAATATATTGAATCCTTAGGACTATGATCCCAGAACTCATAAAAAACTGAATTTGAACTATCTTCTGTATAATCTCCTTGCTTTATTGGCTCGTATCCACTAATCTCAACCTTCAAATTATCATATGAAATTTGTATCTGCCGAGAACTACTTGGTTTATTATATCCAGTATAGTCTGGTAATGTAATATTCGGTGTATCACCCTGCTTACCTTCTACCGTTACGGTTCCCAATTCAGTTCCATTTACAGATTTAAATATAACTGTCACAATATACTTATTCGGTTCCCATACAGCATAGAGTGTAACCGTATCATTATTCGTGGAAGTCAAACCTGTAACAGTTTGTCCATCAGAATAGATAGACTTACCGTTATTGGAGGTGCTCCACCCCTTAAAGGTATAACCATCTCTTTTAAATTGATTCTTATTTAATGTAACAGTCGCACTATACATAATTCCACTCTGCGAATTAACGGTTCCACTTCCTCCATTTGCATTAAAACTAATCGTATATGTATTTTCAGTCCAATGCGCATACAAGGTATGGTTTTTGTCCGTAGTAACTTTTGTTGTTGTTTCTATTCTAGTGCCACCTGATTTTGCAGTATACCACCCATCGAACGTGTATCCCGTTCTTGTAGGCTTAGGCAAATTATCATATGTCTTATCATATGTCACAGAAGCACTTGTCGGAGTAACCGAGCCACCATTCGCATCATAGGTTACCGTATATGTATTCGCTTTCCAATGCGCATACAAGGTATGATCATTGGCTGTAGTAACTTTTGTTGTTGTTCCTATTTTAGTGCCACCTGATTTTGCATTATACCACCCATCGAACGTGTATCCCGTTCTTGTAGGGGTAGGCAAAGAAACATATGTTTTATCATATGTCACAGAAGCATTTTTCGTAGTAACCGAGCCACCATTCGCATCATAGGTTACCGTATATGTCTTCGCTGTCCAATGCGCCCATAATTTCTGTTCCGATGTGATGGCAACTTGTGTTCCTTTCGTAATCTGAGTGCCACCTGATGCTGCCGTAAACCAACCATCAAAATTATAACCGGTTCTGGTTATATCCGGCAGATTATCATATTTTCCATCATACGTAACCGTAATCGGATTAGGAACACTAATACCTGCTCCATTAACGTCAAAGGTCACCTTAGACTTAATCGGATCCCAATGCGCATATAACGCATGCCCAGTTCGATTCTCAACCTTCGTATCTGGACTAACTTTACTACCACCAGAAGCCTCCGTAAACCAACCTGCAAAGGTATATCCTGTTCTCGTAGGATCAGGCAAAGTACCATACGTATCCGTTGCATACACCGTTCGCTGTACAGAAGATTTACCATCAACCGTTGCATTTGTTCCAGCTTGCAGAGTAATCTGTACCGGAAGTTTTCCCTTACTTACCGTTATGGTAATCGACGCGCCTCGCTTCTGAGAAGTGCCCGGTTCCAGTGTCTGATCTACGACAAGACCTGCCGCAACATTATCATCATAATTATCGTTTACTTTGACCACCAGAGTCTGTGCCTTTAATTCTGCGATTGCGTCCTCTTCGGTCTTGCCCTTAACATCCGGCACCTTGAATAATTCCGCACCGGAACTAATGGTTAAGACAACACTATTTCCAGCAAATACGCGGGTGCCAGCTTCCACACTTTGAGAGATAACTCGGCCATTCTTAACCGAATCACTATGTTCATAGACATAGTCTAACGTCAGTCCCAGCCCGGTTAATTTGGTCTTAGCATCCTCTTTCGTCATATCCGTTACAGAAGGCATCTCGAAGGAACCACGTCCCGAGGAAACAACCAGTTTGATGACCGTATCCGCTAAGACAACCGTTCCTTCATCGATGCTCTGACTCATAACCAGCCCTGCAGCGACAATGTCACTCTCCTCGTAGGTGATTTCGTATTTGAGAGATTTATTCTTAAGTTTTTTCTGTGCTTCCTTCTCCTGATCATGGATAACATTCGGCACCTTCTCATAGTGCTTACCCAGAGACACGACCAGAGATACCTCTTCATCATTCATAATTTCGGTATCCGGCTCTACGCTCTGTTCCATAACGATGTCCGCGTCAACCGTGTTGCTGTAGACCGTTTCGAAGTTCAGCAAAATACCATACTTCGCAGCTTCCTGCATCGCATCCGCCAGTTTCATTCCCACCAGATTCGGCATGATAACCTTCGCTGCCATGAATTCTTCCTCCGGGTCTCGACCCATGGAAACAACAATGACAACCTCACTGTCATGCGCTAACATCGATCCAGGTTCTTCGCTCTGGCTAATAACATATCCCGCAGAAATCATCGCATCATACTGTTCTTCCACTACGGTCACAAAAGTCATCTCTTCCAAAAGTGAGGACGCTTTTTCTTCCGAATATCCCACAACATTCGGAACCTCAAAACATTCCACTCCACCGCTGATGGTAAGGTTAATGACGTAATTCTCCTCGATAATGTTACCACCATTGATATTCTGGCTAAGGATTCGATCCTTTTCGATGACGTCCGAATACTCTTTTCCTACGATGGAGTACTGAATCTTGGCTCCATAGATGGACTCCTCTGCATCGGTCAGTAGTTTATTCACAACATTCGGGACACGAACGAATCCATCCGGAACGACACTTTTTCTGGTCTTCCCGATATTAAAGTGAATCACTCCGGTTGCGAGCAACACAATAAATGTCGCAACCATCGCGCTTGCGGCACCAGCAGTAATCTTAAGCCAAAGGGGCCATTTACCCACATCGACCTTCTTAATATGTTCTTTTTTACGGGCGGTAGACTCGTTCTCTAATTCAGCGATGAATTCCTCTACACTGGCAGTACGATTCTCAATCTTGATATTCATTGCGTTGAGGATCGCATTCTCCATTCCTTTGCTAAGCTTAATGCCCATCTTGGAAGGAGCCTTTACCAGATCTTTGACCGTACGCTCCATCGAGTCCTGCGGCGTAATTCCGGTAATCATCTTGTAGAGCGTCGCAGCACAGGAATAGACATCTGTCCAGGGGCCCTGATCGCCTCGGCTACGATACTGCTCTTCCGGAGAGAAACCAGGCTTAATCAGAACAGAAAGGGACTTACTATGTTTCGTCGTCGCAAAGCGCGCCGAACCGAAGTCCAGAAGCTTGACCCCACGCTTACCATCCTCCATGAGGTCATCCGTTAGGAAAATATTATCCGGAGCAATGTCTCGATGAATAATCTCCTGCGCATGTACTTCTTTCAGCCCGTAGAGAATGGGAAGGATAATATCGACTGCCTCTTCCACAGGAATCTTGCCGACACGCTCAAGATAACTCTTGAGCGATTCTCCTTTCAGGTATTCCATCACAATATAAGCCGTATTATTCTCAGAGAAACTATCGTAGATATGAACGATACCATTGGTGGCATGGAACTTCGCCAAACGTTTCGCTTCTCCCATGAATTTCTCCATACCGGAAGAGAACTGTTCCGCACGATCCCCACTAAACACCGTTACCTGCGTCTGCTCCGGCATACGGGTCGCAAACTCACTGGGAAGGTACTCTTTGATGGCTACCTTACGTTCCAGTTCTGCATCCCATCCGATATAAGTAACGCCAAAGCCACCGAAGCCAAGCACTTTTCCCACGATATATCTGCCACCAAGAATACTCTCCGGTTGCATATGATAAGCTTCTTCTGCATCTGACCCATGAATATAACCGCAATGAGGGCATACCTCATATTCGTCGTCATATTCCTCCATACAGCCCATACATCTTCTTAACATCTCTACATCTCCACCGTTATTTCATTCATCTTCTCTTCAATAAATTCCAGCTCGGAATTCACCTCAAGATAGACATCCATCATAATTCTGTTAAGCGGAAGTCCATTCGCATTTTGAACAAACATCACATCCTGCGCATTTTCTCCCAGGAAATAATACAATAATCGTTTACCGGCATTCTTGCACTTCGCTGAAGCCTCGTTATTTACACTCCACTCCCAGATAAAGGTTGCCGTAGGTAGGCCTGCCGAAGGCATATCCACTACATAATAGCCGGGAATGGTCATCTGAATAGAGCGATAATCGGATACGCTGCCAATATAGCAGCCAGCTTCCTGTAACAGGAACGCCTCCAGATCCGAGGAAGGATTCGTATCTCCCTCTGCGTATAACTTAATATTGCGATACTCCAGATCAAACTCCAGGCCAATGGGCAGACAATCTCGTTCCGGATAATAAGTCTCATAATCTGCCAAATAATAATAAGCATCCCCGGAGATCAATTTCATAATATCCTTAAGATTCGTCGCGTACTGCTTGGTCTCTTCCGTAAGATATTGTGAACAGAACACGGTCGGTCCCTCACCCTTTTGCAAGGCATCCGCTAGAAGAGAAGAATATTCACTCTCCGGAATATAGGCAACCTCGATGGTAACCTGCTCATAATCTCTCTCGAACTCACTGGTAAGTCCACGGACCAGTCTCTGCGCATTGTCATAAGCCCCCTCTTCGTCGGAATAGGGCATCCACATCGAGATGGTGCACTCAGAAAGTTCCGCCAAACGCTGCTTATCGCGCATTCGCTTATACGTGATACCGGCAGCAATCGAAATAATCGTTAATGCAACACCAACCGTAATGAGACGACGTATCAATAAGAATCTACGCTGCTGTTTCTCGGAACGCATGATTTTCTTACCAACAATAGCATCCTCGAATTCCTGCACACTACGGAAACGAAACTCCGGCGTTACCGACATTGCTCGCATCAACGCAGAATCAATATAATCCGGAATATTCGCATCATATTCCTTCGGATTCTTAAGCAAATCTTCCTCTACACGATTGGTGGACTCTTGCGGAACCACACCCGTAATCGCACGATACAAGGTTGCCCCCAGTGCATAGATATCGGTCCAGGGAGCCTGTACGCTCTTCGATTGGTACTGTTCCGGAGGCGCATAGCCCGGCTTCAACACGATTTCACGGGTTTTCTCCTTCTCATCGTCCGAGAATTTCGCCGCACCGAAGTCAATCAGTTTCACCTTATTGTTGGAGCAGATAAAAATATTATCCGGACTAATGTCACGGTGTAACATCTTCTGCTTGTGTACTTCTTTTAATGCTGAGATTACGGACATCAGAATATCAACCGCAGTATCCACATCAATCGTACCGCCATTATCCTTCAGGAAATCCTTAAGTGTCTCGCCCTCCATGAACTCCATAACCATATAGGCCGTTCCGTTCTCTTCAAAATAATTGAAGATATTCACGATATTCGGATGGGTATTGAACTTCGCCGTATTCTTCGCTTCGTCAATGAACAATTCCAGATTCCGCTTATATTCCTCCAACTTATTGCTTCTACCAAGGGGAATTACACGTTTCGTCCCCGGGGTACGGGTCACAATAGCCGCCGGAAAATACTCCTTAATGCAGACCATGATATCTAACTTCGTATCCCATGCTCGGTACACAATTCCGAAACCACCGAATCCCACTACCGTTCCAACCATGTATCGATCATTTAACATCATCCCAGGATGCAGATGATACAGTTCCTTCGGTTTCGTTCCCAATATAAATCCACAATGAGGACACAACTCGTACTCATCATCAAATAATTCCATACAATGTGGACAACGTACTTCCATCTCCTACACCTTCTCCACAGTTTCTTCTTACTCAAAACACACTACTAACCATTCTTTCTCCCCTGGTTGCATTTACTCTTCCCAGGAGAAATCCTCTCCACAGAGGGGAACAAACAACAATACCGAATCGCCCACCTTAATGCGATCTCCCTTAGCAAGCACTTTATTCTCTAACAAAATGTCTCCATTGTAGTAGACCATTCCATTCGATTCACCTGCTAACAGGTAGAACTTCCTTCCACCCGGCTCATACATCACCGTCGTATGCTTATCTCTCGACACCTTATTGTCCTGCACAATCACCACCGTCATGGTCGAGGAACGTCCAATCGAATTCTTTCCGGCAATCAGCTCATAACTAATTCCTTTGGCCGGTCCCTCAATGGCCACCAACCAGCCAACGACGGGTTCTGTTCCGGTCGCATTACCAAAATATCCAACTGTTTTGATATCATCCATATCTGCCTGTGCTTCCTCTACGGCTGAACGGAGGGAAGACTGTGTGGGGGAAGGCATGGAAGATACCGATTGGATAGGCGTAGGAGCCTGGTTCATCGTCGAAACTGGAGTCGGCATAGCAATCGGAATATACGGTGCAGACGTAGGCATTGTATCAAGCTTCGGCTCACCTTTATCCGACGGCATAACAGAAACAGACACAGGTTGCATCGTCTGTTCTACCGTCATATGTCTGTCCGTAGTACTAGTTTCCATCGGGATGTAAGCAGTTTTCTCGTCTTCGTCATCAACGTCATTTTCCATACTTTGCGTTTTACTTATTGTATTTACTTCATTCTTTTCTTCAATATCTTTCTTGCTCTTTCGCCAACCAAATAAGGATTTTCCACTTCCTTCTTCTTTCTTGGGTTGCGGTTCCTCATTCTTAGCAGTAGGAACTTCTACAACCGGATGAGTAGCGTCCTTTTTAGCAGGAATACTATTGCCACAGTGAGGGCAGTTTCCGTACTTCTCTTCGTCATAAAAGTGACCATTTGAACATCTTACTAATTTCATAATTATTCCTCCATACAAGAAATGCACACAAACGTTGCATTGTCCTGCCCTTTTCTATTCTTCTCTTCAATCAACATGGATAATTGCTCAACAATCACACTTGGCTTCAGATTGTTTCCCATAACAGAACGAATCGATTCCTCGTCAACGGTTTTAGTCAACCCATCAGAACACAACAATATTCGATCGCCCTGAACTAATTCAAAAGGTTTCTCATTGATATCCATGATATTTACATTTCCAACACCGATATAACTAATTAGTTGATTCGCTTTACGCTCCTCACTCTGGTAATCATCAATGGTTATCTTATTTTCTTTGAGTAGTTGATCCAGTTGTAAACGATAATTATGCTCTCGGTTCAACGGTAGCATCTCGTTTCCTCTACAAATGAAAATACGACTGTCTCCAACGCTAAGCCAATGGAGATGATTATTCTCAATCACTACCGCTACAATCGTTGTTCCACAGTCTATCCATTTTCCACGATTATCTGTCTGCTGAAACACTAAATCGTCTATTTTTTTAGCTTCTGACACTAGCAATTTCGGAATATTACTAGTATCAGAAACCGTTTTAAGATCATCCTTGAATGTTATCGCAGCAAGTCTACTTGCCATTGCACCGCCTTCAATTCCACCCATTCCGTCACAAACGACTGCAAGTGTTAGCGGTTGTCCTTGCCGATAAACAAAATAATCTTGTTGTTCTTCCCTCTTTCCCAAAAGAGACTTCCCATCAATTTCTATTTTCATACAACTATTCCACAAATATTCCCAGGGCAGTATAATTATCCATATTTGTGTCAGCCCCGTTTTCTAGAACTATTTTCTCCATAGCAAGAACCCATTCCTCGGGACTTGATGCAGTTTTTAAGCATTTTTCCATTGCTTTTTCATCAATCAACTCCCAGAATCCATCCGAACACATAAGAAAAGCTTGCTTCTTATTCGATTTCAGTTCTCGTTCAACAGCCACTTCATAGCGTGGTTCAGGCCATTCCATCCCCATTACTCGCAACAAACGATTGCGGTCAGAATGATGTCGAATATCCTTCTCTCGAATCTGTCTGGATGCAACTAACATCTGCGGAACACTATGGTCAAGAGTTCTGAGTTTCAGTTTGCCCTTGCAGAAATAGTACAATCTACTGTCACCAATATGTGCCCACTGCGCAAAATTATCCTTGATTCGCAATAACACAAGTGTACTCTTCATTTCATTCTGAGAACGTTTTTCACGCTGTAGCCTCAACAATTCAGACTGCGCATAATCAAATGCTTCAGCAAGAATCGTATCTCCCTTCGGTTCTGCCACGAACTTAGTCAGACTTTTTTCTACCACCAGTGCAGAGGCCACTTCTCCTTTTCCATGTCCACCAAGTCCATCCGCTACTGCAAAACAGTAGACTCCGTCCTCCTCCACCATTCCGATGGAATCCTCATTCGGTATTCTCTTACCTTCTTTGGTCAAAAGATAATATGTGAGCATAGTTAGTCCTCTACTAATTCTGTTGTTGCCACATCCAGATGTTCCATCTCGGGGTGCTCTTTTAGAAAGACATTTATTTTATCCACAACATACTTATCTTCATCATCAGCGAATCCTTCAAACAACACCTTATCAATAGCTTCCTTGTTAAAATAAGCAACACGATTATTTAATAAACCTTCTGGAAATGTTGCTCCAACGTAATCAACAAACAGTTCTCGATTATCATTATTGATAATTAATCCACGGCCAATAATTACTAATCTTTTATTTGCTGATTTCAGCAAAACAACCGTACCCAAAGGATAATAATTTACATAATCATTGTTCTCATTTTCTCCTATCAAATAGTCAAGTTCCATTCTACTTAACAAATCACCAAACGAATCTGCAACCTTATATGTATTAGAACTATCCTTTGTTGGATTAATCAAACCATTAATATCGCAATAAAATACTGACATTTTATCTTCAACAGGATATAGTAAAAAAACATTTCCTATCGAATCATCTCCAATGATAATTGCAACATTCTCTTCCCCAAATGGAGTATCCGAGTTAGCCTTACGAAGGTCTGTTTTATCATCATCTACAAAACCAAAAAATCGTCGGAACTTAATCTCATATGTATTGTCTCTGGTAATAATATGAATTGCATCCCCTTCAATCTCACCACCATTTGTGTGTTTCAAGAATGAAACATACTCAACAGGCAATTCATCACACCCTATCTGATTCTTAAATGAATCAATTTGTTCATCAACAGCATTCCCATAACCTTTAATTGTCATTTCCTATTCCTCCCTTTCTAAATTCGCCACTAACGACTTCTACATTTTGAGTATTTTTAGAAGACTGCCATTCAATACGTTCACCATTACTATTGATTCTTATATAAATACCGTTCTTATCAGTAGCGGTATAATCACCATTTGCCTCGTGTACTATATCCCCACCGTCTTCTACAAACTGAGCCGGAGAACTACTCATTGCGCTTGAAAGAACCATATCGGCTTCTAAATCTTGCCTCAAATCACTTTCTGACATTTTATATCCTGCCCCCCAATTTTTTGTTCCAGTTGACATACCACCTTTTAAAATGTCTAATGATATTTGTTTTTTATCTAATGCCTCCTCTAATATTGAATCTGTATGTCCGTTTATTATTTCATTACCGGCACGATCAATTACCCCCCAGACTACTTCTTCATGGCTTCCCACTATAAACCCTCTACTTAATCTATCTGAACCAAGTTTCTGGTTCAAATAGTCATCAAGATATTTTTTATTAAATTCTTTTGTGATACCCTTTTTTGTGCCAGAATAAATATCATCTACAATTTCATCAGTGTCCCAAACAGCTTTACCTATCTTGGACCAATCAAAATCACGATTTCCATCTTTCGGAAATACCCATCCATAACCTTCCTCAATCAATGCATTTGTCAATCTTTTAGCAAAACCTGTTGTTACCTCTTCAAGAACATTTCCAACAACAGGAATGCCTATGTCAATTTTTACAACAGCGTCAATAGCACCTGAAAACGTGCCTTGCGCTCCACCGATGAATATTTTCTCCCAATATTCATCCGAATTAAATGTGGACATATTGGGATCCTGCACATATGCATCGGTAGTATATTTAACAGCGCTCTTAACTGCTCCAGTAATACAACCAGTCACAGCGCCTGTTATTAACAAACTTGAGCCCCCCGTAGCAACAGCTGCTGCTATAGTAAAAACTTTACATCCCACATCCACAAGTGTATTTACGAATGCTGCTTCATCCTCTCGCTTTTTATACTCCTTTACATCTGAACACCATTTTTTTCCATCTTCAATGGATGCTACGTATTTTTCTCTATTCTCATCTATATCTTTCTCTAACTTAATCGACATATCCGAATATTGTGTCCAACTGTTCAGATACTGAGTACTATTTTCATCGAAATTGACGCGAAAATCCCTATCTTTATCCAAACATTCCTGAATTAATTTATCAATTGTTTCGATGGTATTATATTTTTCTGATAAGGCATTATAATGAGATTGCTCTGTAACAACAATATCCTCTATAATTTTGTTCAAAAATGTAATTGCATTCTCATGCGAAGTTTCAAAATCCATTCTACTCGTTGCATTATTCCAACTACTTATTTCTATAAGATCGGATATTGAGTTCAATTGTGTCGTTATATCTGTTTGAACTCCTTTCCCCTTCTTTAAGGAATTATCAAGCGTATTCTTAATACAGACAATCTCATCAGCCTGATAATGTGCAGTTTTATTATCATCTATTGAAGTTATGTCCTTACTATAATTCTCCAAACCAGCCTGAATCTGTAGATTAATCAACTTCTCTAAATCATCTAGTAAGTTACAATGAATCGTCTGAATATATTCTTTTAACCTCGTTACACCATAACCACTAAATTGAGAATCATTAATATAGTTCTTCAAATTTAATAGCGAATAACCTATGTTATCACCCCATTCTGTGCAGCAATCATAATAAGCCTCACAAAATATTGCCATTTTTTCGTGATCAACCACAAATGAGGATCTGACTTTTTCAGCTTCAAAACTTTCCATTTAATCCCGACTCCTAACTTATGTAACTTACAACATTTTATCTGCTTCTTCTTGATCAACTTGTTTATATTCTTCAAGCATAGCTTTTATATCAACAAAGTCACGTCGTAATAATTCACCATATTTTTGTAATACTTCTTTTATTTTCGAATATAAATCCCTATAACCGTCAATAACCTGAAGCACAAGATCTTTATCATCTGGCAACTCTATCAATTTGCGGTTAAGATCACACATATTATTCTCAATAGAATCATTGACAAAAATCGACGTAGAGCTCGTATCTATTTTAATTTCCATATCCACTAACATCTCCTAATTGCTATTTTTTTCAGAAAGAGAACGACAATTATTGACAAATGATCCAAAGCCACCCAAAACATTACCATAATCTAATTGAAAAATTCTATTTTCGTAATCAGTTCTTTTAGTGACTAAAACATCCTCAACTTCATTATCAACATACTTCAGAAATTTCTCATTTGTTTCATTAACTTGATAAGTCGCTAACTTATCTTTCAAATTACCTTTCCACCTAAAGGAATGCCCTAATTCCTTATTCTTACCTTCCAATGCCTCTTTATCATCAATTTTAATTCCAGTTTTACAAAAACCCAAAAAACCATCTGATTCAATAATATTTTTGGCTTCACCGATTTTTTTAATAGCTTCCTCTAATCTCGCTTTATCAGCAAATAAGCTTTCCCGTTCGCGTTGTTGCTCTATCTGTTTCTGCCTAATCTGTTCTTGTTCCTGCCGTTCCCGTTCAATCCGTTCTCGCTCCAACCGCTCTTGTTCACGACGCTCTTGTTCACGACGCTCTTGCTCACGCCGTTCCATCTCGGCTAATTCTCTTTCTCGATAACTCGGTTTACATACAGAATGTGTAGAATCATTATTATCCGTTTTATTTTCTATATTAAACACTCCGCGAAACAGATCATCGAAGTTAAATAAAGATCCCATAATATCACCTCCAGCTTACCTCTTATTCACGTATTGGCGGGAATCCGCCAATACGTGTAGAGTACTACAATGATAATTAAGCACGCCAAGAATTTCCGATTTCCTGATCAGTCTCTTCCAAACGATTGGCAGAACTCGTTAAGGCGCGTGAAATCTCATCAATAAGATTCTTTGCCTGTACGAAACTAGGCTTCAATTCAGCAAATTTAGTTGCGAACCCTTCTGCTGCCTGTCCCTCCCACTCCTCGCGAAGCTGGCTCAGTAAGCTGTCCATTTTCTGAATGATGCTTTCGAGATTATTTGCCTGATTTGCATATTCTCCCGCTCTCTGACGCATCGATTCCGGTGTCATTTTAATCATGTTCTTTTCCTCCTTTTTTCTTTTATAACATCAGTTTTCACTGAATATTATCGTTGTACTCTGATTTAACCAAGCGCAATTTTGTGACCAGATTATCGTTGATATAATAAGCATCACCAACTTGTAGTTTTTTACGATTCTGCTTAATATCCTCATACGGTACATCAAACACTTTGAGGTTCGTTAAATCATCCAGATAGAGCAAATGGCGTTTTGCCTTAATAGCTTTAAGCGGTTCAGGTGCATCATACGATACAGATGCATTATCATAATTGGAAAATATCATGCAAACGTTAAGCGATTTGTACTGTCCCAGAATCGATGCATATATATTCATCAGATCCATGTCCTTCTGAATCACTCTTGCCACGTCGTTATTCTGTACAATCATAAACAACAACGAATTATCTTTGGGCTCACGTTCCTCAACCATCGCTCGGTATCGTTCCTCTAACAACACTTTCCACTCCGACAACGTTTTGGTAACATCGGATGGATCAATTGAATACAAGCTCACGATATCTAACTGTTTCAATGCCTTGTATTTGCGAGTCATATCATCAAAGATATAGACCTTGACAGGATTTGATTCGCTTCGACTTGCTAATGTCTCCAAGATATTTGAAATAAAATTATAGTGGCCACGATTTTGCTTACCGCAGATTCCGATGGCTCCTAATGTGGCAAAATCCATATAGAATGGCTCAACCTCAGAATAAGTAAGTCCAATTGGCAACTGATATCCATTCGGAATTGCTTTATAATCCTCACGTAAAATGGCATTTGTCATGATATTCGGAATATACGGAATTGCTTTAGCCTTCTGACCCTGATAACGCTCATTACACTCCTCAACAAATTCGCGTATTGCAGTCGCTCTTTCAAACTCTTTTTCCCCATCAAATGCAAGATAAGTCTGACACTCCAGAATTCGTTTATTTTCTTCCAAAATGCATCTACCTGGAACATCATCTGGGTACATTCTCGTACGTTCAAAAAGATGATTGTATTCATTGGAATCATTACAATACAAAGCAATTCGATTAGCAAAATTCGATAGATATCTAAAACTAATACCGGTAGTATTGGCATTTGCAATCGTGATACTAATTCCAACAGCTAATCCTTCACGTATTATTGCCAAGAATGTATCATCATTACCAAGATATAATTCCATCAACGCAGTCATGTTATCGACCAGAACAAATATCCTTGGCAAATCAGTATAGCCAGCTTCACAATAGGCATTAAAAGAGCTAACACCAACCGATACCATTTTCTCTTTTCTGGTATTAATCTCACTAATTAAGAGTTTGAATAAGTTTCGCAATTTCTCATCATCAGATGAACATACTACGCCACCAACATGCTTTAACTTTTCAAAAGTTTTTAAAACCATTGATCCAAAATCAAGAATGTAAATATTGGCTTCTGTTGGCGAATACATCAAGCCAATCTCACGAATTAGCAACTGAAGAAAATTCGTCTTGCCATACTGTGAAGAACCAATCACAAATGTATGCTTATTGGCAACATCCAACAAGAAATGGCCCTGATACTGATTGTCCGGATCATCCAGAATACCAATATCAATTCTCTTATCTTCCATCTGATTCAGAATTTGCGGAACGGGAATAACACGTTCTAACGCCGGGAGACATATACTATCCAATCTGCGAATGCCACTCTGTTCACAATAGGAATCTACATATTGAACAATTGCATCGAGCTGAGTACGTCCACGCTTATCAGAAGATTGAGACTTCTGCTCATATAACACCTTTCTTTTACCTGTAGACGAAACGGAATGAATGGAAAACGGCTTAACCGAACTATCAACAGAAGTCTCTGAATCACCACTGTACGCAGACTGAAACAATTCAAAAATTTCATTATTGCCAACCTGTAAATAAGCTCGACCAGGTTCCTTAATCTCGGCAGCCAAAGGCGTTTTCAACATTTCATTACTATCTTCTGGCCCTTGTACTTTCAAACAAAGCTTGAATCTAGAGTTACTCCAGATTTGATTATCTACCTGTCCTGCTGGCTTCTGAGTTGCAAGAATCAGATGCACTCCGAGGCTTCGTCCAATTCGAGCCGCAGAGATAAGTTCCTTCATGAATTCAGGCTGTTCAGCACGTAATTCAGCAAACTCATCCACTATGATGATTAAATGCGGCAATGGTTCTTTAACCATTCCCTCTTTATATTTTTTAATATATTTATCAATATGATTAACTTCTGCTGCCGCAAATAGACGCTGACGTTTCTGAAGTTCGGCTTTTATCGACTTAAGGGAACGATTAATCTGTTTTCCATCAATATTTGTGATTGCTCCAATTAGGTGCGGTAATTTTCTGAACTGATTAACCATTCCACCACCCTTGAAGTCAATAATGAGAAAAGCAATCTCATACGGATGAAACAAAGTTGCCACGGACAGAATGTACGTCTGTAGAATCTCTGACTTACCAGAACCAGTTGTACCTGCAACTAGTCCATGAGGTCCATGAGCTTTATCATGAAGGTCAAGATAGACTACTCCGGTCTTCGACACACCAAGAGGGACTGCCATCGACTGATATACCGCAGTAGAATTCCAACGCTTTGCAAGATCAAGATCGTCAACGCTAAAAATATTCAGAAGCGTAAAGAGATTAATATTTTTAGTAAGGCTTCCTTCTAGAGAAACTTCCTCAGTCACTACAGCTGCCAACCGTCTGGATACTTCCTCGAGCTGTGAATCCGATATAGAGTCATATTCAAAAGATACCACCGGCTGTTCACCTATCGTATCTATGAGGTCACCATGTCGCTCATCAGCAAGCGTAATGAGACGCTTACATCCCATCGGAATAGCGCTTTGCATATTTGCAAAGAAAACAAAAGAAACTCCTAACTGGTCTGCTTCGTCAACAAATCGTGATATAGGATGTTGATTAAATCCTGCTAAATCATATAAAAGCAACACTATATGGGGTAATAGTTGTGTTTTTTTGTCTTTACTCTCTTTTCGCTTTGAAAGTTCATTGTAGAGATTCTCAAACAAGACCTTCTTGCTATCATCATCACAAGCAATATTTCTTGTGCTTATAGCATTTGAAAAGTGAGGAATAAAGCGAATCCGTTCAGCAATAGCAGCTTCACTCTCCTCCACAACAAGTGCCATGCGAACTTCTGAAGAAAAGTGTCTTAATGCAATGTCAAAGATAAGATTCTTAAGAGTAACATATAAGGAATCCTTTTCCCCTACTACTCCAACAACTGCATTGTCTTTGAGATTGCATACAATGGGAACATCTTGAAGCATCTGATTCTGTTCAAAAAGCTCGCGAGGAATCATTTGCAATTCATCCTCTACCTCTAGACGTTCTTGTTGTTTATAATTGATTTCTCTCTTTGCTTTGCAATTACCTTTTCCTAAACGAACGCAGAGAAAATCCGAATCCGTAGGGCGTCTGTCAAATAATTCCGAAGAAAACTCACGAATCTTATGAAGTTCATCCTCTTGACTAATATAGATTCTTTCAAGAATCTCTTTTTCATTTTCTCTTGTTTGCTTAATCTCAGTAGATTTATTCTCAATGTATTTCTGATATTTTTGCTTACGTTCAGAAATTTGTTTTTTGAAATCTATTTTATTCTGAATTACGCCAATCAGAGTAGTGACAATAGCCATTCCACCTGACACCGCACTAAAGATAATCATAGTTCCGCCCATAGACGCCATTACTCCAGATGCAAGCAACATTCCCATAGACGGTAACAGGCTCTGCAAAATATGCGTACTGGGTTTATTTGGCTTACTCGGTGGATCTAATATTTCAATCTTTTCATCACTTAATGATTCCTGAATACGCGTATTTCTGGTAAAATGCGGATAATTATTCGGATTCGGAGCATCAACAAACTCAATTCCTTGGACATTACAATTTGAACTAATCTCAGTCCATAACAACTCATCTCGATAATAGAACATAAACTCAGAAAGAGAAAAGAAGTCGCCGTTGTTGATAATGCAACCATCCTCTACCCTGTCACCATTGCGATACACACCATAGGTTGTATTATGAATTGAAAGCTGCAGTCCATCTGCTACACGCTTCAAAACAATCTTATCTTGATATAGATACTGACTATTAATTACAATGTTATTCCCCTTATCTACTCCAATAGATAATTGCTTAACATAGTGCAAATCTATAAATCGCTCTAATCGCTTCTCAGCACTATCAAAATCAATCATGAATTGTAATTCAAATACCTCATGATCAGAATTTTGATACTTTATATCAATGACTTCTCCATGTTGAACCTGTTTGGTCAACATTTTTCTACTATCGCCAACCGTAATATATAAATTATCAGAACAGGTTATTGACCAAGCATCATTACTATTCACAAAGGATAGGCGAATGCTCTCAAAAAAAAGTTCTTTACGAAGACGGCAATCACAATCAATTTCTGTTCCAATCACAAAAGAATCACTATCAAAAGGGATTTCAATTTCCCGATATAAACGCTTATTATGAATAATAACCTTATATTGATTAATCATTGTTTTCCCCTATTCTGTGTAGTAAATCACGCTTCCTTCACGAATTCCACTTGATAACAAAGTCTTATTGCCACGAAGTAATGCAATTGGGTTCTCCATTTGCAGATGGCACTTGGTTACATCATCAAGATTAATCCCAAGTTTAAATACCTCATTCAATGCGGTAATCAGATCTCTTACGGTAATATCCGTTGGAATCTCGATGTCCATTTCTATCTTTTTCTTTTCCAAGACTAGTGTCACAATTACTTTCTCATCCATTGCCATCTACATCACCAAAAATGCTGTTTTACGAACGCCTTCAAGTTTACTAATGTCATTCAACCGTCCATTTGCTAATGCATCATCAAACGGTATATATTCATTTACCATAATGTTTTTTGCCAAAAGCGAATTTACTGCGCCACGATTAAATTTGTTACAAATTGTGTAATACTTATCTGCATTGACCCCGTTAAGGTTTCGCATCAGCAAGCCGGTTTTCTTGGCAAATAAATCTGTCTGTTCTGTGATAACCATGACCTTATTGGCTATATCAAACAACCGAATGCTATCTTCCGAAACAACATTCTCAAGATCTACAACGATATAGTCATAATCCCCACTCTTCTGCGCCTCCAATACAATCTGCTCATATATCGCAAAAGATAAGCCTAATGACATAAGTCCCATTTTAAATGGCGGTAAATAGTGAAATTTTTCATATCGAATACAATGTTTGAAATCTTTGTACTTTACTTCTCCCATTGTAAATTGTCCATATAACTCATTTGATTGAATGCAAGAATCATCCTGCATAAAATACTGAAACGTTTGAAGATAACTTGCATTAATATAAAGCGTTCTCTTTCTGTTTTCAGATAAACAAGAAGCAATCCCCATAGCAACAGTCGTCTTTCCAGCACCACCATATGCTGAAGCAACTGTAATTACTTGGGGTTCATTCTCACCGTCCGAAGAAGTCGCTGACAACTCAGGGCAGGAGCCAATAATAATGTTAATTAATTCCTTGAGATTGGAATATTTATATAAAAGCGTTACATCAGTTACTCCATATAAATCTGTTTCCTCTTGTTCTGTCAGTATAAATACATGTGTAAAATCATGTCTTAATATTCCATCGTTATATAAGTTTTCCGATATCACAAGAACATCGCCACTTTGTGGTGTCTGCAAAAGCTTGCAAAAATAATCCTTATTTGTGATAATGACCAAATCAATTCTGTCAAAAAACTTCTCAGCAAAACGAGTCATGATAGGAATTACATAACCATAATCCTCATCTGCAATAATTACTCTTGTTCTATTCATACTTCCCCCAATTAGTTTAATTGAAATTCACTATTAGCCATTCGAATCACATCACCCTTTGAGATTTTGTTTCGAACCAAAGGCTTAATTGCAACGCCATTGACATAAGTCTTATTTGCACTATTTTCATCAACAATGTAATATGTCACGTTATCACGAATGATGGTACAATGCTTACGACTAATTAAACTATTAAAGGATATTATTTCATCAACCAATTCTGGCTTTTTTCCAAGAACTGTCTCCGTGCGATATAAAGATACAGAAAATCTTACGCCAGGATCCGTACATGTTAAGGTTAGTACTGCTGCTTCATCCTCTGCCACGGAATCCTGACGTGCTGCAGTCTCCGTAGGCTGTTCAATCTCAACATAATTACCGTAACCAGCATTTGTGATTTTCGTATATAGATTGCGAAGAGTAATCGCCATATTAGATAGGTCAAAATAGAAGTTATCAATAAATTGATTCCTATTAATAGCTCCAGAATCAATAATTCTTAATAGATTCCCTCTCAATTCATTTTCAAAGGCCCCACTATTCTTATTATTGGAGGCTAAAATAGGAATATATACTAAGTGAACCTTGAGAGTATTTAAATCAACATAGATTTTATTCCAATCCATATCAAGATTATCACATAACAAAAAACCATTATCCTGAACTTCTATAATCGACGCAAAGAGATTCAGCATAATTGTCATAAATACTTCTGATCTCATATTAGATATAACCATAGATAATGGTTTGCAATCATCCGTCAAATACAAAAGTTCCGTGCTACCATTCAAGGATATTTTCATGCATCGAACAAAAATGCTGTTCTTATAATTCTGAACCACTTTATATTCAGTGTTGGCAAATGACTTCTCATCATTCAGGACATATCCAAAATTCTGTCCACATTCAACCTCCTGAATCATGCCCAGTTCCTTAAACATCTGCATCGATAAAATCTCCCCAAAAACGATTTATTATATTAATCAAAATATCAGATACTATATGTTTTCTAATAATGTACTTATATCTATTCCCCAATACAATCCACTCTGCAAAACTGTCCTTTTTACAAGCAAAATTAGTTAAACGGACATAAGACCGCATCTGCCGAAGCGGTCTTTCTATTGGGTGGTTAATTGTTTTAGTAAGGTGTATTCCTGTCAAGGAATACACCTTACTGATATACTACGTAGTATATCGCGATGAGGCGCCATGAATCATGCTCCGCCACAAGGATTTCCGGGACAGCAAAAAAGCACCTATGCTTCATAAAAGCACAGGTGCCTGATCATTCCTGTCTGATGTTAATTAATGGACATTACTATTTTCGATGGAGATCTCCATACGGTACTTTTTCTCTTCTTTGAACCATTCGAAGGTACCATTCTGGTTCTGCGCGATACTACCCAGAATCTCACGACCATAACCTCGTCTTGTGGATTTTACCGGCATATCTGCATAAGTATTCTCTTCAATGATATGCAGATAGTCGCCGCGAAGAGCCGCGGTCAGCTGAATCTTCTTTTCCTCTTCACACCGCTCTGTTGCCGCAATAGAATTGCGCAGGATGTTGGAGAAGACGCTACAGGTCGTCACTGGGTCAATCTTAAGTGGTTCATAGATGGCGATATCCAGTTCCAAGGTGATACCGCGCTCTGCACAGAGACGCTCATTCTCAGCTAAGATTGCATTGACGATTGGGTCGGCGCAATACTCGTATTCCTTCGTAAGTGCTACGTAATCGGTCAGTCGCTTCAGAATCTCCGCCATGCGCTCCATTTCGCCCTTTTTATTCAGTTCTGCTAAGAGAATGAACTGTTCATTCAGGTCGTGACGAATCTTCGCAAGCTCATTGCGACGGGCTTCGATATCTTCATAATGTTTCGCTTCGATATTTCTCGCATTCTCCATCTCAAGAATGTGGCGGTTCATCTCATTCATCTGTTGCTGATGTATAAGCGTAATCATCAGTGCGATATCCGCGAGGAAACCGATTGCCGCTCCGATAAAGATAACGGCGTAGCTCTCCGTACTCATGAACATTACATTTTCTTCATAGGCAATAATAAAAATAGCCTGACTGATAGGGAATGCAATGAACATCAATGCTGTCTTAATACGGACATTAACCTCCTTCATCATGAAGCGTTTCCAGACCATAAGCACGATGAAATACACGACATTTACTACTGTTCCATCGACGATACTTACTGTGAAGATTGTGGGGTTGTCGAAAGAACTCATTTCCGCGTGTGAGAATTTACCCTGAAACGGAAGGAATACAATCAACTCTGCGATAAAACCTACCATCTCCTGGATTACTATGAAGAGTATTTTTTTACTTAAGCTACCCTTCATCATAACATGCAGGTAGACCACGCAAGATACGATTAACGCTACCAACACGGTATAACGGACCACTAAGATATGATTCCAAAAGAATCGGCATAGGCAGAGCGGGAGGGTCAATAGGAAGAACCACATGGCCTCAGTAAACTTACTGCGATTCTTCTTACTTTCAAAGGCCGAGACCATGATATAGTTCAAACTGAATTCTATCATCAGCGAAACGATTAAATAGATTATTCTTAATATCATAATAACTGGCTCCTCACATATCTTAAGTATTGATCACGACAATCGCGACTCTGCTTCTTACTGACTGGTAATTGGATGGCTCCATGTAGCTGCACGGACTGGCTGTCCAGTTTCTCGACATAATCCATGTTGATAACGAAGCTCTTGTGAATTCGAAGGAAATAGTCCGGTAAGCGCCGCATAATGGAATCTAACTTCTCATAGATGGTATAGACCTCATTCTCTGTATGGAAAAGAACCTGATGGGCACTACTCTCAATGTAGACGACTCGACTCAACTCAATGGTCTGCGTAAGACCCTTGCACTGTAGAGATATTCTTTTCCCTTGATTCAAGGCAATGATGCGGGACGCTTTCTGCAACAATAACATGAGATTCTCTTCGCGAACCGGTTTCACAAGATATCCACACAGGTTCA
Source organism: Lachnospiraceae bacterium (assembly GCA_045628945.1). GTDB lineage: Bacteria > Bacillota > Clostridia > Lachnospirales > Lachnospiraceae > RGIG4034. Next base: position 21,814 of record JAZQQG010000016.1, read on the forward strand.
CATCTTTTAAGAATATACTCTGAGAGAAGCGGTCGTTGTATGCCGTCACGTAGATAATCTGTGTATCCGGACACTGTTTGCACAACTTTGCTGCATAATCGATCCCATTCAATCGTTCATTCCACTCGATATCCATAAAGACAATATCATAGGAATCCCCCTTGGAAACCGCCGCCCAGAAGGATTCTAACGAATCATAAGAATTACATTCCGATATCTGCTTTTGGGGCTCAAGAAGCTTATATAATTGTTCAATGAATACAGGTTCGTCATCACAGATTGCTACTCGCATATCTTCTCCCTTCTAATGTTTCAGAGGATTAATCTCAATTTATACTAATGAACTCCCGCCAACTTGTCAAGAAAAAGGCAGCCGCGAAACTTCGCGACTGCCTTAATGGATACACTATAAATTCGGCTGGTTTTCGAACCAAATTATACAGGATATGCGCCGTTCTTCTTGTCAGCTTCGGTAAGGTCAACCTTCTCCTGCTGTGCCTGACGGTACTTGAAGTAATCGGTAGCAACCTGAGGGAACAGAGCGAAAGATAATACGTCCTCCTCCTGCTGCTTCCATTCCTTCATCTCTGCTTCGATCGTAGCAAGCTCGGGCTCGGTATGACCGGTAGCTTCTGCGGAACGAGCGGTAGAACGCTTCTCGCCGGGAATAACCTTGTCGATTACTTCCTGGTTCATGGGCTTAACGGTCTGGCCGTAGTTACCACGAAGCAGATCCTTAAACTCGCCGGTAGCCATCTTGTATCTCTCACCCATTAATACGTTGAAAATTGCCTGAGTACCAACAATCTGGGAAGAAGGCGTAACAAGAGGGGGCTCACCACAGTCCTTACGAACGCGAGGAATCTCCTCAAGCACTTCGTTGAACTTGTCTTCTGCGTGCTGCTCTTTTAACTGGGATACCATGTTGGAGAGCATACCGCCGGGTACCTGATACAGAAGGGTCTTAATGTTAACGCCAAGAACCTTGGTGTTAAGGAGGCCGCTCTTCAGGCACTCATCTCTGTAAGGAGCAAAGTAGTTAGCAATCTCTGCCAGTAAGTTCTGGTCAAATCCGGTATCGTAAGGAGTACCACGGAAGGTCTCAACCATAACTTCGGTTGCCGGCTGGGAGGTTCCCAGTGCAAAAGGAGACATTGCACAGTCAATTACATCTACGCCTGCCTCTACAGCCTTTAAATAGGTCATGGAAGCAACACCGGAGGTGTAATGAGTATGTAACTGAATCGGAAGCTTGGTGCTCTCCTTAAGGGTCTTAACAAGCTCTGCAGCCTTATAAGGAACTAACAGACCTGCCATATCCTTAATACAGATGGAATCAGCACCCATCTCCTCGATCTTCTTAGCCATATCAGCCCAGTAATCGAGGGTGTAAGCATCGCCAAGGGTGTAGGACAGAGCAAGCTGAGCCTCACCACGGCCTTCCTGCTTCTTAATCTTGTTGGTAGCATCTACTGCTGGCTGAAGGTTACGAATATCGTTTAAGCAGTCGAAAATACGAATGATATCAATACCATTTGCAATCGACTTCTCAACGAATGCGTATACAACGTCATCTGCGTAAGGACGATATCCTAAGATATTCTGTCCACGGAATAACATCTGTAACTTAGTGTTCTTCGCAATATCACGAATCTTACGAAGTCTCTCCCAGGGATCTTCCTTCAGGAAACGAAGGGATGCATCGAAGGTTGCACCTCCCCAACACTCCAGAGAGTGGTAACCTACCTGATCCAGCTTATCCAGAATAGGAAGCATGATCTCGGTGGGCATTCTGGTTGCGATCAGAGACTGATGCGCATCACGTAATACGGTTTCGGTAATACCAATTGGTTTTTTAACAATATCAGCCATTTCTATCCTCCCTAATTAAATACCGAAGATTGCCATGAAGGTACCTGCAGCAACTGCAGTACCAACTACACCGGCTACGTTCGGTCCCATAGCATGCATTAATAAGAAGTTGGTGGGATCAGCTTCCGCACCGACCTTCTGAGATACTCTGGCGGCCATAGGAACGGCGGAAACGCCGGCAGAACCGATCAGAGGATTTACCTTACCATGGGTCAAGATACACATAATCTTACCGAAGATAACACCGGCCGCGGTACCGAATGCAAAGGCTACAAGACCTAATGCAACGATCTTAAGAGTGGTAACATTTAAGAATGCTTCGGCACTGGTGGTAGCACCTACGGAAGTACCCAGTAAGATAACTACGATATACATTAACGCATTGGAAGCAGTCTCGGTTAACTGTCTTACGACACCGGACTCCTTGAAGAGGTTACCTAACATTAACATACCGATCAGAGGAGCGGTGGTAGGTAAGATCAAGCATACGATAATGGTAACGATGATAGGGAAGAGAATCTTCTCAAGCTTGGTAACAGTACGAAGCTGCTGCATCTTGATTGCTCTCTCCTTCTTCGTGGTAAGAGCCTTCATAATAGGCGGCTGGATAATCGGAACGAGGGACATATAGGAATATGCCGCAACGGCGATCGGTCCAAGGAGTGCGGTCTGACCCAGCTTACCTGCAAGGAAGATGGAGGTAGGACCGTCGGCACCACCGATAATGGATACAGCTGCTGCAGCCTTATCGTTGAAGCCAAGTGCGATTGCACCAAAGTAAGCAGCGAAAATACCGAACTGAGCTGCTGCACCGAGCAAGAAGCTCTTGGGGTTTGCAATGAGGGGACCGAAATCGGTCATCGCACCTACACCCATGAAAATCAAGGACGGCAAGATCGACCACTCATCCATGAGGTAGAAATAGTACAGTAAGCCACCTGCGGATCCGTCATCACCGATAGGTTTGATAATGTCGGGATAAATGTTTACCAGTAACATACCAAAAGCAATGGGTAATAACAGAAGGGGCTCATATTCTTTTTTGATCGCTAAGTATAAGAAGATACATGCTACCAGAATCATTACAACATTGCCCCACGTCATCGTGAAGAATGCAGTCTGGTGAATCAGATTACTTAACGTCTCTGCAATATAAGACATTCTTTTGACCTCCTATTGTAATCGAAGCAAGCTACCTCGATTAGTTTAAAGTAGCTAATACAGCACCGGACTCAACTGCATCACCGACATTTACATCGATGCTTGCTACGGTACCGTCTTCGGGAGCAACAACAGGGATCTCCATCTTCATAGCCACAAGGATAACAATGGTGTCACCCTTCTTAACAGCCTGGCCAACCTTAGCTTCTACCTTGAATACCTTACCTGCGGCACCACCGGTAACCTTCTTGGAACCGGCACCTGCGCTTGCCTTAGGAGCGGCAGCGGGAGCAGCCTTAGGAGCAGCCTTGGGAGCAGCAACGGGAGCAGCGCTAACTGCACCTGCAGCACCCTCTTCTACAGTTACATCATATACATTTCCGTTTACGGTAATGGTATAGTTCTTCATTTTCATTTCCTCCTGATTAAGCACGTTTTCTCTTGTTGATGGAACGAACGACGAAACCGTCTGCACTCGTTCCCTCGTAAGCTGCGATCGCTGCTGCAATAACTGCAACCAGTTCAAGATCGTCTACAAGGTTCTCTTCATTTTCGATAATCTGCGCGATGGTGTTATCCACGCTGTCCTTCTTCTCTGCCTTCTTATCCTTTTTCTGGGTAAGCTTGGGAAGGAAGCTGAACAGACTGATTACGAAAATAATAATAATTAATACACAGAATACGGATCCCATACCCAATAAGGTATTCATACCGGCCTTACCCATCTTCTCACCGAAGGTGTAGGAAGGATTCACTGCGAAGCTCTTCACCTTAAGGCTGTTCGGCTTCACAACGGTAAAGATTACCTCAACTTCTGCATCATGCTTCACGCCGTTCACGTGAATCTTAGCAATGATCTCATCAGCATCCAGATTGATATTGTAGGTGAAATTCTCACCATCGATGGAGCCCATCTCTTTCATGGCTTTCGCATAGTTCTCGGTAGCGGCCTTCTGAACGTAGTAATCAAAATAATAATTCTCGCTCAGTGCCTCAGCATCCCAATTGACTCCGGACTTGCCGGTATTGTTCAGCTCCGTAACATTGTGTAAGACTTCAAGAGAATAGTTCTGAATGGTCTCTTCCGTGAAGGGACATTCTTCTTTTGCGGCACCGCAACCTACAAGCATCAGGATGGAAGCAATCATGCAAAAAAGAATTGCAAGTTTTTTCTTCATTTTGGTTACATCCTTTCTTAGACTTATACGGTTCCGTGCTTCTTGTCAGGACGGAATTCTCTCTTGGAATACAGCATCTCCAAAGCGCCGATTACATACTTTCTGGTATCAACAGCGGAGATAACCTGATCCACATATCCTCTCTTAGCTGCGGAATCCACACTGTTCTGAAGTGCATCGTATTCCTTCGCCTTCTCATTGATGGTATCTGCACCCTGTCCCTCGTACATAATCTTAGCAGCAAGGGTAGCGTCCATCATACCGATCTTCGCATCATCATAAGCGATGGTAATGTCAGCGCCGATTGCCTTGGAGTTCATCGCTACATATGCACTACCGAAAGCCTTACCGGTGATAACATTTACCTTCGCTACGGTTGCATTTGCAAATGCGTAGATTAACTTCGATACAGCCTTTGCCATCTTCTTCTCTTCGCATACGGTTGCCGCATAACCCTTTACATTGGTAAAGGATACAACGGGAATGCCGAATGCATCACAGAAGTTAATGAAGGAAGCAGCCTTATCACAGCCTGCTACGGACAGAGTTGCGTCAAACTTCTGTGCAACCTTGCCTTCCTCATCGTATACTTCGCTGCGGTTTGCAACCACACCGACGGTCACACCGTTCATACGAACGAAGCCAACCACCATATCCTTGGCATAAGCACTCTTAACCTCAACAAACTCGTTGTTGTCGGCAATACGTGCAATCAACAGAGAAGGATCGGTTACGCACTGTGCTGCGTCTGCAACCACACGGTTCAGATCGTCGTTACACTCAACCAAAGCTTCCTCTTCGTTGTTTGCAGGTAACATAGATACTAAGGAGCGGATATTTGCTAAAATCTCAGCTTCCTCGCCTACAAAATCCACTACACCGTTCTCGCTCTGGAAATCAGACTTGGCGCTGTCGCACTTCGCAGTCGTATTCTCATCCAGAGAGTTGGGAGTGTTGACAAATAACTTGGCATTCTTCTTCTCCATGAAGGTGAAGTCGGTTAATCCGGGGATCATTGCAAGACCGCCGCCGCAAGCGCCGAATACTGCAGTAATCTGGGGAACAACACCGCTTGCCATGGTCTGCTTCAGATAGATCTCACCGAAACCGTTCAAAGCATCGGTAGCTTCCTGAAGTCTTAAACCGGTAGAATCAATCAAACCGATGACAGGAGCGCCCATCTTAAGAGCCAGATCATAGAGATTGGCAATTTTCTTGGCATGCATCTCACCAACGGAGCCGCCTAATACGGAAGCATCCTGGCTGTACACATACACGAGATTTCCATCGATACAACCATAGCCGGTTACAACACCGTCAGAAGGAGTATCAATCTGCTTCAGGTTGAAGTCGGTTGCTCTGGCAGAAACGCCGGCACCAATCTCAACGAAGCTGTTTTCGTCGAGCAGGGAAGCAATTCTCTGGCTCGCACTAGTAGCTGAGTTACTCATTTTACAGTCCTCCGTTTTTATAATGAAAAAGGATGTGATAGAGAAAAACATCCATATTTTCGCACAATAAAGAGTATACCATACCATATATATTTTTGAAAAGAAAAAAATCATCGATTTCAAGGAAAAAATAATTCCCAAAAACGATGATTTTTTGTGTAAGTCTACTATGTCAGTAAAGTCCGACCGCTCCTGCAATGAAATACAGAATCAGTAACTGGACCGGATAGCTGATAAAAAGAACATATCCCATATTCTTTCCCTTCTTCCCGTTGTAAAGTGCAATCGGAATCAGGGCAAGCAACGAAAACAGGAAATATTTGCTAAAAGATAACAACAAAAAGCATGCCAGCGTACAACTGATCAGCTTGTTCTGGCGAAGCAGATACATCACGCTAAGCATAAGCACCGCAAAAAAGCTGAACTCTGCCTGGGAAAAGCCTGCCAAAAAAGCAAACACCAACACCACAAGGATTTCCACGACATAACGAAGTACCTTATTGTTCTCCATCTTCTGTTCGATTGCTTTGAGTGCATTGAGTGCCACAAGTCCTACGAACAATCCGAAGAATACATTCTGCTGTCCGAACTCAAAGGGTCTGCCAAAGTATGCAAGATCATAAGGGATCTCGGAGACCACCGCCACAATCGCCAGGGTGATCAGATCCTGCAGGCGACGCTCGGAACGTAAGAAACCGTCCATCAGCAGATAGCACAAAAGCGGAAGGAAGGCACAACCCAAAATCGTAAGTGCCAGATCAATCGTCAGCTCCTTCATATGGGCAAACATAAAGGCGCTCGTTGCTTTCTCAAGCAACGGATGCTGAATCAGATACCAGTCCGTGGTAAATACCTCTCGCATCGGCTGGAGGAGAGATCGTCTCTCAATCACCACCTGGGCAGTATCAATAATGGGATCGAAGATAATCGTTCGAAGGCTCCACATCACCATCAGAAGAATTGTGATTCCCTTCATGCCAAAAAGAGTAATTCCGCGACGCTCACGTTTCCGCTCCTCTTTTGCATTGTTGATTTTTTTATTAAAGGCATCCGCCTGTTTCAGTAATTGCTTACTGGAATCGGTAACCTGCTGTTCCTCTCCCATGAGGTTCCTCCATTTCTCACATCAAATCCGCATCATAAGCGGCGCGACTGCCGCCGACACATTTATAACGGGTACGGGCGCATACCACGCGTGCCTCACCGATCATGCGATTCTCAATCCGTAAGGGCACAGCCACTTCCCGAAGATGCATTCCGATTAAGGTATCTCCGATATCGATTCCCGCCTCTGCACGCACATGCTCCACCGCTACCGGGTGCTCCATCTTATGATAGATTGCCGTTGCCATGGATCCACCGGCCTTCGGTTGCGGAACAACGTTCACCGGATCGTATCCACGCTCCTTCGCAACAGATTGTTCCAAAATCAGGGCTCGATTCAGATGCTCGCAACACTGTGCGGCAACCGAATATCCTCGGGCGGTAATCATGGGATAGATTGCCTCTACAATGGCCTTCGCCACCTCTTCACTGGAATAGGAGCCAATCTTATATCCGCAAATCTCACTGGTGGAAGCCCCGATCACAATAAGAGCCCCCTCCTCACAGGTCAGCTTCTCTAAGAATTCCTCAAAGCATGCCTTGGCCTGTCCAACGATCTGCTCCAAATCCAACTGATTCTGTTCTGCTTCCGGCATTACTCCGGACCCGATTTTCATCGACATCACAATCTCCCCTTACTCCAAAGTCGGACGAACCGATTTCTCCGACACTAAATATCCAACTTTAACTGTGCTTCCTCTTCTGCCTGCATCTTGAATTCTTCAATCTGCGTCATGCTAAGCTCCGGAAGGTCGGACAGATTCTTTACGCCAAAGGAACGTAAGAATTCCTCCGTCGTACCAAACAAAAGCGGTCGGCCCGGCGCATCCAGACGTCCAAGCTCGGTAATCAGATTATACTCTAACAGCTTATTGACCGCAAAATCACAGCTTACGCCACGAATCCTCTCAATCTCGGCCTTCGTAACCGGCTGCTTATATGCAACAATCGACAAGGTCTCTAACACCGTATCCGAGAGAGAATAATGCTTCGGCGCCTTTGCAATACGAATCAGGTACTCATATAGTTCCGGATTCGTACACATCTGGTAAGAGCCGTCAAGTTCAATAATGCGAACTCCCTTACCGGATTCTTCATATTCCTGCATCAGTTCCTGAAGAAAGCCCACCGTCTCCTTGCGCTCCATTCCCAGAACCTTGGCCAGTCTTCCCGCATCCACACTGTCTCCCATGGAAAAAAGAATCGCTTCAATCGCTGCTTTCTCCTTGCCCTCGGGAATTCGTTCGAAACCGGCTTCTCTCTCCTCCGGGTTATCCGTAAGAAGTTCCTCTGTCATATCCTGTTCCATCATTTCTGTTTCGGACATTACGCGTTCTCCTCCGCAATCAATTTAAGGCTTGCAATAATCTCATCGGAATCCTGCTTCACATCGATGACGATATCCTCATCATCCTCCCCCTGCGTCGCTTCGATAATTCCGTACTTAATCATCTCCAGTACCGCAAGGAAGGAAACAATAATCTCCATCTTGCTGTTCTGCTTCTCCAACAACTCCCGAAAAGAAAAATGCTTCTTTAACAGGATGTAATTCTCAATATAGCGCTGCTTCTCTTCGATGTTAATCTCGTCCTTGGCAATCTTACCGAAGGAATTACGAATCGGATCGACACGCTCCTCCTGACGTTTTAACATGAAATTGAAAATCTCATGCAGCTTGTTTAACGTTACGTCTCCGAGAAGCTCCTCATAGTTCACCGGAGGCTCGTAATCATTAATCTCCGCCGGAATGGACCGTTTCTTGTATAACGAATGTCCCGCATCCATCAAAAGATCCTTCAGCTCATAGGACATATACTTATACTTCTTGTACTCAAGGAGTCGCTCAACAAGTTCGGCTCTGGGATCCTCTTCCTCGCCTTCCTCGTTCACTTCCTTCGGAAGAAGCATCTTACATTTGATATTCAGTAATGTCGCCGCCATCACGAGAAATTCACTCATGATATTCATGTCCTCGGTCTCAAGGGCGCGAACATACTCCAGATACTGCTCGGTAATCAGAACAATCGGAATATCATAGATATCAATCTTATTCACTTCAATCAAATGAAGCAACAGGTCCAACGGACCTTCAAATGCTTCCAGCTTAACGGGAATTGCCATGAAGTACTCTCCTCATGTAATCTATTCTATCATCCAAGCGTCCGAAACGCTCATTAAATCTTTGTAAACTTATCCCTCGGAAGTCGGTTTACCTTCACGCTTCCGGTCGAATATGAATCTTCACAACCTCACAGGGATTAAAAAGACGAACCGGAATCGAATGGAACCCGACACCACGACTTAAGATCATGGTCGAGCCGTTCTCCTCAAAGCGTCCGCCGTCATATTTTGGGAAAAAGGATACCCTCGGAGATACCACTCCTCCAAGCAGAGGCAATCGTACCAGTCCCCCGTGCACATGGCCGGACAAAACCAGATCATATCCCGCCTGCGAGTAGGTCGGAAAATAGTCCGGATTGTGTGCCAAAAGAATCGAAAAGACTTCCGGATTCGGATCCGGAAGGAACGTGTTCAATGCCTCCCGGGTAATCGTAGGTTTTCGTTTTCTCTCAAAATACGGTCGGCTAAGTTCCAGACCGTCGATCTGAATCCCCGTTGTCTTTTCACCATCAAAGCCGGTATTCGACGCATCTGTAAACGAAAAAACAGCCGTTTCATTTCTAAGAAGTCGAATCCCCATAGCAAGCAGTGCTTCCTCATATTCCTTTTGGAGGGCAGGATTTCTACGTCCCAAGCGACACTCATGATTTCCGTTGGAATAGTAAACCGGGCAAAACTCGGTCAGTCTCGCCAGAAAATGAAGGACCCGCTCACGATTTTCTTTTACCTTACCGTTAATCATATCTCCGGTAATCAGAATCATATCCGGCTTGGCTTCGCGAATCTTTCGAAGCAGACGTTCATTGTCCTTGCCGTATCTCGTATTATGAAGATCGGACAGATGAACAATGGTAAGTTCGGGAATCGCCTTGTTCGACGATACTTCGTAGGAGCGAACCACAAGCCGGGTAAGGTCTATGAAATTCAATACCAGGGCAAGCACCGCCAGTGCCGCCAGGATATAGAGTACAATCATCGTGTATCACCATATAGAAAAAACAAGCCCGATATCACAATACCGGGCTCATGAACTTGCGTAAATTATGCAATATCCTCTGTCGTTTCTTCGTCCTTCTTGCCGACAACGCCGAATACCTTCAGCACATGATACAGGAAATCGCAGAAGTAAATGAAGATAATTGCGATAAAAATCGGAGCACCGATTCGCTCCGGGATCTGATGAATCAGGCCCAACAGACGAAGATGCAGGAATCGAATGACAATAATTCCGTAGAAGCCCCATGCAAGAGTACTCTCCAAACAGATGATTCCCTGCAGATTCACGGGTTTATCATTATAATCCCACCAAACCTCACCGAGGGTCTTCTTCATAAGAATTCCAACGATATACTCAAAGACGGTTGCGCCGATGGCGGCAACGAAATAGAGTAACAACGGATTGTCCGTTAACGGACACATTAACAGATATCCGGCCGTTGCACCAACTCCGTAGATGGGACAGAACGGACCGAAACCAAAACCACGGTTCGTAAGCTTCTTCTCGCAAAAAGACATGTAAATGGACTCCACAAGCCATCCGCCCATGCTATAGATTACGAAACAACCGAGATATTCATAGATGTTCATTCCAAAAATAACCGACGACAACATATCGCTCTCCTCATTCGGATTATGACAGAAAAAGCCCTCAGCAAATCATGCCAAGGGCTCTCTTCGTCAAATTAGTTATATTTACGCTTTCTGGCAGCTTCGGATTTCTTCTTACGTCTTACGCTTGGCTTCTCATAATGCTCTCTCTTGCGGATCTCCTGCTGGATTCCGGCCTTAGCACAGTTTCTCTTGAAACGACGTAATGCGCTATCCAAAGTCTCGTTTTCTTTAACGATTACATTTGACATTCTCTACTCAACTCCTTCCAGTCCCTTACTTGTGCACCAGACTGTTCGGGTGTTCTTAATTGCACGATTATCATTATATCGGCAAGGATTCCATTCGTCAATACTTTTTTGCAGATTCTGCAAGGAAGTATTAAGCGAGCATTCCTTCCAACACCTTACAAACCTCTGCCACTGCCGCAGGAATACCTGCGGGGTTCTTACCACCGGCCTGCGCCATGGTATCACGGCCACCGCCGCCACCGCCAACCAGCGCAGCGATTCCCTTAATCAGGTTGCCTGCATGTGCACCCTTCTTCAGTGCCTCGTTCGTTACCATTGCAATCATGTTTACCTTGCCGTCTTTTTCGGATAAAAGAACAACAACGCCTTCCCCAAGCTTCTCCTTTAACTGGTCGCCCAGGTCACGTAAGCCGTTCATATCCACACCGGCTACGGAGGTAGCAAGGAGTTTCACACCCTTCACTTCCACCACCTGATCCATTACATCGCCGAGGGCTGCCTTGGCTGCCTGGCTCTTCATCGACTCAATCTCGGACTGCATCGCCTTCATTTCAGCCATCAGTGCCGACAGTTTATCGGTTAAGGAAACCGGATTCGTTTTTACGATGGTTGCTGCCTTCTGAATGGTCTCTTCCAGGCCCTTATAGTATTCTGCCACATTGGCAGCGGTAATTGCTTCAATACGACGAACTCCTGCGGAGACACCGTTCTCGGACAGAATCTTGAAGGACTGGATGGACGCAGTATTCATCACATGCGTACCACCACAGAATTCCTTGGAGAAATCGCCGATGGAAACGACACGAACCGTCTCACCGTATTTTTCGCCGAAGAGTGCCATGGCACCGGTCTGCTTTGCTTCTTCAATGGACATCACATCCGTATGAACCGCAAGTCCCTCTGCAATTTTGTTATTGACAATTGCTTCAACCTTGGCAATCTCATCGGAAGTCAATGCCTTACCGTAGGTAAAGTCAAAACGGGTACGGGAGGAATCCTGATAGGAACCGGACTGCTTAATTCCGTCACCCAAAACCTCCTGCAATGCTGCCTGAAGCAAGTGGGTTGCGGTATGATTCTTGCTGGTTGCGTTACGATTGTCCGCATCCACAAGAAGGGTCGCAAGGTCGCCTACCTGAAGAGTTCCTTCGGTTACCTTACCGATATGACCGATTCTTCCGCCGGGAAGTTTCTCGGTAGCCTCTACCGTAAAGGTAGCGGTAGCGGTCTTGATCACACCGATATCTCCCTTCTGACCACCCATGGTCGCATAGAAAGGAGTATTCTTAACAATAACGGTACCCTCTTCGCCCTTAGCAAGGGAATCCTTCAGGGTATCTGCATCTGCCAATGCCACAACCGTATCCTGTGCGGTTAAGGTATCATATCCCACAAAAGTACTTACAACGGATGCATCCAGGGAATCAAATACACCGCTTCCGATGGCTAATTTCTGGGAGAAGTTCTGATTCTCACGAGCCTTCTGCTTCTGCTCCTCCATGGCAGCCTTAAAGCCGGCCTCATCCATGCTCATTCCCTCTTCCTCGGCAAGTTCCAAGGTAAGCTCGTAAGGGAAACCGAAGGTATCATAGAGATAGAATGCTTCTTTACCATCGATGGCGGTAAGCTTTGCTTCCTTCTTCTGCTCCAGAATCTTCTTGAATTCCTTCATACCGTTCTCAAGAGTTGCCTCGAAACGCTCGATTTCCTTCTTTAACTCCTCCAGAATGAAGTTCTTATTCTTAACCAGATTCGGATATGCCTCGGAATATACTTCGTCAATGTAAATCTTCGCAATTGCCATGTAATCGTTCATACCAAGACCCAGCACACGGCCGTGACGAACCGCACGACGAATCAAACGACGAAGAACGTAGCCTGCACCTGCATTGGCAGGAAGGAGCTTTGCCTCGTCACCGATTAACATGACAGAGGTACGAAGGTGATCCGCAAGAATTCTCATGGATCTGGTCATCTTCTCGTCTGCATCGTAGGTCTGCTTGGACTGCTTCTCAATGTATGCAATGACTGCAGTAAAAAGATCGGTCTTGTAAACGTCCTTGGTGCCGTTTAAGAACGCAAGGTTACGCTCCAGGCCCCAACCGGTATCGACATTCTTCTGCTTCAACGGAGTCAAATGACCATCCTTGTGCTTCTCATACTGCATGAATACGTCATTACCAAGCTCGGTATACTTACCGCAATGACAGCCGGGGCCGCAATCCGGACCGCAATCGGGCACATCTGCAATGAAGAACATCTCGCTGTCAGGACCGCAGGGACCGTACTCAAGTCCCCACCAGTTGTCTTCCGCGGGAAGGTAATAGATATTCTCGGGTTTGAATCCGGAAGCGATACGGAAGGATGCACCCTCCTCATCACGGGGCGCATTCTCATCTCCTGCAAAAACAGTGGCAGCAAGATGATCGGCATCAAAACCGAACACCTGCGTCAGCAGTTCAAAGCTCCACTTGCAGCGCTCCTCCTTAAAATAGTCACCCAGACTCCAGCTACCCATCATCTCAAAGAAGGTAACATGGCTCTTGTCGCCTACGGAATCGATATCATTCGTACGAACACAGCCCTGTACGTTACAGAGTCTTGTTCCCTTCGGATGCTTCTCTCCCAATAAATAAGGCATTAAAGGCTGCATACCGGCCACATTGAACATAACGCCGGTCGAACCGTCGGATACCAGAGATACGGCTCCTACATCCACATGGCCTCTCGCCTTGTAGAACTCAAGCCAGGAATTTCTTAATTCATTCGAATCGAATTGTTTCACGATATTTCCTCCAAAAATCCTTATGGTCTGACGATCAGACATAATAAGGGCATTGATTTAACAAAATCTCTAATGATGATAGCTCATTTATCCGATAAAATCAATGAGAACCTACACAGAATACGCACTTATGGCGTTTCATTCGAAAGGAAACAACTATGGTAACCGTTTCGGTCTGCATGATTGTCAAAAATGAAGCTGCAATCCTATCGCGATGCTTAGATTCGCTTCAGGGAATCTACGATGAATTAATCATTGTCGACACCGGTTCTACGGACCGCACCGTCGAGATTGCAAAAAGCTATACGGACAAGGTATATTCATTCCCCTGGGTCAACGACTTTAGTGCCGCTCGCAACGAATCCCTGCGTCACGCAACAAGCGACTATCTCTATGTGGTGGATGCGGATGAGGTACTGACCCCGGAGGGCCGCAAGCTGTTATCCGAATACAAGAACCATCTGCTGGAAAAAGAAAACCCGGATATCGTGCAGATGTATTACACGAATCAGTTGTCTTTTAACACGGTCTATAACTACGATGAAGAGCTTCGGCCGAAGCTCTATAAGCGAAGTGCCGGTTTTCGTTTTGAGAATCCGGTGCACGAAGCGGTTCGGGTACTGGACTCCCATAAAGTCCTTACCAGCGAGATTCGTATTAAACATCTGCCCCAGAGTCTCCACGGAAGCCGTGACCTGGCAATTTTCGTGGAAAAATACGGGAAGGAAGACTCGCCTTCCATGAATGCCCATCTGACGGACCAATATGCAAGAGAACTCTTCATCTGCGGACAGGCGGCGGATTTTTACGATGCCGAGACCGCGTTTTTGCATGTTCTGCAGGATCCGAACGCAGAGGAGGCCATGTTAAAAAAAGCCGCTCTGGTACTCATGCAACTGGGGGCTTTTCGAGGAAACCTCCCTGAGCTTATGAAATACAGTCTCAAGGTCCTTGCCATGGAAGGCTGCAGTGAAGCTTTCTGCATTCTCGGCGATTACTATTATGAAAACGGCGACTTCGAAGAAGCCGCCATTTGGTATTATAATGCTGCTTATGAAGTTCTCCCCCTACTCACCATTCGTGCCGGGAAGGAGTTGCCCCTTACGGGTCTTGTCAAAACCTATCAAGCCCTGGGACTCCCCGAGGTTGCCGCTGATTATGAATCACAGCTTAACTCGAACGGTGCCAACGGAAGCTTACTCTGATTATAGAACCATACCGTGCCGTAGTTCGTCCAAAGATAGCGAACGCCGCACGGTTTTTCTATGCCCTCAGCGCGAAGGGTAACCGTATGATTCACCACCCGCACTTCGGTAGCAGGAAGATACTCTCCCGCTTCATTTCTCACTTCAAATCCTTTCGCCGCCTCCGGAATCGACAGATAGGAAAGGCTTTCTTCCGCGCGTGTCGGTTGTACCAGTAAGCCCTCCTTTGCATTGGCCATGGAGATGATGATTTGATCTCCGACACAGTCAATCTCTGCCGGAGCAGGACCGTAGGATTCCTCTATGCTGCCCTTTCCGTACAGATTAAAAAGTGCCAGTCTGGCAAGACGATTTGCCACGATTCTCTTTTCCTTCGGATGGATTTCATTCCATTCCCCCTGATCGATGCAGACCGCCACATAGCACTTCGGAAGTTCGGTACATACCTCCATCTGGGCCTTTCGGATGATCGGCCAGTTCTTCTTGTCCGGTTCCCCTTTGTAGCGATGCATCGGAAGCTGAACATAGAGAAACGGAAGCTCCTCATCCATGAATTCCGCTCTCCATTCCCGAATCAAGTCAGTAAAAAGAGCATGATAGGATTCTGGCTTATGATCGTCACTCTCGCCCTGATAATAAATGACTCCGCGAAGTCCGTAGGGGCACACCCGCGACAGCATCGTCTCATGCAAGCCCCCGGGACGATAAGGATTCTTACAGTTCATAGGACCAGGATACAGACAGGGACCCAGAATCGTTTGCACCTCATCCCAGGTAATCTCCGGATTCTTTGTATAGAGTTCCCCGCAGCGGCGGTCCCATTCCGTATGCTTGGCAAGATAGGTATCATAGGCCACGATCTGCTCTTCCTCTTCCTTGCCTGCGATGGCTTCCTCATATTCTGTCACATAGGAACGCGTCTCAGGGTTTGCGGCAATCACTTCTCTTCTCATCCAGGCCGAAGCGGAGGTTCCTCCCCAGTTACAGCCGATGATTCCAACCGGACAATCCAATTGATTCGAAAGCTCCCTTGCAAAAAAGAAGCCCACCGCCGACCATGCCTTGGCATCCTCTTTTGAAAAAAGCGTCCAACCGTCCGTACGGGAATGATCAAAGAAAGCCTGATCCAAATAGGACTCCTTTCGGGTGTAATAGAATCGCACCCGACAGTTCTTCTCGGTTGCCAGAATCTGCTTTCCATCCAGAGCATTCTGAAGTTCCAGTTCCATATTGGACTGACCGCCGGCAAGATAGACTTCTCCGAATACCACATCGCGATAGATTGTCTCCGTCTCACCGTCCGTAATATGAAGTTCGTAATTCTCCAGACCATGCTCGGAGGTTACCGCAGGAAGTGTAATCAAAAAGCGCTGCGACCCTTCTTCGATCACCGTGCTTCCTTCCCGCACTACCTGTCCGTCAAGGGTGAGGGTTGCCCGAAGGGATACGCCGGGTCTTCCTTCTCCGAACAGATGAATCTCTTTATCCCTTTGCAAAACGCAATGATCCGAGAAAACGGGATATAAACAAAACGTTTCCTTTTCTCTGAGAAACTGTCCTTTCATCGTTCAACTCCTTCTGCTTCATACAATACTTTTTTTAATTCCTGAAGAGGCTTCGGGCCGTTCGTACAGGCGGTCTGAATCATGTAGAGGAAAGTGATTTTTTCTACCGGATCCACATAGAAATAGTTTCCGGTCCAACCGTCCCAACCAAATTCGCCGATTTTTCCGGCAACCGCCTTTTCAGGGTCCTCCAAAACACGCATCAATCCACCGTAACCGTACCCCTCGCAGGAATCCCAGTTGAAGGTCTTTCGCTGGTCCTTGGTTAAGTGGTTCGTGGCAAGGAAATGAATCGCTTCCGCCGAGACAATCCGTTCTCCGGTAAGTGGATTGATTCCCTCCAGGGCAAGCATTCTTGCAAAATGCTCATAATCCTCCATGGTGGACACTAAACCTGCGCCGCCGATTTCAAAGGAGGGCGGATTCTGATATCGGTTATAAATTCCCAGGTGCTCCCAGGTAAGAGGATTTAACGCCCCTTTCTCATCGCGAATATACACCTGGGCGAATCGTTCTCTTTTCTCTGCGGGCACCCAAAATGCGGTATCCGACATCTGAAGCGGTCCAAACAATTTCTCCTCCAGAAAAGAAGAATACTTTTTACCGCTTGCGACTTCAATAACGGCGGCAATCACATCCGCGCCGGCCGAATAATACCACGCTTCTCCCGGCTGATACAAAAGAGGATTCCGACCGATAGCATTACACATCTCCACGGTAGAAACGGTTTCCCCGGCACGCATCTTCTCGTAGAAGCGGTCAAAAACCTTGCACATTTCCCTCTCCGGCTCATACCACTGATCCGGATACACAAGTCCTGCCGTCATGGTAAGAAGGTCATATAAGGTCGATGGTCTTTTCACAGGAATCAGACCGTTCTCGGTATAGACCTGCTGGTCTGTAAATCCCTCCAGATATGTTGCTACCGGATCCTCCAGCGACACCAGTCCCTCCTCCACGGCAATCATCAGGGCAACGGCCGTGACGGGCTTGGTCATACTGTACATTCGATAGATGGTGTCCTTCGCAATGGGACGTTTTTCCTCTGCGTCTGCGTATCCAAAGCACTCATCATAGAGAAGTTCTCCCTCCTTACGAATGCGAAGATGTCCGCCCTTCATAAGGTCGGTCGCCACCTGCTTACGCATCAGATCGGACAATCGGTTTGCTTTGCTCTCATTCCATATCCAATCAGCCATAGATGTAATCCGAATAACTTGCACCACCCCAAGGAAGGTACGGGTCATATTCCTTTTCAAAAGTGAACTTCATATTTTTCAGTTTCAGGCCACCCTGTGCAAAATAGAGTCGCATAATACCGAACTTGGCACTTAACAGAATCTTACGACGAATGGTGACGTCTTTCCCGTCCGAACCATGGAAGGAGAAGCTTCCTCCCGGAATACTCTGGAAGAATACGCCGACCGTGAACTGCGACAATTCGGAGGCATCCGCACTGGCTGTCATATCAAGATAATAGCAGCCACGCTCCACAGCATCCAGGCCAAGCACAAAGCTGGTACCCTTGGTGGTATCCACCTCACTTAAGTCAATGACCGAACCGTCCTTTACCTCGTAATAGATCACCTTCGAAGGATCAAAATCCTCCGTCTCTTCGGAGTAATTCAACACCTCCAGATCAATCGGTTCGCCCAGCATTCGCTTCATGGTGTTCAGTTTCATCAGTAAACCGCAGATATTGCCGGCCATTCTGGCAAGCTGACCGCGGGTAATGGTACCTGCCTCTAACTCCCGAAGCGTATCATCGTCGGTTGAGTTGTTCTGTGCATCCGGGCAAACCGCATAGAAATCATTCTGTGCAAGAACCAGACGCGAAAAGGTATTTTTGCGAATCAGCGCGCCGCGATCACCGATATTGGCCCACCAGTCGGTCATAACGATTCCCCGGAAGCCCCACTCATTACGCAGGATACAGGTATTCAAGTCATGGCGACCGTTGGTCCAGGTACCGTTTACGGCACCGTAGGTCGTCATAACGGAATCTGCGCCGCCTTCCTTCACTGCAATCTCATAGCCCTTCAGATAGATTTCACGCAGTGCTCGCTCCGATACCACCGAATCCATTCCATGACGGTTATGCTCACGGTTGTTCGCACAGAAATGCTTCAAGGTTCCGGTTACTCCGGCACTGTGAAGTCCACGAATCTGCGCCGCCGCCATCTTACCGGTAATCAGAGGATCCTCACTGAAATATTCGAAATTTCGTCCGTTTAAGGCATAGCGATGAATATTGATTCCGGGCCCCAACAAAACGTCCACATGATTCTTGGTCATTTCCATTCCCAGATAGGAATACAGTTTTTCGTTCTGGTCCGGATTCCAGGTACATGCCAAAAGAGTACCGTTCGGAAGACTAAAGGCTCTCGTTCCGCAGTCCAAACGCATGCCGGAAGGTCCATCGGAACAACATCCGCAGGGAACACCAAGTTCCTTAAGAGTCGGGCTGATTCCACCGAAAGCGGCCGCCGTACCGGGAGTAACCTTCGGACTTCCCATTCCTTCTCCACGGATAATTGCAGACAAATCCTCGTCGGTCATCTGGGCAACAAAGTCCTCCATGGATGCCTTCCCCTCCCGTACATCCTTCAATCGAATGCCGGTATCTCCCGTGTAAGGCTTGTGGGAAGGACAATCCTCTTTTGCAACCTTCGCATCGGAATACTCCGGGAACACAACACTTCTCCAGGCGGTTGTATAACCTCCTTCCACTGCAACGGGATAGAGTCGATCGAATTTCTGAATCGGTGCCATCTGCATGGAAAGTTTCTCAACAAGTACGGTATCCGACACCTCCACGGTACCGGCTACTACCGCATCACGACAGTTCGCACCCACATAATAGGTATAGGTTCCGGCTTCCAATACATAGGAACTCTGATATTCGGTCAGGCCGGTATCATCATAAGAGGCAATCGTTGCATCCGGAACGGATAAGAGAATCGTTTCACTTTCACCGGGTGCCAGGTCTTTGGTTTTGGCAAAAGCAGCTAAGGATCTTGCGGGCTTCCCCAATACGCCCTGCGGACATTCCACATAGACCTGAACAACCTCCTTGCCGACAGCCGAACCGGTGTTGGTCACCTTCACCTCCATGGTTGTCACAATGTCTTTCCGGACCGGTGCGTTCAAAAGTTCCGTGGAAAACGTAGTATAGGAAAGACCGTAACCGAAGGGGAAACGTACCGCCTCTTTGTCAAAGGTCTCAAAATAGCGATAGCCGACATAAATATCTTCTGCGTAGATGCTCTCCTCATGGTCGGAGAAGTTCTCGGTAACGGGAGAACGATTCAGGTCCTTCAGAATCGTATCCGCCAGACGACCGCCGGGATTCTCAATGCCAAGAAGCACATCCACGGTCCCGTAGGCTCCCTGCTCTCCACCCTGCCATGCATAAAGAATGGCATCCGGATTCACTTCCATCATTTCTTCCAGGTCAAGAACGGCACTGACATTCATCACAACTACCATCTTCGCAAAAGCATTACGAACCCTGCGAAGCATTGCCACTTCCTTATCGGAAAGACGATACGCGCCGGGAGCATTCGCATAATCCTGCTCCTCTCCTGCCGTACGACCGATGATTACGATTGCCACATCGGAAGATGCAGCGGCCGCCGTGGCAACCTCCTCCGTAAGTTCCATCTCTTCCTGACTCCAGGGCTCCGAACCGAAACCGACACCGTTTACAAAGGGATGTTCTTTTTCGTATTCCGCATAAACCGTGCGAAGTTCTTCATTCAGGGTGACTCCTGCGGCTTCAAGCGCCTCCGGAATCGTGGCAACATGAGGAACATTTACCATACCACCGGACCCGGTTCCGCTCTTGTAGTAATGATTCTGAATGCGTCCGAAAACCGAAAGCTTCGTATCCTTCGAAAGAGGCAGCACCCCACCGTCATTTTTTAACAGGACAATTCCTTCCGCAACCGTATGTCTTGCACATTTCTCATACTCCAACCAATCCAATACCATAAATCCTTCTCCCTTCCCGTCTCTGTACTAAATATCCTTCTTCGTCTCAATGCGGTATGCCTGAGCCAACCCGATTATGATAAACAGAATTCCCAGAACAATACTGAGTCCGATTCTCGGAATCTTGCATACTCCGTGTAAAAAAGCATACAGCAACATATGTAACGGGCATAAAAAGCTAAACAATGCCATTTCCTGCAGATTAAACCAAAGGGCCAGTTGCTTATCCATGGCAAATATTAAAATATAAATTCCCAAACCTACCACAAAGATTCCCACAAGAATCGGAACGCTCCACTTACGATGTAAAATGGTCTGCATATGCATCGTGGTCCAGACAAGAGCCACAATGACCGAGCCGAAGCGGCATAATATCCAGGTAATAACGGTTGTTCTCGTCTCCGGGTGTTCCAGATACAACAACAGGAATCCAAACATCCCGGCAAGGATTGCGAGCGTGATGCTCTTTAAATAGATTCCGACCACGACGGCTGCCGCAATGGCAAGTGCAAAATGAAAAATAACCAAGGGGAGACGTTCCCAAAGCCGACTTTTTTCGGTTGCGGTTGTTTGCTGCTTATCTTGTTTTGACATTCGTATTTCCTCCATCCTGTAACACTATCCTTGCAACCTCCGCAGGTGTGTTCGCCATAAGCGTTGCTCCATTTTCAATCAAAAAAGCACGTTCACGAAATCCCCAGGTCACTGCAATGCAGGGAAGCTGTGCATTCTTAGCCGTTAAAAGATCCACATCCGAGTCCCCAATATAGATTGCCCGGTTTGCGGATATGTTCAGGCGTCGTAGAATTTCATTCACCATATCGGGGCTTGGCTTACGAGAGAACTCCTCACGTTCCCCAAGAGCGGCATCAAACAGACCATCATAATAATCTTTGCACAGATTCTGAACCGCAAAATCTGCTTTATTGGATACAACAGCCGTCTGAATACCGTTGTCGCGCAGCAACCGTAACAGTTCTACAATCCCTTCATAAGGTCTTGTCTTAATGGCACAGTGACCATCATAATAAGCCTTAAATGCCACAAAAGCCCTCTCAATATTCTCCTCGTCCGTATCCTGCGGCAATGCCCGTTTAAGCAGCATACGAATTCCGTTTCCGACGAAGCTTTTTGTTTCCGCAATCGAACGAAGCGGATACCCCTGCATTTTCAGTACATAATTCAATGTGTCATGAAGATCTTCTAGGGTGTCAAGTATCGTTCCATCCATATCAAAAATAGCTAAATCATACTGTCTCATAGAACATATTATACACGGAAAAAGCAATAAAAAACAAGGTGGCAGCCACCACCTTGTCCTGTCTAAATTGTTGTTTTTTTACTGTGAATAATAGTCATGATTCCCGCATAAAGGTAAGCGATTCCAAAGCCCAAAAGAACACCGCCGACAATATCCGTAAACCAGTGAACACCGCTGTACAGGCGTCCGACAATCATAAGCACCACGCAAACCGCGCAAGCAAGCTCTAACATCCACGCAAGCTTTAAGTTATGAATCTTCTCCCGAATCTGGTAAACCGCCGTCATCATAACCACAATCACAAGCATGGTATGGGAGGAAGGATACGATGCCTCCAGCCCTTCCGCCGGATCCAGAATCATCGGGCGATAGTTAATCACCAAAGCCTCAAAAAGGACATAGAAACCGGCCATCAAGCCATAGGTACTCGCTAGAATCAGAAGAGAAATATCCACCTTCTTAATACTTTTTCTCCGAATCAGCTGTACCGCACCCACAACGCCAAACACCACGGCGGTAAGAATGGCAATGTAGCCGATACCCTGCGTTAACCGATACCAGACGCGATTATAATCCGTCACCAGATAGAATGCTCTGTTCAGGTTCCAGAGACCGATTTTGGATCCCTCCGGTCCCTTCGGTGCCACATCCACCGTCTTCACAATCACCGTAAAGATTGCAAACAGCACCAGGAAAACAATTCCCGCAAAGAACGAGTAATTCTTTTTTTGCTTATCCATACAGGCCCTTCCTTATACCTCAAACTTCATGAAGCTCTTCTTGCCCTTCTTCACAACGAAGCTGCCGGCACCAATCTGCTCCTTGGTATAAGCAGTCTTAACATCGGTAATTCTTTCGTCGTTGACACTGACACCACCCTGCTCTACATTACGTCTTGCCTCCGCACGGCTGGGAGCCAGTTTGGATGCAGTTAAAAGAGCAAGAATATCAATCTGACCGTCACGGAAATCCTCCTCCGTAAGCTTGGTGGTAGGAATGTTCTCCAGATTACCGCCACCGGCAAACAGAGCCTTTGCGGCACTCTCTGCCTTCTTTGCTTCTTCCTCACCGTGAACCAGCGCGGTTAACTCGTAAGCAAGAATCTCCTTGGCACGATTCAACTGACTTCCTTCCCATTTGTCCATCTCGTCAATCTGCTCAAGAGGCAGGAAGGTCAAAAGACGAATACACTTCAGCACATCGGAATCCGCTACATTTCTCCAGTACTGGTAGAAATCGTAGGGAGAGGTCTTCTCCGGATCCAACCAAACTGCGCCGGACTGGGTCTTACCCATCTTCTTCCCCTCGGAGTTTAACAGTAACGTAATGGTCATGGCATAGGCATCCTTACCAAGCTTCTTACGAATCAGTTCGGTACCGCCTAACATATTGCTCCACTGGTCGTCGCCGCCAAACTGCATATTGCAGCCGTAATCGGTGTAGAGCTTGTAGAAGTCATAGCTCTGCATAATCATATAGTTGAATTCCAGGAAGGTCAGACCCTTCTCCATACGCTGCTTATAGCACTCAGCCGCAAGCATCTTATTCACGGAGAAACAGGAACCGATATCGCGAATGAAATCCACATAGTTCAAATCCAATAACCAGTCCGCGTTGTTCACCAACATCGCCTTGCCTTCACCAAAATCAATGAAACGGCTCATCTGCTTCTTAAAGCACTCGATGTTATGCTCAATGGTCTCCTTGGTCATCATCTTACGCATATCATTTCTTCCGGAAGGGTCTCCGATCATACCGGTACCGCCACCGAGAAGTGCAATCGGCTTATTGCCGGCCATCTGCAGACGCTTCATCAGGCATAAAGCCATGAAATGTCCGACATGAAGGCTGTCTGCGGTAGGGTCAAAACCGATATAGAAGGTTGCCTTTCCGTTATTAATTAATTCCTTTATTTCCTCTTCATCAGTCATCTGGGCAATTAATCCTCTTGCCACTAATTCATCATAGATTGTCATAGAACCTCCCTGCCCTTCGGACACGTATTTTCATTCTAATAATTATAGTGAATCGTCTTCTTTTTTGTCAACCTTGGATTCTGTAATCAGCGGAAAAGACAAGGTGACCTTGAAGAGGTCTCCGTCCAAATATAACTTTAATTCTCCGCCTTGCAGTTTCGTCAGATTTTTTGCAATGGATAAGCCTAATCCACTGCCCTCGGAGCTTCTTGCGATATCGCCTCGAATGAAGCGTTCCGTCAGTTCCTCCGCCGAAATATTTAACTTCTGCTCGGAGATATTCTTAAAGGTCAGTACCGCGCAGGTCTCCGCACATTCCATCGACACATAGACACGGGAATCCGGCAAAGCATATTTCACGATATTGCTCAAAAGATTCTCAATAATGCGCCAGGTATGCGAGGCATCCAGTTCCACGGGAACCGCTCCCTCCGGCATCTGTACAATCACCTGAAGCTTCTTCGCGGCCAGACGTTCATCGAATTCCCCCAGGGCCTGCTGCAGAAGTTCCTTCAGGTTTAAATGGATCTTATTGACGCTGATATTGCCCGAGGAAATCTTACTTGCTTCCACCAGATCATCGGTCAACTGCTTCAGTCGCTGACTCTTCTGATCGAGAACCGCAATGTAACGGATAATATTCTCGTTATCCGTATTCTCACGCTTAATCAGATCAATATAGCTGATGATACTCGTGAGCGGCGTCTTAATATCATGAGAAACGTTCGTAATCAGATCCGTCCGCATTCGTTCGCTTCGCACATCGGATTCGATGGTCCGGCTGATGCCCTGCTTAATCTCATTAATGGAGTTTGCAATCAGCAGGTTGTCCCCATCCATGCCGGAGGTGTCCACCTGATAGTCAAGATTTCCGTTGCTCAGTTCCTCAATCGCATGGAGCACCAGTACTCTTCTACGGTTGGTTCGATACTTCTGAACACCGACAAATAAGTCAACCAACACCACCGGAATCCAGAAAAGCCAATGTACATAGAATCCAAGCAATACGCCTGCCGCATTGACACCGATAAACGCACCATACGGTACCACGGTTCGTACCAGCACCCGACGATGGGAGGCTGCCGACTCGATTCCCTGATACAATCGATACAAAAGAGAATTGCGAAGAAGCTTACGACCCTTTACTCGTCTGGAGATTCCGCAGAGCAGGGAAACCGTAAGCAGGGCGAAAAACAACCCAAACAGCAACGCAATACCGCTGGCACGCAGCGTAAACCTTCCGCGCCCGAATACCGGCGCAAAGGAACGGTAGACGACTAATTCATACCATTCACCGTAAACCGCATAATTCTTGCTGATTAGTCCAATGCTTCTCCATAGGATTTCCTGCAAACGAACCAATCCGAAATACAAGCCCCCGTAGAGCAGAAGGAACGGCTCTGTCGGTATATAATCCATAAACGGCTTGCGCTTATGAGAAACGGTCTCGGTCACCACACATACCGTAAGTCCAATCAAAGCAAACAAACCGATCAGAATCGTCCAGCGAAGAAACCTTGCCAGCGCCGGATATCGCTTGGTATACTGCTCATTCAGTTCCGCAAAGGAATCCGAATGTTCAAAGGAGTCCGCTACACCAAACCAAAGCTTCACATTACTCTTAAAGGCATAATAATATTCATTAACAGCACGCATGGTCGTATTGCTCAAATCCGGAAGATTTCCGGTACCGGTTAACGTGTCATAATCATAGAAAAAGTAATTTCCATAGGAGGAAAACAACGAGGACAGTTCTTCCTCGGAGATGGATGCATAGAGTCGTCTGTTCTCATTCAGGTTCGAGTAGATTTTCCACTCGCCATCCTTAATAAACGCAATATAGTACAGGAAATTGCTATCGGAATAGTACTGTAAATACTGCGTATAGCTGTTATAGTTCAAATAAGCCATCTCAGCCGCTGTCTGCAGATACTGTGTAAGTTCCGAATACTCCTGGATATTTTTGGCATACTGAATCAACCGTTTGCCCTCGGTTGTCAGATAGAACTCATTGGAGGGCGACAGGCAGCTGTAATCCGAATTGGTGATTCCAGCATTCAGGTTCCCTGGATTAGCCGTAAGTCCCGGATTCGTAGGTGCAAAACCGGGATTGGCTTCCGTGGATTCCGATACGTTTCCGCCATACAATTCCGAAAGCTCCGTGAATTCCTCCTGTGTCATTCGATTCCGATACACGCCATGCGCACCCCAGCGGATCAGATCCTCCAGATAATAGGTTACTGTGGGATGAGAATTCATCGGTTTTCCCAGATTCTTATGCTGCGCATAGTCCTGAATGTCGATTAACTTCTTGGCATTATATTTTCCATTGGTCTCAAACTGGTCACGAATCACCACAAACCGAATCACTTCCCAGATATTGCTGTCCAAAAGGGCATATAACTCCTCGCTCTTTTCCATGCGTTCAACGCCTTTTCGGAAAGACAGAACATCCGCAACCGAACGATTCATACTGCGTGCTTCGGTGATTCCCAGAAGACTCATCGTAAAAAAGAGCAACACAAACAGAACGGCAAGTCCCTTCACTCCCCATCTTGCAATCCTGCTCTTTTCCGGTATGCGCATTGTCTTTTCACTCTTCTGACTCATTGCTTATCAATCTTATACCCCACGCCCCAAACAACCTTGAGGAAACGCGGCTCCTTCGGGTTAATCTCAATCTTCTCCCGAATGTGTCGGATGTGTACCGCCACCGTATTGTCTGCTCCGATTGCCTCTTCATGCCAGATATTCTCATAGATCTGATCAATGGAGAAAACCTTACCGGGATTCTTCATGAGAAGTAAAAGAATATTATACTCAATGGGGGTCAAACGCACCGGCTCATCATCCACCGTCACCATCTTCTCATTATCGTCTAAGACCAGTCCTCCCGTCTTATAGACATTTTGACCGCCCTCCGTCTGCGCGCCGAACTTCTTGTAGCGGCGCAACTGACTTTTCACTCTCGCTACCAGCTCCAACGGATGAAACGGCTTGCAGATATAGTCATCCGCTCCCATATTCAGTCCAAGAATCTTATCCGAATCCTCCACCTTTGCCGAGAGCATAATAATCGGAATCGAAGAAAACTCCCGAATCTTATAGGCCGCCGTAATTCCGTCCATACGAGGCATCATCACATCCAGAATGACCAGATCGATCTCATGGTCTTTTACCGCCTCCACGGCCTCTAAGCCGTCATGCGCCTTGCGTACCTCATAGGCTTCCTGTCGGAGATAGATTTCCAGTGCATCCACAATCTCCGCATCATCATCACATACCAGTATTGTCATTCTACTCCCCTTACAGATACGCATCTCCCGCATAGGGAAATGCATTTTTTACCCAACGAATGCGCTCGTCGGTTACGCCGATTACATCAAATCGTACCGGCATCGCATAAAACCGCCCCTGTACTGCCCGAAAACCGTCGCTTACGCGGCTGATTTGGACCTGCTTATGCAGATTCACAGCTTCCAGCGGGTTGGCATGATCCTTACTCTTTCGATATTTTACCTCGAAAAAAACAAGGTATTTGCCATCCACCCCAATGAGATCAATCTCTCCCATTCGGTGAAAATGATAATTCATGGCAAGAATTCGTACGCCCTTTGTTTCCAGAAAGCGTCTTGCCAGCTTTTCCTTATCGGATCCTGTCGATCTGTGATTCATCCTACTCCTTCACAGGTCTCTCCGACTGCTCCCACACAGTCCTTTCGCTACTTCAATCCCTTTGCCCGAATCTTATCCATTGCGTCCACAAAAACCAGAATCTCTGCCACCACACCGTAGAGTTCCGGCGGAATCATCTCCCCCACTTCCAGTGCCGCTAAGGATTTCACCAGCTTATCATCCTTATGGACCGGGACATTGGCCTCCTCCGCCTTTTCGATGATTCGATCGGCGATGGCCCCCTGACCGGTTGCAATGACCTTCGGCGCCGGCTCGTTTGGATCGTATTCCAGTGCAACCGCCTGTCTCATGTTCTTTTTTGCATGATTCATCTGCGATCCTCCTTAAGCTCTTACATCCAGCGAATAGTGCAAAAGCGGCACGGTTACGGAACCACCGCCTTCATTTTTCATCGCTTTGATTGCTTCAAAGGGTTCCTCCTTTTCCTTCACCGTGCATTCGGTATGAATGGAATAGCCCTTGTCTTCCAGACGCTTCGTCAGATAATGCATATTGGTCTCAATAAGATCCAGACAGGATTCATCGGCCAGTGTAAATTTCGTAGAAAGCTTCTCGTCCTTCAAACGCACATAGACATCCGTGGGACCAAGATGCTCCATATCCAAATGCAGAAAAGCGGTAAGTTCCTCTCCGGGTTTAAACTGCTTACTCTTTCTCGAGAAGACATAGAGTTCGGAATTGGCCATTTTACCGGCGTTCCGAAGCGGAATCTGCACATAGGAATACAGTTCGTTAATCTGATTCAAAAAATCAATATTTTCCCGAAGATTCTCCGCTGTCTGGCTTAAGTTTCTGCCGGCTTCGGTATCCTTGGCCGCACTGCCGAGAATCTGCTCCCGAATTCGCTCTGCGGTCTCTTCTATGGAGGACAATGTCGCCTTCAGTTGATTGCGAAACGCCTCGCCGTCCTCCCCTGCAAGTTTTGCCGGGTCGAGACTCCATTTATTCAAAAGAGCATGCTGCAGCCGATCCAGTTTTTCGTGAATC
Source organism: Lachnospiraceae bacterium (assembly GCA_045628945.1). Lineage (GTDB taxonomy): Bacteria > Bacillota > Clostridia > Lachnospirales > Lachnospiraceae > RGIG4034. Next base: position 50,028 of record JAZQQG010000016.1, read on the forward strand.
GAAAGGGATTCCCCGGCGATCTGAGAAACGGCCTCATTTCGACCTGAGAACTCCTGCAATGGTTGGGAATCTGATCCAACCGTCGGCGACTGGGGCTCTCTCACAGGCGACTGGGGCTCTCTCACAGGCGACTGTGGCTCTCCCACAGGCGTCTTCAAGTTCTGGCCCTCTACGGGTTGCGGATTCTCATTTTCCGAAGCCTGCGGATTCTGATTTACCGTCGTCTGTAGGTTTTGGCTTAGGGTGTTCTGAGAAGCAAGGCCTTCAGAAGCTTGCAACGCCGTATTTTCGTTTCCCATTGGTTCCGGCATCCGGTTCTCGTCCCCGGTAGGATTCGGTGAGTTCGGCTGTTCCGTCAAAGGGATACTGCCGGAATCCATCTGCGCCGCATTCATTGCTGTTCCTGCGGGAATTTCTCCTTCTGCTTCCATGGTAAGAAGCACCGGATTGGGAAGAGAGGGTTCGCCGGAGGAAACAGAATTGTCTGTCCGATTCTCTGCCGCAAACACCATCCCAATATCTGAAACGGGATTCATCAACGAATCCCCCTTCTCTGTCGGAAGGGTGAAGAGAAGTTCCTTCATCACACCGTCCACAAATTCATGGGCAGCTTCGGGGCCCTCCCGATTCATAAGTTCCAATGCAGTATCCGCAATTCCCTGCGTTAGATTGCTAACGCCACCGGACAGATAATGATTCAGATTTGCATAATTTTCATATCCCTGAATCGTGCTCTCCTGCACGGGGATGCCAAGTTTCGTTAAGGATGCCAGCGTATCGATACCGGCCTCGGGATAGGTCATCATCTGCCCCGACATATGAAGAAGAGAATTTCGATCAATTCCCATTCCCTGTGAGATCATGGTCTCTACCATCGACACATTCTGTCCCGTGGAAGAAAGCCCTGCCTGCTGCAAAGCCTGCATCACCACATTGGCGGTGGAAGTATTGGTAAGAAGCGGACGAAGGACAACGGAGGCACCGCTTTGTGCCACCTCAAAGGTTACCGTTTTCCCTTCCGTCAGATTCATCCCCTCATCCAGCCTTGCCGTCATCGTCGCATCATTGCTTAAACGAATCGTCACAGTCCCGTCCTTCACGGATTCCACGGTTCCAACGACCTTATCGCCTGCAGACACCGTGAGATTACTGCTCATCGCACCCGGGTTTCTGCCGGAATAGGATCCGGATATGGAGCTTGCTCCCAAGGAGCCGCTCGTTTGTGTCGGCGTCTGGATTGCTGTCATTTTGATTCCTCTACAAAATGTCCGATAAACGATCTTCTGTGAATCTCGCAAGGACCAATGGCCTTGAGCGCTTCGATATGGGAAGCACTTCCGTACCCTTTATTGGAGGCAAAATCGTAACCTGGATACTTTTGGTCCATCTCTTCCATCAGACGATCTCTTGTGACCTTTGCCACAATACTGGCCGCCGCAATGGAAGCCGACTTGGCATCTCCTTTGATAATGGGCACCTGCTTCATGCTAACCCCCGGAATCGTCACTGCATCGTTTAATAATATATCGGGCTCCACGCCCAGATTCTTAATTGCCTGGCGCATTGCTTCATACGTGGCATTCAGAATATTGATCTCATCGATTCGTTTCTCGGAAGCGTAGCCGATTCCTACCGCTACCGCCCGCTCCATAATCACGTCATAGAGTTCGTCTCGCTTGGCGGCGGAGAGCTGCTTTGAGTCATTCAGTTCCAGAATCTGTACGTCCTTCGGCAGGATTACGGCTCCTGCCACCACAGGACCTGCAAGGGGTCCTCTTCCAACCTCATCAATTCCGCAGATGTAAGAAAATGTACTGTACTTCTTTTCAAAGGAGTACATCACCTCCGTACGTACCACTTCCTTCTCATAATTGGCAATCTGCTTCTGTGCCTTTCGTACAATTGCCTGCACCGCGTTTCGGGAGTCCCCCTCCCATTGCAAAATAAAGGAAGGCAGCTCCTCAACAGACGCTGCCTTATATTGCTCATTTACTTGAGATACTGATACCTTATCCATGATGCCCTCTTCTATCGATGTGAAATCTTACCAAACCTGTCAAACGGGAAAATACGAATCCAGGCCTTTCCCAAAATGGAGGACCGCTTCACATTGCCGACCGTGGCAGATCGACTGTCTGTGGAATTATTCCGATTATCCCCCAGAACGAAGTATTCGTCTTTTCCCAGGGTAATCTCCTCATGAGCAATTCCCGGATTTCGAATGACTTCGTAGCCAAAGCTCTCCGAAAGCACTTCGCCGTTAATATAGATTGCACCGTTTTCATCGATGCGAATCCGTTCACCGGGCATGCCGATGATACGTTTCACATAGTACACACCCTTCGACTCCAGTGCGGGGTGAAAAACAATAATATCGAAACGCTTCGGATTTCCGAACCGATAGGACACCTTCTCCACCAAAAGATTATCCTTGTCCGATAAGGTCGGGTACATACTGGTCCCCTGCACGTTCGTACGCTGCGCCACAAATTTAATCAAAAAAAGTGACACTAACAGGACAATCAGAATATAGAGTCCGAGGCTTAACAGCTCCTTTACGGTCTTATTCACTTTTGGATTCGAAGAGATCTCCATCTTGCACTCCTTGATGCTGCTTCTATGAATAATATTTTATTGCTTTTCCTTAGGAACTTCAAGAGTTATCTTCCCAAGACGACCCGATCGAAAATCGTCCAACAGAACCGTTGCACCCTTCCCGTAATCGAGCTCGTCTCCCTTCTTGATGCATCCTCTTTTACGACAGATGGCTTCATAGAGGTCGATCGGTTTTTCGTATTCAGAAGCAACCAATTCGTAACGGTCCCGGAAGGAATCCGGATAGGCCTCCATCATGAACTGAATCGTCTCATAAGTCAGATCTTCTAGGGACAGAATCTCGTCATTGATGGAACCGATCATCGCAAGATTACGTCCCACAATTCGGTCCTCAAATTTCGGCCAAAGAATACCGGGCGTATCCAATAACTCCAGTTCGTTATTGGCCTTAATCCACTGCTTGCCCTTCGTAACACCGGGCTTATTACCGGTCTTGGCAACCGCACGTTTCGCATAGGAATTGATAAAGGTCGACTTGCCGACATTGGGAATTCCCACAATCATGGCACGAATCGGTCGATTCAGGATGCCCTTTTTCTTATTGCGTTCAATCTTCTCCTTGCAGACCTCACGAACCTTGGCAGAAATGCTCTTCATACCGTCTCCGGCCTTGGAATTCACCCGAAGCACCGTAAAGCCCTTCTCTCGGTAGTATTCCTCCCAAAGAGCCGTCTTACGCTCATCCGCCAGGTCCACCTTATTGAGAATAATCATACGATACTTGTTTTTGGCCAGTGCATCGATATCCGGATTCTTCGAAGACAAAGGAACACGGGCATCCACAATCTCGATCACAAGATCGATAAGCGGAAGGTTCTCCTGCATCATTCTCTTTGCCTTGGTCATATGACCGGGATACCAGTGGATATCCGATTTTGGTATGTTTTTCTCTTCCATCGCAAATCCTCCGTTTTCGCTACTTACTTAACAAACTGCATCTTATCTTTTCCATAGGTCAGCTTAAACCAGGCTTTCCCGTAGATCTCTGCCTTCGTCACGACACCAATATTGGCAGAACGACTGTCCTCCGAGTTGTTTCGATTATCGCCCAGCACGAAAAACTCACCTTTCCCAAGCGTAATCGGATTCTCCGCAATTCCTGCATCCTCCATCCGATCAATGTAATCATGGGCATCCGCATAGAGTTCTCCGTCAATGAAAATCTCTCCGTTAATAATCTGCACCGTCTCTCCCGGAAGCCCAATGACACGCTTCACATAGTAATGCGTGTTCTGTTTGGATTTCGGCACAAAGACGATAACCTCCCCTCGTTTCGGATTGCGGAAGGTGTAAGTAATGCGATTGATGAGTACCTCCTGCCCATTCTGAAGCGTCGGCATCATACTGTCACCGATCACCGTCGTCCGTGCTCCGACACAGTACACAATGGAAAAAGCCACGAAGACCGCAATCGCAATTCCTGCAAGCCACAAGGCCAGTGCCTTCACAAGCTTCGGGCTGAAACGTTTCTTTTTTTCTATGAAGTTGAGTCCCGGCTTCCTTCTTGCCATGCTGCCTCCGCTGTGTCCGAAAAAAGAAAAGGGACAAGTACGTATGTATTTGTCCCTTCCAAATGCTATGCGTTAAATGAATTATTTAACAAGTTCCTTAACCTTAGCCTTCTTACCAACTCTGTTTCTTAAGTAGTTCAGCTTGTTACGACGAACCTTACCCTGTCTAACAACCTCAACCTTCTCTACATTGGGAGAATATAAAGGCCAAGTCTTCTCAACGCCGATACCATTGGATGCCTTACGTACGGTAAAGGTAGTTCTGTTACCACCGTTCTGGATCTTCAGTACGGTACCCTCGAAGATCTGGATACGCTCACGGTTACCCTCTTTGATCTTACCGTAAACCTTAACGGTATCACCTACGGAGAAATTAAGAGCACCTTCCTTAATTGCTTCTGCTTCGATTTCCTTAATAATGTCGTTCATTTCTATACTCCTTTTAAGTCGGATGTTCTTAATACATTCTTGTAACAGAGGACCATCTCATATTCGCAACGTTCACATAATATCACAACTCCTACGGGAACGCAAGTGATTTTTAATAAACAAGCGGTAAAAGTGTAACCGAATCCTTGTCATCACGAATGTAGAGCTTCACGGAATGAATCTCGCTCGTTGCTACCGACTCCGAAACCTCGATGGCGATAATCAGGTCCTTCGTCTCACCCGCCGCAAAAGTGCCGTGAAATTTCGTCAAATCCTGCTCCATGAAAATCGGCAGCGACTGATTCTGTTTGCCATCGTTGATGAAAATTCGGAAACGACAACTCCTGCCTCGAATGTCTAACTCCTTCTCCACCTCATTCTGATTCGTTACATCAAAGTGGAAAATCATCAGCTTCGTTCCGGGAGACGCATCAATGGCAAGATATACGCTATCGTCATCCCCTTCGGGATAGGAATCACAAAACGCATATCCCGTATACTGAACGGAGAAATTCTCCATGTTAAAATACTTCGTAAGTGCAATAGCAGGAATGCCTCCGGACGATCCGCCCTCCGACGGAATATAATACTCATCGTACTCCGAGCCCTCTGCCTCAAACGGATCCTTCTCTCCGGCCGAATCCGGATTCTCCGGCTCTGTCATTCCGGGATTCGTCTCGGGCGTTCCCTCATCCGGGAAAAGGTTCTCGTCCTCAATCGGGACTTCGGGTACATACGCCTCCAGTTCTGCTTCCAGGTCAATCTTCGCAATCTCTTCACGGCTTACGAAACGCTCTTCATATGAAACGTCATGCTTCAAAAGAAGATCCGCCGCATAGTTCACCACCAGATTGTAGTCCTCGTCCGACATCTCGGGAAGCGAGCTTCCACAACCTGCTAAGGTTAACAACATACAGAATGCAATTGTCGTAAAAATAGTCTTTTTCATACCGTTTAGTATACCACGCAATCCTATTTCGAATCAAGGTCTACGTAAAAAGCGACCCCATTTTCATAATTGGTAACACCATAATCCAACTGCAAGGATTCGGCGATTGCCTTCACAATGGATAAGCCCACTCCGCTCCCGCCGTATTCACGACTTCGGGAAGAATCTGCCTTATAGAACTTCTCCCAGAGATTCGGGATAATCGCCTCGGGAATCGGTTCTCCGCTATTAAACACGCTGACACGAACCTTTCCTTCCCCAAGCGCCGTAACCTTCACTTCAATCGTCTTCTCACCCGATACGTAATGGAAGGCGTTGGAGATATAGTTTTTTAACACCTGTTCGATACGGAACTCATCGCTCCAAACATAAATCGGTTGCGAATCATCGAAACGGACGATAATCTCCTCATCATGGGTAAGGAACTCCCCGCGGCTTAAGAGATTGCGAATCATTGTAACAATATCAAAGCGCTCGATATCCGGCTGTTCTGCACCGGCTTCCAAACGACTCAGCTCCAGCAGGTTCATCACGAGTTCGTGCATCTTATTCGCTTCATCCCGGATGACATCCACATAGTACTGCCTGCTCTCCGGGCTGTCGGCGATTCCCTCTTCCAGCGCCTCTGCATAGCCTTGAATCAATGCAATCGGGGTCTTCAGTTCATGAGATACACTGCTTACAAACTCACGTCGCTTATCCTCTGCAAGCTCGCGAGAGGCAATATCCTTCTGTAGTTCAAGATTTGCATTCTTAAGATCCGAGATGGTCTTCTGCAGATTCTCAGACATAAGATTCATATTCTCACCAAGAACACCGATTTCGTCCTTGTTAGACCCTTCGTAACGGGCCGAGAAATCCAACGCCCCCATCTGCATCGACAAGTCACTTAACTGAAGGACCGGCTTCGATACACGTCTTGCCAACAAAAAGCCCGCAATCAGTGCGATCCCCAAGGCCCCGAGTCCGGCAAATCCCAGAAAGGTATTCATAACCTTCACGCTCTCCGACACACTTTCCAAAGCCGTGCGCATTAGGAACATATTGCCATCCGGCAGAACGCCCCACATCTCAAGGAATGCTGCCGAATGATTCGGTTCCTCGACCTTTTGCAAGACATAACCGTCTTTCTCTTCCAACACCGATACGACTGAGTTTCTCGGACCTCCAAAGGCATAATCCATTAGGATTCGATACTCCCGTTCTCCGGAGAGGGCGCCCAATGCAATGTCCTGCTTATAATTCATGATAATCATCGAGACATTATATTTCTCGGACAAGGCCCGTGACTCTCTTCGGAATTCCTCGTCAAATTCCTGTTCCTCGGAGGCCTTGAGAATCAGGGAATACATACGCTTGAGATTCATCTCCTTGCGGTGATGATAGTAATTTTCCAGCAAAAAAGTATTGAGAAACACCACGATTCCCAGTGCAATCGCCGTTACGATCAGAACGACAAGTGCAATCTTCGTACGAATCGAATGAAGGCCGAACCGTTTTCGACTCTGATTCAGTTGTCCATAAGACACCCTTTGTTCCACTTCTACTCCTCGAACTTATAACCCAGTCCCCACACGGTCTTAATGCAGTCCCCTTTTGCCCCCATCTTGCTGCGTAGTTTTTTCACATGCGTATCAATCGTACGGGCATCTCCGTAGTAATCATAGTTCCATACATGGTTCAAAATCATTTCACGGGAAAGTGCGATTCCACGATTCTCCAAGAAGTAGACCAACAGTTCATATTCCTTAAAACTTAAGTCTAATCTCACACCGTCCACATAGGCTTCTCTGGCAGGATAATCGATGCGGATTCCTGACAGATTCAGTTCCTTTCGCTCCGGTTCCTCCGGATTACTTCTGCGAAGCAGTGCCTCCACACGAGCCACCAAAACCTTCGGGCTGAAGGGCTTCGTTACATATTCATCCACTCCGAGTCGGAAGGATTCCAATGCATCCTGCTCCTCACTCTTTGCAGTCAGCATGATAATCGGCACATTCGAAGTCTCCCGAATCGCACGCAGTGTATGCAATCCGTCCATCACCGGCATCATTACATCCAACAGAATCAATGCGATCTCCGGGTGTTCCGCAAAAATCTGCAACGCCATCGCACCGTTCTCCGCCTCCAGTACTTCGTAATCCTTTTTGGTTAAAAAATCCCGAATCAGGACGCGCATTCTGGATTCATCATCTACGACGAGAATCTTAGTCTTCTCCATATTTAAGCTCCAATTCCTTCTCGCGAATTACCGCTTCGCGATCTTTCAGTTCCTGTTCCCAGGATGAGTATTGGTTCTGCAGGTTATGCTTATAGTTCAGAACATTCGGATTATTGCTGCTCATCGCAATCGCAAACATGATGAAAATCATTATCACCAGCACCAGATTCATCACAATACTGAATGCCAGATTGCGACGCGTCTTCTGATAGGCCACGCGCTCACTCTTGCGATTCTCTTCCTTCCGCTCCTTCGCACGCTTCTCCACCATCCGGTCTTCCTCAGACTGCTTGTCCTCAACGGCCACGCCATGAATGCGCGCCACGGGAATCGGCATAAGCTCTGCTTCCTCGACGTCACATTCCAGCAAGTACTCCCGAAGCTCCGTTAAGAAGTTCAGACCGATTGGTGTCACAAACGCCTTCTGATCAATTGCTTTTCGATAGAGCATAATCACGGCCTTCAGGTCATTCAGATTCACTTTTTCCTTCAGAATCAGTATCTTCTGCCGCTCACCGCGTGCCAGAACCGCATCCTCCTTCGTACTGAAAAGGTATCCGCACACGGTACGCTCCTCTGCGGGGTCTATCGGCGTGGTGTCCACGGTATATACTTCCTTCTTCTCCTGTTCTGCCATAACACATCTCCTACTCAATGTGATTATATCGTATCTGCGGAATGCAATGTATGAAAAAAGAGTGAACTCTTCTTACGTCCAACACACATTATACCACACATTTTTGCAAAAAAAGAATTCTGCTTGCAAGGGAAACTCGCAGACAGAATTCTGATTTTTTCATTCACCGGTGCTTCATCAAACAGCACATTTCGCTCCCCGCACAGTATGTTTATTCCAGGAACGAGATGTAGATTCGATAGTTCTCGATGACACCCTCATATAAGCTCATGAGATTCGAATAGTCCTTCGCACGAAGGGGCTCTACAATATTCACAATCGCATGCAATAACGGTGTAAGGCCCAAATTACCCGCTACCCCCTTCAGGGTATGCGCAGCCTTGAAGGCAGCTTCATAATCCTGCACTTCCAGTGCCTTGCGAAGATTCTCATAGTTCGCGTCTTTTGCAAAAATTTCAAGACAGCTTACATACAAATCGGAATCATCCACGAAACGCTCCAACGCTCCGTCGACATCACAATTCCAATGCTTTAACGAATCCAATACTCTCTCTTTATCCATATCCCCCTCCAATCGATGTGCCAGGCACATCCAGGAAACGACTGTCCGTTATGTAATCCGATTGTATGAGATTGTCCCATTGGATGTCAAGCAAGTTAGCCGAAAGAGACAAAAGTTGGGCGATTCATACGAATCGCCCAACAAATTAACAACCAAGATACGGGATGAACCGGATCGGTCCGATTCCTACTTCAGTAAGCCCTTATCCGTCTTCTTCACATGCTTGAATACGTTCTCAAAGCGGTTCAGTGCTTCATCAATGATTTCAGGTGTATCCGCCAAGGAAGTGTAGAGACGGCTGCCTGCGAGGGTAACAATGCCGTTCGCCATATAAGCGGCACCCATTCTTTCCATGGAATCCTTACGTACATACATCATTTCCTTATGCTTCAACAATCCGGTGGCGGACTTTATGAAGGACATCGAGGAGAAGTCGAAGCTCATGGCACCGGTACACTCTAAGTGAACGATGGAGCCCTGATTATAGGCTACGAAGGGAAGCGCATAACGGTCAAGCAGTTCCTTCAGGCCATCGCAGAGACGGTCACCCATCTGACCTGCGATTACGCATGCATTCGTCTTCTCAATCTCCTGAATAGCGGTATAACCTGCGATGCAGCTAAGCGGGTTTGCGGATAAGGTACCGCCCACATAAGCTCTGTGCTTACCGGTAGCCAAACCGGCTGCCATCAGTCCTGCATATTCTTTTTTACCACCGACACCACCGGCTGCAGGATAACCGCCGGCTACGATTTTGCCAAAGATGGTTAAGTCGGGAACAATATCAAAGTAGCCCTGTGCACCGGATAAGCCGACACGGAAACCGGTTACTACCTCATCGAAGATTAACAGTGCGCCATACTTATCGCACAACTCACGAACCCCCTTATTGTAGTCTTTTGCTATCGGTCTGGTACCACTCTCGGGACCTACGGGCTCTAAGAGAACAGCTGCGGTTCCACCGGAAAGCTTATTGCGCTTCAGCATCTTCTCTAACATATTCAGATCGTTCGGGCGGACCTCATCGGTCTTGGCAAAGCTGTCCCCGGGGATGCCATGAGACTCCAGAAGTGCACGGCTTCCGGGAATTTTAAGACCATATACCATCTGATCGGACCAGCCATGGTATGCACCGCCGATTTTAATAATGTGCTTCTTGCCGGTCGCAATACGTGCGATACGTAAGGATGCCATTACGGACTCGGTACCGGAGCCTAACATACGGAACATCTCTACGTTCGGCATGTGCTTGTGAATCTCACGAGCAATTAGCATCTCCGATTCATGCAACAAACCGGTGACAGGACCGCACTCATTCAGAAGCTCCATAACCTTATCACGAACCGGCTTATAGTTGCTTCCTAAAATGGTAGGACCGCCAGCCTGTAAAAAGTCGATATACTGGTTTCCATCCTTATCATAGAGGTACGCACCTTCCGCCTTTGACATACACATAGGGAAAGGCTTATTGAAGGCTAAGTTATGCTGAACACCGCCGGGAATATAATTCTTTGATTCCTCGAATACGGCGCGGCTCTCCTTACATTTCTCGTCATAATACTTCATGACCTCGTTATTGTAATACTCGTCATCCACCTCCCAAATGGGCTGGGAAGTCAATTCCTTTAACTTACGATTAATCTCTGCGGGATCATCCCATCTGCTGATACCATACTCTGCCATACTACTCTTCCTCCTTAGTGTTATATTTCTTTTTTTCATCCGAACCGTTCGTATCGAGCGTTGCGCGGAAAACAACAAAACGATCATACAGGTACTCGGTGGATAAATTCAGTGCCATATTGAGAATCGTTACCAGGTACTCATTCCAGAGAAGTGTCTCTGCCAGGTAGTTCCCAAGCAGTGTCGTAACCGGAGTGAATACACAATAATATGCAGCAACCTTCAACATTGCGACCGGAACATTATTGGCGCTTTTGAAGGTGAACTTTCGATTCAGGGTAAAGTTCCAGAGAACCGACAGAACCAAAGCTATCAGGTAGCAGGGCCAATACGGCATCGTCGTCAGCTCGTTTAAAAGAGTAAACGAACCGATCTCAATCGCACCCGCCGAAATCGAGAAAAGGACGAACTTAAGAACTCTCATAATCTCCATACGTTACTGCTCCTTCTTCTTCGAATATTTCTTCTTGTAGACAAAGTTCATAAGATGCGTATCGATAAAGCCCAGTTTCTTACGAACTCCGAGACTGCGAAGATGAAGTGCCGTCACCGCCGCCTTCTCTACGAGAATCTCGAGGGCTTCCGTATCATCCGAATCCTTCCCGCGTACGTAAGCGCCTTCGCCGGGAACAAGAATTGCATTTCTCTTTGCAAGAGCCACTTCCTGATCCCCTCTGACAACCGAAACCTTACTACCGATCATCTGCGCCATATCGTCGAGCTGTGCAGGAAGCGGAATCTCCAATCGGGAATAAGCAACCGTCGCCTTCTCGCTAAGATCATGTCCTTTATAGTTGCGTTTGCAGATTTCTTCCAAAAGCGTAACCTTCTTCATCGCATCTTCGCGGTCCGTACCGGCCACCACTGCCCCATGATGCTTCATAAGCACGGTATGCGCGCCTTTTGCAAAGCATACGCGAACTGCTTCTTTTAGTTTCTTCGTTCCGGGAAGACCATACTCTGCAAGGGCAATTCCACCCAATGCAGTTTTCTCCTCTTCGCTCATCACTAAGGAATCAAATCCTGCCACACCGAATGCCGAGGCATAACACTGATGCGTATGAATCACGAAATTTGCATCCGGCAAAAGTTCATATGCACCTGCGTGAATGCCCTTCTCACTGGAAGGCTTATGGGTACCCTCATAGGTCTTATCGACCACATTGTAAAGTGCCAGGTTCTCAGGCTTCGTTCTCGTGTAATCCAGACCGCTCGGTGTGATTAACAGATGCGTATCATCTACTCTTGCACTGACATTGCCCCAGGTTCTTGCTACCAGACCGGTACGAAGCAGTTCCAGGCCCGTATCCACGATCTGCTGTCTTAATTCCTCCATATTATTCCCCCTTCTGATTCAATGCGGCGAACAGCTTAGCATTGGAAGCATACAACTGTTTAAATACAGAATAGTTACGCTCATAGACCGCACGATTCTCCGGATTCGGAGTAAACAGTTTCTTCACGGTTACCAAGTCCTTCACCTTCCCTAAGTTCTCTACTTCGCCGCAACCTACCGCCACAAGCATCGCGGCCCCAAGTGCTCCGACATCCTTTGCATAGTTCACAGTTGCAATATTTCTGCCGAGAATATCGGCCAGAATCTGACAGGTCACTTCCGAGATTGCACCACCTCCGACGAAACGAATCGTCTCCGAGGTCTTCACCTTTTTCTCTTCACATTCGAGCATCCAGCGGATGTGGAAACAGATTCCTTCGATTACCGCACGCAACATCTCACTCTTGCCGGTTTCAATCTTAATATTGAAGAACATACCGGCCGAATTCGGATCCTCAAAAGGACAACGATTACCATGCAACCAGGGGGTAAAAATGACACCGTCCGATCCCGGCTTCACATGATCAATGACATTGGAAAGGTAATCATAGAGGCTGACATATTCTGTCTCAACCGATTCCTTTACATCAATCTTCTTTAAGTAGATATCAATCTCATCCAGCGCCAAATGGTCTTTTACCCACTCAAAGCACTTGCCTGCGGTCTCCATCTCGGCAAAATAATTATATTTGCCCGCTTCCGCTCCGACGATTCCCGCGATCATTGCATTGATATCTACTACCTGCTTATCAATGACGGTTCCAACCCATCCGGAGGTACCGCAATAGATATGTGTATCATTCAACTCCGTAGCGCCTGCGCCGACACCGATTAGGGTCGCATCACCACCGCTTCCGTATACCGGAATTCCTTCTGCCAATCCAAGTTCACCGGCAGCCTTCGACGTTAGTTTCCCCGCCACATCGGTACAGCCGATCAGTCTGGGCAGATGATTATAATCTACTCCGTACATCTTACACAGCTTCCTGCTAAACCCTTCCTTCCCCTTACGGGTATCGTAGAGGAACGTAGAATATGCGGAATCGTATGTCATCACAAATTCATCGGTTGCGCGACAAATGAGATACTCTTTTACATCCAACCACTTATAGACCTTCGCAAAGATCTCCGGCTCGTTTTTCTGTACCCACTTATACTTCCAGAGCGGATCCTTCACACTCGTTGACGCAGCATGAGTCGCAATGAGGCTCTTAAGAAGCATCCGAATATTGACCCCCGCAACGGTAATCCCGTGTTGCTCAGTCTCTTCCATCTCCTTACGGGCTCGCTGGTCCATATAGCTCATCGGTCGGCGAAGTGCATTTCCTTCGCTGTCGACCAGGACCAATCCCTGCATCTGCGAGCAGAACGAGATTCCGTCAATCTGATTCGGTTTCAATCCCGTCTTCTCGATGAGACGCTTCGTACTTACGCACATCGCATTCCACCATTGCTCGGTATCCTGCTCCGCACCGCCGTTCTCCAAGATATAGAGATCGTAGGTCGCATACTCCCCGCCTAAGAGTTCCACTCCGTCTCCGATGCGAAACAGGCAGGACTTCAATCCTGTCGTTCCGATATCATACGCTACTACATGAATCATTCCACCGCTCCAATCCCGAGGGCTCCTGCCATAAACAGTAAGAAATTCTCGGCCAGTTCCTCTCGCTTCTCGAATATCCTATCTCCACAGAAAATCTTCATACGCTCGCGATAATACTCACTGCTAAAAGAGAACTGCAACATCATCAAAAGACTATCGAAGAAAAAAGCAAACATCTTCGGATTCCCCTTCGCAGTGACTCTGCCTTCTTTGGTCGATCGCTCGAATAATTCGGCATAGATGGCCGCTGTCTTCGTTTCGATCTTCGCCGCCAGCTCCACCGCATACTTACTGCAGCTACCGGACGTAATCTCGTTATACATGATGTAATAGTTCTGATGACGATCCGCCCCTTCGATCAGATTCTGAATCAAAAGTCTGATACACGAGATTACATCGCCCTCGTTCTGCAAAACCTCCTCCATCGTCGTCTCCAAAAGCTTCAGAGAATGCTCCACACATGCCAGAAAAAAACGATCCTTATCAGCATAGTACTTATAAATGACACCGACCGAGAGCCCCGCATTTTTCGCAATATGATTGATATTTGCACGATCCAGTCCCTTATCTGCAAACTCATCGATTCCGGCTTCCAGTAACGACTCCATTGTCGTCTCATCCAATCTTCTGTACATGTATCTCCTCTCGTGAATCTCTGCTCACGTCATAATTTATTATGCTCTAAACGATTCGAATTCGTCAATACTTTCACCGAAATGTACCTCTTCGGAATCGTAAAAAATCAGGCCTTGTTTTCATACAAATAGCACAAAAAAGCTCCCATCCGTAGGTGGAAGCTTTTTTGCATCAGTGGACCAGACGGGAGTCGAACCCGTGTCCGAAAACCCATCCATCGTACTTCTACAAGCTTAGTCGGCTTTTGTGGTTACTCCCATTCCCTTAAGCGGTCAGAAACAGACGACCAACCGCCCTTGGTAGCTTCATGATACGCCCACATGCGCAAAGCTTAACATGTGTCGTTTCCTGCAGGCTTTGATGCCTAACGAAAGTATGCAGGTGTACTTACGCTAGACAGCTGCAACTAGGCAGCGAATGCTAAAGAATCTTCAGCGTTTAATTTTAAGTTTTGCGATTAACGGTTCGCACCGGCTTGCTTCTCCGACTTCAAAATCCCCGTCGAAACCTTAACTGGCCCTTATTTACAGATTTTTAATCTTGAACTCTCTTTCATGCTCCCGCTTCAGATCGCGCTTCTGAATATCATCGCGCTTATCGTATAATTTTTTACCGCGAGCAAGTCCTATTTCTATTTTAGCACGCCCCTGCTTAAAATACAATTCCAGCGGAACAATGGTATACCCCTGCTCGCTGATTCTGCCGAGAAGCTTATGAATCTCGGCCTTATGTAACAAAAGTTTGCGAACGCGAAGGGGATCCTTATTAAAGATATTTCCCTTCTCATAAGGCGAGATATTCATACCCATAATATAGACTTCGCCCTTCTGAATGCGTATAAAAGCTTCCTTAATAGAGGCCTTCCCCATGCGAAGAGACTTCACCTCGGTACCGGCAAGCTCCAGACCCGCCTCATACTTCTCTTCGATGAAATAATCATGATATGCTTTTTTGTTATTTGCTATGAGTTTTCTCGCTTCCTGCATCCTGCTCATCCTCTTCCACAAAGGAAAAATCAATCGTCCGAATCACCATATCGACATAATCCACCAAAACCTTAACAGGCATCCCCAATCGATAGGTCTTCCCGGTGCTTCTTCCCTTCACTTCCATCTTCTGTTCGTCATACACATAGAAATCGCCACTCAGCTTCGATAAGGATACCATCCCCTCCACGGTATTGGGAAGTTCCACGTAGATTCCCCAATTGGTTACTGAGGAGATAACCCCGTCATACTGTTCTCCGATGTGGTCTGACATATACTGTGCTTTTTTGAGCTTATCGGTCTCACGCTCGGCTTCGTCCGCACGGCGTTCGGTCTTGGAACAATGACTTGCGACCTCAGGTAAAATATTCCGATAATGATCTTTTCGTTCCTCCCGCATGCGTCCGCGGAGCGTCTCACGAATAATTCGATGAATCTGCAGATCCGGATATCGACGGATGGGACTGGTAAAATGACAATAATAATCGCAAGCCAGTCCGAAGTGCCCCGTGCAATCCACCGTATATTTGGCCTGTTTCATACTGCGAAGCGTCATTCGAAGAATCATGGCTTCCTCCCCGGTGCCCTGAATCTTTGCAATCAGTTTCTGAATCTCCTTGGGGCGAACTTCCTCATTGGAAACATGAATTCGATAGCCCAGATTATACAGAATCGCACTCAGTTTCTGGATTTTCTCCGGCTCCGGTGCCTCATGGGAGCGATAGACAAAAGGAATCTCCAACCAGTAGAAATGCTGTGCCACCGTTTCGTTGGCAATCAGCATAAAATCTTCAATCAGATTGGTTGCCGCGTTGCGTTCATAAGGAACAATCTCCGTCGGATAACCGTTCTCATCCAGATGGATTTTCGCCTCTTGAAAATCAAAATCAATGGAGCCGCGTTTCTGCCGATTCTTACGGATGATATCCGACAACTCCTTCATTAAGAAGAACAGATCCACGAAATCTTTATACTCTTCCATCACCTCAGGTTTCCGGTGGGTGATAATATCATTGACCGCCGTGTAGGTCATTCTGCGATCGATATGAACAACGCTCTCACAGATATCGTAATCGACAACATTTCCCTTGTCGTTAATTGTCATCACACAGCTCAAGGCCAGCCGGTCTACCCCCGCATTTAAGGAACAGATTCCGTTGCTGAGTCTTCGCGGCAACATCGGAATGACACGGTCTGTCACATAGACGGAGGTACCTCGCGCCAGGGCCTCCACATCCAATGCAGAATGCTCCTGCACATAGTTCGATACATCCGCAATATGAACACCAAGCTCATAGGTTCCGTCCGGGTTCTTTTTGACACTCACCGCATCATCCAGGTCCTTGGCATCCTCTCCGTCAATCGTAACCATCTGCACATCACGAAAATCGGTACGTCCGTTGCAGTCTGCCTCCGAAATCTCCTCAGGGATACGTTCTGCCTGATTCATCACCTTCTCCGGAAATTCCGTACGAATGTCGAAGGCACGAACCATAGACAGAATGTCCACGCCCGGATCGGATACATGGCCGAGAATCTCAACCACCTTGCCTTCCGGATTCTTGCGTGCCGTTCCGTAAGAAATCAGTTCTACCACGACCTTGTGACCCGTCATTGCCCCCTTGGCATGCTCTTTTGCAATAAAAATATCGCAAGGAATCTTCTGATCGTCGGGAATCACAAAGCCGAAGTTTCCATCCTTCTCATAGGTTCCCACAATCTGCGTAATCTGGTGAGATACCACTCGCACCACCGTTGCCTCACGGCGTTTGTCGGTACGGTTACGAAGAATGCGCACCTCCACAATATCCTTATGAAATGCGCCATGAATCTCCTCCTCCGGAACGAATAAATCCTCCTGCAGGCCTTCGACCTCAACGAAGCCAAAGCCCTTTTTATTGCTGATAAAGGTTCCCTGGATGGTTGCCGCTCCCTTTGTGATTTTTCCCTTAGAGGAAATCGTAATCTTTCCTTCATCCACCAGAGCATCCAGCACAGCCGTAAGCTCCTCACGATCCTCCTTGGCAACCTGCATGAAAATAGCAAGTTCCTTCTCCTTCATGGGCACATAGAGCGGATCATCCAACAATTCTACTATTAATTTTTTGCGTCGTTCAAACTGTTCTCTCATTCCGCTTTTCACGAATCGATCTCCCTTTCCTCACGGTAAAAAAAGAAAAAGCCTTCCTGCATAACAGGAAGGCTTCTCAAAACTGCTCTACTTCAGACCTGCAATGTTGAGAACAACGGATAATACAAGGAAAAGAACAACCAATGCGGTAGAACCCTTAACGAGTGCTCCCTCCATCGAACGGCCCTTATTCTTGCCCCAATATGTCTCAGCTGCACCGCTGATCGAACCAAGTCCTGCGGACTTGCCTTCCTGCATCAATACGATAACTGTAATTGCTACAGAGATTATAATAAATACAATAGATAAGATTAATCGGATAGTACTCATTGAGAAATAGCCTCCTAAAATCACATGTACGACTATATTACCACATGCAATTATGCTTTTCAATCATTTTCTCTAAAAAAATCCAACAAAGCTTCCTGATATGCCACAGGATTCACAATATAACTGGTGGCATGACAGGCACCCTCAACGGTTAAGATTCTCTTTTCCGAGGAGCAAACCGCGTAGTTCTGATAACTCATAGCGGTCGGCACATAGGTATCTTTCTCTCCGTGGATGAAGAGCAACGGATAATTGGCATGCTTTAATGTCTCTACCGTATCATCCCGATAAAGGCTGAAGTCCGCCTTCACCCGACAGAAATGATCCACCATCCTGCAGAAGGGTTTCGTCGCCACCTTAAAAATCTGTGACGCTACGTATTCCACCATTGCTTTCGGAGAGGTGAAACCGCAATCCGCTATGATGCCTTTCACATTGCCGCTAAGTGTATGGTTCGCCGCCAGGGTCACCGTGGTTGCTCCCATGGAGATTCCGTGAAGATAAATCGGAAGATCCACCCCCATCACGTTGGCAAGATAGTCACACCAGACATCTATATCATATTGCTCTGTCGCACCAAAGGTGATGTAATCTCCGTCGCTTAACCCATGCCCACGCTGATCGATAATCAGCATACTGCAATGATTCTTATAATAGAATCCGGCAAACTTCGAGAATTCCCGAAGCGCTTCGGAACGATAACCGTGCGCACAAACAACCACCCGTTTGGCACCGGGCGCAGCCAGAAAATAACCATGCAGTTTCAATCCGTCTAAGCTGTTTACCCAGATTTCTTCGTGGTTTTTGGACTTAAACCAGGCCGTACCCTCTTCTGTTTTCTGCTCATACTCTTCCATCTGAAGTCTAAAACGAGGATCCTCGTTTTTATTGCGAAACTTCTTGGGAAGCTTGCTCTTACGAACAAAGGCACAGTTAAAATAATATTTCGATATTCCGTAGAACGGAAGTGCAACCAGCGTACCGGCCGCCACTGCCGCACCCAGCAGAGGATGTTTCTTCATGAATACTCCTACTTCTTAATCAAAAGGCTCTTACCGGTCATCTCTGCAGGCTTCTCCATTCCCATCGTTTCAATCAGGGTCGGAATGATATCTGCTAAGACACCGTTCTCGGCAAGAGTGTACTCCTTGTCATAATTTACAAGAATGAAAGGAACCGGATTGGTGGTATGAGCGGTGAAGGGTTCGCCGGTCTCATAATCAATCATCTGCTCGCAGTTACCGTGATCGGCACAAATGAACATGGTTGCACCGGTCTCTTCAACGAAGTTCACAATCTCTCCGACACATTCATCAATGGTCTCAACAGCCTTCACTGCGGATTCGATGACGCCGGTATGACCAACCATATCCGGGTTAGCGAAGTTACAGATAATCACATCATAGTAAGGATTTCCCTCTTCATCCTTCTTCGTAATCGCTTCGCTTAAACGGTCACATACGGTATAGGCGCTCATTCTGGGCTTCTTATCGTAGGTAGGAACATACTTGGGAGAATCTACAAGGATTCTGTCCTCTCCCGCATTGGGCTCCTCAATGCCTCCGTTAAAGAAGAAGGTAACATGCGCATACTTCTCGGTCTCGGCGATACGAGCCTGCTTCATATTGTTGGCAGCAAGCCACTCACCGAACACATTGGTAACGGAGATCTTGTGGAATGCAACCTCCTTGTTGGCAATCGTAGCATCGTAATCGGAGAAGCATACATAGGTAAGAGGAATACGGTTTCCGCGATCAAATGCCGTAAAGTCATCGTCACAGAAGCAACGGGTAATTTCACGGGCACGGTCCGGACGGAAGTTGTAGAAAATAATCGAGTCATTGGCCTGAATGGTAGCAACAGGAGCTCCATTTTCTTTTACTACGAAAGGAACAACGAACTCATCGGTAACTCCTGCATCGTAGGAAGCCTGGATCCCTGCTACTGCGTCAGCAGCCTCTGCGCCTTCGCCCTTCGTCATAGCCATATAAGCCTTCTCAACACGGTCATAGTTCTTATCACGGTCCATTGCGTAGTAACGGCCGGATACCGTTGCGATCTTGCCGACACCGATTTCTTCCATCTTAGCGGTTAACTGCTTAGCAAAATCCAGTCCGCTTGCGGGAGGAGTGTCACGTCCGTCTAAGAAGCAATGAACATATACCTTCTCTAAGCCGTTTCTCTTGGCAAGCTCCAATAAGCCATAGAGATGGGTAATATGAGAATGCACACCACCGTCAGACAGAAGTCCGTACAGATGCAATGCACTGTTATTCTTCTTGCAGTTCTCAACTGCGGTTAACAGTCCGGGATTTTCAAAGAAGGTTCCGTCCTGAATCTCCTTGGTAATACGGGTCAGTTCCTGGTAAACGATACGGCCGGCACCCATGTTCAGATGTCCTACCTCAGAGTTTCCCATCTGTCCGTCCGGAAGACCAACGCTCATACCGCTTGCGTAACCCTTCACAAAAGGATACTCCTTCATCAGACGATCCATTACAGGAGTCTTCGCCTGAGCAATTGCATTGCCCTCGATTTTCTCATTTAAACCGTAACCGTCGAGAATCAATAATACTGTTGTTTTCTTAGCCATTGTATTTCTCCTTATCTATCATGATTGTACACAAGTGCCCTTCCCGTTTCGTAGGATTCCCAACCGTAAAAAAGCACTTCTTGTTTTCCGCATAATATTATACTGAATCGAAACGCCCTTTTCAAGGAAAATCCATCATTGTAAAAGTGTCCAATTGCGAGAACGTCAACGATATAAGTGAAAAATGTCATCGCATTTCGGCAACGATATAGTATAATAGTCCTATGAGAAAACGTAGCGAAACCATCGAAGATCGATTAAATGAATTTGAAAAAAAGTACTCCTCGCAGTACCATTCTCCCGTTATCAAATGGTATAACACGAATCTTTCCGACGAAGACAAATATCGTCTCGGTCTGATGACCTATCCGGAATTCGTCGAATGGCAGAATCGTTTGATGAGGGAAGCCAATGAGGCAACATTGACCAACGAGACAGTAACCAATGAGGCCGACACAGCCGGTGCAGACCTTTCCGGTGTGGAACATTCCTCCGGAACTTCCGCTTCTGCGAACGGTTATGTCTCCTCTCTTGCAGATTCTTCTGCCGATCAGGTTTCCAGAGCGGACTATCAGGATTTCTTAGCCTCCAACCACATCGATGTGACGAACAGCAACACGGTAAATGTCGATGCGCTCCTTGCCGAGGCTTCCGCTCCTGCTCCTCTCGGTAATGCCGAACCGGACATGGATGAGATTCTGGCCAATGTGAATCGTGATCTCCACGGTGGCAGTACCATGCTTTCCGAGGATGAGATTGCCGCTTTATTTGCAGCCGCCAATTCCTAACATCCCGGAGTTTTTCTTTTTATCACTTTCTCAACCACTCCGGCAATCACGAATGCAAGGGGCACGAAAAGAACCATTCCTTTCAGGATTGGAATCGTGACCATTAGCAATCTTCCTTTTGTCATAACCAACCCCGTCGTAATCAGTGCCGGATATCGGATAAAGCACAACATATTCAGGCTCGCTGCCATATAAGAGATTCCCAGAATTCCCCATAGAATTCGGCGAGTCTGCGAAGACGCA
Organism: Lachnospiraceae bacterium; assembly: GCA_045628945.1. Lineage (GTDB taxonomy): Bacteria > Bacillota > Clostridia > Lachnospirales > Lachnospiraceae > RGIG4034. The sequence goes on from JAZQQG010000016.1 coordinate 71,282, forward strand.
TCCCGATAAAATTCACCTATCAGCGAAAAATCCAATACAATCAGAACCGTCAGCACGCCAAAACAAGCACGGTCAGGATAAGTTGGCGACAATACCATTGCCCCCTGTGCAAGAATTGCAAAGGATAAAAGCGCAAGGTGTCTTTTGTTCAGTTTTTTCTTTTGAACAAAGAAACGAACAAAAAGTATTACTACTGTTACCAGAACAATCATCAACAACACACCAAAGGTATTCTGTACTACTCCGGAAAAATTGCTCCGGATTCGCTCCCAGAACCCTCCCTTTATTCCATTGGCACGAACGAAATTTCCCGGAGCAAGAAGCAATAAACAGCTTCCGATAAAGTTCATCCCCAGGCCTTCCACCATCCAGGCTCGAAGTCTGCGTCCTTTTTTCACAAGGCTCCATACAATACCAAGGCATACCAAGAAGGCTGCCGGTCCCATATTCTCATTGCTCCATCCAGTCATCAAGCCCAACGGAAGAATCCATACCTCTATAAGTGGATGCCGTTTCTCACAATCCAACTGGTCCATGTATACCCAAACAAACAGCAGAATCCATGTCGTTGAATATAGATAATTGGCCGCTCCCGACTGCCAAAACATATTCCAGAGAAAAGCGGGATTTGCCAAAATCAAATATACATTCACCGCAAGCATTCCCATCGGATGCCGTACCTTCGACGCCTTACAACATACCATAGACAAGGCTACTGTCATGAGTATATTCATAAAATCCGCAAAAGTCTCTCCTCCCATGGAAACCAACTGAAGTACCGTGTGGTTTACACTTCTTCCGCCCCAGTTCAGATAATGCCATACTTGACCTTCCCAGATATCACCGATTGATCGCAAGGGTCCGTTGGTCACAAGATTCGTCGCATACCAGCAATCATCCCAGAGGAAGGGCATCTTACTGTGAAGTAAATATTGAATTCCAATGAACAAACCCGTAAAGAAACAGGTTGCACAAAAGATCAAAAGTGTTCTTTTTTTCATAAATCAGGTCTCGCGCCTCCATTCATGCGGTTCTACTTTACTATATTACACTACCCGACCCATTAATAAAATACCTATCCGAATCAATTGTCCGTTTCCCCCTGTTCGCGTAATAATTTCCCGATCGATTACAATAAAAAAATAGTATAATATGAATAATCCAAACAGGAAGAAGGTCTCGATATGAAGAAACGGATTGCCCTATTATTGATGGTTGCGATTACCGCCACACTACTCGGTTGTTCCACCCAAAAGAAAAAAGATGTTCCTATGCAGGATACACTGATACAAAACGAGAACGAGGACAGTACTATGACCAATACAGAAGATTATTCTCTTCGTGATTTTTTCAGCAAGCACAATATGAAGATTGGAACTTGCTTAACTCCGAACATGACAAAATTAAAGAGCGACCTGCTTCTTAGCCAGTTCAACAGTGTCACCCTGGAAAATTCCATGAAACCGGACTATATTCTCAGTAAGTCTAAGAGTCAGGAAACCGGAGAGATTGTTGTTGAATTCAACAATGATATGATTACCATGCTTGATTGGGCCAAGAGCAATCATATGGCCGTTCGCGGACATACGCTGATCTGGTACAGTCAGACTCCGTCCTGGATTTTCTACGAGGACTTCGATACCAACAAAGGTCTCGCAGACCGTGACTCCATGCTGTCCCGTATGGAAAGCATGATTTCACAGGTTTTCAACAAACTCGATGAAGCCGGATATCTGGAGCTGTTCTATGCGTATGACATCGTCAATGAGGCTTGGATGGAGGACGGTTCCATGCGCGACTGTAAGTGGCGTGAAACAATCGGCGATGATTACCTGTGGTATGCCTTCTATTATGCGGACAAGTACGCTCCCGAATCCGTTGACCTCTATTACAATGACTACAACGAGCAATTCAAAGCTTCCACACTCGTTTCCTTCGTTGAGACGCTTGTGGATACCGACGGTCGTTCACTCATCGACGGAATCGGACTGCAGGCGCATCTCTATACCAAGGATTCCATCGATAAATATCTGAAGACTCTGGACACGCTTTCCGCAACCGGGTTGAAGCTTCAGATTACCGAATTAGACGTATGCCTGGGCGCCTACCAGGAGGTCCTTGATCCTACCGACGAAAATCTCCGCTTACAAGGACAGTTCTATTATAGCCTGTTAAAGGGAATCTTAGAGCGTGTCGATGCCGGAACTCTTAAGATGGATGCTCTGACCTTCTGGGGATATCAGGATGGGTATTCCTGGCGTAAAGAAGGAAGTCCTCTCCTCTACGATGCCGGTGACCAGCCCAAATATTCCTATTATGGCGTCCTTCAGATGAAAGAGCAGGCCGGCTACTAAAACAAGAAAAGGGTTTTCCGGTAATGTTACCAGGAAAACCCTTTGTTGTAATACTTTTAATTCATAACGATTGCTAAGACTTAATTTCGCAATTACGCATTCACAATCTTACCGAAGTCAGGCTTAAGTGCTGCGCCACCGATCAGACCACCATCGATGTTGGGCTTAGCAAGAAGCTCAGCAGCGTTGGAAGCGTTCATGGAACCGCCGTACTGGATGCGTACTGCTTCTGCGGTAGGAGCATCGTACATCTCGCAGATGGTCTCACGAATCATCTTACATACTTCCTCTGCCTGATCAGCAGTAGCGGTCTCGCCGGTACCGATTGCCCAGATAGGCTCGTAAGCGATAACCAGTTCCTTAACCTGATCAGCAGTGATTCCGTCAAGATCCCAGGTAATCTGTCTCTTAATCCACTCAG
>JAZQQG010000017.1:0-38962 GCA_045628945.1 Lachnospiraceae bacterium
CGTTAGGGCTCATTACATGACGGTGTCTGCCCCAGTAAACCATATCAGGTGATTCACTGATAAAGATATCACCGAAGGGAGTATGGCCGGAATCTGAAGGACGGCTCATCATCATGTATTTACCGTTAATCTTACGCGGGAACAAAACAGCGTTACGGTTAAAAGGAATGAAGGGATTCTCAATACGTGTAAATGTCTTGAAATCCTTTGTGGTTGCAATACCGATTGAAGCACCATAAAAATCACCACACCAGATGATGTAATATGTATCCTCTACTTTTACAAGTCTGGGATCGTATGCGTAGTGAGGCATAAAGGGCTCACCCTTCTCATTTTTGAAGGGAACCTTTTCCTTGTCGAATTCCCAGTGGATTGCATCCTTGGAACGTCCAAGATATACATAGGGAATACCGTTAGTCTGCTCGCCACGGAATACACCGATGAACTTACCTTCGTAAGGCATTACTGCACTATTGAAAATACGTGCTACATTCTCGATAGGATTTCTTCCGACAATCGGATTCTCGGAATATCTCCAAATAGGAGCTCCTTTCAGTCCCGCAGGCTTCTCCTGCCAAGGAACATTCGGTACTGCAGGGCTAATCATTTTTACTTTGCTCATTTTTTCCTCCACCTTGGAATCGTTCTCGCAATTCCAATCTTGTAAATAATAAATCTTCTCTATCTAAAACGAGACCCTGCAACTATCGTGCAGTCTCGCCTTATTCTCAATGTTATACATAATACCATTTCTCTGCTTCTTCGCTTCCCTCTTCGGGAACCGGCATCAGTTTCTTTAACACCCATTCACACGGGAAGGAGATCCCCCAGAGATACACGCCCGGCAATACAAGAATCGCCCAGGGCATCAGGTAGATTCCCACTACCATCACCGCGAAGCCTACGATAATGGCAACGCTAAGATACAGGAATCGAAATCCGATCATTGCGGAGAACTTAATCATCTCCACATTATTCTTATTAAATCTGGATAAAAGTGCACAATAGAAAGCAGCAATGCACAACACCAGAAAAGCAATTCCGACCACTGCAATAAACAGTGCATCATTCATCTGCGAGCGATTGCCCCACAGATACCAGCCATCGGCCACCAGAACTCCCACAATCAATAAGAATAGGATTCCGGTAATCCAGGTCTGTTTAAAATTCGTCTTAAATGCGTTCACATATTCCCGAAAAGGATATCCGGTCTTATGCTTCACAACCTTCGACATCGCATAATATCCCGCCGTCGAAGATGTAACAATTGTGAAAAGAGGAATGCATCCGACAATCCAGAGGATTCCGATGAACAGGACATCGAAAAGCGTATTCATAAAGCGTGCAAACAACGTATCTGATCTAAACACAATATCCTCTTTTGCCTTAGATAGTCAGCGACTCAAGCCCGAAGACTTGAGTCGCGTCATATCTAATTCTTAATCAAAATGATTAATCATCAGTACATCAGATCTTACTTGAAGAATGCATCAAGAGCATCCTGGTAAGTCTGCTTGTAGGTCTCCTGGAACTGAGCAGCGGTCATAGGATTCTCGCCTGCACCAAGAAGAGCGGTCCAGTCGATAGGTAAACCAAGACCATTGAAGAGATCGGGAGCTGCGTGATTAGGATCACCCATGTACTCCATTACAGCGTAGTTCTCTTCGGTAGCTGCTGCGTTCTCCCACCAAGACATATCAGCATCACGGAGATCGAAATCACTGTGATACCAGTTCTGCCATGCCTCGAATACTTCGTATACGAATGCGGGGTTGTCTACACCAACAGGAATGAAGTAAGCATTACCCTGACCAGAGTTCTTTCTGGGGTTGGTAGCTTCGTCACCGGAAGGTCCGATAGGGAAGGGAACCCAGATACGCTCGAAGTCAAGAGCGGAGTCATCGTTACCATTGGAAGCTGCAATCCAAGCTGCGGTGATCCAACAAGCAACCTTACCCTCATAGTAAGCGTTCTGGTTGTCGTTGAAGTCATCAACGTTCCAAGGTCTTGCAAAGTGGTCAACATTGTACATGTTGTAGATGAAGTCAAGAGCCTCACCAACCTCAGGGCTGGAAAGACCTTCGGTCTGGTTACCGGCAATAACTGCACCGTTGGACATTACTAAACCGTTTACAAGGAAGTCCCAACGAGAACCGAAACCGTAAACGTCGATGTTACCATCACCGTCCTTATCAACGGTTAACTTCTCAAGGTACTCTCTCCACTTGTCCCAAGTCCACTCGCCTCTAGCGTAGAGATCCTGAGGATTCTCAAGGCCAGCTTCGTCGAGCATCGTCTTGTTGAAGCAAAGAGGATAGGTACCGGCTACGATGTTCTCTGCATGCTGCATAGCGAACAGGTAGGTACCCTCAACCATTGCATCGATCTTGTAGAAAATGTTCTGAGAAGTAAGAACGTCTGCATCAGCAGGAAGAACGTCCTCAAGCTTCTGAGCATATCCGTTAGCTACAGCAGGAATACCAAAGGTAAGGTCTGCTTCGTAGATATCGCAGTCAGGATGACCTGCGAGGATAGAGGTGGAGATGGACTCCTGTACACCGTCCCAAGTAAGGTTGGTGAACTCAATTCTTACATTGTACTTCTTCTCAACTTCTCTTACGTTGTCGAGATTTAACTGATCACGCTCAGGATCGGTAACGTTAGGGTTAGCACTGATATCCTGCATGGTGGAATCATAGTAGTGAGCGAACCAAGTACCGATACGGATGGTTCTGGTGCTTCCAGTGTTGGTGGAAGTCTGAGTCTGATTGTCCTTGGAACCTTCGTCCTTCTTGGTATCCTTCTTCTCGCCACAAGCAGCAAGACCGCATACCATAACAACGCTAAGGCCAAGAGCAAGGAACTTCTTAGCTAATTTCATTGTTTTTCTTTCCTCCTATATTGGTAGGGTTAATTACTTTACAACAGCGATGGAGTAAATCTCCCAATCATACTGGCCTTCGCCCTGAAGCTCAGCACCATCTGCGAATCTGGTCTCGAAACCATCTCCCCAGTAAGCTGCGAGTGCAGAGTAAGGAACCTGCATAATGCCTTCTGCATACTTTGCACCGGGAATTAACCAGCCATCATCTTCAGAAGAGCAACGTACCCAGCCCCAGCCTTCGCCGTTCTCATCGGTCAGACCATTGAATACGAACCAGATAGGGCAATCATTACCATCAGCATCCTTACATGCATACTCAATCTCAAGAATGCATCCGGGTGCAATGTAAGAAGCGATATCAGCCCAAGCCTTACCAGCCTGAGACCAACCAGCTGCCTTAGCGGAGAAAGCGATATCCTCAGCGTTCTCAAAAGGAACCAGAGGAGCTACACCAACAGCGATGGAGTAAATCTCCCAATCATACTGACCTTCACCCTGAAGTTCAGCACCATCTGCGAATCTGGTTTCAAAACCATCTCCCCAGTAAGCTGCAAGTGCCTCATAAGGAACCTGCATAATACCGGAACCGTAGGTTGCACCGGGAATTAACCATCCGTCATCCTCAGAAGAGCAACGTACCCAGCCCCAGCCTTCGCCGTTCTCATCGGTCAGACCATTGAATACGAACCAGATAGGGCAATCATTACCATCAGCATCCTTACAAGCGTACTCAATCTCAAGAGTAGTACCGGGCTTGAAGAACTCAGCTACATCAGCAAAAGCCTTACCGGACTGGGACCAACCACCTGCCTTAGCAGAGAAGCCCATATCAACAGCATCAGCAAGAACAGGCATATTGGAAACCTTACCGATAGAGATAGCAAAGATCTCCCAATCATACTGACCTTCACCCTGAAGCTCAGCGCCATCCGCGAATCTGGTCTCGAAACCGTCACCCCAATAAGCTGCAAGTGCTTCGTAAGGGATCTGAACCTTGCCAGCTGCATAGCTTGCACCAGGAATCAACCAGCCGTCGTCCTCAGAAGAGCAACGTACCCAGCCCCAGCCTTCGCCGTTCTCATCGGTCAGACCATTGAATACGAACCAGATAGGGCTATCCTTACCGTCAGCATCCTTACAAGCGTACTCAACCTCGATGGTCATACCGGGCTTGAAGTACTCAGCAATACCAGCCCATGCCACACCGGCCTGAGACCAACCGCCTGCCTTAGCAGTGAATCCGATGTCTACAGCACCTGCAAGTTCAGGAAGACCACTAGCTGCGCCGGTAAGAGCGAACTCAGCAGCGGTATCAGCTGCGATGATGTTGCCTGCAGCATCCTTGAATGCAATGTTATCAATGTAAACAGTTACGTTTGCAACACCTGCAACAGCCTCACCGAGGGAGATTGCAAATGCATCGCCGTTTGCGAGAACAACACCTTCAGGTACAGTCATGGTGTATCTCTTAGGGTTACCGCTCTCAACGTAAACGGACCACTTTGCACCGTCAACACCACTTAACTGGTATACACCGGTACATGCGGAGAAGGTAGCACCGGTATCGGTACCGATGGTGAACTCGATGGAAGCTACATCAGCAACCTTGTCACCAAGCAGTGCGCCTAAATCGAATGCTACACAGGGGTTCTTGCCGGCATAAGCTAACTTAAGGGCCTTAGAACCATTGAACTCTGCTACAGAGAGATCTGCAGCGCCGGTACCGCCTACGAAGTTCTTGAGGTAACCTGCGAAAGAAAGGGAACCATCTTCGAAGTCAAGGCTGGCATCGGTAGGAAGAACAACTACAGGCTTATCAGTCTTCTGATCATCTACAGTTGTCTGGGTGTCTACAGGCTTGTTGTCTGCAGGCTTTTCTGCATCTTTCTTCTTGCCACCGCAGCCTACCATGGATACTACCATAGCTGCAGAGAGAAGTAATGCTAAGAATTTCTTTGTCTTCAACTTTTTCATCCTCCTTTTTTTAGTTGAAAGTTGTGAAGGGCCGTCGGATTATCCAACGATACCGCTTCGCTCGACACCTTCTATGAACTGCTTCTGTAAAGCAACATAAATCAGTACAATCGGCGCCATGACCATTACAATTCCGGCATCCAGGAACGTCTCCAAAATCTTGGGGTTCAAGATTTTTTCGTTGTTCGAGATAGAAGCCTCGATCGTCGCGATCTTGATACTGATGACTGTGTCGTTGCTTATATGGAATAAGTTCGCATAGAACGTATCGTTATACTGCCATACCATAGAGAAAATCGCTACGGTAATTACAGACGGCATTGCATTTACTAACATGATACGGAAATAAGTATACCACGTACTTGCACCATCTACAAATGCTGCCTCCTCAATTTCCTTGGGCAGTCCTCTGAAGAACTGGTTAAAGATGTAAATGTAAAGTCCGGATCTTAGTCCACATCCGAAGAATGTAAGGATATACATCGGAACGGGTGAGGCTAATAGGTTTTTCGGTTTTCCTGTGAAAAGTGTAAATAATCCGAAGACATCAAACTTTGCAAAGGATAAATACAGAGGAAGCATGATGGAGTGGGTCGGGATTACAATCATTACAACCACACAACCAAACAGGATTCTCTTAAGCGGGAACTTGTATCTTGCGAAACCGTAACCAACCATGGAACAGATCAATACCTGAATTAACATCAGGGTTGCGGAATACAGCAATGCTCTTCCCATTGTCGGTAAGTATTTCAGATACTTGTCAGCGATCTCATAACGGTATTTCGTCGGGTTCTGCGGAATCAGGTATACCAGCGCACTGGTAACATCGGAATCCGAGAAGAACGAGTGAGTAATAATACCGATAATCGGTCCTAAAATAACATAGGAAATACCGAGAATAACAATGAACTTGAAGAGACCGATAATTGCTTTTTTCACATTCGACTTCCAACGCTTACGGTCATTCGCGAACTGTCTGTCCGACTTAATATCATCGATCATCTCGCGAAGGCTACGCTTGGAAGCGTTCTTAACTTCTGCCATCTTCTCTCTCCTTCCCTAGTTATAGTAGAATGCTCGTTTCTGGATGAAGGCTCCCACCAGTACCAATATCGCACATGTGATAATGGTCGAGCAGAGACTCATTACAGAACCAAGACCGTAATCCAAATTGGTGAATATCGTCTTGTACGCCAGGTCAATAACCTCCGAATCTGCAAAGGCATCGACTACGGTGTAGACAACGTTCGTAAGAATATGAGGCATTACCATCGGGAAGGTTACCTTCCAGAAGGTCTCGTAACCGGTAGCACCCTCGATCTTCGCTACCTCGTACATGGAGCCCGGAATGGACTGCAATGCCGCGATGAAAATGACGATCTGAACACCCGATGCATTAATAATATCGGAGATTCGACCAACGGCCGCCGTTACGTACTCGATCAGGGACTGAGGAAGACCTAACTGCGCAAACATCTGAATGTAATACTGAACACTCATACCGCTCGAGCTTGCTGCTGCCATCTCGGCACTGGAGCTCGACATACCGCCACTCATCATTCCTCTTGCCAGATCCATTGCATCGGAGATTGCTCCGGAGTTCAGAATAACGGGCAAGAAGAAGATTGCTCTTACTAAGGTTCTTCCCTTGAACTTCTTGTTTAACAGCATTGCCATAAACAAACTGAAGAACGTAATCAAGGGAACATCGATTAACATGTTGATGATGGATGTGGTCAACGTCTCAGCATACTGCGGATGTGCATTGAATGCATAAATGAAGTTATCCAATCCAATAAACTTTAACGTATAACCACCACCGGGGTTAACCGTTAATTTACTAAATGAGAACGAAACGGTTAAAACAATGCTTCGAATATAGAACCAGCAGAAGCCGATTAACCAAGGAAGGATAAAAATGTATCCTGTAATCGCTCTCTTTCTGGAAAGTGTCATTTTCTTTTTCATTACTTAACACCTCCCATCACATAGCTTCCTGCAGGAACGGATACGCCGTTTGCAGTTGCGTTCTTCGCCGTACGGTTCACGTAGTAGGTGATACCGTTGCTGTAGGTGATTACCTGAACGCCGTTTACTTCCTGATACTCGGTAATAAATGCATTGGTAACCGGCTTCAAAGCCTCATTTACCTTATTATACACCATGACCGCATCTTTTTCCCAGTGTTCATAGTAAGTAGAATACTTACGATTCATACCGGTGTACTTCACATCACTGGACTCATTCCAGGTAAATACGAAACGAGGACAAGCACCAAGTGCAATTAACTCTAACGCAACGTCATTCAAATCCGTTGTATTGGACATATTAATCTGATCGCCTGCGTAGCTGATACATCCGTGAATCAGCATCTCATAGAAAGGAATCTGCTGATCAACTACATAATAACCGTTTGCCTTAAGCGGTGCATCCACAATGTCGGTTGCATACGCCCAGGTATAATCAAAGGCTCCGTTCATCAGAAGCTCTTTACCGGTCTTCTCCAGTTTTCCTAGGGAACCGATTACAACCTGCTTTGCCTGCTCACGGTTAATGATATTGGTAAGCTTCTTATCCGAATGAAGTTCGGAAGCCAGATCTCTTAAACCAATACCGTCTACATTATATCCCTTAATCTTGCCTGCGAAACGCTCCACATAACGAACGAGGAACTTCGGCGAAATTAAATAGAACTGGTTCTCTTCATAACCAAGACTTGCGGTCTGACGTAAGGTTGCGGGGTTCACCACACCAAACTCTGCGATGTAACCGGAACCGTAGTAACGGGAGGTCTCCGTTGTCTCCGCATAGTGGCTGCTTACCGAAGTAACCTTCTGGAACGCAACATCCACGTATACCTGACCACCGTTCTTATGAACCTTCTTCACCATACGCTTCAGTCCGCTCTTACCACCAAGCTTTGTACATACCTTCAGGTTGTAGGTAACATCATGGAAATAACCACTGTTCATCCAACCCTGCATGTTCATGACCTGATTGGTAATGCCTTCCCCTGCCAAACGATCGGAAATCTTTCCGGCCTGACTAAAGGTCGTCATCTCGTATAAGGAACGATACTTAACGCCGAGGATATGTTTCGACTTCTCAACACCGCCGATTACATCATAGTAGAATTTCACATCAGTCGTATCGGTAATCGGTGTAAGTACGCCTTCTGCAATCAAACGATTACGATAGTAGTTCGCTGCACCGTTATAGGTTGCATCTTTACCGTTCAATGCGGTAAAACGAACCTGAATCTTCGCGTCATAAATCTTCTTTTCCACGATAGGAAGATCCGCATCACCACCGGCCGAACCAAACATTGCCAAGGTATCGGAACCTCTTAAGTAGAAAATCGAGTAAATATTGTTGTAGGAAGTCTTATCTCCACCGATATTTGCGGTAACATTCGCCAAAGAAGAACCGCTCTCGATGGTTGTGAACAATGCATGTCCGTCTTCAAAGAACATTCCGTATAATCCCATCGCAGCCTTGGTCGTATTCTCACGAACCGTATACTCTGCTGCCAGAGGATCAATACCGTACATGTACTCGGAATAATCATCACCGATGGTAAGTACACCCTTATCGGTGTTAAAGTACGAAATGGAACCGGAACCGTTAGGCATCAGCATATATCCGTTCGTATCCTTGTCCGCTGCTCCGAAATAAGGAAGCAGGGAAATGGAATGAATGGCAGCACCGCCGTACTCATGAATCTGCTTCGATACAATCGTTACTTCCAACGCATCATCCACTAACTTATAGTCGACAGGAATAACGAAATACTCGGGAACCTCGAAATCAACGCCACTGCCTTCCATCTCTCGGTTGTAATCATCCTGGGTCCAATCAATCTCATCGAAATACTTCTTTAACTTACGTAAGTCAGCAGGTCCCTTCATAACTGCTTCGAGAAGCTCTAAATAGCCCTTCTGCTTACTTTTTACGTATTTCTTTTTGGTAAACTTCGCACCCTCTTCAGACATTCTGCTTAAAACATCTTCAAGAGTTTCCTCACTGATGTACTGAGGAACAACACCGGTAATCGTCTCAAAGTTACCAAGCGTATAAAGGATTCGAACACCATTTTCGATGGATTCAAATTCAAACTGTCCAAGGCTCGTGGAAAACTCGTAGGAGTTGTAACCCGCCTCAGTACGATTCTTCTTAAAGTACGATACAATCAGCTCCGACTGCATGTAGTTCTTATTTAAGGGGCTGACCACACCGTTTTCAAGGGTGTCATTCTCCGCATCCAGAACACGGGAATAACTGATGCTTCCGTTACGCTTGTCATACAGGGCAAGGGTTGCATCCTTTTCCTTGAGATAGAGCTTCAGGTCCTTGGTCTCTGCAACGAGAACCATGCCTTCCACGCTGGGAGTTGCTTCGGACAGTGCCTTGAACTCCGTACTCTCTTCTACATCATACTTGGAGATGAACTTCTTATATTCATTAAAGAAAGTAAAGTGAAGCAGGAAGTACAGCAGGTAGATAATGCCGGCTACCGCAGCTACACCAACAAGGCCAAGCAGAAGTTTCTTACTTTTCGTCATTTCGGCCCCTCCTATGATCTAAAGAGTAACTCTTGGTAGATGCCATGGAAGAATGCATATACCTGAGAAATCAAGTCAAACAATAACAGTGCTACGAAAATGATGATGAAGATTGCAACGAAGGTTAACAGAATCGTTAAGATCGTCTTTGCAAGGGAGAAGTTATGAACCTGCATAACTCCAATCAACATCATGAATAAGGAATACGCAATACCCACACCGACAATCATAGTGTAGAAGGCACCTTCGTCAGCCGCAACAAACATGGAGAATACCGTTGCGATTGCGAAACAGAAGGAGGCAGGAATTAACGAGTAACCTACTGCTACTGCGATATCCTTCAGTCTTCCTTCCCCTTCCATCAAACAAGTGATGGACCAGTTACCGACACAAATCAGTCCGAACAGAACCAGTACCGCGAACAACTCGGAGAGCGAGTTAACCGTACGAGGGTCGGTATCGTTTACGATGAAGCTCGCATGAATACGATTCATCGAGAAACAGAAGGAAAAGAGAATTACCGAGAGAACCGCAATCGGAACACTTCCGTGCTCACGATGACGAATCTCATAGAAACCGTCGGCCGGATGGGTTAAGGTATACTTCAAAAAATGCCATTTGTCTTTTGAAAATGCGTTTTTCATTTATAGCAATCCCCCTTCCTTAACGATTCCTTTTTTCTTGCGGCGAATTCGTCTGAATACTACGATTCCGATGATTAATACCAGAAGAATCGTCAGAATGTAATTCAGGTTGTCCGCCAGAATCTGATTACGATAACGCTTATATGCGATGGAGTAATACTTACGATTCATACCAAGCTTTAAGTACTTCATCGCAAGCTTGTTCTGACCTGCAGTCAAGTAAGCCTTACCGATACCGATGTTGGCTAACTCGTTGTTCTCATCAAGACGAAGAACTTCCTGCCACTTCTCAATGGCGAGGGTCTCATCACCGTCATATCGAAGAGAAACCGCATCGTTGATTAACTCACCGTAATTCGTTTCCTTGAACTTGATAATGGAATCACGACCGGAATCCAATACAATGATTCGATCGCCGGTATCCTCAATTGCTACGGGAGTCGTAAAGGTTCCTTCCTGGAAACCACGACCACCGAAGATGTAGAGAAGGTTACCTTCCTTATCGTAAGTGAAGATACGTCCTCTCTTACGATCGAGCATGGAGTACATGCCCTTACCACGATATACAACGTCGGTAATCTCGGAGGCACCGGAATAAGCACCGTAGATACCTAACTGTAAGTCACCGCCTACGTTACTGTTCTCACCCTTCTGGATAACGTCATCTCCCTTAGGATTCAGACGACGAACAGCCTGTATGCCGTTGTAGTCAATATTACATGCATAGATGAAACCGTCGCTGTCGACATCCAGACCGGTGAACTCGGTAGGAATGTAGAGCTTGGATTTCGATCTCTTCTCCTTGGAAGCAAGTCTTCTCCAGAACTTCTCCCAAGCATTTAAGGTTACATTGATGGTTCCGAAGTAACCGGTGAACTCGCCGGTATTCTCGAATACCAGGATTCCTTCGAAGGCGTTCTTACTGATGACATATACACGGTCCGCATAGTCAACGGTAACCTTTAACGGGAAGAACTCGAAGTTATCATCCAGAATCTCGGACTGCGGATTATCCACAATCTTAATGAACTCGCCTTCAGGAGTCATTACGACTACTCTTTTGTTCATGTAGTCTGCAACGTATAACTCATTATTCTCGGAGACGCATACACCATAAGGCTTATTGAAGGTCTGTGCGACACCGTTGATCTCGAAGCCGTCAATAATACGATTCACCTTCGTCATTTCGGGATCCAGTACGACGATTCGATTGTTACCGGTATCGGCAACATAAATCTCACCGTTCTCTGCAATACACAGATCCTGAGGTTCCTTGAAATTCTCGATTCCAAACATCGAAGCGGTAATCGAGCCGTCCGGAACATATGCGGCGGGAGTCATTACGATATCTTCACGATAATCGTAGCGATACGTATCGTAAGGAAGTTCGTCTGCCAATGCAGGAACCTCGGTAGCTGCTAACAACATAGCAACGGCCAACAGGGATACGATGATTTTTTTCAAATAATTTTTCATTCTCATCTCTCACTCCTCCCCATCAGTCTTTCATACCGGAAGTGGTCATGGTCTCAAGGACGTTGCTCTGACAGCATAAGAAGAAGATGATCGGAACTGCAGCGACAATGAAAGTAACTGCTGCAGCCGCACCGGCTCTTGCCGTACCACCGGCTGCAATCTGCTGTAAAGCGAACTGCAGAGGCTTGAGCTGCTCGTCTCTTAAGTAAATACTACCGGTATTGCCCCACATCTGCTGGAACTGGAAGATTGCCAGAGTCAACCATGCGGGCTTAACGTTCGGCATTACGATCTTCCAGAATACGGAATACTCGCTTGCGCCATCCAGTCTTGCGGACTCCATTAAGGAGGTAGGAAGCTGTTCCATGAACTGCTTCATCAGGTAAAGACCCATACCATAAGAACAAGCGGGAAGGATCAGTGCCAGATAATTGTTGTTAATTCCCAACCAGCTGATAATCATGTAGTTCGGGATCTGGGTTACCTGCCAGGAGAACATCATGGACAGGACAACCATGCTGAACAGAATCTTCTTACCGGGGAACTCATGCTTCGCCAAAGGATAAGCGGCAAGGGATGCAAAAATTACATGCCCTACGGTTCCGAAACCGGTAATAATCAAGGTGTTCAGAATGTATCTGGAGAAAGGTACCCACGAATTGCTCATGATGGTGAACAGGTCCGTGAAGTTCTCCAGGGAAGGATTTCTTACAAAAATCTTAGGCGGATACTGGAACAACTCATCCAGCGGCTTCAGACAGTTGTTAACGATCATTACGAGAGGCAGTGCCATGAACACACCACAGATACCCATCAGGAAGAAGAGTAATCCGTTACCTGCTACGGAACGATTTAATTTTTTCTCTCTGGGCTTATTCCAGAAGTGATAAGCCTTTCCCGTTGCGGGATTAATAATCTTTGCCATTACTCTCCCACCCTTCTTAACAATTTCTGAACAAGCTTATTGGTACCAACCATCAATAAGAACAGGACGGTTGCAATTGCGGATGCATAACCCATATCGAAACGGGTTGAGCCGTAGTCCAACAAGTGGGTTACGACGGTTGCACCTGCGTAGTTAACGGAAGGGTTACCTGCCAGTACTAAGGAGATATCCGCAACCGCAAAGGACTGAGTAATCTGCATAACCGCACCGAACATTAACTGAGGCTTCATGGCCGGTAAGGTTACGTGCCATAACTCCTGCCAACGGTTCTTAACACCATCCAGTGCAGCTGCTTCGTACAAGCTCTTGTCTACGGTCTGGAGACCTGCGATAAAGGACAGGAAACCGGTACCAAGAGACAACCACAACTGAACCACGATCAGGCAGGGAAGAATGTATTTGGTATCCTGCATCCAGAGAATCTGCTCATCAACGATTCCTAACTTAATCAGAATACCGTTTAAATAACCATAACGGTCACTGGAAAGGATTAACTGCCATACCATGTATGCGTTACCACAGATACTGGGTGCATAGAAGATCAACGTAAGCAATGTACGAATCTTCGGAGAGAACTCATTGATAATCCAGGCAAACAACAGACACAGAATATAGGAAATCGGTCCGGTTACCACTGCGAAGATCAAGGTGTTCTTCAAGGAAATTAAGAAGATATCATCTTCCAGGAATAACTTAACGTAGTTGCTCCAACCATTGAAGGAAGGCCATTCCAGCATGTTGAAGTAGGTAAAGGACAGTCCGATGGAAATCGCAACCGGCAATACCGTGAAGAAGAAGAATAAGATGAAGTAGGGAGCAAGCATTACATAGGAAGCTCTGCTACGCTTAATGCGATATCCAAGCTTGCCTTGCTTCTTGGCTACTTCTGCCAACGCTTCGCTAGATGCCATTTATTTACCCTCCTTCTCTAATTCTGCTGCGGTCTTAAGACCTAACTCTTTTCTCTTATAATCGATCTCATCATTTACATATAAAATCTTATCCATCAATTCCTCTCGAGGAGTTGCGGTGTCACGCTTGGTCGTTACGGTGTAGAAAGCGTTGTTAACGTTACGCCAAGAGTAGTAACCACCGGGAACCTGAGGAATACCCTGCACCCAAGTGAATGCTTCTGCAAGCGCTTCGTAGGTATCTACCTTCCAGGGAAGTCTGGAGAATGCTTCGGTGTTCGCGGTTGCCACTCGTGCTGCAGAACCCATTAAGGACTCCATCTCACGGTCGAACAAGGTCTGAACATCGGCACTGGTCCACCACTTTAAGAAGGACCAACACTCTTCCGGATACTTCGTATCTGCCATGGCGATACAGGTAAGACCGGTACAACCTACCGAATGGTCAACCGTTCCGTCTTCCTTTCTGGTTCCGGGTACCAGGGTGAAATCCCACAGACCCGCAATATCGGGAGCGGATACTTCCAAGTTGTTGAATACGGTGTAATCCGCAATGATGATCGGACACTCACCGGTACGGAAACGCTCTTCCACGCTGGTGGTCTGATCCAGACCGTAATCGGTGTAGAATTCGCAGTATTCCTTGAAGGTATTTACAGCGATATCGGAATCCAATGCAGAAGAGATACCGCCTTCATTGTAGTACTGACCGCCGTTCTGGTAGAGCAGCATTGCGAAAATCTGCTCACTGGGCAACATACCGAATTCCATCTGGTTATGTGCCAGAACCGACATGATAACCTTAACATCATCCCAGGTTTCAGGAACCTCTAAGCCAAGCTCGTTCAGAATATCTTTTCTGTAGAACATAACCGGGAAGGTCTGGGTCTCGGGAAGACCGTAGGTCGCGCCGTCAAAGCTGAATGCCGTTAATGCACTGGGATAGAATCTTGCGGCAACCTCGTCGAAATCTTCGAACCGGCTCAGATCCAATACCGCATGACGCAGACCGTAGTTAACCGGTGTATCATTACCGGTATTCAATACCGCTCCGGCAAGACCGCTTGTGTTCGCAACCTGAATTGCGACGTCGGGACCCTCGCCCGCCAATTCCGCTCGTAGCAAGGTGTTCATATCAACCAGCTGAACCTTTACATTAATTCCGGTATTACAGGTAAACGATTCATCAATCAGGGAACGAATTACGTTTGCCTGGTCACGACCGGTACCAATCCATAAGGTAATGGTCTTACTGGAAGCATCTCCCGAATCGGTAGCACCGAGGGAGTTGTAATCAATCACAAAGGAGTAGAACAATCTCTTAATCTCGTAGATTAACTTCGCCCAGAAGTTATTGCCCTTCACCTTCACCTTCACATCGGTACTGGTCACATAGATACGGTCGATCTGAAGGGGCTGGCTGATAACCTGAGTAATCCAGGTACCGCAAGCACGAATGTTGGACTTGAAGGTGCCGATAACCTTAACGAAACGCTCCTCATCCTTAATTAAGTAGTTCAGCTGATCTCTCATGGTGATCAGTACGGTCTCCTTATCGGAGGTATGACCTACTGCCGAACGTAACTGCTTAATGCAACCGTCGAGCTGATCTCTAACGTCTCTCATCTCATCGGCAATGCCGGGAAGAGCTGCTCCAATCTGATAGTCACGGTAGGTATCCGGGGTAACACCGATGATACGAATTACCTTACGATAGATTGCATTTAACTTCGATACCGCATCCTGAACCTCTGCGATAATCTCGGAGAACTCACCTAAGACTACTTCCATACGAAGCGTGTGAGTACCCTTTTCAAGATAGAAACGGAACGCCTTCCCCTTCTCATCTTTTAACTTGTCCATTCTCCAACCGTTCTTGTATTTGAATCCGTAATCTTCCATCTCGGCGAAAGGAACCACGCCGTCGATGTAGATCTTACGGGATACATAGATACCACGCATGAAGTTCTGGTTATCAAATAAGGAAATGTTGTAGTAACCGGTCTCGGGTACTTCAAACTTCCATTCAATCCACTGTCCTGCATTGTCCCAGCTCTCCCCACCGATGGTGTTGTTTAAAAGAGCCTTGGAACTGGAAGGATATACAGCCGGAGAGGACTGATCCTGCTTCGGATAGAGCATCTGGGAAGAAGTCTTGTAAGCATCCTCACCCTCAATCTGAATCTTGATGCCGGAAGTATCCTGTGCACCCAGTGCATCCCAGGCAGCTTTAACTTCCTCATAAGACTTCGGTGCTTCGCTGTTTGCAAGAACCACCTTACGAATTAAGAGGGGCTCACGCTGAGAGTTAATGGAAAGGGTATGGCTACCGGCCGATAAGTAAACACTTAAAGGCTCGATAACATAACCGTTATTGTCATAAAGGTTCGAGGTGGTCCACTCAGCTACCTCGATGGAGGTAGGCTTCATATCATTGCCCTGATTATCCTTATTCCATACTACCGTGGTAGCTCCACCGTTAAATGCTGCCTGTGCAACATCCGTGGACCAGATACGGGAGAACTGAATCAGAGACAACTCTCCATAAGGAAGTTCTCCGTCAATGAAGAAGCTTCGCTGAATCTCGGAGTTCTTACCCGCAACAGGATAATACAGAACGGAAATCTCATAGAGACCGGCAGTCGCTACATCGAAAGTCCACTCGATGAAACCGTTCTCGGAAGTAAGGACACTGTCGCCCTCCATTCCTTCAAAATTATTAAGGACCTCCGGAGTAACCTCCTTGTCATTCTCCATATACACGGAGTAATCTGCCGCATTGATTTCAATGCTTGCAGTCGGACGAGACTGCGTTGCGTACTGGGCAAGATACTCAACATAACCGGGTACCTCATCCTTAACAGAGTACGTACTTACAATCTCTTTCGCCTCTTCCTGGGTCAAGGAAGCTGCCGCATCGCTCTTCACACTGCCACCGGCCATGACTGCAATCACTTCCGCCACAGCAACCGTCCAAGCGATGATTCTCTTGCTTAACTTCTCTAACTTCATGTGTTTCCTCCCTCAATGCCCGACTTGCTTATTCGTAATACCAGGCATCTTCGTCACCGGTCGGTGCCGGTGTGTATTTCCTAAGTGCTTGTTCAATCATATATGTAAATAAGAACACAACCGCTCCGGGCAATACAAACGCCATCGGAAGTGGCAAATAAAAAATGTACAAATATCCGAGTCCCAAAGCAATTCCTGCCATAATCACCGTGTAAAGAACAAAACGGATGCTCATTACAAAGGATAACAGAATCCACTTCGAAATCGGCAACTCAAACCGACTCATTACCGGGAACAGGTAGAGGCAGATACAAACACTGATGACTGCCAATACAATATAGATATGGTACATTGTCGTTCCCGTTGAATTCTCCCAGCTGATGGCGACGGTACTCATATAGTACAGTCCAAAGAACCATGCAACCAGGATTGCCATCACAGCGATTCCCTTCATCAGGGTCCGCTTAAAGCAGGAGAAAAACTCCTTCACGGGATATCCTCTGTCCTTGCGAACATTCTTAATCATCGCATAGTAGAATGCGGAAGTTCCTGCAGCTGCGGTAACCACCAAAGCAACACTGACCAACCAAAGCATGGTAAGAATCACCACATGTCCGGCCTTCGTAAGAAACCAAATCAGATTATAATCCGTAACACTCTCCGGTTTCTTCTTCGGCACAGCGGGTTTCTTATCTTCCACCTGCGCTTCCGACGTCTCGTTTAACATCTCATCCGATGTCTCATCCGTCGTCTCATTCAACGTTTCTTCCAATCTCTCGTCTTCCACTACTTAACGTCCTCCCTAATTGGGTAAGCGGTTAAGTCCGGAAGCTCGTCCAGCGTAATGATATACTCGGAATCGTATACCTTACGCAACATATCTGCCGAAGTGTACTCCTCGGAATACATCGCAAGGTTGGAAAACTTCGTTACAAACTCCCCGCTCCACGTTGCGTAGAACAGCCACATCGATCCGTCGCGGGCCAGATTGTCCGGATCCGGAATCGTTCCGTTCTCACTCAGTGCCACAAGCTTACGCTTTTCGGAGCAATTCATCGTACGGTAATAGGTATAGGTTTGAGAGGTATATACCTGATTGCCTGCGTAGATATCCCAACCGAGAATATCTACCACATCGTCTCCCGGATACCAGTCTTCCTTCTGTCCGTTCCATAACCAAATCAGGTTATTGAGTTCATACTCTTCCACACAAATCTTATAAATCAAACGATACAGGGCGATGTAGGACTCCGCAGAGCAATTGCCCCACCAGAACCAACCGCCGCTTGCTTCATGAAGCGGTCTCCAGAGAATCGGGACATCTGCTTCTTTAAGAGGAAGCATTGCCTCGGCGATTGCACGAATATCGCCCACAATTGCATTGTAGGCAGCTTCGTCCTCGCCGCTCATTGCCTTATCGACATTAATCGTCGTATGTTCCTTATAGAAAGCACTGTACCAGGGTGAACCACTTCTTAAATAGCCCGAGGGGCCGGTCCAATGCCAGCACATCGTAACGATTGCACCTGCATCCCATGCCGCCTTGGCCAGATCAACGGTCTTTCCTTCCGAACCGTTTGCCGCAGATAAAGGAGAATAATTCGACATATCCATTCCGACTACCGCCGGGAACTTGCCGGTCTCCTTGCGGATACATGCCATTTCATTTCCGTAAAGGCCGTCGCTGCAATACTGTCCGGAAAGGGTTGCCTTCCCGTAGGTGTCACAGAGATAACTCATCAGACGCTTTGCATTGTCCGAAGCATTCGCATTGACCAAATGTCCGTCCACATCATAGAAGCCGTCCCAGATTGGTTCACTCGTATAGAGATCCAGCTTATCCCAATCGTAGTAGCCCCAATAGGTATCCATCATAATGTCATGCTCGCCGGCTGCCAGATATACATGAGGCGCGATTACCTCTTCGAAATCCGTAGATTGCATATCCATTGCCGCAACCATTTCGCCATCCACATAGCATCGATTATTCTTAAACGAGCCGCCTCCGGTACGAACCGTAAAATGCAGGTCGTAGAAATCTTCCTTGTCCACCGAAATCTTCACGGCTACAAAGTCCGCATCCGCCTTGTTGAAGCCGGTCGCATATCCGGTTCCGGAGCATCCCTCTTCTGTCTGTGCGTGCGTATTGCCGATGAAGTTTCCGTCCTCTGCCTCGTAGGTTGCCACCAATTTACTGGTGAAGTTCGGTCTCTTTTTACTCGAAGCCTTTTTCTTTCCGCATCCCGTAAAGGCTGTCGCCGCAAGAGATACCGTAAGTAGAAGGGCAATGACTCTCTTGGCTCTCATGCTTGACTCCTATCTGTGGTTTGATTGCTAACAAAAAATATTTGTTAATTTTTTCGTTATTTTTCGTCCGAAGCCTCATTTGTAACCTAACAGAATTTTGGGCATAGTTATGGCAAAAAGGCGCCGAAATATATAGTAAACTTTACTACACACTGGCGCCTTTTACAAGTCTCATTATAATCTTTGTACAATAATGCTAAAACTATCCTACTTCATTTCATCAAAATCACAACGAAAAAATGTTTTTGTTAAGTTACAAATCGACATTTGTTAGTTTATGTAAATCGTTGTTCTATTGGTTCAAATCCTGTAGAAATGTGAATATTGCGTTATTTTTTACGTAAATGAATTAACTTACTCTGGAAATCTCCCCACATATTGGCAATCGGTAATCCGGCTTTACTTAACACTTCTCCGGAATATTCTTTGCCGGTTTCTTCCTCCACATAGGTGTACGAAGGATTCAGTCCGGGAACCAGAATTCGTCTGGAATGGAAATTCGGGCGATTCAGAATCTGCACAAAGGTAATCAGTGCCTCGTCCTGTTGCTCGGATACAACCTCCCAGCAATCAAATTCATTATTTTCGCGGCAGGAAGCAATACGATAATACTCACCGTTACGCACCAGGTCATTGTACTTATGATACATTTCCACCTGGCCCGGGATTGCATTACGCTCCTCCTCGGGAATCTTCGTAACATCCAGCTCGTAGCCGAAGGTACCGGCCAAAGCCACATGACCTCTCGTACTAAAAGGAGTCACACGACCCACGGTATGATTCGGACATACACTGACATGAGCACCCATGGTGGAAAGCGGGTAGATTAACGCAGTTCCTTCCTGAATCTTCAGACGCTCGATGGCATCCGTATCGTCGGAGCACCAGATCTGCGGCGAGTAAAAGAGCATACCGGGATCAAAACGCGCGCCGCCGCCCGAACAGTTCTCCAAAAGCAGGTGCGGGAATTCACGCAAGAGTCTCTCCTGCAATTCGTAAACCGCAAGCATATAACGATGGTAGAGCTCGCCCTGGCAATCCGGATCCAGGCGATAGCTGCCCAACTCTGCCAACTGGCGGTTCATATCCCACTTAACATATTCAATATTGGCACTGCGAAGGATGGTCGCAATACTGTTCCAAGTGTGTTCCAACACTTCAGGTCTTGTCAAATCCAGGACATACTGGTTACGGCATAAGCCACCCTTGCGGCCCGGAACACCGATTGCCCAATCCGGATGGGCGCGATACAGGTCGGAATCGGGAGAAATCATCTCCGGCTCAAACCAGATACCGAACTTCATGCCTAACTTATTCACTTCATCCACCAGGTACTTCAATCCTCCGGGAAGCTTCTCCTCATTGACATACCAGTCCCCGAGTGCACGGTTATCGTCACAACGGTTTCCAAACCAGCCGTCGTCCATAACAAGCATCTCAATCCCAAGCTTCGAAGCCTGTCTTGCAATATCCAGAAGCTTATCGGTATTGAAATCAAAATACGTTGCTTCCCAGTTGTTAATCAGAATCGGGCGCTTCTTGTCCTTGTAAGGACTGCGAATCAGGTGCTTACGATAGAGATTATGATAGGAATGGGTCATGCGGGTAAAGCCTTCATCCGAGTAGGTCATTGCCACCTCAGGAGCCTGGAACTGCTCTCCCTTGGCAAGTTTCCAACAGAAATTATAGGGCGAAATACCCATCATGGTGCGTACGCCGCCAAACTGGTCCATGGCGCTGCATCCCTCAAAATTACCGGAATAGATGAAATGGAAACCGAATACCTCGCCGGTCGTCTGTGTTGCATTGGGCGACTGCAGAGCAAGGAAAGGATGATCCTGGTGACTGCTCTCGCCTCGCTCGGAGCAGACTACCGTTCTCGTATGTCCGATGGGACGAGTCTCAATACGACGCTCTCTTGCCCAGGAACCATGCATCGTAAGAATGCTGTAATCCTTATTGTCCATATCCAGGCAGGTGGAAAGAACCTTCGTTAAGTAAATCGGCTTCTCATTGGAGACATTGACAATCTTCACGCTTCTTGTAATGACGTCCTCCTTCGGGAATACGCCATACTGCAGTACCACCTGCAATCCAAGGATTTTGTCCTCCAAGGTTACATCCAGACACTGCACCTGTCCCGCCTCGCCAAAGGTTGCGGGAAGACCGGGAAGACGTCCCTTGCCGTCGCGAATCTCATAGGAAGCATAAGCAAGCTCCAACGCATTAAAGCCCTCGCTTGTGCGAATCTCCAGACAATGGTCACGGAAATCTCCCAAACCGCCGGTGGGATACTCATAGGGTGCGCAATCCAAGAAGGAGGTCTTATCCTTCGGATTTACGGTTGGAGTAAAAGGTGCTTCCGTCGTTCTTGCCAGATAAGCCAGATTATCATCCGACACGTATGCGCCGTAATAATAATGTAAAAGATAACCGAATTCATCCTGAACGCCAAAGGCATAGGTCGTATGCTCGGTATCTAATTTAAAGGTCTTGGTGGATTCATTGTAGGCAATTGCCATTGTTTATTCTCCTTTTCTATTGGTGATAGGAATCCTGCAGGCATCGTGCGCACACATTGTCTGACGCAGTCAAAAGCATGGAATCGTGTATTTCGTTCTGTCCGTCCCAACCGATGATGTCTTCGGCATGTCCAAGGACGGTCTTAGGCTGTCCGTCCGTCAGGTCAAAGAAGTTCTCGTCAAAACGTACTTTTTTACCGGGAATGTAAAGCTCCACAAAAGGAACAAATACATCACTTTGCACCGTGACCTCCACGGTTTTATTGTCTATCAGGCGGTAGGATACGTTCAACGTTGCCGGTTGCAGCTTCATATGCTTGAAAGGTGCAAAGAGAACCGTCTGCCTGCTCACCGTGGCATCTCCATGCCGGAAGATTACTTCCGCAAAGCATTCCCGCTCTCTGCCGGTGACACGGTCTGCAAGTGCAATCTCCTGTCCTCTTGTAACCGAAAAAGCCTCCGTCCGAAGAATCTGTCCCGGAATCGTTTCCCCGATGACAGCTCCGTTCATATCCCGCAGGGTTACGGACACCTCCGTGGTATCCTCCGCAAAGGCTTCGTTCTGAACATAGGGAACCAATGTCGTTCCCTCCACCTTGACGCTTCCGTTTACATTGGCAAAAAAGGATTTTGCCATGTATTGCAGTGCTTTCCAGCGGCCGTAGTAATCAATGCCGGCCCAGGAGGCTACCGGCCAGTTGTCATTTAACTGCCAGTACACGGCACCCATGCAGCGTCCGCGGTTTCGTCTCCAATGCTCCACGCCGCTCTTGATGGCAATTCCCTGTAACACCTGGCTGACATAGAGAAGTCCTTCAAAATCCTTCGGATACAGGAAATTCTCCGAAATATAGTGAAGAATCTTGGCATTGGCCGTGCCGTTCTTCTGATGACTCTCCATTACGGGGCTGAAAATATTCCAATCCCCGGCCTTCGTAAAGGTTCGAACAGTATCCATGCAGGGCCAGGACTGGAAGCCGAATTCCGAACAGAACCGGAAGAAATACTTCTCATAATCTGTGAAGGGCTTTTCCCCGTGCCATACATCCCAATAATGGCGATCGCCGACATTGTCATCATCCGGGCGGTCGATTCCGCCGCCGCTTGACGGGGAAGAGGGCCAGTAGAAGGTATCGGGATTCTCTTTTGCAAGAAGCGTGGGAATCAGTTCTTCAAACAGGTACAGGTAATCCTTTCGTAAGGCATCCGGATGATCGCAGAAACCATACCAATGGTCCCATGCTGACTCCATCTCATTGTTTCCGCACCAAAGTCCCAAGCTTGCGTGTGACTTCAGGCGTCGCACGTTATCGATCACTTCCTCGCGGATGGTCGCCTCCAAATGCGGCATCAGATCATATACATTGCAGGCAAACATAAAGTCCTGCCAAAGAATCAACCCATATTCATCGCACAGATCGTAGAAATCATCGGACGGGTAATAACCGCCGCCCCAGATGCGAATACAGTTAAAATTCGCCAGTGCGGAGGCGCGAATCAATTCTTCACTGTGCGCTCGTGTAATGCGATGATAGAAACAGTCTTCCGGAATATAATCGGCACCCTTCGCAAAAATCTTCTGTCCGTTCACCATAAAAGCGAACTCGGACCCCCATTCATCCGGTTCCTGACTTACGGTCAGGATACGAAGACCGATTCGAGCGGTTTTGGTCATTCCTTCCTTGGTGGTAACCGTCAGGCGATACAATGGTTGTTTTCCCAGACCGTTCGGCCACCAGAGAAACGGATTGTCTACCGTGAAGCTTCCGTCCGCATTGGCCGGGATGGCTTCCCCATTCGGTGACACGAGTGTCAGTGTCGCATAAGCCTCATGCAGATAGTCCGTCGTTAAGGACACATTGGTCGTTCCGAGACTCTCTTTCCCTACCCCGTAGGTATTGTCCGGCAATCCGTAGATTACCTCCGGCAAAAGCGTCACGACTCCGTTCTCATGCACCTGTCTTGCACTGACATACGCCGGATAAGCCACATCGTATTCCATCAAATGCACCGGTCGAAACAGTCCGATATCCGGAAGCTGTGGACCCCAGTCCCAACCGTACATGGAGTGGGCTTTCCGAATGTACTGGTTGCCTTCCATCGCGCCGCAGGCGATATAATGAATCTCCTTGCCCGGTGTGGGGCGAATCCCCTCCATATAGGTGATCGGCGAGGTGAAGCGCAACAGCAGTTCATTGGTGCCGACCTTCAGAACCCCTTCCGTGCGAAAGCGCCAGGTCCGATGCATATTGTCGGTTCGTCCCACCGTAACGCCGTTAAGGATTACCTCCGCAACAGTATCGATTCCCTCGAAAATCAATTCCGAGTGCAATCCGCACAGTGTTTCTTTCTCAAAAACCAGTCGAAAATTAAAGTCCTTGCGCAGCATTTCGCGCGTAACATATTCGTTCTCCCGATAATAGGGGTCTTCCATCCTACCGGCGTCCAGATATGCCGACATCACAGAGCCCGGAACCGTTACCGGAATCCAATCATTGCTTCCCCGTTCGCACAGCTGCCAATTGTCCTTCAATACAAAATCTTTCATTTTTCCCCCTAGGAAAGGTCGCCCGAACGCTTCAGACAACACTCCTCATAATAAAAGAATAATAAGGCAGATACTTTCGTCTTGTCAACCGAAGCCTGATGTACTTTCTATTGTTTTTTTGCATGAAATATTTTATTCTATTATCAAAGAAATTCTTACCGAAAGTGAGGAAATTTTTATGGCAAAATACGCAATCGGCATTGATCTGGGCGGAACGAATATTAAAGCCGGTCTGGTGGACGAGAACTACAAAATTCTCGCAGAATCCAGCATCCCTACCTTAGTGACTCGTCCGGTCGAAGCCATTATCAATGATATGATGTTGCAGATTGTCGGTCTGACAGCTTCCTATCCCGCGCCTCAGAATGATATCGTCGGAATCGGAATCGGAAGCCCCGGCATTATTGACTCCGAAAAGGGAACCGTCATCTACTCCAATAACTTCAATTGGAAGAACGTTCCGTTAAAGGGTCTCATCGAGCAAAGAACCATGTACAAGGTGGCGATTACCAATGACGCCAATGCCGCAGCTTTGGGCGAGGTTGCCGCCGGTACCGGTCGCAACTACCGAAATGCCATTGTATTAACTCTTGGCACAGGTGTCGGAAGCGGCATTATCTTAAACGGCAAAATTTTTGACGGTTGCAATCTCGGCGGAAGCGAATTCGGTCACACCACGCTGATTTCCGGCGGAGAAGAATGTACCTGCGGCCGCAAAGGATGCGTAGAAGCCTACGTTTCCGCTACCGCTCTGATTCGGGAAGGTCGCAAGGCCATGGAAGCCAATCCGGATTCCATGCTCAAGAAGATGAGCGATGCAAACGGTGGAAATCTTGATCCCAAGATGATTTTCGATGCGGCAAATCAGAAGGATCCCGCTGCCGCCAAAATCGTAGAAGAATATATCATGCATCTCGGCGATGCCATCGTGAATGCCATTAATCTTTTCCGCCCGGACATCGTCCTCTTAGGCGGCGGTGTCTGCAATCAGGGCAACGCATTGACCATTCCGCTCAACGCGTATGTGCGTAAGCATTGCTTCGGTGGTGACAAGGCATTCATCCCGCCCATCGGGATTGCACAGCTAGACAACCATGCCGGAATCATCGGCGGTGCCGCTCTGGCCTTTTCCACCTTAAACGCTCCCAGTTGGTTCTGATAAAGGAGAATTCCATGACCGCCAAGACTGACGAAATCACTCGTGAATATTTCGACTCCATTCTGGTAACGCCCCGATATCTGGACTCCGATCTGTCCGATACCTCCATTACAATGTTCGGGCATACCTATCGGACGCCGATCATGACCGCCGCACTCTCTCACCTGCATGACATCTGTGAGGATGCCATGGTGGAATTCGCAAAAGGTGCCCGGGATGCCGGTGCCATGCATTTCTACGGTATGGGCGAGAATGAGGAGTTGGAACGCGTCATTGCCACCGGAGCCGATACAGTTAAGATTATCAAGCCCCACGCTGAAGATAAAGAGGTGCTTCGCCGCATTGAACATGCGGTAAGTCACGGTGCCTTTGCGGTCGGGATGGATATTGATCATGCCATCTCCTGGAACGGTGGCTATGATACGGTTTTAGATCTTCCCATGCGTCCGAAGACAACCGCGCAACTGAAGGAATACATATCCGCTGCCAAAGTCCCTTTCATCGTAAAAGGGGTGCTCAGTACGAAGGACGCAGAGAAATGTGTAGAAGCCGGCGTATCCGCAATTATTGTTTCCCATCACCACGGAATTATGAACAGTATGGTTCCGCCGCTTATGATGCTCCCCGAAATTGTAAAAGCCGTCGATGGTCAGCTGAACGTTTTGGTAGACTGCGGTTTTGAATCCGGAATGGATGTCTTCAAGGCGCTCGCGCTCGGTGCCGACGGTGTCGGTGTCGGACGGGCTCTGATGGGGCCGCTTAAGGATGGTGCCCGAGGGGTAACCGCTCGTATTGAAGCAATGAATCGCGAACTAATCACAGTCATGTCACGAACCGGTGCCAGAACGATTCAAGAGATTGATCCTTCGGTGCTTCGTTTCCGTTCCTTTTAATCCCTTAGGAGGTATTCATGCGAATCGGTGTTGCTACATCCTTTCAGCTTCCGCCCAATGAATGGGCGGACAAAATGGTTGCTCTCGGTGCAAGAAGCGTTGTGTTCCCGGTAAATTCCTCTGCAGAGGATACGCTAATCGATGCTTATGTCGAGGCAGCACATTCCCATGACCTGTTAATTGCCGAGGTCGGTGTCTGGCGCAATGCCATTGCAAGAGATCCGGCCGAAGCCAAAGCCAATATCGAGTATTCCGTGCGTCAACTAAAACTTGCCGACCGAGTTGGTGCCCGGTGTTGTGTCAATATTACCGGTGCACTCGGACCTCGCTGGGACGGAGGCTATGCCGCCAACTACAGTAAGGAGGCATGGGATGCCTCGGTACGTATGATTCAGGAGGTCATCGACACCGCGGCTCCGAAGAATACGTTTTTCAGTATCGAACCGATGCCCTGGATGATTCCCTCCGGACCGGAAGAATACCTTCGGCTGATTCAGGATGTGAATCGCCCGCAATTCGGTGCGCATCTCGATATCATCAATATGGTGAACTGCCCGGAACGATACTTTTTTGCCAAAGAATTCATCGATAAGACCTTCGAGCTTCTGGGAAATCACATCAAGAGCTGTCATTTAAAGGACGTCCGCCTGTTAGATGAATTTACCTTTCAGCTTCGGGAATGCGGTTGCGGAGAAGGAACCTTCCCGATTGACTACTATCTTGAAACCGCTACGAAGCTTGATCCCGATATGCCGATGATTATCGAGCATCTGACCACCGACGAAGCCTACGAGCAGAGCATTGCCCGTTTTACCAAAAAATAATTTGCTTCTCCAAGCGGGTTGCTTCCAAAATAAAAACGCCTCGGATTCCTCCGGGGCGTCTGTTTGTTTCATTCTATTCGATTCCTCTCTTAATGACTTCGATACACATTCTGCCGTTATGATACGGGCACTTCCAGGGCTCAACAATCGGCTTGTGCTTCGGCGTCGGATTCCCGTTCACATCTACCTCGGATAACCACTCACTGCCGGGACGCTTATCGATAATGTATTCCTGAATGTATTCCCACTCATTCTTGGCAGCTTCTAAGTATTCCTTGTGCTCCGGTGCCTTCTGGTATGCGTTCAGGAAACCGATGACCGTCTCTGCCTGAACCCACCATACACGGGTCGTATCCACGACGCCACGCTCACACTCATTGCTCATGGAATGACCGTCAAAGGAAACCTGATAGGTCTGTGCTGCAAGGTCCTTCGTAACCGGCGTCATCTTTGCTTCATAAGCCGGATCCCCCAATACTTCCACACCACGGTCGATTAACCAGGAAGTCTCGATGTCATGGCCATAGGAATGTAAGTCAATCAAAGTATTGTACTCACGGTCGAAGAACACCTCCTGACGATGAAGCTTGGGATTGTACATCTTCTCCGCAAAGGTATCCATAATCCAACGAAGACGCTTGCCCACCTTGGGATTGCGGTCCACGCGATACAGTTCGGTATACGCCTCAAAAACATGCAAAAGCGTATTCATGGTCTTTTCCGCCATAACGCCGTTCTCGGAGAGCTTATCGTTCTCCATATCCTGAAACTCTCTGGTAAACGCCTCCTTATAGCCAAGGTCGTCCATACAACGGGTCTCAATCAGTTCAAACAGTTCATAGGCTTTCTTTAATGCTTCGGTATCCCCGGAAGCCTCATAGTACGAGGACAATGCATAGATGCAGAATGCCTGATTGTAGGTATGCTTCAGATCTTCGTAAGGCTTGCCGTCATAGGTAAGACTCCAGAAAATGCCGCCCTCCTGTTCATCCAGGCAGAAATCCCGAATGAACGCATAGGTATGCTTCGCCTCCTCTAAGAGGGTCGGATCCTTCAGCAGCGTATAGGCGTTTGCAAAAAACCATAAAATACGGGAATGCAGAATGCATCCTTTCACTGCTTTTTTGTCTACCGTCAGCGTATCATGGTCCATATAGCCGTAATATCCGCCAAACTCATCATCACGAAGGCCCTTCCAAAAAGGAATGATTCCCTCCACTAAATGCTTCTTCACTTCTGCAATCATTTTTTACCTCTTACGGAAGCAACTTCGTAACCAAAGAATCCTGCTCCGTTTTCTCCTTCTGCATCATTAATTTATACTGGTCCAGCACTTCGTTCTTCTTCTGTTCGCTGATTTCCTTCGCATAGTCGGTATCCTCAATACCGCTCTGTGCGGCAGTCTGCTGAAGAGCCGCATTCTGCGAATACTGGATGGAATAATCTAATGCATTAACATTTGCACCGATATTGGAACGGCTGTCATTCACCTGATCGATTGCCTTATCGATTCTGGAGATGTCGAAATCCTTCGTAACATCATATCCGTCGATTCCCAGTGCCTCTAAAGTGCCGTTCGCCATCTGAATCTTCATGCCGGTACCATCCGGATTCGAAGCGATGTTCATATTCGCCATGTTGCCGTCAAGAAGCTTCATGGTGTTGTACTCGGTACCGCCTGCGATGTCCTTAATTCCCTTCAGATTCTGATCAATCTCCTTCTGAATGGCCTTCAGATCATCGGCGGATTTGATTCCGCTGCTTGCCGATACGCTCAGTTCACGAATTCGCTGTAAATAATCATTGATTCCGCCCAATGCACCGTCTGCAACATTTAAGGCATTCTTGCCGGACTCGGAATTGTCTGCCGCTGCCTTCAGACCGTTTGTCTGGCTCTCTAATTTATTGGCGATGGCAAGTCCCGATGCGTCATCGGCCGCGGAGTTAATTCTCTTGCCGCTTGCCAATGCGGTATAATCCGTACTGCTCTGTACTCCGTTAATTCCACTCATATTCTTCTACCTCCTTGTGGGTCAGACTTCCGTATCCATCAGAAGCCCCTTCATGGTATGGATGCGCTCCAGCACATCCTTCATCTCCTCGGAAGGAATCTCCTTCACCACCTTGTTCGTATCCGTATCCTCGATGGTGATGGTGATTTGTCCGATTTTGTCATCGTATTCAAATTTTGCATCCGTGTGAGTTGCCTTCACGCGATTGTTGGCATTCTTCACGGCATTCTGCGTCATAATCGAATTGTAGCGTTCCTCTTCCTCACGCTTCTCCTGAAGACGCTTGGCTTCCTGCATGGCCGCATCCTTCGCAGATACGCCTTGGCCGCGGTCGGCTTGAAGGTTCCCGTTCACAGTTTTCGCTTGAGCATCGTTCTGCTCTCCGGACCGGGAAACAAGGTTCGGTGTTGTCGCGAAAGCCACGCTCGCCGACAGGTTCTCTGCCCTCGGTGCCGTCACGGTCAGGCCGCTTGCGTTCGCCGATGCAGACGAAGCGGAATCCACAGCCTTCGGTGCCGGCTTGGAAGCCGTCACTGTTGCCGGAGCAGGTGTGTTCAATGTGAAATTCTGTATTCCTTCTACTCCCATAGGGCTCTGCCTCCGTGGTGCGTACACTTCGATCCTTTTTTGAAATTATACTCTCTGCCAAGGGCTTTTTCAAGCACAGACTATGTCCTTGACCATTTCACAAGGATGGTCTCGACACCGATCATAGAATCCATTCGACCGCTCTTGATTGCCTGGTCCATCTCAACACATTCTTCCAGTGCCTGACGAACGCTTTCCTTCGTGAAGCCACGCATCTGCGCTATGGCCTTATCGGCCACGAAGGGCTGTACTCCCATCTTCTCGGCCATCTTATATTTATCCAGCCCCTTGCCACGAAGATCAAAGGCCATCAGAATCAGGTGAAACTGCCTTGCCACCAGGTACAGAATCAGGTTCGGTGATTCGCGAAGTTCAATCATCTCGCGATAGATTTCCAGTGCTCGAACGCCGGACTTTCTTGCAATCGCCTCCACCAGATCGAAAATCTTCGAAGTGGTTCTGGTATGGCAGATGGCTTCCACATCCTCCGGAAGAATGTCGGTGCGCTCTCCCATATAGGAAATCAGCTTCTCTAATTCCATTCGCATATTGTTCATATCCGAATCGGTTTTCTCCAGGAAAAGACGAAGCCCGTCCCCGGTAATTCTCTTTTTTTCACGGGTAAGAAGGGTCAATACCCACTTCTCGAGTTCCGGCCCCTTTAAGATCTCACAGCATTCGCAGGTGCCGTTCTTCTGACAGAGTTTGAACAATCGGGAGCGCTTATCCACCTGTTCCTCAACAAACACAATATGCGTAGTCTCCGAAAGGTTCTCCAGGTAATCTGCCAGTTCCTCGCCCTTACCGGCTCCGAACCATTCACTGTTTTCGATAATGATCACCCGTCTGTCTGCGAAAAAAGGAAGGGTCTCCGCAATCCCGATCACTTCGGAGATCTCGATATCCTTCCCTTGATATCGATTAATATTCATAGAATCAAGGTCCTTACACAAAAGGCCGTTTACCGCATCACGGTATCGATTTCTCTGGTAAGCATCCGGTCCGTACAGCAGATAGATTTTTGCCATACGACCATTTTTCAGATCTTCCGTCAGGACGGACATCGTACTTCCTCCTTTCTTCGTAATCCGGTTTTTTCGTTTCTTTCCGGAACCGGACATTTCCACTACAAATATTATAGCATTCCGGCCATAGGTCTTTCAACCAATTCCGCTACTTCCGTCTTGAATCCACTTGACCGCTCCGATTCACTCGAACCGCTCCGGATTCCAATGTGGTATAGATCCGGCATCCGGACTGTTCCAGGCGTCCCAACGTATCCGGATGAGGATGTCCGTAGGTATTTCTTCCTACCGAGATGACGGCAACCGAAGGTTGCAACCACTGCAGCCAGGTCGTTGACGTGGAATACCTGCTGCCATGATGTGCAACCTTAAGAATCGTCTTATCGTCCCACGAATGACCATATTGGTCAATAATGGTTTTCTCCGCTTCCGCGTCGATATCTCCGGTCAAAATAAGCTTCCATTCTCCGATGGAATAGCGCAAAACCAGGGATTCCGCGTTTTTGGAGTTCGTTATGGGTCCCCCCTCTTCCGTGTCCTCCGGCTCCTCAAAGGGATACAGTACCTCCATGGTCCGATCATAATCCCCCGCTGCCAACACCGTAACCGGAATTTTTCTGCTTGCACATAGTTCCAGAATCTCAGAGTCTTCCGCATGCTCCTTCGCCGCCAAAGTGCTGATAAATACGCCATTTACCTCTATTCCGCTGTCAGGTGACAATAGTGTCATAATACCATTGACATGGTCGGCATCCATATGTGACAGGAACACTCTCTCCACCTGACATACCCCGCAATATTTCAAAAACGGCAGTAATATATTCTCTCCCACCTCCGACTTACTCGTGCTTCCGCAATCCATAACGGAGACCGCTCCCCGAGCATCAAAAATGCAGATACAATCCCCCTGCCCCACATCCAGAAACCAGACCTCCTCTTTTGGGGTAGGGTCCTGCCGCAGAAAACAGATTACGATCCCAAGCAAACAGATTGCCGAGACCCTTTTTCGTGGAATGGTCTTCCAGAATTGCATCCCCCGTGCCGCCAAAAGAACCCCCAACAAATAGCCAAGAATCCATACCGGCTTTGGACACCCGGTAATCAGCGTTCCTCCGGGAATTCGCGACATCACACTACAGATACCCTCATAGAAACGAAGGATTCCGACAGCCGGAAGTATTAGAAGAGAGGAATGAAGAAGCATCCCGATTACCGCACTGATTACGAGAGGTGTCATAAGCGGAAGAATCACCAGATTCAGTGCAAAGGAATAGAGAGGAACTTCATAATAGCAAAACAACAAAACCGGAAGCGTCATAACGGTTACCGAAACCGAAGAGCCGATTGCGTTTCGTATCCGCTCTGCGATTCGATGCTCACAGGGAAAAGCCTCCCGAAACGCAGGAGTAAGAATCGCCAGTCCAAAGACCGCCGAAAAAGAAAATAAAAACCCCGTATCGAACAGATATTGCGGATTACCGACCAAGATACAGACTGCCGCAATTCCGGTGGCCGTAAGCAGATCATAGGTACGTTTGCATAGCTTTGCAATCAGACGCAGGGAGAACATCAAAAGAGCACGAAGCACACTGGTTCCCATCCCGGTCATGGTTCCGTAGAGAATCATCATCGGAATCGCGATGCCCGTTGCTACCCCCCGCGGAAATCCTATGCGGCACAAAAGCTTATAGAGAAAATCCCCGAGCAGGGCAATATGAAGCCCTGAGATTGCCAGAATATGCGCAATTCCCGCCCCCTGATAGAGTTTTCGAAGGGAGGGATCCACCTCCCTTCGTATCCCCAGAAGCATGGTTTTCAACACGCCCGCCTCCCGCTTCGGAGCGATTTGGCTAAGAATCGTGGACGCCCACTGTTGCCCTGCAAACAAGCGCTCCCGTACCCGATCCCACAGACTTCGTTTCGGTACCTCTCCGACAACCGGAAGCAACTCGGGCTCCGTCAGATACCCCGCAATTCCTAATCGCTTATAGTAGGCATAGGAATCAAATTGCCCCGGATTGGTCGCCGCCTGATAGGAACGCCACTCTCCGGAGAGGATCCTCGTATCTCCGATGCGAAGGTCGGGGGGATTCTCGGACCAGATTCCATAGACGCGCCCCTCCTTTGTGGAAAAGAGGATTTTATACGAGCCTTCCGCATACTCTTTTTGCTCAACCCGTGCAGGAAGGCGGACCGAATGAGAGACTGCAGGCAAAGAATTCTCCTTTCCATGAAACCCGAAGACCTGAAGCCCCCAGAGAAGCCCCAAAAACAGCGTTGCCGGAAGCACAAGCGGTCGCCTTCGAAGACGGCCCCATTCCTGCCAGACCGCTTGCCCCAGACGGTTGCAACTTTTCCTTATAACGTCCGGAAAAGAGAATCTGCTCCCTCTATTCGGCATCTTCAACCGTAATCGCATTCTTAATCTTCCCATAGATTCCCTTCTTGATGCCTTTGACCTGCATAATCTCCTCTTTTTCGTTGAAGCGTCCGTGCTCCTTACGCCAGGCAAGAATGGCCTCTGCGCGCTTCTGTCCGATGCCCTTCACGGACATCAGTTCCTCTAAGGATGCCGTGTTGATATTCACAACTCGCGTAGTATATTCCACCGTCTTCCTGCTGTCCGTAACCACCGCCTGAAGCGTATTTCGCTTTGTGGACGGAAGCTCCTCTCTGAGCGCCACAAGTGCACCCAAAACCAGCGTCAGGCCGATTAAGAGTGCTTTTCCCCCTTTTCGAAAAAGAGGACTTTTCCCTATTCTTTTCATCAATGAATGGATTGCCGCACCGAATCCGGTACGAGGAATTCGAACACGCTTCCGAACGGAAACGTCTCGTAAGACAGGCAAATTCTTGCCCTTAGAATGTAAAAATCCCATGGTAATCACCTCATAAGGTCCCCCGATTACCATGGGATTATTGTACTCACTTTATGCTTTTTTGACAAGAGGAAAGACCGCTTCCCTACGAATTACTCTTCGTAATCGTATTCTTCGTCCGCTTCCTTCTCCTTCTCCGGCATCACGATGTAGGTTTCCTCCACCGGCGCTCCCGTAATCTGAAGCTTCATCTCCTCCGAAAGAGCTTTCAGCAACAGGTTTACGTCGGCTCCAAGCCAGGCCTTCGTAAAACACAGCTCCATCTCAACCCAATAATTCGTTGTCGCCAACAGCTTCGGCATCGGAACGGAGGTTGCATACACATCCACGAAGGTCTTAATGGCATCGTACTTATACTCCGCGTCCATATGGGAAGGAATCTTTCCGGTTCGACCGTAGAGACTGCCGGAATCATAATAGGTCAGGTAGGTAGCCAGTTCATTCGCCGCTGCATCGTGCTCGGAATAACCGTTCACACATACACAGTAGGTCGTGGAAAACGCACGGGATTTCAATTTCTCGGAGACATCCGGCACCGCTGCCACTTCATAATCATAGAGGAAACTACCGTCCGCCCTCGCCTGCTCCAGCTTCTCGATGGCATCGGAGGTTACCAGCGTATAGACCGTCTTGCCTTCGATAAAATCCTTAAGCACCGTCTCATAGTCCACCGTCGCCGCGTCAATGGAAAAGAATTCGTTTAAGCTCTGATACTCCGAAAGGCATTCAATCGCCTGCTCATTGTAGAGATCCACAATCGATGAATCGTCACCGGTATCGCCGCCTAAGCTTGCGTAATTGCCGACAAAAAAGTAATTGTAGAAGATATCCGTTACATCCCAGCTAAGGACCGCCTCAACGTTCTCCGGAGCATCATAAACATCCGCAAATGCCTTGATTTCTTCAATCGACTTCGGAATAACGCTCTCGTAACGTTCCTGCAACTGTGCCAAAAGCTCCGGCTCATACTCACCGTTCGGGTCGAAATCCGGAATGTCCACGAAGCCCTGTGACATCGCCTCTTGCTCTAACCACGCTTCCAGTTCTTCCTCGGTCATGTTCTCAATGTCTACATCCTCATCCGAAACACCGCTTTCCGCAATGATTTTTTCCTTCATGATGAGTTTATAAACGTAGTTGTACAGATAGGTACGGTTCATGAGCAGAACCGTCGTCTCAAAATACATCGGATATGCGACATACTTTCCCTCAAAGGTCACGGAATCCAACGCCGCCTTCGTGAAATTGAAGGAATTTAAGATTCGCTCCTCATCCTTCACTTCCTCGGTCAGTCCCGCCAGATAGGCCTTGGAAAGGGAATCATTCCCGATAATATAAAGGTCCGGAATCGCCGACGCCTTGCCCCGTACCGATGCATCATTCAGATCCTTAATGAAGTCGGTGGAAGACACCAGAACGGGATTCACTCTCACATCCGTTGCCTCATAGAAATTGAGGGCGGCAGAGTTGATATAATCCGTCAGGGACTCATCTTCATACCATAGATTAATTGTTGTTTTTTTCGATAAACGAATCTCGTCCTTCTTCGTAAGTGAGGTGAATTCGCGCATCCCGACCGTAAGGGTGATTACGGCGAAAACCACTACGCAAGCCAACGAGATGAGTCGTTTGGTATAACTCATATAGCCTCCGATAAAATAGCAATCATCTGATCCACATAACGAGGAGTCACTACAAGGGGCGGAATGAAACGGATAATATTGGCGCCGGCATTAATCAGCACCAAACCGTTCTCCAATGCCTTATTGATAATCGGTCCCACGGGACGGTCGAATTCCAATCCCTGCAAAAGACCATAGCCACGGTGCTCCTTAATGCAATCGAAACGCTCCATCAGTTCATCCAGACGCTGGTACATGTAGTTACCGACCTCTACGACATTCTCCAGAATGTTCTTTTCCTCGAACTGACGAAGAACCTCAACGATTGCCGCGCAGGCAAGTGGATTGCCGCCATAGGTGGTTCCGTGATCACCGCTGGTTAAGGAATGCTGTCCCACCTTCTCGGTCATCAAAAAAGCTCCCACCGGAACACCACAACCAAGTGCCTTTGCCGTAGTCATAATATCCGGCTTCACACCATAGCGCTGCCATGCATACATGGTACCCGTTCTTCCGACGCCACACTGAATCTCATCGAGAATGAGAAGGATGTCCTTTTCGTCGCACAGCGCACGTACGCCCTTTAAGAATTCCTCCGTGGCTGGACGGATACCGCCCTCGCCCTGTACCGTCTCTAAAATAATGGCGCAGGTCTTATCGGTAATCTGTGCCTTCACGGAATCTAAATTGTTCATTTCCGCAAATTTAATATGTCCGATCATCGGCTCAAAAGCCTCACGATACTTCGGATTGCCGGTAACGGACAATGCACCGAAGGTACGTCCGTGGAAGGAATGCTCCATAGCGATAATCTCGTGATCGGTGGAACCGTCCTTCAGATAGGCATACTTTCTTGCAGCCTTCAGGGCACCCTCTACCGCCTCCGCACCGGAGTTGGTAAAAAAGACACGGTCCATGCCGGATACTTTTTTGATTGCCTTGGCCGCCTCGATTGCGGGAACATTGTAGAAATAGTTCGATGTATGAATCACCTTGTCAATCTGAGCCTTCAACGCATCGTTGTATTCCTTGTTGTTATAGCCTAACGCAAATACCGCAATGCCGGAGCAGAAATCCAGATACTCTTTTCCCTCGGTGTCATACAGATACATGCCGTCTCCGTGGTCAAAAACCACCTGGAAACGATTATAGGTATGAAGAAGCGCTGCCTCAGCCTCTTCAATGTAATTCGTCATCTGACTCATAGTTTTTCCTTTCTACTCTTGCGGTACGGAAAGATCGTCATCACCCAAAATTGCGGTCCCGATACCGTTGTTGGTGAAAATCTCCAGTAACAGACAGTGCAGAATGCGACCGTCCAGAATATGTACACGATGAACACCGTTGCGAATTGCGTCGGTACAGTTGTTTAACTTCGGGAGCATACCGCCGCCGATAAAACCGTCGTTAATCAGCGCATCTGCCTGAGAAGCGGACAATCTCGAGATGAAGGAGGACTTATCGTTGATGTCCTTGTACAGTCCCTCGATATCCGTTAAAAAGACCAGTTTGTCTGCACCGACTGCCTTGGCAACTGCGCAAGCCGCATCGTCTGCGTTAATGTTGTAGGTCTGGAAATCCTTATCCAGGCCGATCGGAGCTACGATTGGAAGGAAATCCTTATCAATCAAGTCCAAAAGAATCTTGGAATTCACTTCGGTGATGTTGCCTACAAAGCCGATATCCTGACCGTTGGAATACTTCTTTTCAACCGTTAACAGACCGCCGTCTTTTCCGCTGATTCCTACCGCCTTAACGCCCAGCTCGCCAACCATGGACACCAGACGCTTATTCACCTTGTTCAGGACCATCTCGGCAATCTCCATGGTCTCCGCATCCGTCACACGAAGTCCGTTGATGAATTCTGCTTTTTTACCGACCTTCTCCACCCAACGGCTGATTTCCTTTCCGCCGCCGTGAACGATAATCGGCTTAAAGCCTACGAGTTTCAGCAGAGTAACATCCTTAATAACGTTGCGCTGGAGATTCTCATCTGCCATAGCGCTTCCGCCGTATTTTACCACAATAATCTTACGGTTAAATTTCTGAATATAGGGAAGAGCCTCTACTAAGACCTCTGCCTTGGCCAAAAGCTGATCCATTTCTTCCTTCATCATAATCTTATCTCCTTACTGACGGCAATCCGCGCTCCGTGAAGCGAAAATTGCATTCTTTTTTATGAGCGGTAATCCGCATTAATCTTCACATAATCATAGGTCAGATCGCAACCCCAGGCGGTAGCGGACTCGCTTCCCTCCTTCAGGTCGCAGATCACCGTTACTTCCTTTTCGCTTAAGATCTTGGTTGCCTCCTCTTCGCTGTAGAAAGAATCCAAACCATCCTTGCAAATAAGAATTTTGCCGGCAGCACTCTCATAATAGAGATCGACCTTCGTCGGATCGAACTGTGCTCCGGAGTAACCAAGTGCGCACATGATACGTCCCCAATTGGAGTCGTGTCCGTAGATTGCCGCTTTGGTAAGGCTGGAGCAGATGACCGACTTGGCCATTACCTTGGCCTTATCGTGAGACTCTGCATGAATGACCTTGACCTCCAGAAGGGCACTGGCGCCCTCACCGTCTGCCGCCATCATTCGTGCAAGAGTTGCATTCACATAGTGAAGTGCCTCCACAAAAGCGTCATAATCGGCACCCTCCGCCGTAATCTCTGCGTTGCCGGCAAGACCGTTTGCCATGCATAACAGGGTATCGTTCGTCGAAGTATCTCCATCTACGGAAATCATATTGAAGGTCTCCTTCACATCGGCGCGAAGTGCTTTGGTCAACATCTCCTTGCTTATGCAGGCATCCGTCGTAATAAAGCCTAACATCGTGCACATATTCGGATGAATCATGCCGGAGCCCTTCGTCATACCGCCGACGGTCACTTCCTTGCCACCGATCATCACCTTGCATGCCGCCTGTTTCGAATGGGTATCCGTCGTCATAATTGCCTCTGCCGCAAGACTTCCTGCCTCAAGGCCGGGCTTTTTTGCCTCTACCAGAAGCTTAACACCCGCAACAATCTTCTCAATCTCAATCTGACGTCCGATGACACCGGTGGAGCATACAAATACGCTGTCCGCAGGAATGCCGAGAAGATCGGATACTGCCTGTGCCGTCTTCTTGCAAGCTACCATTCCGGCCTCTCCGGTACAAGCATTGGCAATACCGGAATTCACAACAACCGCCTGACCGTAAGCGGAATTCTCTACCACATTCTTATCCCATACCACGGGAGCCGCCTTCACAACGTTTGTCGTAAAGGTACCTGCACAGACACAGGGAACGGTACTGTATACCATTGCCATGTCCTTACGATTCTTATATTTGATTGCCGCCTCTACACCGGCAGCCTCGAAGCCCTGTGCGGCGGTAACGCCACCTTCGATGATCTCCATGTTCTTTTCCTCCAGAATCTATTCATTAAACTTGATAATGTTGTTGTCATTCAGTACAAAATCATAGTAGTTCAAATCTTCACGCTTGGTCCATCCGATGCAGTTCCAGAAGGCATTGCCGATATCGTTGACCGAAAAAGCAATCAGAGACACCTTGTTGATGCCCTCCTCCTGAAGACGCTTCATGCAGAACGTAACCATCTGCTTTCCGATACCGCGTCGTCGGAATTCCTCCTTCACGCATACATGGTACAAACAACCACGTCGGCCGTCATGTCCGCAAAGAATCGCACCTACGATTTCGCCCTCCTCTTCGCACACTACACTGATTCCGGGATTACGAAGCAGAAATCTTGCCACGCCTTCCCTGCTGTCATCAATGCTTCGAATTGCGAAGCCGCGAATCGACATCCATAACTTTTTTACCAGTTCATAATCCGCTAATTCCATTGCGCGAATCTGCATAATCAACCTCCGTTGGGCACCGAGTAGGACAGAGTAGCCCAATCTTTCTTATTATAAGTCAACAAATTGCTTTTTTCAACCTGCAACCGTGTGTGGGAAGTGCATTTTCCACGCAGAATACATGTCGTTGGATAGTGTTTTCTCTGGGTGGAGTGCGGTGGAACCGTTCGCGGGGAAGCTTCCGCCGATTTCCGCTCGTCACGTTACATAAGGCACCGGCTCCTTCGTCGCCGAACGGTGCCTAAGGAACGACGGCGAAAAACGCCCCGGCGAACCGATTCCACCCTACTCCGCCCCCAATCCTGG
>JAZQQG010000018.1:0-61753 GCA_045628945.1 Lachnospiraceae bacterium
GGCCATGCTGACTACGTTAAGAACATGATCACCGGTGCTGCACAGATGGATGGTGCTATCCTCGTTGTAGCTGCTACCGATGGTGTTATGGCACAGACCAAGGAGCACATCCTTCTGTCCCGTCAGGTAGGTGTACCTTACATCGTTGTATTCATGAACAAGTGCGATATGGTTGATGATCCTGAGCTTCTTGAGTTAGTAGAGATGGAGATCACCGAGCAGCTCGAAGCTTATGACTTCAATGACTGCCCTATCGTTAAGGGTTCTGCTCTTAAGGCTCTTGAGGATCCTACCTCTGAGTGGGGCGACAAGATCATGGAGTTAATGGCTACCGTTGACGAGTACATTCCTGATCCTCAGCGTGATACCGATAAGCCTTTCCTTATGCCTGTAGAGGACGTATTCTCCATCACCGGTCGTGGTACCGTTGCTACCGGTAGAGTAGAGCGTGGTGTTCTTCATATGTCTGATGAAGTTGAAATCATCGGTGTTAAGGAAGAGACCCAGAAGTCCGTTGTAACCGGTATCGAGATGTTCCGTAAGCTCCTTGACGAAGCTCAGGCTGGTGATAACATCGGTGTTCTTCTTCGTGGTATCCAGAGAACTGATATCGAAAGAGGACAGGTTCTTGCTAAGCCCGGTACTGTAAAGTGCCACAAGAAGTTTACCGCTCAGGTTTACGTTCTTACCAAGGATGAAGGTGGACGTCATACTCCTTTCTTCAACAACTACAGACCTCAGTTCTACTTCAGAACTACCGATATTACCGGTGTATGTAACCTTCCTGCAGGTACCGAGATGTGCATGCCTGGCGATAACATCGAGATGACCATCGAGCTCATCCATCCTATCGCTATGGAGCAGGGTCTTACCTTTGCAATCCGCGAGGGTGGCCGTACCGTTGGTTCTGGTCGTGTTGCTACCATCATCGAGTAATCACTTGTTGATTGTGTGAATATCTAGTAAATTCAAGGCTTTCCGAGATTTCTCGGGAAGCCTTTTTGCTTGCCGTGAAATAAAATTTATCGGCAGCGTCCGGTAGAGAGAGTTTTTCTGTGAATAAATTTGCACAACCCAGACTTTAGTCTAGTTTACTTTTGTAAACAAAAAAGATAGAATGGACTATAAAGAAAATCGGCTTTTCAGAAGGAGCTATTATATGAAAAAACAATTATCGACAAGAATGCTTGCAATTCTGTTATGTATAGTATTTATGATTACAGGATGTGGCAAGAAAGCAGGATCTTCTGATAGTCCCAAAGAATCTGTTGACAGTTCCGCAGAGTTTTTAGGCGATTCCACAGATTCTACAGATCGTCCCGCAGATTCCGAACTGCAGTCCTTCCGAATCTGTTTCGATGAGGCGGATTGTACTGTTTCTGACATAGAATACAATGCATACGACGGACAGCTGAAATACGCTTATGTAACGGGAACAGATGGCAAGAGCATTAAGGTGTATTTTAGTGATGTCAACATTTTTGACGGCATGATTAACATGTATCCTTCCGCCTACATAGCAAATGCAGTCGGTCTTCCGGGTATCGATCATATCGAGTTTGAGGGCTTACTTACTTGGGCGGATGGAACCGTTAACTATGTGCTTACCGATGACTATGCTCAAATTACCGATAAAGGAATCAAAGCAACCGAATCTTTTCCAATGTCCGGTATTACCATGGCACCTTATGAAACGGACCCTAAGCAGATTACGCGAGTAGACTTAGCTTCCGATGCCTATCCGTACTTTGCAGTCGGTACAGCGAATGAAGAAGCGTTGTGGATATGTCACAGCATTACCGTATATTATAAAGACGGCGATTTCATTGAGACAGCAACGAATGACCGTATTCCCAATAAGTATATGACCGTCTCTGCATACGGAGATACTGTCGCAGAACTTAAAAAGAACGGTAGTTTCGTTGAATCCCTTGTAACCATTGATCAGGATGGCAATCCTGTGGAATGGCTTTGCAAGAATTTAGAGGTTCTAAGTGATGGTCGATTCTGCCTGCACAGAGGCGGATACTTCTTTAACAAGACCGCGATCCAGGGCCTGTGTAATGTAACCTATACCGGCAACGAGGATCAGGGTTACGATGCCGGATATGATATGCAACTTGGACTCATTGCTTACACAGAAGACATTCGGACGCTCGATGATGTGATGTGGGGGCGACCTCTCTATATGTATAAAGGTATGCAGTATAA
The DNA here is from genome assembly GCA_045628945.1 of Lachnospiraceae bacterium. Lineage (GTDB taxonomy): Bacteria > Bacillota > Clostridia > Lachnospirales > Lachnospiraceae > RGIG4034. The sequence goes on from JAZQQG010000018.1 coordinate 2,212, forward strand.
TGATTTGCCGGGGTATCTTTCCTACTATTGTATGGTGGCGACAGAGGAGGATATGACCTTTGAATCCCTCACACTGGGGTATATGGATGAAGGCTTCACCGGCCTTAAAAAAGCAATCCTCGATACGGCTGGATATGGCAACTATGTGGAAGGCCAGCTTTATGACCCGACCCGAGAGCATTTTGAAATCTTCTATGACGAGTGCTTTAAAATTTATGTTATCCCGGATAGCGATGAGGCGGATGTCGATAATGGTTCCTGCAGTTACTTCGTCCCTATGGAAAGAATTACTGTCGGAGATTTATACGATGTCTCCGGCAATGTGAAGAGCAAGGACGAACCGCTCTGTGTCGGCGATCAATTGATGATTACGGTTGCCGGCTATAATCTGATGATGCGTCTTCCGGTATATCCCGTGGCACGCCCCTATCGAAACTTTAAGGAAGCCCGCGGTAACGCTGTATTATCCGGTGTCGGTGAAAAGAATATGCTGGTTATCCCCATTTACATGTCGAATCAGGAGGACCGTGCTACCCGGGAAGGAATCGAGGGCATTCAGGCTGCTTGCGGTCGCGTAATGGATCGAAATGGTAATATTACGGATTATAGTGGCAAGTACTATTCTATGTCTCAGTATTATGATATTGCTTCTTATGGTCAGCTCACTCTGAATAGTTTCATTACGGATTGGTATTGTATAGAAAACATGGAATTTGACCCTGCGTCTAGCGATGTGTTGAAAGATGAACAATTTATGGATTTAATTCTGCGTGTTAATACAGATTATGCGGATGTGATGCCACTGCTTGACGGAGATGGAGACGATATCCTGGATGGAGTTATGTTTGTCTGTGCCTTCACCGGTGATCGCAATAAAGTTCATTCCGGTGTAACGTCCATTGCCGGTACCTACGCGGGCGAATTTGTATATGATTCGGATAAGATGCGAGAGGACGGAATCATTAATATCGGTCCTTTCTGTTATATCAACGAGATCAGTATCTATACAGAGGTCGACACGAGAGCCTTAAGTAGCGTGCATGGAGATATGATGATTCACGAGTTCGGTCATAACCTGGGATTGATTGACTATTACGCTGTTGGCCTCGTCCGAATTGATGCTGTCGGCAGTTATGATATGCAGAGCCATAATGTGGGTGACTGGAATCCTTATTCCAAGTATGCTGTGGGCTGGGTTACACCGACCATTGTAAGTGCGCAGAATATGGAAAGTGACTCGATTAGTGTATCCATTCGACCTTTTGCTACCAGTGGAGACTTCGTAATCATTCCGACAGAGAATACGACATACAACGCGGATGGCACAATCAGTCCTTTCTCGGAATATTTACTGTTAGAGTATTTTACTCCAGAAGGAGTGAATGATCAGTATGCTAAGGACTACAATCTGGATCAGGTTCACGGCATTCGTATCTATCATATAGCTGCAAACATGATGGATATGCCTGGAATCGATTCCAATAGTCATTATCATATAAGACATGAAAATGGAGAGGATGAAGACTTTTCTTCGGAATGGTACGATATATTGGGCGTTGAGATTTACAACAACGTTTACAATGAGGCCGGCCACTATTATGTCCAGGTAATCCAGAAGAGCGGTCACAACACATTGACCACGAATGAATACAGGGAAAGTCGTTGGATTACAGCAAATGACTTTTTCTACAAGGGAGATACATTCCAAATTAAGAAATACAAAGAGTTTTTTGGTAACGGTGTTATGAATGACGGTAGTGAATTCCCCTACACCATCACGGTGAAGAGTATTAATGACACAGAGGCTGTTATCGAGATTCACAAATAATAAAAAAAAGGATTTCTTCTGTGGGTTTTTCCGGCGGCAGTTTTTGCGCTTTTTACATTTTTATATTTTTTATAGAAATAGATAGTATTGCCGATGTGGAAATCCTTGCAGACAGATTTCAGTAATCATTTTACGATAAATAGAACGCTCATTCCTTTTTTAGAATAGGAGATGATTTGATGGAATTAACCGGTACTTGGAAACCCTACGGGAAATATGCAGAGAAGGACCAAAGCATTACGATTCAAGGGCAGGAACTCACCTTTGGAATCCGGGTTGCAGATCAACCGCCGACGTCCACAACGGTGCATTTCCGGTTAGAAGAAGAACATAGTCTGCGCGAGAACCATTGTCACAATCTGATCATTGAAGAGACGGAATTCAAAATTATGGATTTCATGGTTCACGAGGAAACCATAGAAGGCAGGCAAGTCGTCATTCTCTCCAAAATGACGATGGAATATGACGGAAGAGGACGTATAGTAATTGCGTCCTATGTTCGCGAAGAAGATTATAGGTTGATAAACGATGATTTTAAGTCTGCCGCATATCAATATTGGAATGATCGCCCGGCGGTACCGATGATGCAAATGGGCCCGGGGGGAAATGTCCCCATGGGGATGATGTCCGATATGATGGCGGGAAGGATGTCGGCATCGCTTCTCGGAATGATGTCCGGGATGCAGGCCGCGGCACCGGGACCGGTAACACAGGTGGAACCATGGGATTGTACCTGTGGCAATAAGCAGATTACCACCAAATTCTGTGGGGAATGCGGACAACCCTGTCCAAAACAATAAATAGATCAATCGACTTTTGAGGATTATGGAAAGGAATTCACCGATGAAAAAGAAGATTTTAAGCTCATTATTGGCACTTGCGCTTGTCATTACGACGCTGCAAATGCCGCAGTATGCCGGCAAGGCGAAGGCTGCGGGACTGCCTTCCTACTACAGTTCCGTGGAGGAAGGATATACGACACCTGTCCGTGATCAGGGTAAATGGGGAACCTGTTGGACCTTTGCAACCATGGCGGCGATCGAGACGTCGCTTGTGAAGCAGGGGCTTGCGGACAGAAATGTTGATTTATCCGAGCTTGCCTATGCCTATTTTATGTTTAACAATCAGGTGGATCCCCTGGGACTTACTGCGGGGGATGGCGTGGAAGCGGTTCACTCTTCCTGGTTGGACGAAGGTGGTTATATGAACTGGGCCTGCTGGCTTTTGGCCATGAACCAGGGTCTGATGTATGAGGCGGATGCTCCTTATGCCGGCGCCAACGAAAAGACCAAGGTGAATGCGGATTATGCCTACGGTCGCACGCCGTATGCGGTAAAAAATGTATATTGGGCCAATATTCAGAATCGCGACGATATTAAGAACCTGATTATGAATTATGGTGGCGTGGTTGTATCGTATTATATGAACGAGTCGTTTTTTAATGAAAAGAAGGATGCCTATAACTGGGATCGTTCCGAGGATGCAACGGGGCATGCCAGCCTGATTGTGGGTTGGGACGATCACTATTCTGCCTCCAACTTCAAGGTTCAGCCTTCTACGGACGGTGCTTGGCTTGTGAAGAACAGCTGGGGAGCGGACGCCAACGACGGTGGTTATTTCTGGATGAGCTACGAGTGTTCCACGCAGGAATTGGGGGAGAGCTGGTATCAGCCTTGCTACGCGATTGAGATGATGGAACGTTCTTACGACAATATCTACCAGTATGACGGTTGTTGCGGTGAGAGCTACAGTGGTTTCGCGGATCGCTCCGCCAATGTTTTCCGTACCTTTGGGAAGGAGCGTCTGGAGGCGATCAGCTTTGCTTTCAACAATGACGAGGTAACTTATAACTATACCATCTACAAGGATTTGAAAGATATGTCAGATCCCACCTCCGGTACGGTAGTGGCATCCGGAAACGGAACCTCTCATTATGCCGGATACCATGTAGTGGAGATTACTCCGGTGGAGCTGCCTGAAAATTGTTCCTATTCTGTAGTGGTGGAAGGCAAACGAGGCGATATTGCCGAAGGTGTTCTGTGTGAGTCGACTTCCGTTTTTCCCTGTATGGATGTCAGTGCATCAATGATGGACGGAACCAGCTGGGAGTACGTTACGTGGGAAGGAAAATGGAACAAGGCGAATAACAACTATCGAATCAAGGCCTTTACGACCAATCTGGAAGGTCTTGCAACCGAGTCCGAGGCAATGCATCTGGACGGCTATAAAAAGGATAATTTCACCTTCTCCTACAACCATCTGAACCGTACCTTCTGGATTATGGATTATTCCGGTTCCGCAACGGAACTGGTGATTCCGAATGAAGTGGACGGAATCCGGGTGGCCGGTATCTTAAGCGAAGCCTTCAGTAAGAATAAGACTCTGAAGAACGTGACGATAGACGGACTCGACGTGCTTAGTTCGAAGGCCTTCACAGGCTGTAATCTGGAACGGGTTGTAGTTAAGAATGTAACCGATATCGGGATGATGGCTTTCGCGGAATGTCAATTGGAATCGGTATATCTGGAGAATGTTTCCGGGGCAATTGAGTTCAATGCATTTGCCGATAACGATAACATTACCGAATTTACGTTGGTCGGCCATATTGGTACCATAAACGCTGGAGCCTTTGGTCCCTGCCCGAAGCTGAAACGAATTGAGTTCCCTTCCGTAGATGTCCTTTACAATCCCTTCGGTTGGGGGAGCGGTGTCGAAGAAGTCGTGATCAACGGTGATGTGGGCGAACTGCGCTATCGTATTTTCGACCAGATCTCCTATGGAACCGAGCGAAATGAATATACCGGTCGTTTCTCGGATATTCATCTGAACCTTAAGAAATTTGTGATTAACGGTAAGATTGACTCTGTAGAAGAATCCCTTTTGGGAAATCCCGGCACTTCCTTTGACAATTCGGCGATTGCAGAGCTGGTTTGCGGATTGGATGTACAGGTGGCCGGCAGCGTGGATGGAATGGTATATTCTGAAGACGGACATACCTTGCTTATGGCACTGCCCAATTCAACCGTCGATACCTATGTTGTGACGCCTGATATTGTGGTGAGTCCCTTTGCATTTACCTATACGACCGGAGTAAAGCATATCATCTGTGACGAGGAGGCTTTCCAGCTTCTGTACCTGACGGATATGGTGGATCTGGAAACGATTGACGCCGGTATCTGTGAAGTGATGTTGGCGGGCTATACACCGAATCTTACGGATATTTTCATTGCTACCGAAAATTCTGCTTTCACTCATACGGAAAGTTCGATGTCTGTGGATGAAAACTATATTCTCAAATTTGGCTTCACAGAGCATGAGGTAACCGTACATGCACCCGCGAACAGTAAGGCAGAGTGGGAAGCACGGATGAACGGATATTCCTTTGAGGATACCACGAACGGCGTTTTGTATGAACGAAAGCCCCGGATTAGCGGCGATTATATCCTTACGGAAGACGGTAGCTGTCTGCTGGCTATGAAACGCAAGAACGGCAAAGAGATCGTTCCCGAGGTAGAGGTAATCTGTAACGGCGTCTATGCTTTATACAACGATAATTCCGGTGATAATCCTTACACGCTTACCGAGATTGTGATTCCGGAATCCGTTAAAGTAATCGGACGAAGTGCGTTTAAGTACACGCAGCCGAAGCGTATCCAATTGCCCTCCGGTCTTGAGATTATCGGAAACGACGCATTCTCAAACTGTGGTTATTTTGATGAATGGGATCTCGGAAATGCTCTTTTTTATGTAGGGGATTTTGCATTCTCCGAAACCTACATTGACAAGCTGATTTTCCCGGAAAGCTTCCATGAATTGTCCGGCCTGACGATTGCAGGAACCAACGCCTCTCATATTGTATTTAAGGGAGATATTCGTCTCGGTACGTCCGGGGGACTTTTGGGCCACCTGTGGCGCGAGCCTGAAAGCATTACGTTTGAGGGTGAGGTAACGATGGAACGATTTGCTCCGGTGGCAACGTATGCCAATTTCACCACCTTCATTCCGGCCTATAAGGATTTCTTATGCTACAGCCTGCTTCACTTCGGGGCAAGTATCGGTGTGGATCCGGACACGCTTCCCGAGGCACCGCATCCAATCGATCCTGAACGTGCGGAATTGTTTTTTACGGCCTACGATACCTATTTGGCTTACGGTTATCCGGGCTACTTATTCCCGTACACCTATGACGAATTGGATCTGGCGGTGCGAGACCAGGACGGCAACTTTATCTTTACCGATGACATCGTATACGGCGGTGCCTGGATACCGGATAGCGAGCCGCCGGTAGAAGAAGGAATCTTCGACGAAAACATCGAATCCGAGGAGCCGACAGGCGAAGCGGCTGCACCGGTCGAAGAAATCGAGGAGGAACTCGCCGTACACTTGGATGTCGGTGCACTTCTGCTTCTGATCGTGGTCGTAGCGGCTGTGGCCGGCGGTATCGTTGGAGTAGTTGTTCTGATAAAAAAGAAAAAGCGCAAATAGAGAATACCGGACGATGAAATAGAGGAACCGTCCCAGGGCGATTGAATTGCTTTGGGGCGGTTTTTTGAATGAGAATCTTTGTTGACCTACAACCGCGGGAATGCTATAGTAGTGTATGATATTGTGTTATTACTATGGGCGTAGTATGCCCGGACACAGATGGACACAATAGAGAATGGAAAAGAGACTTGGGATTGTTATGAAAAAGTCATCAAAGAGAAAAAACTCTTTCTCCAACAGAACACTGCTGATTCTTTTGGCACTGGCCGTCGTCATTGCGTTGATTGTGACGGTGAGTCTCCTTAGTCTTAAGGGAAGAGTGGCGACAAAGATTACCTTGGAAGCCGGTACCAAATTGACCGCGCGGGACTTGATTGCCCATGGAAAAAAAGCACCTGCGATTCAGAAGGGGTTATCCGAAGAGGAGCTTCGTACCCCCGGTACCTATACCATGAAGGTAATACTGGCGCCTTTTTCTTATAAAGTGAAGGTGACGGTGGTGGATACCATCGCACCGAAGGCGGAAACGAAGACGGTTCGGAAATTCTACGGTGGAGTATGTACGCCGGAGGATTTCGTTACGAATATTGAGGATGCGACCGAGGTTTCGGTACTTTTTTCCGATGCCCCGGATTATAGCCTTCTTGGCGAACAGACGGTAGAACTTTTGCTTACGGACCGCGCCGGCAATGAGACGCGACTTCGCGCGAAGCTTTTGTATGCATCCGCCGTCGAAACACTGACCATTGAACTTGGGGATGTGATTCCCGCACCCGCAGCCTATTTGGCTGCCTATGATACAACCATCACCGATGCTGCGGTTTACTCTGCCCTTCCGGATGAAATTGCGGGGGGGACCATGCTTCCCGGTGACTATGCTTTAACGATTCTGGCGGCCGGCTGTGAGATTCCGGTTGTCTTACGAATTAATGATTCCCTGCCACCCGAACTTACGGTTACCGGCAAAAAAGTATCCGGCTACACCAAGAAGGGACTTACGCCGGAGGCCTTTGTGGTATCGGTAAGCGATGTGTCGGAGGTTACCTGCTTTTTTGAAGAGGAACCGGACTGGAGTGTGGAGGGGGACGGTACGGCTGTGATCGTTGCCATGGATGAATACGGCAATCACACCAAGAAGACCGTAAGCTATACCCTGAAGAGCGATAAGAAGGCACCGGAGGTGCGCGTTGAGAATATCGATACCGTCATTGATACGGCGGTTTCCTATAAGAAGGCAATTACCTATTCCGATAATGTAGACCGCAAGGAGGAACTGGTGCTTACCATCGACAACAGTCGCGTGGATCTGAGTACGGAGGGTTCCTACGATGTTATCTACACGGTAACGGATACCTCGGGCAATGCGACGTCGATGACTGGCAAAGTCAATGTGTGGAAGGAGATGCCTGCCTGCTACGATCAGGACGAGGTCTATCGTATGGCGGACCAGGTGCTTGCGAAGATTATTACCCCGGATATGTCTCAGCGGGAGATTACCAAGGCCATCTATACGTGGGTACGTAAGAATGTGGGATATATCCAGCATTCCGAGAAGGGGGATGTCATTCGAAGTGCCTATGAGGGCTTCAAGCTTCACAAGGGCGATTGCTATGTCTACGCAAGTATTACGGAGGTTCTTTTAACAAGAGCCGGTATTGAGAATATGATGATTAAGCAGGACGCGGTAAGCCCCTGCCATTATTGGAATCTTGTGAATTTCGGTGACGGTTGGAGACATCTGGACACCGTTCCCCGTAAGGATCATTCCACCTTCTTCTTGACTTCGGATGAGGATTTGTGGAACTACTCCGATACGCATAAGAATACGCACAATTACGATCGCTCGCTCTACCCGGAGATCCTGTAACGAAAGGCATTCTATGAAAACACTGGGTGTAATCGGCGGATTGGGTCCGATGGCTACGGCATATTATATGCAGTTAGTCATCGAGATGACGGAAGCCGACACAGACCAACAGCATATTCCGATGATTCTCTACAATGCACCGCAGATTCCGGATCGGACCGGCTTCCTTCTGGGAAGATCGACGGAGAGTCCGGTGGAACCGATTGTAGCCATTGGACGAAAACTCTGCGGAGACGGTGCGGAGGTGATTGCGATTCCCTGCATTACGGCGCATGCGCTCCATGAGACTATTCAGGAGCAGGTGCCGGTGAGAATTATTCATGCGATTCTTGAGACCGTGCAGTACCTTCGCAAGGAGGGGATTACCTGTGTCGGTCTGGAGGCAACGGACGGAACCATTCAGACAAAGGTGTTCCAGAACCACCTTGAGGCTGCCGGAATCCGCGTGGTTCTTCCTTCACCCGAAGGACAGAAGAAGGTCATGCATTTCATCTACGATGAAGTGAAGGCGGGTAAGCCGGTGACCATGTCGGAATTTGCAACCGTGGAAGAGGAACTGGTAAACGCGGGAGCCGAGGTGATTATTTTAGGCTGTACCGAGTTATCGATGATTAAGCGGGATCACGAACTGAAACCAATCTATTTGGATACCCTGGAAGTACTTGCACGAAGTGCGGTTTCCGAGTGCGGAACCCTTCGTAAGGAATATGAGCGACTGATTGCAGTTGAAAGGAAGTAAACCTATGCAGAATCATGTATTGGATTATTTGGACGAGACGATTAAAAGAGTACCGGACAAGATTGCTTTTGCAAACGACAAGGATGCACTGACCTTCACGGATGTGTACAATCAGCACAGAAGCGTTGCAACCTTTTTGGCCAATAAGGGAATCTACCGGGAGCCCGTTGTTGTTTTTATGAATAAGCATCCCAAGACCATTACGGCTTTCTTCGGCGTTATTGCCGCCGGCGATTTCTATGTGCCCATTGATGAAGAGATGCCTCGTGGTCGAATTGACCTGATTCTGGATAATTTAAAGCCCCGTGCCATTCTTTGCGACGCCCAGACACTGGAGGTTGCGAAGACCTTCAATACGGAGGCAGGGCTCTATGTATATGACGACATTGCCTTTGGCGAGATTGCTGGGGAGAAACTATCCGAGATTCATGATCGTGCGTTGGATACCGATCCGATCTATGTCGTGTTTACCTCCGGTTCCACAGGAATTCCGAAGGGCGTTGTGGCTTGTCATCGTTCGGTATTGGATTATATCGAGCAGCTCTCCGAGACTTTGGAATTCAATGAGAATACCGTATTCGGGAATCAGACGCCGCTGTATTTCGATGCCTGCCTGAAGGAACTCTATCCGACCTTAAAGTTCGGTGCTACGACTTACCTGATTCCTCACGGACTGTTCATGTTCCCGGTAAAACTTGTGGAATTCATGAATGAATATAAGATTAACACCATCTGCTGGGTGGTATCCGCTCTTACGATGATCAGCGCCTTCGGTGCCTTTGATAAGGTGAAGCCGGAGTATCTTCATACGGTAGCTTTCGGTAGCGAGGTGTTCCCGATTAAGCAGTTCCGAATCTGGAGAAGCGTTCTTCCCGAGGCGAAGTTCACGAACCTCTACGGTCCCACCGAGGGAACCGGTATGTGCTGCTTCTACAAGGTAGATCGTGAGTTTGAGCTGGATGAGGTCATCCCCATCGGAAGACCCTTCAAGAATACCGAGATTCTTCTTTTGACGGAGGAGAATAAGCGTGCGGCAGCGGGAGAACCCGGTGAAATCTGCATCCGCGGAACCTCCGTAACGCTTGGTTATTACAACAATCCTGCGAAGACGAGCGAGAGCTTTGTACAGAATCCGCTCAACACGGCCTATCCCGAGATTATCTACCGTACCGGTGACATCGGCAAGTTAAATGAACGCGGCGAGCTGGTATTCGTATCCCGTAAGGATTATCAGATTAAGCACATGGGCCACCGCATTGAGCTTGGCGAGATCGAGGTAAACTGCAACATGCTTCCGGGCATTAAGCTTTGCGGTTGTATCTACGACCAGGTGAAGGGCAAGATTGCGCTCTATTACACCGGTGATCTGGAACCGAAGGAGGTAACGGTTGCGTTAAAAGAGAAGCTTCCCCGTTACATGATTCCCAACTATGTGCGTAGCTTAGAAGAGATGCCTCTTACCGCAAACGGCAAGATTAACCGTGTTGCGTTAAAACAAAAATACGAAGACGAAGGTAAAAAGGAGACAAAATAATGAACGAAGAAATCTACGGAACCCTGATTGAGATTATGAGCGACCTGCATCCTGAAGTGGACTATGATACCTGCACCACCCTGATTGATGATAAGATTCTGGATTCTTTTGATATCATTTCGATTATTACCGAGATTAACAATGAGTGGGATATCGTTGTTCCCGCCGATAAGATCGATCCGAAGTACTTTAACTCTGCCAAGACCTTATGCGAACTGGTAGAGGAATTATTGGAAGATTAAGTACTGGTAAGGGGCAAATATGCTATTCACATCCTATGAATTCATGCTGTTTGTCGCAGTGACCTTACTCCTCTACTATGTGATTCCGAAGAAGGCACAGTGGCCCTTTTTACTGATTGCCAACTACGTGTTCTATGCAATCTGCGGCCTGTCCTATCTGCCGTTTATCCTTGCTACCACGGTAACGGTCTATTTGGCCGGCATTACCTTGGGTAAGATGCAGGGCAGGGTGGAAGCTTACATTGCAGAGCATAAAGCGGAATTAAGCCGTGATGAGCGTAAGGCCTACAAGGCAGCACAAAAGAAAAAGCAGAAAGCCGTATTCCTGTTGGTTCTCCTTTTGAATCTGGGAATTCTGGCAGTCTTAAAGTATACCAATTTCGCAATCGGCAACGTGAACTCCCTCGTGCATGCGTTCGGCGGGAAAAAGCAATTCGCACTTGCCGATTTCGTACTGCCGATGGGAATTTCGTTTTACACCTTCCAGTCCCTGGGATATCTGATAGATGTCTATCGCGGCAAGTACGAGCCGGAGAAGAATCCGTTCCGCTTCGCGTTGTTCGTATCCTTCTTTCCGCAGCTGGTACAGGGACCGATCAGCCGTTTTGACCATCTGGCGCAGTCTCTCTATGAGAAGCATTACTTCGTGTGGGAGAGGGTATCCAGAGGCTTACAGCGTGTGCTGTGGGGCTATTTTAAAAAGATGGTGATTGCGGACCGTATGATTATCGGGGTTAAGACCCTGATCGCGGCACCGGATCAGTATCGCGGAGCCTATGCATTCTTCGGTATGCTTTTCTATGCATTGGAACTGTATGCGGATTTCACCGGCGGTATTGATATTACCATCGGTATTGCAGAGGCCCTTGGTATTCAGGTGACGGAGAACTTCCATCGCCCGTACTTCTCGAAAAACATCAAGGAATATTGGAATCGTTGGCATATTACGATGGGTACCTGGTTCACGGATTACATCTTCTATCCGATTTCGGTATCCAAGGGAATGATTACCATCAGCAAGTTCTCCCGGAAGCATCTGGGCGAGAAGATCGGTAAAAGAGTACCGGTGTATCTGTCCGCCTTTGCGGTATGGTTTGCGACCGGTATCTGGCACGGCGCAAGCTGGAACTTCATCGTATGGGGACTTGGCAACTTCGTGGTGATCATGATTTCCCAGGAGTTTGACCTGTTATTCGAACGTTTCCGTAAGCGTTTCCCGAAACTGGTCGCTTCCCGTGGATTCGATGGTTTCCGTGTCATTCGTACGGTGCTTCTTATGAGCTCCTTGCGTATGTTTGACTGTTATCGGGATGTGCCGCTTACTTTCCGTATGTTTGGAAGTATGTTCTCCGTGATGAACCTTCCCAAGGCGATTCCCGGCCTGATGCACATCGGGCTTAGCATGAAGGACTACATCATTCTTCTTGTGGGCCTTTTGCTGCTGTTTACCGCCAGCATGGTTCAGCGTAGGGGAAGTGTACGCGATAAGCTTGTAAAACTGCCTTTTGCCGTTAAGACGGTACTGTGGCTTAGCCTGTTCCTTGCTATCGTTCTGTTCGGTGCCTATGGCATCGGATATGATGCAAGCCAGTTCATCTACAACCAGTTCTAAGGAAAAAAGAAATGGAACCTGTTACTGAGAAAACAAATGATAAGAAGCCTGTATGGCGTCGTGCGATTCGGGCGTTTCTGGTCCTGGCCGTCATCGTTGGCGTTCTTGGATTCCTGCAGCGTCTGGTGATGCCCAAGTACGCAAGTGATGTTGTGGAAGGCAATCTGATTGCGGAATATTATAAGGACGAATACGACCACGATGTTCTTTTTGTCGGCGACTGTGAGGTCTACGAGAACTTCGTCCCTGCCGAATTGTGGGAGAAGTACGGAATCAACAGCTATATCCGCGGCAGTGCGCAGCAGTTAATCTGGCAGTCCTACTATCTGTTGGAGGATGCGCTTCGCTATGAGAAGCCCGACGTGGTAATCTTCAATATTCTGTCGATGAAGTACAATGAGCCCCAGAACGAGGCCTATAATCGAATGACCCTTGACGGAATGCGCTGGTCCAAGTCCAAGATTGCGTCGATTCAGGCGTCCATGACGGAGGAGGAGCAGTTTGCGGAATACTTATTTCCCATTCTGCGTTATCATACCCGAATTACCGAGTTGACCGGGGATGACTGGAAGTATCTCTTTCACCGCCCGCAGGTGTCCTTCAACGGCTATTACATGCGTGTGGATACCAAGCCTGCATTAAATGTCCCGACCGGTAAGAAGCTTGCCAATTATCGCTTCGGCGACAATGCATACAAGTATCTCGATAAGATGACCGAGCTGTGCAAAAAAGAAGGCATTCAGCTGATTCTTGTGAAGGCTCCGAGTCTCTATCCCTACTGGTATGACGAGTGGGAGGCACAGATTGAGGAGTATGCCGCCGAGCACGACCTGATGTACATCAATTTCTTAGAACTTCAAGAGGAGTGCGGTCTGGATTTCAGTGTGGATACCTACGATGCCGGTCTGCACCTGAATCTGTGGGGGGCGCTTAAGATTACCGATTACCTCGGAGAAATCCTTCAGAAGGAATGCGGCCTTGAGAACCGATCCGGAGAAGCTCACCTGTCCTCTGTATGGAAGAAGAAGCTGGAAGCTTACTATGCAGAGATCGAACGCCAGAAAAAAGAATACGGAGTGGAGTAGTACTTCGTTATAAAAGAAAACTATCGCACACCATCATAAATAGCAATTAGACAACCAATCGGGAATATGTCATGATTGTTACAGAAAGACGGAGGTGTGTGCTATGAAAAATATCCTGTGCTTTGGAGACTCGAATACCTGGGGATATAATCCGAATACAAAAGGGCGATATGAGAAGTCGACCCGCTGGACCGGGATTCTTCAGGATCGTCTTGCACAGTACGATGTTCATATCATCGAAGAGGGAGCGTGCGGACGCACAACGGTCTACGAAGATAAGACCAGACCGAATCTCAAGGGAATCGATACACTTCCAGCCTTGTTTCGGAATGGCGCGGAGATTGATTCGGTGGTATTAATGTTGGGGACAAACGATTGTAAGACCTATAATCGCAGTACCCCGCAATCCATTGCCGAAGGCATTGAACGTTGCCTGGATGAGATTCTGACACATGTGTCAGCAAAAGAGGTTCTCCTGATTTCTCCGATTCTGTTGGGGGAACATGTGTGGGAGGAGGGCTTTGATCCGGATTTTGACCGCAATTCGGTAAACATCTCCCGTGGCTTGAAGCAGGAATACCGTGCGATTGCCAAGAAAAGAGGCGTGCGATTCTTAGCAGCCTCCGATTATGTACTCCCAAGCCAAGAGGATCAGGAACATTTAAGTGCCGGCGGTCATCTACGACTTGCCGAGGTAATTTATAATGATATTGTTGGCTCGATTGCCTAAAAAAGAACAATATGCCGTTTTTAACGAAAAAAGTTGAAACGGCATATTTTTTGTTTGGCCGGATGATGGTATAATAGAGTTGTATATTGTGTATACATTTTCAGAGATGTATGCACGTGTGTTGGGTGGGAATGATGATAACAAATTTATATGCAATTTCGGCGCTGGGGTATGCCCTGGTGCTGGTACTAATTTTGATTAGCGACCTACGGACCAAGATTCGCAGAAGCGGCTCTGAGCGAAGCTTTCGCATGCTGCTTGTGTGGGTAATCTTTTTCTGCCTGCAGGACATGGTTTGGGGCCTGTGCGCAGCCCATGTCATACCGGGAGAAAACGTCTTCTTTGGCAGTTCTACCGTGTTCCATATCTCTACCGTGCTGACCACGTTCTTCTGGTTAAATTTCGTTCTGTCCTATCTGGAGAAATATATCAAACATCGTTATCGCTATCTGGTACTGGATTTCGGTGTAATTGTGTTTGAACTTGCAATCCTTCTCTGGAATCTGTTTGAGCCGGTCATGTTCCGCATCGAAGAGGGAATCTATGTGACGAAGGCGCTTCGTCCGCTGACCTTTGTGAATCAGTATATCGTCTATTTCCTGATTGGGGTTATTACACTGATTCTGGCAGTTCGCGAGAAGGGAAAAGAACATGAGACCTTCTTAACCGTATTCTATTTTTCGCTGGCACCGATTCTGATGGGAGTCTTTCAACTTCTCTTTCCGGATGCTCCCTTCTATAGTCTTGGTTATTTCCTCGGCTGCTTCATCGTACACCTCTTCCTGGTAGTGAGGGATCGCGAAAAGGAAGAAAAGAACGAGATGCTTCATTCGATTGCCAATACCTATTATTCCATGCATTTGATCGATCTGGAGACCGATACCATGGAACGCATGATTGAGTCGGAGATTCTTACGCGGTTAATCGGAGATGCGAATCGTCCTCAGGAGATGATTAATCGTTCTTTCCGCGGAACCGTAAGCGAGGAGTATCAGGAGATTGTCATGCCCTTTGTGGACTTAACGGATATCTCGGAGCGGTTAAAAGATAGGACCAGTATTTCCTGCGAGTTTGTCGGTAAGAACTATGGTTGGACGCGTATCACCTTTGTGTCGGTGGAGAAGCAGGACGATGTCCAGAAGAAGATTATGCTGGTAACGCAGATTATCGATGCGGAGAAGAAGAGCGAGATTGAATTGCTTTTCCGTTCCAACAACGATGAACTGACCGGTCTGTATAACCGTCGCGCTTATGCGGAAGAGATGTCGAAGCACAGGGACGAGGAACTCGAAGAAGACCTGGTGCTGGTTGCAATGGACGTCAACGAGTTGAAAATTATTAACGATACTCTGGGACATGAGGCGGGCGATGAGTTGCTTACCGGAGCCACAGACTGCATGAAGAAGTGCTTCAGCTCCTTTGGCAAAATCTATCGAACCGGCGGAGATGAATTCAATGCCATTCTCTATGCATCAGACCGTCAGCTGGAAGAAATCAAGCAGGATTTCGAAGAGACGGTGCTTCGTTGGAGCGGTACGCTCGTTCGTGAGCTGTCCGTTTCCTGCGGCTATGTGCGCATTACCGAGGTTTCCGATCGGGATTTCCACGCGATGGCGCGCTTGGCGGATGAACGAATGTATGCGGCCAAGGCGGAATATTATCAGAAAAAAGGCGTAGACCGACGCGGTCAACGAGATGCGCATACCGCACTCTGCGCGCTGTATACGAAGATTCTGAAGATAAATCTGACCGACGATTCCTATCAGATTGTCAATATGCTGGAAGAGGAACAGGCCAGAGAAAAGGGCTTCTCGAATAAGATTTCTGTTTGGCTCAGTGACTTTGGAAGATCCGGACAGGTGCATCCCGATGACCTGGACTATTATCTGGCGCAGACGGATTTAGACTATCTCAAAGGGTATTTCAAGGATAAGAGCTCGTTAAACCTGTTCTATCGTCGTATGATCGGAACGGAATATAAGCAGGTAATGTTGGAAATCATTCCTGCCGGGGATTACAGTGAGAAGAATCAGAGTCTTTTCCTGTATGTCAAAAATATAGATAAGTAACGGATAGGAAAAAATGATACTGTTGTTATTTACGACGGTTGCCCTGATGCTTGTATATATGTCCATCGGCTTTACCTTATGCAAGACGAAGTTGGCGACCGTGGCCCATGTCAAAAGTCTGTCGGCCCTGCTCATCTACGTGCTGGGACCGTGTATGATTATCAATGCGTTCCTGAATCTGGACTATACGAAGGAGGGAATGCTTCGAATCGGCATCTATTTCGGAGTGTCGTTTCTGGTGCAGATGTTCTTTTTTGTGCTGCTGTATGCTGTGCTTCGAAGGAAACTTCAGGATGCCAGATATCGCATTCTGTCCATCGGAGCGACGTTGGGCAATGTCGGCTTCCTGGGGATGCCGGTCATTGCGAGTGTATTTCCGAACGAACCGATTGTTCTGTGCTACAGCTCCATTAATGTCGTAACCATGAACCTGATTGTCTTTACCGTCGGCGTGTTCATGATTACGAATGACCGAAAATATATCTCGGTTAAGAATGCGATTCTCAATCCAACCACGATTGCGTTGCTGATTGCGCTTCCGCTGTTTTTCTTCCGGGTAAAATTCCCGACGGAGATTGCGGGCGCCATTACGCTGCTTGCCAAAATGGTAACGCCGATGTGCATGATTATTCTCGGAATGCGTTTGGCGGCGGCCAAGCTTCGTGCTCTTTTTACCAGAGGATTCATCTATGTGACGTCGTTACTGAAGTTGGTGGTGTTTCCGGTGGTGGCGTTTTTGCTGGTTCATTGGATTCCGTGGCTGGATGATATGCTTAAAACGACGATTGTGGTGCTTGCCATGACGCCCACCGGGGCCATTGTAGAGTCTTTGGCGGAGCTTCATGAATGTGAGCAGGAATTTGCGGCAAATGTTGTGCTGGTGACGACGATTCTCAGTGTTATTACCATTCCGGTGATGACATTGCTGTTGGTATAGTGAAGAGGTGACGATGTGGGAATGCTGTTGAGCGTTTCGCTGATTATGATAGGGACCCTGGCAATCAGCCTTGGTGTACACTACTATCACAGTGAAAAGAATATTCGAATCGATATGCTGGCGATGGGAATCGCCGCGGGAATCTGGGGCATTGGCTACGGCGTTCTTGGTTTGTGCGATAATTTTGCGATGGCATCGGTTTTCCGCCGCATCGGTCTGGCCGGTGTTGACCTGTTCATGGTTGCGGAGACGTTGCTCTATTTTGCACGCTTGGATATCCCGAAAAAAGTTCACGGGTTGATTCATCTCATCTACACGGGACTTATGCTGCTTGATTGGTTCTGGTTCGGTGCGGATGGTGTGGATCTCTTTATTCGAAAGAAGAATTGGACGACCTGGCAGGGCGTGCAGTGCCCTGCACGAATCTATCATAATATCTTTATTGCCTTCATTACGGTATCGATGTTCTGTTTTGCCACTGTCTGGTATCGAAAGATGACCCTTCGAAGAGATCGTGCCTTCCTTCGCAGACTCTATATTGCCAACTTTGCTTTGTTACTGAGTATCGTTCCGGATACGGTGATTGTGCTTCGTGGTGCCGATGCGATTCCGACCTCGGCTCTGGGGGCAATCTTTACATTCCTTCTCATCTATGAAGCAGCAAGAAAGTACAATGGATTCTCGGTGTCCCAAAAGAATATGATGGACTATATCGAGAATACCATCCATGCCGGAATTATTGTATTGGACAGTGATTTTAACACGGTTCATATGAACGGATATGCCCAGGAATACTTGGAATGTGAGGAGAATGCTTACTGGGATACGCTGTTTGAAATCGAGAACCCGCAGGAACTTTTGAATAAGGCTCTGCAGGAAGGCTTTTGTGAGACAAAGTGCAAGACGAAGACCGGACAGAGATTCTTACTGAACATCTCCGTTGCCTGGGATAATTATCATGCGCCCTTCGGTTATGTCGGCGTAATCTATGATATCAGCCGCGAGGAGGAACTTCTGCATTTGGCGGAGGCGGCGAATCGAGCGAAGAGTGAATTCCTGGCCAGTATGTCCCACGAGATTCGTACCCCGATTAACGTTGTGCTCGGCATGAATGAGATGATTGAGCGTGACAGTACGGATCCTGCCATTCTGGAATATTCGGGAAATATTCGAACCGCCGGCAAGATGTTGTTAACGCAGATGAATGATATTCTGGATCTCGTGACGTTAGACTCCGACGAGATTCATATCGTGGAACGAAAGTATTCCACTACGGCCATGATCGAAGAGTACAGCAACATGTGTACGATGGAGGCGGAGAGCCGCAATCTGAAGTTCCATCTTCAGGTGGATGAGCAGATGCCGGTGGAACTCATCGGTGATGAGGTACATGTTCGCCAGATCATTCTGAATCTGATTACCAATGCGATGAAATATACTCATTCTGGAAGCGTTTCGCTGTTCTTCGGCGGCGCCTATCTGGACGGAGGATATCACCTGCAGGTGATGGTGCAGGATACCGGAATCGGTATTCGCAAGGAAGATGTTAAGATGATTTTCGATCCCTTCGGCCGTGTGGAGCAGGTGAAGAACAGCTCCATTCAGGGAACCGGGGTGGGACTTTCCATTGTGCAGAAACTGATTCAACTGATGGATGGTCAGATTGAAGTGGAATCGACTCCGGGACAGGGCAGTACCTTCACGGTTACCATTCCCCAGTTAATCGGAGCGGAAAAGACCATCGCGCAACAGAAGGATGAGGATGCGATGGAAGCCCTGGTACCGGCACAGGAGAAACGGGCGATGCTTCGCACGCTTACCGGAAGAATTCTGGTGGTGGATGATATGGCGATGAACATCAAGCTGGTCCGCACCTATCTGAAGGATTGCAAGTTAAAGGTAGACTCCGCCGAGAACGGGCAGGATGCGCTGGAGAAGGCTTATGTGACGGAATATGATCTGATTCTGATGGACCATATGATGCCGGTGCTGGATGGAATCGAGGCGCTGCATCGTATTCGGGAGGACGCTTCGAATCCGAACCATGCGACGCCGATCGTCGTATTGACGGCCAACGTATCCAACGGTATTGAAGAGAAATATTATCGCGAGGGCTTTGATGCTTATCTGTCCAAGCCGTTAGCGGCAGCAAAATTAACCGACATCATCCTGCAGTATGTCAAGGGTGACATGATGGGAGAGAATCCCGAGGAACCTTCTACTGCACAACCGGAGCTTCCGAAGACAGAGGATACTCTTTTGGCAAGATTGGATTTCCTGAATCTGACCAATGCAATGCAGTATTGTGCGAACCAGGTCTCCTTCCTCCATGAGATTCTGATTGAATACGTAAACTCTAACAAGATGGGAGAGATTGAAGATGCCTATCGGGAAGAACGGTGGGCGGATTATGAACGTCTGGTACACGGGGTAAAGAGTATGTCTTATACCATCGGTGCAGATGACGTGGCAGAACTTGCTTATGCGCTGGAACTGGCACAGAAACGAGATGACATCCCTTATATTCTGGAACATCACGAAGCATTTCTTCGCGACTATAAGATTCGAATCGAGCATATCCGCAAGGAGGTATAGTTAGATGAGATTTGTCCCTACAGCGTCCGTCGAACCGGGCATGGTGGTTGGACGGGATATTGTCACCAAGAAGACGGCGGCAATGGTGAAAAAAGGTGTCGTGTTAATGAACGACCACATTCAGTATCTGGAGACACACGGGTATCTGGGTGTGTATATTTCGGATGCTCTCTCGGAAGATATTCAGGTGAAGTCGGCAATCAGCGATGCACTGATGCGGGAGAGTATCGACGCAATCGCCGGGGAGGATGTGGACGCAATCATTGCGGCATCCACCAAGATGGTTACCGAGCTGATGAACGATGACGAGATGAGTCTTGACCTGATCGATTTAAGAAGCTACGACGATTACACCTATCATCATTCGCTGAATGTGGCCCTCTACTCCGTTGCAATCGGTAAGCAGATGGGACTTCTTCCGGATAAGCTGAATCATCTGTCCTTAGCGGCACTGGCCCATGACCTGGGCAAGATGCATATTCCGGCGGAGCTTTTGAACAAGCCGGGCAAAATCAGCGATGAAGAATATGAACTGATCAAGTCACATCCGCAGCTTTCGATTGATGTACTGACCAGGAGCAATACGGTCTCTGCGGTGGTAAAACAGGCAATTCTTTTACATCATGAGAATGAAAACGGAAGCGGATATCCTCTGCATAAGCAGGGGGATGAGATTCCGCTTCTTGCCAAGATTATTCACGCGGCAGACGTGTTTGATGCGCTGACCAGCCGCAGACCTTATAAGGAGCCTTATGCTCCGGCGGCGGCCTTTGAATATCTGAAGGGTGGTTGCGATATTCTTTTTGACCGTAAGGTAGTCGAAGCGATGCTCCATATCATCCCGGCCTATCCTCCCGGAACCGACGTAAAACTCTCGGACGGACGGGATGCCATTGTGGTAGGCCATAGCGGAGACGTGCTTCGCCCGAAGGTGAAGATTACCTATGACGGTCAGATTATCGACCTGATGCATCCGATTAACCGTTCCATCGTCATCGTGGATTCGTCCCTTGCGAAGTCCTCCGAGGAAAGCCGAGTAACGGCGTTGAATGAGAAGCGGAATCATGCAACGGCCAAGCCGCGTATTATAGTGGTGGATGACATGATGGTATCCATTCTGCAGACGAAGATGGCGTTGGGAGAGGATTTTGAGATTCTGCAGGCCCAGAGTGGTTTGGATGCGCTGGATTTGTTAAAAAATAAGCCGAGTCCCGACCTGTTCATTATCGACATCGAGATGCCGAATATGGATGGCCATTCTCTTGCACGAACCCTTCATAATAAGGGATACGATGCCCCGATTATCTTTTTGACGGCCCGCGCGGACAAGGAAACGGTTATGAAGTGTATTGCAATCGGCGCCACGGATTATATTGTGAAGCCTGCACTTCCGGTATATTTAAGAGAGCGTGTGAATATTGCACTGAACATCGAAAGAGAGTAATTGAGATGAAGAATTCACAGTATCGTAGTGGAATTAATGTGATGTTGGTCAACCTTTTCAACCATGTGATGGAGGTTGAGGGCCGCAGCATCATTACGGAAGAATTTAAGGATATTACGAACAACGATATGCACATCATCGAGGCGGTCGGAATTGAGGAACCTCGTAAGATGTCGGATATTGCCAAACGACTGGGGGTCACGGTCGGCACACTGACGACGAATATGAACGGCCTGGAGAAAAAAGGATATATCGAACGACGCCGCAGCGAAGAGGACAAACGCGTGGTCTACATTATTTTGCTGGAGCGCGGTCGCAAGGCCTTTTTCCATCACAAGGACTATCATAAGAATATGGTTCAGGCGGCGGTGGAAGGACTTGACGAGAATGAACGCCGTATGTTATATCAGTGTCTGGAGAAATTAGACCGATTTTTTACACCCAATGAGTAATTGTTGGGTGTTTTCTACGAAGGAGGAACTCAAATGCGTAAAAAAAGAACCTGTGTGCTTGCCGCGTTGCTTGCGGTTTTCCTGGGACTAACCTGTTTCGGCTGCGGATTTTCGGTTGGCGTGAAGACGGAGGGGCAGAAGGAGCTTTTTCCGGATCGCCAGAAGAGTGGAACGGGAGTCCATGCAAGCTCCCATCTCGGATATGATTATCGTCTGAGCGATGACTATGGTCACATGATGATCTATGTGGACACCTCAGAGGGACATCGTCTGGAGGTGACCAACAACCCTACCGGCTTCCAGATATTGGATCGGGACGGTCAGGTTGCTCTCTATGCCGTATGTATGGAGTCGGAGGCATATGAGGCCTTTGCATCCCTTTGTACCGAGAAAAAGACCATCAACGGTCGCGAATTCTTCTATAGGTACAACGAAGGTGACGGAAGCATGGATGTCTGTACGTCCCTTACGGACTTAGGGGTGACGTGCGGTCTGATTATGGAGGTACATGACGGCGCGTACGACAACTTCTCGTTGGTGGCTTTTCGTAAGAACTAAGGGGGAAAAGAGTATTCTTTTCCGAGGAAATATGGTATAATAAGCACGGTGTTTCGAGATTCGGGACACCGTGTTTTTGCGTAAATGAATTCAGAGAGTAATAGGAGGAAAAAACATGGATACGAATACGATTATTATTATCGCCGTGTGTGTACTGCTCGTGCTGATTATTCTGGGGAAAGCGATTAAGATTGTACCTCAGCAGTATGCGTATGTCATTGAGCGTTTGGGGAAGTATTCTTCAACGAAGGAAGCAGGATTGAACTTCATCATCCCCTTCTTCGACAAGATTTCCCGAAAGGTCAACTTAAAGGAACAGGTTGCGGACTTCCCGCCTCAGCCGGTAATTACCAAGGATAACGTAACGATGCAGATCGATACCGTTGTCTATTACAAGATCATTGACTCCCGTCTGTATACCTACGGTGTGGAGAATCCGATGAATGCAATTGAGAACCTGACGGCAACGACCTTACGTAATATCGTCGGCGATATGGAACTGGACGAGACCTTAACCAGCCGTGATACGGTAAATGCGAAGCTTTGCGCAACCATCGACGAGGCAACCGATCCTTGGGGAATTAAGGTGAACCGTGTTGAGTTAAAGAATATCATGCCGCCTCATTCCATTCAGGAAGCCATGGAGAAGCAGATGAAGGCAGAGCGTGAGAGACGTGAGTCCATTCTGGTAGCAGAGGGTGAGAAGAAATCCGCCATCTTGCGTGCCGAAGGTGAGAAGGAATCTGCAGTGCTTCGTGCGGAGGCACAGAAGATTGAGTTAATCAAGGAAGCAGAGGGTCATGCGGAGAGTATTCTTCTGCATAAGAAGGCAGAAGCGGAAGGTATTCTGCTTGTGAAGGAAGCCGATGCGGAAGGTGTGAACAAACTTCGTGCGGCCGGTTTAAGCAATGAGGATATCATCAAGCTTCGCAGTTTAGAGGCTTATATCGCAGGGGCCAACGGACAGGCAACGAAGATTGTTGTTCCTTCCGAGATTGCCTCCCTTGCAGGACTCGCAACCGCTGTCAAAGAGACCGTGAAGTAATATCGATATTGTATGAATGCGAGGACCTTACCCTGTGGGTACGGTCCTCTTCTAATCTTTTTACCCTTGCGGTAAGCATTAGGAGGTAATCCCATGAGTGATTCGATCAGTATCCTTTATCCCGAGAGAGAGGGCGTTGTCTACAAGACACTGTCCGATACCACCTGCCATGATCTGGCAATCGATTTCGTCTGCAGCAAATTATCGGACAAGGTCGAAGAACAGCGCATGATTCAGCGCGTGCTGGCAACGATGACGGCGGACCCCTATGTGGCTCGTTTTCGTGGCGAGGTATTTCAGGATATCTTAAATAACCCGGAACTTCGTAAGGAGATGATGGAACTTCTGGACAAAATTCGATTCATGAAGGATTACGGAAGCTTTAAGCGCGATTATGACAAAAAAGCAGGAATCTGGGATCTCATGCACCGTCTGGAGGAGATTCACGACTACATTCGTTGTGTGGAAGGGATTCGCTCCTGTTTAGGCAAAGAGCAGGTAAAGTCTGAGGGACTTCGCCGACTGAAGGAGTATGTGGATGCCATCTACGAGGAGGCTTCCTTCGGAGAGATGAAGACCGACATTGAGAATCTGAAGGCGGATACCGACTCGATGCAGAGCATTACGCTCGGAATCAACCTGAATGAACGGTTCGAGGCCGCCAGCGTCGGGATTATCTCCGTGAATGACAAGCCCTTCAAGGATTCGGGGATTGTGGGACATTTTGCCAGAAGTCTGGAGCGTAAGAACGCGATTCAGTCCGGGAATGAATGGGACGGCGATATGCATTATCAGCCGATAGAAAATGAATCGGGAATCCTGGAGAAGATTACCTTTGCGGCGAAGATGGGCGCAGTGACAAGACCGAGCCTTCAGACCACCATGACCTCAACCATTTCGGTGATTCCCGAGGGAGACGGCAGCGAAGAGATTACCCATTACATGGATAAGGCCATGAATCAGCTCTTGACCGTGACAGTCAAGAAACTTCGTGAAGTTCTTACGAAGTATGTGAGTGTGACAATTACGACGATTACGGATCTGATGCCGGAATTCGTCTATTATATTCGTTTTGCGGAATTCATTGAAGGCAAAAAAGCACGCGGTCTGGTATTCAGCGAGGCCGAGGTACTGGGTACGGATTTGGCGACCGGCGCCGGGGCGGCGGAGAAAACGGGGGATCTGCAACCTCTGATGGATGCAAAAGGGATCTACAATCTGAAGCTTGCCTATGCGGATCTGGCGGTTAAGGAGATTGTGCCAAACGATTTGTCTTTTGACAAAGCGCATATGGTCTACATCCTGACAGGTGCCAACCGTGGCGGCAAAACAACCATTACCCAGGCCATCGGTCAGCTCTACGTTTTAGCCCAGGGCGGAATTCATATTCCCGGGGAGGCCTTCCGTTTCGTTCCGGTGGATGATATCTATACGCATTTTCCTGCAGATGAGGACAAGACTCTGGATCTGGGACGTCTGGGAGAGGAATGTACCCGCTTCAAGGAGATGTATACACAGGCAACGAAGGATAGTCTCTTGCTTTTGAATGAGACCTTCTCAACTACTTCCTTTGAGGAAGGCTATTATATTGCGAAGGACGCGATTCGCGCAATCTTAAAAAAGGGCGTTCGAACCATCTACAACACACATATGCATAAACTGGCTGCGGATGTGGACGAGATGAATGCCGAGGCCGAATACGGTTCGGCTTCCCTGATTGTGAAGACCGAAGAGGGCAATCGCTCGTTTCGGGTGATGATTGCACCCCCTGAAGGCATGTCCTATGCAAATGATATCGCCAGAAAATATGGCGTTACTTATGAGATGTTATCCGGGGAGAATGGATGAAATGAGACAAGAACATAAGCTGTGGAGACAAAAAACAATTGCTCTTTTGACAGCCTGCACCTTGGGAATGGGCCTGCTTACCTCCGGCTGCGGACAAAAATTCCGGGAAATACGACCGACCCTTCATGAGGTGGGAGCAGAACCTGTCATCAATCCGGGCGATGAGGTGCTTCCGGATTTGCCCCCTTCCCTTTCGGACTTGCCGGAACTGCCAGGTACGGCACAAGGGGACGGATTTACCGGATTAAGCGGAACACCCGGAGTGCATACCGGTCAATTGTCTGAGACCGGGAACGGGTACGAAGGAACCAAGGGGACTGGCAAATACAATTACGGAGAAGCTCTCCAGAAAGCGGTTCTTTTCTATGAACTGCAACGGTCGGGGGATCTGCCGGAGGAGACGCGCTGCAACTGGCGCGGGGATTCGGGACTTACCGACGGAGCCGATCATGGACTGGATCTGACCGGCGGCCTGTACGATGCGGGCGATAATGTAAAATTCAATCTTCCGATGGCATATACCTCCTCGGTGCTTGCCTGGTCCGTGTATGAATATCAGGCGGCTTATGAGGAGAGCGGTCAGTATGAGTATATTCTCGACACGATTCGTTGGATTGACGATTATCTGATAAAATGCCATCCCGAAGATCATGTATATTACTATCAGGTGGGAGACGGCAATGCGGATCACTCCTGGTGGGGACCTTGCGAGACCATGCAGATGAAACGACCGAGCTACTGCGTGACCGACGATCAGCCCGGCAGTACCGTAGTGGCGGAGGCTGCGGCGGCGCTGGCAGCGGGAGCGGTAATCTATGGGAATCGGGATTCGGATTATGCGAAAACCTGTCTGAAGCACGCCAAGTCTCTGTATGAGTTCGCGGAGTCGACCAAATCCGATTCGGGCTATACGGCGGCCAACGGATTCTATAATTCCTGGAGCGGTTACACGGACGAACTGTGCTGGGCGGGGGTCTGGCTCTATCTTGCCAGCGGCGAGAAGAGCTACCTTACGAAAGCAGAGGGCTACTGGGATTCGGAGGCAAATCATAAATGGGCATTATGCTGGGATGATAAGAATGCGGGAGCAACCCTGCTCTTAGCACGTCTTACGGACAAAGCCTGTTATCGGGACTGGATGGAAAAGCATCTGGACTGGTGGACCACCGGTATCGATGGCGAGCGGGTAACCTATTCTCCAAAAGGGTTAGCCTGGTTGGATTCCTGGGGGTCCCTTCGCTATGCGACCACTACCGCATTTCTTGCAGGAGTCTACTCCTCCTGGAAGAATTGCCCGAAGACCAAGGCGGAGACCTATTCCTCTTTTGCCCTGAAACAAGTGAATTATGCACTGGGAGACGGTGGACGAAGCTTCGTGGTAGGTTATGGAGAGAATCCGCCGACCCACCCGCATCATCGCACCTCGCAGGGCTCTTATTGCGATAACATGAATGAGCCGGCGACCTTCCGACACACCCTGTATGGGGCGTTGGTGGGCGGACCGGATGCGAATGACGGGTACAGCGATGTGGTTACGGACTATAACCGCAACGAGGTGGCCTGTGATTATAATGCCGGTTTTACCGGTGCATTGGCCTACCTTTACAGCCTCTATCATGGTCAGACTCTTGTGGATTTCGGCGCTGTGGAGCCGGTGACCGAGGACGAGGTCTATGTAGAGGGGTCGGTAAATGTGTCCGGCGCCGATTTTATTGAGATTCGTGCCTTTGTAAAAAATGAAAGCGGCTGGCCCGCACGTGTATTGGATGATCTGGAACTTCGTTATTTCATTGATATCACAGAGATTCTCAATGAAGGTGGAAGCGCAGAAAATGTTCTTGTCAGTACGAATTATAACGAGGGCGTAAAGGAATGCGGTGTTTACAGCTGGGACGAGGAGAAGAATCTCTATTATGTCTCGGTGGATTTCACCGGAACGAAGATCTATCCGGGAGGACAGAACACCTATAAAAAGGAGGTTCAGGTCCGCATTCGAAACAGTAAGAACAACGGAGCCTGGGACAATAGCAATGACCCGTCCTATGCTGCTTTGGCCGGCAATAACGGAAGTCGTAATGTGAGACTTACCACCTGTGCCCTTTATTCCGGCGGACAATTAATCTACGGAACCGAGCCACCCTGCGGAGAGAATCCGGGCGTGTCGATTGTGACAACGAAGAACCCACAGGCCGGTTCGGAAGGTTCCGGGCAAAGCGGAGCAGATCCGGGTGGATCCGGACAGAGCAAGACGCCGGAGCTTACGGTTGCTAAGAATCAGAATGTTTCCGTAT
Source organism: Lachnospiraceae bacterium (assembly GCA_045628945.1). Classification (GTDB taxonomy): domain Bacteria; phylum Bacillota; class Clostridia; order Lachnospirales; family Lachnospiraceae; genus RGIG4034. Next base: position 29,573 of record JAZQQG010000018.1, read on the forward strand.
CCTGGGACAATGCCGGACAATCAAACGGCAATACCATTGCCCTGGGGCTTACGATTACCAATACCTCCGACGGTGCCATTGAGCTGGGAGATTTGTCGGTGCTGTTCTTTTTTACCCGGGACGGGAAGGAATTTCTGGCCGAATGCGACTACTCCTGCGCCGTAAGCGGTAATGATTACCGAAGTCTTGCGGGAGTAACCGGAAGCCTGTCGCCCATGAAAAAGGAGACGAAAACGGCGGATACGGTCTGCACGATTACCCCGGGAGAGCGGATGCTCTTGGCCGAAGGCGGAACCTGGACGTTTCAGGTGCGTTTGCATACCGCGGACTGGTCGAATGCGGATATTACGAATGACTATTCTATGGATTCCGTGGAACAGATCGTAATTCAGTATGGAGACAAGGGAATCTTTGGTAAGGAACCGTAGACAATCGGGGGAGATATCGATTACAATAGAGCATAAAGAAGTGTGAAAAAAGCCGATTCGCAATCGGCATCGGAAAGGAGCTAATTTTTATGTTTTGTCCGAAATGTGGAACCCAAAATGAGGGTGGATTTAAATTCTGTAAGTCTTGTGGTGCGCCTCTGGCAGACGGTGCGGCGATGGGAGGTACGACAACGTATCAGCAGCCGCTGTATCAGCAGCCCCAGTATCAGCAGCCCCAGTATCAGCCCGGCCCTGACTTAAGCGATCGTTCGACCTATTCAACAGCATCCGGCTCGGAGGGTCTTAAGTATGTGGTTATGCAGGTTACGTTAAAGGAGAAATTTATCGGTACCGGTTCCGGCAACTTAAGTGCGTTGGAGGAAGTTATCAATGCACAGGCTGCGAAGGGATATCGTTTGCATACGATTACGACGGCCTCCGCAACCAGCGGTGGTCTTCTGGGCGGTGACCGTATTCAGGCAACACTGGTATTTGAGAGAATTGATTAAGAACTGATTGGAGATAAGGGACGATGAAAAAGCAATTATGGAAGAGGATTGCCATTTCTTTAGTGGTATGCTTTCTTCCGATGTTTATGGCCTTGATTTTTGGCCCGGCGGAGATTTATTTTGCTAATGCGCGTGAGTTCCCATTTGTTTACAGAGAATTTGCCGGGAGATTGGCGCTTTATGCTTTATTCGGAACGGGGATTCTTACCTTACTATGTGTAATCTTGCCGAATCGTGCATCAACGGTAATGTTGGGGATTATCACCGGAGGGTCCCTGGTAGCATATATCCAAGTAATGTTTCTGAATAAGAAGCTGGATTTGCTGGGAGTGCGTCCGGAAGGATATATTGTTAATCGCAGTACGGCGATTGTGAATATAATAATTTGGATTGCGATTATCGTTATAGCCGTGGTAGTGGCTATCTGGAAACACCAGCAGGCGCGAATGATTTTCGGCGCATTGGGAGGGTTCCTTCTTGCTATTCAGGTAATTGCATACGGAAGCCTCTTGTTGACGGCCAAGAAGGAAGCGTTTGAGTATGATGGAACGGTACTCCATCTTTCGGGTGCAGAACAGTATACAGTTTCATCCAAAGAGAATGTGATTGTTATCATTCTGGATTATTGCAGCAATACCTATATTGATAAGATGGAGGCGATTTATCCCGGGGCGACAGACTTCCTTCATGACTTCACGAAATTCACCAACGTAGATTGCCATTATTTTGGAACCTTTCCATCTTTGAGTCATATGTTTACCGGACAGCCGGTTGATCCAACGCTTTCCATCGATGATTGGTGCAAATCGATATGGACCAATCCTACAACCAAACAGTTCTACGCGGATCTTCATGCGAAAGGATATAAGACAGGGTTCTTTACCGATGAGAAGGACTTAGTACTTGGCAACAATCCGGTCGAATTGTTCCAAGATGAATTCGATAATGTAAGTGATCAACCGAAGAAACTGGTAATCGATTATTCACGTTTATACAAGACGATGATTAAAATGTCGGGCTATCGTCTGGCTCCGGAAGTGTTGAAGCCGGTGTTCTATACGAATATTGATGAGTATGGAAATATCGTGATTCCGCAACCGGATGATGTGCTTAAGTTAAATGCGCAGTTCTATGATAGAATGCAGGAGTGGGGACTATCACTTGACAAAAAGAATAATAGATTCATCATTGAGCATCTGATGGGACCGCATTTGTGGACAACGGATGAGTATGGTCATGATAAAGAAAACTCCACGATGGAAGAGACCGTTAAAGGTTGTATGGTAATTGTGGAAGATTATCTGAATCGACTGAAAAATCTTGGAGTCTACGATAATTCCACCATAATTATTACTGCGGACCATGGCGACGTCTATAATTCACAGGTGGTATTCTTCATAAAGCGTGCCGGTGAGAGCCATGAAATATCTCCGGTTAATCGTGCAGAGGTATCGTTGGATAATCTTATTCCGACGATTGCTGATGCGGCGGGAATAGAGTCGGATAAGTATGGTCAAACCGTATATGATATTCCGGAATCCGAATCGAGAATCAGGGAGTATTGGCTTCGTCGACATGATGACAACTATCCGTCGGTTCCGTGCTTCAGCGGTTTAAAAGAAGGTAGTGAGAATACCTATTATATCTATGAGTACGAAGGGGATCTCAATGACCTATTGGAACAGATTGAATTAGGACCGGTACGTATTGTGCCGATGACCGAAGCATTCTTTTAGAGAAAGGGCGTATCATGAAAAAGAAATTATTAGCAACGGGAAGTGTTCTCTACATCGCAGCATGCGGCATGTTATTCTTTGGACAGAACGGTCAGGCCTATATCGACCCTTCCGTCATTACCTATCTGATTCAGATTGTTGCCGGTGTTGCAATCGCGGTGGGTGCCGCACTTGGTTTTTATTTCCGCAAGGCCAAGAAGAAAATCAGCAAGAAGCTTGGAATTGACGAGAACAAGAATAAAGAAGTAGAGTCGGACGAGATTGAACTGAATCCGGAAGAAGAGAAGACGGAAGCAGACTCGTCGGATGAGACTGTAGCCGAGAATGAAGAATAAGAAAATAATCAAATCTATCGGTGCGGTACTGGCAGTTTTATTACTTACCTGGTATGTGTCGACCTATCATTATCAGTTAATTCTGATTCAGGGAAAATCGATGCAACCGACCCTGCACCACCTACAAATCGGATTATTGGACAAGCATGCAAGGACGTTCTCATATGAGGACGTCGTTGCATTTCATTCGCCGGGCGTGAAAGGCACCTGCGTGAAGCGTGTGGTCGGTTGCCCGGGAGATCGGATTGAGATTACAGAGGCCAGACTCTACCGAAACGGTGCGTTTGTCCTTACATTAAATGCCGAAACAGCAGACCTTTCCCTTCAGTTGGGAGAAGAGGAATATTTTGTTCTTGGCGATAATTATGCGAAGAGCAAGGACAGCCGTTTTGCTGAAATCGGTCCGGTTCGGCAGAAGGAGATCTTCGGAAGGCTCCTGTTTCCGAAGACAAAATAAGAAAAAGGAATATTGAAACAATGAAATATGTATTGGATGCTTTGGAATGGATTATGAATCAGTGTTACGGATTGATTGGCAACTACGGGTTTGCCATTGTTCTGTTTACACTAATCAGTAAGATCATCCTTCTGCCGATTTCTGTCTGGGTGCAGAAGAATTCCATCAAGATGATTGGAATGCAGCCGGAGATAAACGCCATCAAGGTGCGCTTTTTCGGGGATCGTGATGCCATTGCGGATGAGGAGCATAAACTATATAAGGAGAAAAAGTACAGCCCCTTTGCCGGGCTCATTCCCTTGGTGATTCAGCTTCTTCTTTTGATTGGACTGATTCAGGTTATTCGTACGCAGCTTGGCGGGACAGAGATCAATCCGAATTTCTTTGGAATAAACTTAAGCGATGTTCCGAACAAAAAGCATGAAATACTGATTCTTGCACCGATTCTTGCCGGCCTTTCCTCGTATCTTTTGTGTGTGGTTCAGAATCACAGCAATGTGCTTCAGTCGGAGCAGTCCAAAGCAAACAAGTACGGCACCATGATCTTTTCCGTAGGGCTGTCCCTGTATCTGGGTTGGTTTGTGCCGGTTGGAGTAGCCATCTATTGGGTATCCAGTAACCTCCTCTCCATTCTGCAGCTCTATCTGATGAATCTTGCCATTAATCCAAGAAAATACGTGGATTATGAGGCGCTGGAAGCCAGTAAAAAAGAATTGCAGGCGTTAGAGAAGTTAGGCGGAGGGAAGAAGACTGAGGCCGATCGTGAGAACGCGAAGCGGGAGAAACAGGATTATAAGCGGCTTTTCTCTGTGGTAAATAAGCATCTGGTATTCTATTCGGAGAGTAGCGGGTTCTACAAATATTTCCGCGGAGTGATCGAGTATCTGCTAAAAAATACAAACCTGACGATTCATTATATTACGAGTGATCCCAAGGATCAGATTTTTGAGTTGGCAAAGACGCAGGAGAAGATTCGTCCGTATTACATCGGGGAGAAGAAACTGATTACCCTGATGATGAAAATGGATGCGGATGTGGTTGTGATGACGATGCCTGACCTGCAGAACTTTCATATCAAGCGAAGCTATGTGCGTAAAGATATTGAATACATCTTCATTCCCCACAGTATGTGTAGCCTGAATCTTACTATGCGTAAGGCTTCCATCGACCATTTCGATACCATTTTCTGCACCGGAAAGCATCAGGTGGAAGAGACCCGAAAGACCGAGGAGGTCTACGGACTTCCGGCAAAGGAACTGGTGGAGTGGGGCTATTGTCTTTTAGACCAGATGCGTAGCGATTATCGCGCCTCCAGACAGACTGAGAAAAAAGAAAAGACGGTTTTGGTGGCGCCCTCCTGGCAGAAGGACAATATTGTGGATAGCTGTTTGACGGAGATTTTGGACAGCCTGGTAGGACGCGGTCACAAGATTATCGTGCGCCCGCATCCTCAGCACGTGAAGCATGAGCCGCAGCATATGGAAGAGTTGAAGCGTAAATATGCCGAGAATCCCGAGATTGAGATTCAGACGGATTTCTCCTCTGATAAGACGGTTTTTGATGCGGATATGATGATTACCGACTGGTCCGGTATCGCTTATGAGTATTCGTTTACCACCTATCGACCGGTACTGTTTATGGATACCCCGGTGAAAATTATGAATCCGGAGTACGAGAAGCTTCAGATTCCTCCTTTCAATGTATGGATGCGTGAGAAGATGGGGCGTGTTCTTGCGGTTTCGGATGCAGCCAAGGCAGGAGATGCGGTCGAGGAACTTCTGAAGGCCGCACCGGAATATGAGAAACAACTGGAGAGCCTTGCAAATGAGTATGTCTATCATTTGGATTGCAGTGGCGAGGTCGGCGCGAAGTATATCATTGCGCAGGTAAAGAAGCAGATTAGTAAGAAGAAAGAGTAATAACCGCAAAATAGGTATTCGCTATGTTAACTTACAACAGTACATTGTCGGAACTGTATAATAACCCCATCGGCCGGGATATCATGGATAAGCTCCTTCTGTCCATGGGAATGTCTTCCCGGTTGCTTACGAATCCCATCATAGGGCGCCGGAAACTTAAGACCGTTCGCAAACTGGTTGGAAAGAAGCTGGGAGACGGATTCTTTGAGGCGTTCTTAGAACTTCTCAACACCGAGCAGGACCGTGTAAGCCCCCGTGAGGACGGGGAGATTACCCGGGCGTGGTGGAAGGAGGCCGTATTCTATCAGATCTATCCGCGCTCGTTTTGCGATTCGAACGGAGACGGAGTCGGGGATCTGCGTGGAATCATCAGCAAATTGGACTATTTGAAGGACCTGGGAGTTGACGCACTGTGGTTATCTCCAATCTATGACTCTCCGCAGGATGATAACGGATATGATATTCGGGATTATCGTAAGATCTGTGAGGAATTCGGAAGTCTGGAGGAGTTCCGGGAATTGCTTTCGGAGGTTCACAACCGGGAGATGCATCTGATTATGGATCTTGTGGTGAATCATACCTCCGATGAGCACGAATGGTTTCAGACAGCGCTGTCAGAACCTAACAGTAAGTACCGCAAGTATTATTATTTTAGAAATGACACAGATGTCATACCCAACAATTGGACCTCCTTTTTCTCGGGACCGGCTTGGAATGAATACGAGGAGAACGACAAACGGCTTTGGGCTCTGCATTCGTTTTCCAAGAAGCAGATGGATTTGAATTGGACGAATCCGGAGGTGCGGGAGGACGTTATCGACATGATCCGCTGGTGGCTTGCGATGGGCGTGGATGGTTTCCGGATGGATGTCATCAACCTGATTTCGAAGCGGGACGGCCTGCCGGATGGCGATTCGACGATTGGAGAGATGATGGGAGTGCGCGGAATCGAGAATTATTTCTACGGACCGAAGCTCCATGAGTATCTGCGACAGATTCAGTCCGAGGCCTTCGCACCCTATAATGCCTTCTCCGTCGGTGAGACCCCGGGACTTGGTATGAATATGTGCCGTCTGGTGACGGATGAGACGCGAAAAGAGTTGGATATGGTCTTCAACTTCGACCATCTGGAAAGTCCCGGTCATACGCGTTTCGAGGACTACCGATACGATACGGAATATCTGAAAAAATACATGATTGACTGGCAAAGTCACTACGGAAAAGGCTGTTGGATGAGCCTGTTTTACAATAATCACGACAATCCGAAGATGATCAGCAAGATTTCAACGGATCAATCGGAAGCCTCTGCTATCGGACGAATGTTGGCCGTACTCCAATTTACCTCCCGGGGAACTCCGTTTCTGTTCCAAGGGGATGAGATGGGCCTTGTAAATTCGGAATTCCGTTCGATGGATGAGATTACCGATGTGGAATCGAAGGGAGAGTACCGGAAATTGCTCGAAGCCGGCAAGACGGAGGATGAAGCCTTTGCCATTGTTTTGGCGGGAACCAGAGAACATGGTCGCGTGCTGCTTCCCTGGAATCCGTCCCTGGGGGTTCATCCGGAGAGACTTCGTCAGAGGGTTGACAAGAAACTGACGGAGATCTACCAGGATTTGATTTTCCTACGAAAAGAGTATCGGGACAGTCTCGTGTACGGAACCTTTCAGGTGCTTCGAGACAAGAAGGGCGTATTCACCTACGAAAGAGTCGGTACCGAACGCTTCGTGGTGGATATCAATCTTTCGAATCGTGAGCAGAAGAGCTTTGAGCCAAAAAAACAGGAGGCTTTTGAACTGGTTTTTTCCACCACCGGAATGGCAACGGAGAAGTTAGCCCCCTATGAGGCGCAGATTTGGATGGAAGTGCAGGAATAGAGCAAGGAAACCAAAATTCCTTATTTTCAAACGCAAGGTTATCTGTTATAATGGTTTCTGTTGAAAATTCTTTTTTTCACATAGAGAATAGAAAGGAAGGTATATGTTATGCCATTAGTAACAACCAAAGACATGTTTGCGAAGGCTTATGACGGCGGATACGCTATCGGTGCTTTCAACGTAAACAACATGGAAATCGTTCAGGGTATTACTGAAGCTGCAGGCGAATTAAACAGCCCTGTTATTCTTCAGGTATCCAAGGGTGCGCGTGCTTACGCTAATCACACCTATCTTGTAAAGCTCGTTGAGGCTGCTGTAATCGAGAATCCTCAGATCCCCATCGCTCTTCATCTGGATCACGGTGATTCCTTCGAATTATGTAAGAGCTGTATCGACGGTGGTTTCACCTCCGTTATGATCGATGCTTCTTCCAAGTCTTTCGAAGACAACATCGCTCTGACCAAGCAGGTTGTAGAGTATGCTCACGCTCATGGCGTTGTAGTAGAGGCTGAGTTAGGTACCTTAGCAGGTATCGAGGACGAGGTTGTTGTAGAAGCTGGTCATGAAGCTTACACCAAGCCTGAAGATGTAGAAGAGTTCGTTGACAGAACCGGATGTGACTCCCTTGCAATTGCAATCGGAACCTCTCACGGTGCTTACAAGTTTACCGCTGCTCAGTGTACCAGAAACGCTGAGGGTATCCTTGTTCCCCCTCCCCTTCGTTTCGGCGTTCTTGAGGAGTGCATTAAGCGTCTTCCCGGCTTCCCTATCGTTCTTCATGGTTCCTCTTCCGTTCCTCAGGAATTCGTTAAGATGGTTAACCAGTATGGCGGTAACATGCCTGATGCTGTTGGTATTCCTGAAGAGCAGTTACGTGAGGCTGCTAAGCTTGCTGTATGTAAGATTAATATCGATTCCGATATCCGTCTTGCTATGACCGGTAACATCAGAAAGTACTACGCTGAGCATCCGGATCACTTCGATCCTCGCCAGTACTTAAAGCCCGCTCGTCAGGCTGTTAAGGATATGGTTGCTCATAAGATTAAGTACGTTCTTGGTTCCGAGAACAAGATCTGATCTTAGCACAATCTAAGAAAAACGTAAGGGCTGTGATTCGTCACAGCCCTTTTTTATTTCCAAAAATGTGATACACTATTGTATGCATAAGAAGGACCGCCCGTCCGGCGGCTTTCAAACAAGTAAAATAAGACGGGGAGACCCTTATGAAGACTTCTGCAACAATACGTGCCTGTTTCGTAAGCTATATGGTGCAGGCCATCGTGAATAATTTTTTGCCGTTGCTGTTCTTAACGCTGGAATTGCAATATCATATTCCAATCGAGCAGATTACCGTACTGATTATGGTAAATTTCGCTATTCAGCTTACCGTGGATATGACTTCCGTGTGGTTCGTTGATCGCATTGGATATCGTGCGTCGGTGATTCTGGCCCATCTGATGGCGGGAATGGGACTTCTTTGCCTGGGAATTCTGCCCAATCTTCTGTCCAATGCCTATCTCGGTGTCTGTATTGCGGTAGCGATGTATGCCGTTGGCGGAGGCCTTTTGGAGGTTGTGGTAAGCCCGATTGTGGAAGCTTGTCCCACCGAGCATAAGAGCGCAACCATGAGCCTTTTGCATTCCTTCTATTGCTGGGGACAGGTCCTGGTCGTATTGCTGTCCACCCTTTTCTTTGCAGGCTTTGGAATCCGTAATTGGGCGATTCTTTCCTGCATTTGGGCGGTCGTTCCTCTTGTGAATATGATTCCTTTTTTCTTCGTGCCGCTCTATCGATTGGAAGGAGAAGCTACAGACAACAAAAAAGGATTCCTGTTGCGAAATCCCATGTTTTGGCTGATGTTCGGTATGATGTTGGCAGCAGGGGCCTCGGAACTGGGAATGAGCCAGTGGGCCAGTGCCTATGCGGAACGGGGACTTGGAATCTCCAAAACCATGGGAGATCTGTGTGGCCCGATGTTCTTTGCGATTCTGATGGGACTTGCCCGGGTGGTCTACGCAACCCTTGGGAAAAGAATACGTTTGGAGCGTTTTATCGCAGGAAGCCTGTTTTTGTGCGTGTTTTCTTATCTTTTGGCGGGATTGTCGCCGATTCCGGAATTGGGACTTCTTGCCTGTGGCCTGTGTGGTTTCTCCGTCGGGGTTCTCTGGCCGGGAACCTATAGCAATGCCATTGCCCGCATTCCAAACGGAGGGACAAGACTCTTTGCCCTGCTTGCCTTTGCCGGAGATATGGGGTGCATTACGGGACCGACCTTAATCGGCCTGATTGCAGGTGCAGGACAGACCGGTGCGGAAGGAATGGGACTTCAACGAGGAATGCTTTGCTCAGCCGTCTTTCCGGTGGTGATGTTACTTCTTCTTTTCCTTAGTCAGCGTAAGTGTCCTGGAACCGGGACAGGTGCTCAAAAGGAAGAATCTGTCGACCACGGTACAGACCGCAACCGTCATTGATTAAGGAGTTGTTGGCGGCAGCGAACATATTGACATCCAGGGTCGATAGGTCTAATTGCTGAAGCTTCATCACGCGCTCATAGGCCTCGTCGAAGTAGATACATTCACCGACGGGAATCTCATCTCGACGCATGCGGTTGTTTTCCTGCTTTTTTTCGTAGCCTAGGTGATTGGCGGGACCGATCTCGGCATGGTCGTCCATATCCTTGGTACGAAGCTGCAGTTCAATGTAGCAGCGTGCAATATTGTCGTACAGCGTGATATGCAGGGACTCATAGCCTAAGGGCCTGCGGTTCACGATATAGTCGCGGTAGTAGGGGCGAATCATGGGAGAGAGCGAAGGAGAATCCTTTTCCTCCGGCATTCCCGAAAGCTCGGCGGTAAAACCCCGTTCCTCAAAGAAGGCGGGCAGCGCCTCCGCAATTTGATACAGGATCGCAAGCTCTGCCTCCCGGGAGGTTTCTCCGGGTTTTAAGTGACATTTCGGCAGGGAAATAACAATACGATAAGCCAGCAGGTCTCGGAAACAGGAGAGCTGCTTTTTTAATTGGGGAACGGACGGATAGGTGCCGTTTTCCTTGTAGTAATTATAGATATACTCAACGACGTAACCGTTGAACTTTTCCTCGGAACGGATGAGGGACTTAATGCGCCCTTTGAAGGTGAAGGCAAGATAGGGATACTCCTGCACCATATACTCGTAGAACTCACGGATTCGATGAGACTGGGAGGATAAGAAGTCCGAGTGCTCCAGAAGGCCTGTAATCTGTAACAGGAAGTTGCAATGGGCCAGATCGATCTGGTTGCCGGTCTGAATGGCACTTTTCTTCAGGTCATCGGTGTACTGTAATAGGATTTTTAATACGGTGTCTCCATTGTAGAGATAGTCATTGAGTGTAATCATGGGCAATTATTCTTCGCTTCCGTCCTCGTCGGTATCATCTTTGTCCGCGAAGGCAGCAGCACCTAAGTTGTTGGAGTTTGCAATATCATTGGGGGAGAGGTTGTTGAAGGTCCCCTTGTACAGTGTGACCGTAAAACCTTCCGCATAGTTGGCAAAAGAACCATCGTAGTAATTTACCACTGCGTTGTCATGGTTAATCTTCAATACCGAGTAGCCTTCTTCGGAAACGGCATGGAACACGCCACTGTAGAGGTTCATGGTACCGGAATTGATCATAACATTCGATTCGTTTACCGTGTGGGTAATGTCGCAATTTGAAATGTTCACTACGGAGTAGTTGTTGGAACTGTTCCATAAGGTAACACTTGCGGTGCTGTTTGTGAGGGTTACACCATCCAGGGTAAGGGTTCCGTAGTTTGTAACGGTCTTCGAATTCTCACCGGTCACGGTGTTCTGCAGGGTTCCTTCGCCATTGATGGTAAGGTTTCCGCGATTGGTAATGGTATCCACGCCTTTGCCGTCGATGGTATGACCGTTCAGATTCAGAATAATCTTGGCATCCCCCGGTACAATGACATGTCCTTCCACATCCGCCCAGAGATCCACAACCTCGGTCACGCCGACCGTAGCATCATCAAAAGCCTCCTGAAGACTGTTGTAGGAGAGATTGTTCATCTTGATATGAGCCTTGGTGGGGGTGAAGTCTACGGTAACCGTTAAGTCCGTTGTGGTGGTTGCATCATACTGAACGGACCAGGAGGCATCGTCCCAGTGGGGATGCGCGGCTTCGCTACCTTTTACCGACACGCAGTCGTAGTGCTGTCCATCGGGCAGTTCATCGGTCTCCACACCGTCAATGGTGTAGGTGGCATTTATTTTCACTTGCACCTGCGCGGGCGTATCGTTTGTTTTGGTCGGAGCCTTTTTCTTACCGCAGCCGGTGAAGGCAACGGTCAAGCAGAGTGCGGATGCAAGCAGCAAAATTCTTTTTTTCATAGTCTGGTACCTCTCAATCGAAATCCATAAACAAGAACATTTTAGCACAAGCGTAAGGGACGGGCAAGAAGATAGTCTTTTCTTGCAAAAACGGTGAAAAAAAGGTAAAATTAGAGTGTATCGCCTGAGGCGATAGGAAACCACACATGGGGGTGTTGTGTATGAGTAAATATGATGTAGCGATTGTAGGTGCAGGCCCTGGAGGAATCTTCAGTGCTTATGAATTATTAGAGAAGCGTCCGGACATGAAGATTGTTATTTTCGAGGCGGGCAATCCGTTGGAAAAGAGAAAGTGTCCTATCGACGGCAAGAATGTGAAGTCCTGTATCAAGTGTAAGACCTGTGCGATTATGAACGGTTTCGGTGGCGCGGGAGCGTTCTCCGACGGTAAATATAACATTACGAATCAGTTCGGTGGTACCCTCTATGAGTACATCGGGAAGCAGCAGGCCATTGATCTGATGAAGTATGTCGATACCATCAATATGAAGTTCGGCGGCGAGGGCACGAAGCTCTATTCCACGGCGGATACCAAGCTTAAGAAGAAGTGTCTGGAGAACCAGTTGCATCTTTTGGATGCGCAGGTGCGCCACTTGGGTACCGATATCAATTATGTTGTGCTTGAGAATCTCTATAATATTTTAAAAGAGAAGGTTGAGTTCCATTTCTTAACTCCGGTTGAGCATGTATTGCATGAGAACGATACCTATAAGATTGTAACCGCCAAGGATACCTATGAGGCAGAGAAGTGTATTATTTCCGTAGGTCGAAGCGGCAGTAAATGGATGGAGAGTATCTGCGGAGAACTGGGAATTCCGACGCTTTCGAACCGTGTGGACATCGGTGTTCGTGTGGAGATTCCCGCAGAGATTTTCAGCGAGTTGACCGACGAGCTCTATGAGTCGAAGTTGGTATACCGTACCCAGAAGTTCGAGGACCTGGTACGTACCTTCTGTATGAATCCCAAGGGCGTCGTGGTAAATGAGAATACCAACGGTATCGTTACCGTAAACGGCCATTCCTATGAGGATCCCAAGAAGCATACCGAGAATACGAATTTCGCGCTTCTGGTAAGCAAGCATTTCTCCGAGCCCTTCAAGGACAGCAACGGATATGGTGAGAGTATTGCAAGATTGTCCAATATGTTGGGCGGCGGTGTTATGGTACAGCGTTTCGGCGATCTGGTTCGCGGACGCAGAAGTACCCAGACCCGTATCAATGAGGGCTATGTAACGCCTACGCTTGCGGCAACTCCCGGTGACTTAAGTCTGGTAATCCCGAAGCGTATCTTAGACGGTATTATCGAGATGATCTATGCACTGGACAAGGTGGCACCCGGTACCGCTAACGACGATACTCTTTTATACGGTGTTGAAGTGAAGTTCTACAATATGGAAGTGGAGATTGACAACAATTTACAGACGAAGCATCCCGGTCTTTTTGTAATCGGTGACTGCTCCGGTGTTACCCACTCCTTATCGCATGCCTCCGCCAGCGGTGTGTATGTAGCAAGATATATTACGAAAGAGGATTAGTTATGCCCGATAGTAAGATGCCCCGCATTGAGAACCCGAAGCTTCGGGAAGCGATGCGTAAATTACGCGAAGCCGACACGGAGAATCGTGTGGTTTCGGAGGAAGAATTCGTCCGGGAGCTGTTATCGGCGCAGTTTCTGATGCCCGCGGAATTTGAGACGCCTATGCCTCTTCCGAAGCCCGGCGAGGGTCCGATTCAGGTGCAGGGAAAACTGAAGATGTTTGTGTTAAATGCGCAGAATCAGGAGAGCTACCTGATGGCCTTTACGGATGCGGAGGAGATGCGCAAGTGGCAGAAGGAAGGCAAGCAGCATGTACTGCTTTGGAGATTTCCGCAGTATGCGAATATCCTCTTAAAGCCGGATTGTCCCCACATCGGTTTTGTAATCAATCCCTACGGGGAGAATGTTATTGTTAAGAAGGATTTCATCGAACGGATTATGAAACGTCTGAAGCTGGTTACGCCGACGCAGAAGCCCTTTGTACTGGGCGGTGAGCCGGAGCGGGCTGCAGTGAAAACGGACTATTCCGATTATCCGGACGGTCTGGCAGAGGCGGTCATCGAGTATGTGAAGAATTCCGGAGACGTAGAGCTTGCATATCTTATGAATGTTACCAAGGGGGAGGAAAAAGAACTTCTGATGGTGGTGAAGACTACCGAGAATCCCCGTTATCTTTTCCCTTGTATTCAGAATGCGGCAGAACCGAAACTGGCCGGATATACCTTAAATATCCTTTCTCTGGATACGGACGTAGCCAAGGCAGCCGTCCAGGGACAGCAGCCGATTTTTGCGCGATAGTTCCGAGCTCTGTTATGATGCATCCTACTTATCAAGTGATGTGTTTGTCCCTCGGTTTCGGTGATTGGAACACTCCTTACCGGTTAGGCCGGTAGGGAGTTTTTTCTTTACTTTTTTATGCTTTACCCTGCAAAATCTTTACTTTCTGACAGGGAAAAGGTATAATAAGTAAAGATACAGAGGGGGAACTATGATTGTTTATACCGAATTAGAACGATTGCTTAAGGAAAAAGGAATAGGGAAGAGCGAGCTTACCACGAAACTTGGCTTGTCCAGTCGAACGGTTGCCAAGATTGCGAAAGGGGAGCGCTTGTCGGATCGGAGCCTTCGTAGAATTGCAGCGTATCTGAATGTTGCTTCAGACCTTCTCTGCAGGCAGAAGTCGGATAACCGGATTCTGGAACGTTTGCGTGAGGAGAAGCGTATGCGACTGTCGGGCGGTCTCTATCATGAAATTCAGATCCGGATGACCTACAATTCCAATCATATGGAAGGAAGCCGGTTGTCAGAGGAGCAGACCAGAATGATTTTTGAGACCAATACCATTGATATGGGGGATGGAATTCCGGTGGATGATATTCTTGAGACGATTCATCATTTTCGCGCAATCGATTATTGCATTGACAGGGCGGAAGCTGAGTTAAACGAGGATATGATTAAGCAACTCCACTATATCATTAAGCATGATACGAAGGACTCTGAACTGGAATGGTTTGCGGTAGGCGATTACAAGAAGCGTGCGAATGTCGTCGGGGGCAGGGAGACATCGAAACCGTCGGAGGTTGCGGCACATATGAAGGAACTGCTGGCAAAGTATCATGCTAAGGAGTCGATTGAATTAGAGGATATTATTGAATTCCATGCAGAATTCGAACATATTCATCCTTTTCAGGACGGGAACGGAAGGGTAGGCAGACTGCTTGCCTTCAAGGAGTGCCTGAAGCATAATATTCTTCCGTTTATTATCGAAGATGACAAAAAAGGATTCTACTACAGAGGTCTTGCTGAATGGAGAAAGGAAAAGGGCTGGTTAATCGACACCTGTCGCGATGGGCAGGATACCGTTATCCGGTTATTGGAGATGCTGGAGATTCCCCATGAATAACCCCTCCGGTGATGTGCGGAGGGGTTACGGGGTAGCGATAGGTTTATTTCGTCCAACGTCCGCTGGCGCCGCAGGGAAGTACGAGACCATTGGAGGAGACAGGGAGGCCGATTTCGGCCGCTTCCACATGACCGCCGAACTGCTTGCGTACGGTGGTCTCAATCATGTAGGTTAATACCGCAGGCTGTAAGCCGGTGGTGTAGGAGTTAATTAGGAAGAACAGAGGCTTGTCGGCCAACACCTGAGTGCAGAGCTGAATAAACGGATAGATGGATTCCTCAATCTTCCAGATTTCGCCCTTGGGGCCTCTTCCGTAGGAGGGCGGATCCATGATGATAGCATCATACTTGTTGCCGCGGCGAATTTCACGTTCTACGAATTTGCCACAGTCATCCACCAGCCAGCGAATGGGAGCATCTGCCAGACCGGAAGCGGCGGCGTTCTCTTTGGCCCATTGTACCATGCCCTTGGAGGCATCCACGTGGGTAACGTTGGCTCCTGCGGCTGCAGCAGAGATGGTGGCGCCACCGGTGTAGGCAAAGAGGTTTAAGACCTTGATCTCACGACCGGTTGCTTCTTTTTCCTTGCGAATCAATTCACTGAACCAATCCCAGTTCGTTGCTTGCTCGGGAAACAGTCCCGTGTGCTTGAAACTAAAAGGCTTTAAGCGGAAGGTTAGCGGTATTTTGGAATTGCCGACGGTACGGTTGCTTAAGGGATATTCAATACTCCATTCCTCAGGAAGGTCGATGAATTCCCATTCGCCGCCACCTTTCGAGCTACGATGGTAATGACCGTTTTTCTTTTTCCAGCCGGGGTTACCGTGTCCGGTGTCCCAGATAACCTGGGGATCGGGACGCACGAGGAGGAACTTGCCCCAACGCTCTAATTTCTCGCCGTTACTGGTGTCAATGACTTCATAATCTTTCCAATGATCTGCTATCCACATAGGTTCTCCTATCTGCCGGGAGTGAGTCGCCGGCGGATGTTTCTATTCTGCTAAGTTTTTCTATTCAACTAAGTTTTTACGAATCCAATTCTGAACAAATTCCGTGAATTGATCTACGCGCTCATTACGCTCTGCACCCGGGGGAAAAGCCAATCCGATGGAACGGGAGGCCTTCGGCTGAAGGGGGAGAAGTGCGACGCGGGAGCGATTCGCATCCGCCAACATTAATTCCGGCATGATGCAGATGCCCAACCCTTTTTCAACCATGGCAAGCATTGCATAATCGTCCTCCACGGTGTATCGGGTATTGGGGGTGATGTCGGCCTGCCGGAAAACCTCCCTTGCATCCCGGTCAATCTGCGGAAGCAGGCTGATGACCGGCTCGGTCGTGAATGCACTTACGGGACATTCCTGCAAACCGGACAACGGGTGGTCAATGGGCACCACCGCAAGTAACCGATCCTCATAGAGCGGGATGGTCTTGCAGTGCAAAGCAAGCGGAAGCGGGGCAAAAACGAAGTCGGCTTCCTTTCGTTTTAAGAAACCGTCAATCTCATTGTAACCGCAGTCGATAACCTCGAAACGCGCCGTGGCATCAATCCGCTGATAGTCCTTGAGAATCGTTGGAAGCCAGTTCACGGCAACGGAGGTAAAGGCCCCGATTTTCATAATGTGACCAGGACGGTCAACAACCGCCTCGGTTGCCTGAAGCACTTGATTCTCCGCATCAATTACTTTCCTTATATAAGGAAGCAACTTTTCGCCGGCCTCGGTAAGCTGAATTCCGGAGCGATTGCGAATGAGGAGTGAGATCCCAAGGTCCTGCTCGAGCGAATTGAGAAGCTGGGTCACACCGGACTGCGTGTGGTTCAGCTTCTTCGCGGCAGCGGTGATGGAGCCCGTCTCGATAATGGTTAGAAATGCACGATATTTCTTGATGCTCATGGCAAAAGAGGACTCCTTTCATAAGTTTTACTAATGCAATAGTATCACTTTAGGAAAAATAAGCAAGGATTCTTTGCATAAGCTTATTATCTTTTTGCATAATTTCAATCAAATGATATAGCTCGGGATTTTCGTTGGCGGAAATGGTTATGGACTGATTTGTGGGATCCGCGGTTTGGCCATATAGATAATCCGTAGAAGTTCCCAAGGTGGCTGCAATGAAACTGACAGTTTGGAAGGATGGCTCGCGTTCGCCATTTTCATATCTTCCGTATCCCATTGCAGACATGTTAAGACGTCTTGCAGCCTCTGCTTTATTGATTCCTAGGGACTCCCTAACTTGTATAAGTCGTTCTCTTTCGAATTTCATATATTCTCCTTGACAATATAACCAATGGTTATATAATAATAAATAACCATTGGTTATACTATACTACTTTCTTTAGTTTCTTACAAGTCTACTGTATTGGTGGCTTGATTATTAAGAGCCTTGCTATTTTAAACAAGCATGCTATAATGTCCCCAGAAGGTGATGCACAGCCTTATAAGTGAGCGAGTTATAAGTGGGTGATGCACAGCCCTTAAGTGAGCGAGTTGGTAGGGACAAGACACTCTTGTCCCTACTTTTTTATTGAGGAGATTAATGAGAGGACTAAAAATATATGAAATAGATTCCTATTATGTAGATTATCTTGCTGCTATGCAGGATCATCTATTTATTTCTAAACAGAATACCCTGAAGAGGAAGTATATCGGCATTGTTTTGGAGATTAACGATTTTAAATACTTTGCGCCATTGTCTTCTTTTAAGCCGAAACATAATAAGATGGAAGAGGGGATTGATTTTATAAAAATCAAAGACTATGCAGTAATTAATATTAACAATATGATTCCGGTTCCTGAAGGAGTCTATCATCTTGTTGATGTGAACGGAACGAAGGATTCTCACTATCGTTATTTATTACAGGCAGAGGCGAGAGAAATTAATCGACAACGTAATAGGATATTAAAGAATGCGATTGTTCTTTATCGACATAAAATGCGATTTGGAAATGCTACCGCATTGGCAAAACGTACAAATGACTTTCTGAGATTGGAGAAAATGTGCCAAAAGTATTGATTTTTTCACGTTCAACAGATAGAATAGCAAACGTGTATAAGAAAAGATTATCTATACATAAGAAAAACTTATGAAAGAGAGAAAACAAACATGGTAGAGATGATTGCTTTCGTATGTTACCTGGTATTGGTACTGGGTATCGGTGTATTCTTCTTCATGAAGAGCCGGAAGAGTAACGGCGGTGACAAGGATTACTTCCTTGGCGGACGTCAGATGAACGGTTGGGTAGCTGCACTGAGTGCCGGCGCATCCGACATGAGTGCCTGGGTACTGATGGGACTTCCCGGATCCATCTACGCATTAGGAATGGGTCAGGTATGGATCTCCGTTGGTCTTTTCCTCGGAACCGTTGCCGCATGGATCTTCGTGGCTCCCAGACTTCGTCGTCTGTCCATTAAGTCCGGAGATGCGATCACGATTCCGCAGTACTTAACGAAGCGTTTCAAGTCTTCGAACCCCGTACTGCAGATTATCTGTGCAATTATCTTTATCGTGGCTTACTGTGTATATGCAGCTTCCAGTATTGTTGCTTGCGGTACTTTATTTAATACCGTATTCGGCGATCTGGCTCCTGCAAGCTGGGATGTGAAGACCATCGCAATGGTTGGTGCAACCATTATTATTCTTGTTTACACCTTCTTAGGTGGTTTCAATGACGTATGCTGGACGGACTTCTTCCAGGGAATGTTAATGTTACTGGCGTTGATGACTGCTCCGATTGTTGCGGTATTCGTTATGAACGGCGGCAACTTCAAGCCTGTTGCCGAGGTGGTAACCGGTGAGAACTACTACAATCTGTTATCCAGCGGTTCCTTTAACTGGAAGAGTATTGCCGATATTCTTTCCGGTCTCGGTTGGGGACTTGGATACTTCGGTATGCCTCATATCCTGATTCGTTACATGTCCATCCGCTCCGAGAAGGAGATGAAGAAGTCCCGTGTCATCGGTTCCATCTGGACCGGATTAATCCTTGCCATGGCTACGGTTGTAGGTCTTGTCGGACACAAGTATCTCGGCGGTCTTCTGATGGATGGTGGAGATACCAGCACCGTATTTATCCACATGGTACGTGGTCTTTTCCCTGCATTGATCTCCGGTATTCTGCTCTCTGCAATTCTTGCAGCGTCCATGTCCACCGCAGACTCCCAGCTGCTGACTTCTTCCAGCGCCTTCGCATCGGATGTGTACAAGCCGGTATTCCGTAAGAACGCTTCCAACAAGGAGATGCTTTGGGCAGGTCGTATTGTGGTAGCACTGATTGCGGTTGTTGCATTGCTGATTGCATTGAATCCTAAATGCGGCGGAATTATGGATCTTGTCGGTAACGCTTGGGGTATGTTCGGTGCAGCCTTCGGTCCTGCAATTCTTCTTTCCTTATATTGGAAGAGATTCAACTTTGCGGGTGCTGTAAGCGGTATTGCTACCGGTTTCGTGGTAGATATCGTATGGCTCTATGTTCTTCCTTCCACCGGTCTCTATGAGATTATCCCCGGTTTCCTTGCAAACCTTGTTGTAGCGGTTGTCGTTACTCTGCTTACCAAGGCTCCTGCGAAGGAGGTAGCGGATCTTGTGGATGAAGGCACCAAGGAGATCGAAGAATAATCTGTTTGGCATTGAATGCAGATTTGAAAATCTAAACTATTGATTAAGGAATCGGGCGGCAGAAGTGTCGCCCGATAGTGTGTTACAGAATGAAAAAAGCAAATACGAAATTATCGGTTTTATGCGTGCTTCTGGCCGGAATGCTCTGGGGTACCATGGGCATTATGGTAAGAACCATGAATCGCGGCGGCTTGTCCGCCATGGATGTGGTGGCCTTCCGTGCACTGGTCACGGCAGTGGTAATGTTCGTTTATCTGGGACTTTTTAATCGAAAAAGATTACATATCAAGCTAAGACACCTTTGGTGCTTTATCGGTACCGGACTTCTGAGCGTTGTGTTTTTCAATGTATGCTATTTTACCTGCATGAATTATACCTCCCTCTCCACCGCGGCAATCCTTTTATATACCGCCCCGGCCTTCGTTATGGTGATGTCCTTCCTGTTATTTAAGGAGAAGTTCACGGGCATGAAGGTGGTGGCGCTGATTCTGGCCTTTGTCGGTTGCGTCTGTGTCTCCGGAGGCTTCACGGGCATGAAACTGTCGCAGATGGGCTTGCTTACCGGACTCGGTGCGGGCTTCGGCTACGCACTCTACAGTATTTTCGGGAAGTTTGCAATCCGAAGAGCATACTCCTCGGAGACCATTACCGCCTATACGTTTCTGCTTGCTTTTGTCGGAACGATTCCGTTCACGCACTACGAGCGGTTTGCAACCTGTATGAATACTAATCCGGAGATTCTCCTTACGGGAGCCGGCTTGGCGGTCTTAAATACCATCGCCGCCTATCTTCTCTATACGAAGGGACTGTCGGGGATGGAGAATTCCAAAGCCTCCATCATTGCCTCCATCGAACCGGTGGTGGCATCCCTGGTGGGACTGGTGGTCTATCATGAGCAGATGTCGACCCTCGGAATCGTGGGAATGGTCATGGTGCTCCTGTCCTGTATTCTGTGCGCATAATTTAAAAAAATAGTTTCAAAACCTCCTGTCGAATCGCCGGCGGGAGGTTTTTGGTTATAGGAACACCTTATGACGTGCCATAAACAGAATCAGTTATACAATTCGAAGAAAGTAGGATATGATGATATCACAGTAAACATACAGAAATGGTATGATATCCATTTCGGATGGAGAGAAACAATGAAAATCACAAGTGGTTCGCGGTATCATTTCAAAAGAAAAGAAAAAGCGACAGCACAAGAGTATCTGGAGGCAGCCATCGGCGCCGAGCGATACATCCGACAGTTTGCGATTCGTAACGAGAACGGACTTTGTTGGAAGAAGAAGGGAGCGACCTGGAGTGCGGTACCGGAGGAGGAAATTGATCTAAGCTTCTATAGCGGAAATACCGGAATCCTCTTTTACTATCTGAAACTCTACGAGGTGACCAAGAAGGAAGAATACCTGGAAATCATTCACGCTTCCGTGGCCTACATCGTGGCCAACTGGAGAAAATTCTTTGAGCAGACGCCAATCTTCGGATCGGAATTTATGAATAACGGTCTCTACATGGGCGTCGGAGGAATCGGCCTGGTTCTTTTGGAAGTCTACAAATCCACGAAGGATGAGCTGGCCAAGCAAGGGGCTGTCGAAATCTTTGAATATTACGTGGAACTTGCCAAAGAAGCAGAAGACGGAATCTACTGGTCCGATTCACCGGCCGTGGCAATGGATGGCGGAGTCATTCTTTTTTATCTGGAGATTCGTAAGCAGTTCGGCTTCGAGAAGGCGGATGAGCAGCTTCGCAAAGCAGCTCCGCACTATCTGGCCCATGGAATTGAAAAGAACGGAACCTTGGAATATCGTGGCTGGGCCGGTCCCGGAACCAGACCGAATTATGAGTTTGGCACGGCCGGAGCCGGATATATTCTCACACTTCTCTATGAATACACCGGAGAAGAGCAGTACCTGGAAGCAGCCAAAAAAGCAGACCGTTTCATGCGAAGCATTAAGGTGGATCAGAGGAAGGGTTACCTGCATCCTTACGATACCGAGATGGTGCCGCCCATCTATTTCTTAAGCTCCTGTCACGGGGTAGGCGGCAATTCCAAATTGTACCTGAAGCTCTACGAGATTACGGGAGATGAGGATTACCTGAATCAGATTGATCAGATGATTGACGGTATCGAGAGTGTAGGTGCACCGGAGCAGACCTCCGACGGCTTCTGGAACACATTGTGTTTCTGCTGCGGGCATTCCGGAATGGTCCATTATTTCCTGGGCTTGTACCAGACGCTCGGAAAAAAACGATATCTGGACCTTGCAAGAAGAACGGCATCCATCCTGCTTGGGGAAGCGGTCAGCACAGAAGACGGAGCAACCCATTGGCCGATGGCCTTTTGGAGAGTGAAGCCCGAGTTCTTAACCATTGACTTAGGATTCTACGACGGCATTGCCGGAATCGGAACGGCTTTGCTGGAGAGCTATCTGCAGGAGTCAGAACAATTTGAGTGGAATCGTCTGATTGACGATCCCTTCCATAAAAGAATAGGAGAGTAACAGTATCATGAGTAATTTAGCAAAGAAAAAAGGAATCGGCGGTTTTGCCTTCCTTCCCATTTTATCCTTTTTGATTATTTACATCGGTGCGGGTATCTATTTTACGATTAAGGGAGTCGACTTCGCATTCTATCAGTTCCCCGCCTTCGGATCCAGCCTGATTGCTATCCTGGTTGGTTTCCTGCTTACCAGAGAGAAGCTTAGCAAGAAGTTTGATGTTTTCGTCAGCGGTATTGCCAATAATGGAGTTGCTACCATGTTAATCATCTACATTTTTGCAGGGGCCTTCTCCGGCGTAACGGCAGCCATGGGTGGTCGTGACGCAACCGTTAACTTAGGATTGTCTGTCATTCCGGTACAGTTCCTCGCAGCCGGCGTATTCATTATTGCGGCCCTGATGGGTACCGCAACCGGTACCTCCATCGGTACGATTACCGCGATTGCTCCGATTGCAATCGGTATTGCTGCCAAGGGTGGTCTGAATGTCGGCATCGTAGTCGGCGCATGTGTTGGTGGTGCAATGTTCGGTGATAACCTTTCGATGATCTCCGATACGACCATTGCGGCAACCAGTACGCAGGGCGTTCAGCTAAAAGACAAGTTCCGAGTCAACCTAATGATTGCGCTGCCTGCGGCCATTGTTACCCTGATTCTGTTATTAATCTTTGGTAGACCTCAGGAGATTATTCCCATCGAAGGATTATCCTACAATATCGTTAAGGTCATTCCTTACCTGGTAGTATTCGTGCTTGCGATTCTCGGCTTGAATGTGCTTGTTGTATTAATCGCCGGTATCTTAAGTGCCACCATCATCGGTATCGCGCTGGGAACCTTCACCTTCATCGAAGCCGGACAGGCAATGTTCAGCGGTGTAACCGGAATGGACGAGATCTTCTACCTGACCCTTTTGATGGCCGGTGTTGCAGCACTTGTTCAGCATTACGGCGGTGTGGAATGGTTGATTCGTAAGGCCACAGTTGACGTGAAGGGAAACAAAGGCGCTCAGCTCTTCATCGCCTTCATCGCCTCCATTTTGGATCTGGCTACCGCAACCAATACCGTTGCCATTATCTTAAGCGGTGACCTTGCCAAGAATATCAGCAAGGAGTACAAGATTGACCCTCGCAGAACCGCATCGCTCTTGGATATTTTCAGTTGCGTATTCCAGGGCTTGCTTCCGTACAGCGGCCAGCTTCTGTTATCCTCTGCATTTGCGTTGGGTATGGGGTTAGGCTACTCACCGGTTAACTTTATCCCTTATGTATGGTACTGCTTCCTTCTTGCATTGTTCGGAATTCTGTCCATCTTCATTCCTTTTGCGGATGGTTACATCAAGAAGCATCCCTGGAACTGGGAGCAGGATGCCAAGAATGACTCCGAACAGGGCGCCGAGTTATAAAAACGTGCGTGAAGAGTGTTCTCTTTTTCTAAATAAAAAAGGTCTCGACGATCAGCGTCGGGACCTTTGTTTTGCTTTTATCGAATTACATAAGAAAAAAGATCAAACGTCGTATACCCCATCTCCTTAAGACACTGCACAGAAGCCTCGCGGTCCTTCTCGGTATTGTGATTCGGAATGAGAGGAATACGAATCTTTACATTCGCAGGGTCTACGCGGTTCACCAGGTAGCGCAGGTTCTCATAGACAAGATCGTTGGACCGACCGGTATATTCCCGGTAGATGGCAGGATTCATATCCTTAATATCTACAATATAATAAGATACGCTGTCGATGACTTTTTCCAAAGCTTGTGTCGGGACATTTAAGGAAGTCTCCACAAGAATCCGCCAGTCAGCCGAAGCAACACCCCGAAATTCCCGGATGAAATCCGCATGCAGGAGACTTTCGCCACCGCCGAACACCACACCGCCACCGGTACTCACGAAGTAGAGATGATCGATCTTCGTTTTTTCATAGAGCTCGGAAGGTGTTAACGGAGTACACTTTGCAAGGGTCTCCGGATTCCATGCATGAGGATTCAGACAGTACTTACACTGCAGGGGACAGCCGTAGGCTCCCACCAATGTCGTAACTCCGTCGCCGTCAACCTCCATACGAAGTCGGGATATACTAAAAACCGGAAGAGTAGGAGTCGCCATTACTGCTCCCCGTCGTAGTATTCTACGTAGCCCTCGAGTTCGGGAACATCATCGGGTGTTTCCTGCGGTGCGGCATCGGGGTCCATGGTTTCTCCTTCAAGAGGATAGAGTTCAACATCAATTTCGCCGTCTACATCCACCTTAAGCTTGCCCTCATAGTCATCGGGACCGGAGATGGGACCGGGCTCCGGAGGATTAATCGGTGCCGGAACGTCGCCATCCAATTCCACGATTTCGATATCGGGTTTCTCACCACCGCCGAGATTGATTCCGTCGCCCTTGCCGTTTTGCTCAATACCGACAGAAGGCAGATTGTAATTATTCGCTTCCGGAGTGGTGCAGCCGGTAAGGCCCATCATCAATCCGGCAGAGATGCCGGCCAGAGCAACCGCTTTGCCGGCGGCCTGCTTCTTGGCAAGCTCCTTCTCCAGATAACGAAGCTCGGACTCGCACTTGGGACAGGTGCCCTTGCATTCCCCCTGATGCTTACATTCGGATACTACGTAAGGAATATCGTTTTCGGTTGCAATCTGTTTGCGAATTTCTTTTAACATTACACATTTGTCTTTTCCGCGCATCATTCTTCTCTCTTCCTTATATAATGAAGTACGTGGGCCCCATCGGGACATCGGAAACGTACTTGACTCGTAGATGTTCTTCCTCTACTATATAATATACGTGGACAAAAGTGAAGTTTTATGGTGCTGTTTGAACAAATAATACACAAGATATTGATGAAAAAAAGAAAAGAAAAAAATATACAAAATTTTTTCAAAATATTCTTGCAATTTGTTGGAACGTAGTGTAATATAACACTTGCTGTGGCATGATAGCTGTGAAGCGTGAGGTTGCTGCCGTATGGCAGGTTTTTCCGTGGAGCGAATGTCAAGGAGTCATTTATAACTGGATGACTCACAAACCTGACGACAAGTCACTGTACAACAAACAATGTCTACGAAGAGTAGAAACAGTCGTGTGAAACGGTTGCGAGCTCAAAAGGACAGGTGCGTAAGCCCCTTAATTTTTTGAGAGAGCATGACACACACGGGAAAGTGTACAGTCACCGCTTGTCGTACTTATTCTTTATAAAAGTGCGAAAAGGAGGCGACTTTTTTTATGGCAAGTCAAGTAATGAGAATCACTCTCAAGGCTTATGATCATCAGTTGGTTGATGCATCTGCCAAGAAAATCATCGAAACAGTTAAGAAGAACGGATCCCAGGTGAGTGGTCCGGTACCTCTTCCTACTAAGAAGGAAGTAGTAACAATCTTAAGAGCAGTTCACAAGTATAAGGATTCCCGTGAGCAGTTCGAGCAGAGAACTCACAAGAGACTCATCGATATCATTGCACCTACCCCCAAGACCGTTGATGCATTGCAGAGACTGGAAATGCCCGCTGGTGTGTACATCGATATCAAGATGAAGAACAAGTAAGACCCCTACTTATATGTATAGGAGCTCACCTATACCAATGTAGAATTAATGGAGGCAGAAGTAAAAATGAAAAAGGCGATTTTAGCAACTAAGGTTGGAATGACCCAGATCTTCGCTGAAGACGGCGAACTCATTCCCGTAACCGTTCTCCAGGCTGGTCCCTGTGTAGTAACCCAGATTAAGACCGTTGAGAACGATGGTTATGAAGCAGTTCAGGTAGGATTTGTTGACGCTAAGGACAAGATCGTTAACAAGGACAAGTCCGGTAAGAAGGAAATTGTTCACAGACATGGAACCACCAAGGCTCTGAAGGGCCACTTCGAGAAGGCAGGCGTTGCTTCCAAGAAGTACGTTAGAGAGTTCAAGTTTGAGAATGCAGCAGAATATCAGTTGGCTCAGGAAATTAAGGCTGACATCTTTGCAGTAGGCGATAAGGTTGACGCTTCCGCTATTACTAAGGGAAAAGGCTTCCAGGGCGCAATCAAGAGATTAGGACAGTCCAGAGGACCTATGAAGCACGGTTCCAAGTTCCATCGTCATCAGGGTTCCAACGGTGCATGTTCCAGCCCCAGCCGTGTATTCAAGGGAAAAGGAATGCCCGGTCATATGGGAAGCAAGAAAGTAACAATTAAGAATCTTGAAGTAGTACGCGTTGATGCAGAGAAGAATCTTCTCTTAGTCAAGGGCGCAGTACCTGGATGCAAGAAGGCTCTGGTTACCATTAAGGAAACCACGAAGGCCGAAGCATAAGGAGGACCGAATCGATGGCAAAAGTATCTGTTTATAATATGGACGGCAAGGAAGTCGGAACCATCGACTTAAATGATGCCGTATTCGGTGTAGAAGTGAATGAGCACTTAGTACACATGGCAGTTGTTCAGCAGCTTGCCAACAATCGTCAGGGAACTCAGAAGGCTAAGACCCGTGCTGAGGTATCCGGTGGCGGTAGAAAGCCTTGGAGACAGAAGGGTACCGGTCATGCAAGACAGGGATCCACCCGTTCTCCTCAGTGGACCCACGGTGGCGTTGTATTCGCTCCCGTTCCCAGAGATTACTCTTTCAAGTTAAATAAGAAAGAGAAGAGAGCAGCTCTTAAGTCCGCTTTAACCGATAAGGTTAACGGCTCTAAGCTTATCGTTGTTGATGAGTTAAAGTTCGACGAGATTAAGACCAAGAAGTTCGCCGCAGTTATGGAGAACTTAAAGGTTGCCGGTAAGGCACTTGTTGTTATCAACGAGAACGATCAGAACGTTGTTCTTTCCGCAAGAAACATTCAGACCGTTAAGACAGCATTAACCAACACCATTAACGTATATGACATCCTGAATGCCAATACCGTTGTTGTTACCAAGGATGCTGTGAAGACTATCGAGGAGGTATATGCATAATGGCTGACATTAAATATTATGACGTAATCCTCAAGCCTGTAATCACCGAGAAGAGCATGAGCGGCATGGGCGACAAGAAGTACAGCTTCTTAGTTCATCCCGAAGCTAACAAGTCTCAGATTGCAGAAGCAGTTGAGAAGATGTTCCCCGGAACCAAGGTTGTAAGTGTTAACACCATCAACCAGGACGGTAAGAACAAGAGACGTGGTATGACCACCGGTAAGACTGCCAAGACCAAGAAGGCAATCGTTAAGTTGTCTGCAGACAGCAAGGATATTGAGGTATTCGCTGGTCTGTAAAATACACACTCATGCACAGTAAAGTGCGATAATAAACTTTAGGCCATATGCCTACTCGAAAGGAGAAACAACAATGGGAATTAAGAAGTACAATCCCTATACACCCTCCAGAAGAAATATGACCGGTTCTGATTTCGCTGAGATCACCAAGAGCACTCCTGAGAAGGCTCTTTGCGAATCCCTTAAGAAGAATGCCGGACGTAACAATCAGGGTAAGATTACTGTAAGACATAACGGTGGCGGCTCCAGAAGACAGTACCGTTTAGTAGATTTCAAGAGAAACAGCAAGGATGGAATCCCTGCTAAGGTTATTGGTATCGAGTACGATCCCAACAGAACTGCTAACATTGCACTTATCTGCTACGCAGACGGCGCTAAGGCTTATATCCTTGCTCCCGAAGGTTTAACCGACGGAATGACCGTTATGAGTGGCGCGCAGGCCGAGGTTAGAGTAGGTAACTGCTTACCTCTTTCCGAGATCCCTGTCGGTGCATTAATTCACAACATTGAGCTTTATCCCGGCAAGGGCGGACAGCTTGTTCGTTCCGCTGGTAACAGCGCTCAGCTCATGGCTAAGGAAGGTAAGTACGCAACGCTTCGTCTTCCCTCCGGTGAAATGAGAATGGTTCCGATCATCTGCCGTGCTTCTATCGGTGTTATCGGAAACGGTGATCATAACCTTATTAACCTCGGTAAGGCTGGACGTACCCGTCATATGGGTATCAGACCTACTGTTCGTGGTTCCGTAATGAACCCCAACGACCATCCTCATGGTGGTGGTGAAGGTAAGACCGGTATCGGTCGTTCCGGCCCTTGCACACCTTGGGGCAAGCCCGCTCTTGGTCTTAAGACCCGCAAGAAGAAGAAAGCTTCTAACAAGCTGATCGTAAGAAGAAGAGACGGTAAGGCAATCAAATAATCAGGAGGAAAAATAAATGGCTAGATCACTGAAAAAAGGACCTTTTGCTGATGAGAGCCTTCTTAAGAAGGTTGAAGCAGAGAACGCTGCTGGCAACAAGCAGGTAATCAAGACTTGGTCTCGTCGCTCTACAATTTTCCCTTCCTTCGTTGGACATACAATCGCTGTTCATGACGGAAGAAAGCATGTTCCCGTATATGTTACCGAAGATATGGTTGGACATAAGCTTGGCGAGTTCGTGGCTACCAGAACTTTCAAGGGCCACGGCAAAGACGAGAAGAAGAGCAAGAGATAATTGAAAGGAGGACACATCCATGGCAAAAGGACATAGATCCCAAATTAAGAGAGAAAGAAATGCAAACTGTGACAAGAGACCTTCTGCTAAGTTATCTTACGCTAGAATTCCTGTTCAGAAGGCATGCTTCGTATTAGACGCCATCAGAGGTAAGGATGTTACTACCGCTGCTGCTATTCTGGAGTACAACCCCAGATATGCTTCCGGCGTAATTAAGAAATTACTTGCATCGGCTGTAGCCAATGCAGAGAACAATAACGGCATGAATGCCGACAAGCTTTACATCGCAGAGTGTTACGCAAGTGACGGTCCTACGATGAAGCGTGTAAGACCCAGAGCACAGGGTAGAGCTTACAGAATCCTTAAGAGATTAAGCAACATTACCATCGTGCTGGACGAGAGATAAGGGAAAGGAGCAATTAGAATTTATGGGACAGAAAGTTAATCCTCATGGACTTAGAGTCGGAGTAATTAAAGACTGGGATTCCAAATGGTATGCTGATGCTGAATTTTCCGATTATCTCGTAGAAGATTACAACATCAGAAAGACCTTAAAGAAGAAGTTATACAGTGCCGGTGTTTCCAAGATCGAAATCGAGCGTGCTGCTGAGAAGGTTAAGGTTAGCGTTTATACTGCTAAGCCCGGCCTTGTAATCGGTAAGGGCGGTCAGGAGATCGAAGTTACCAAGGCAGAGCTTTCCAAGATGACCGGCAAGAACGTTCTTGTTGATATCAAGGAGATTAAGAGACCCGACAGAGATGCTCAGCTGGTTGCAGAGAACGTTGCACAGCAGCTTGAGAACCGTGTCGCTTTCAGAAGAGCAATGAAGTCCTCCATGTCCAGAACCATGAAGGCCGGAGCTATGGGTATTAAGGTAAGCTGTGCAGGCCGTCTTAACGGTGCTGATATGGCTCGTATCGAGACCTACAGCGAGGGTACCATTCCTCTTCAGACCTTAAGAGCAGATATTGACTATGGATTCGCAGAAGCAGATACCACCTACGGCAAGGTTGGCGTTAAGGTTTGGATCTACAAGGGCGAAGTCCTTCCTACCAGAGCAAATGCTGAAGCTAAGGCTTCACAGGCAGAAGGGAGAGAATAAATCATGTTAATGCCTAAGAGAGTTAAGCGTCGTAAGCAGTTCCGTGGAACTATGGCTGGTAAGTGCTTACGCGGAAATACAATCACCTATGGTGAGTTTGGTCTTGTAGCAGCCGATCCTTGCTGGATTAAGTCGAACCAGATCGAGGCAGCCCGTGTTGCTATGACCCGTTACATTAAGCGTGGTGGTAAGGTTTGGATTAAGATTTTCCCTGACAAGCCTGTAACTGCAAAGCCTGCTGAGACCCGAATGGGTTCCGGTAAGGGATCCCTTGAGTACTGGGTAGCAGTAGTGAAGCCCGGTCGTGTAATGTTTGAGATCGCCGGAGTATCCGAAGAAGTTGCTAGAGAAGCTCTTCGTCTTGCTTCTCACAAGCTTCCTTGCAAGTGCAAGATCGTTGCTAAGGCTGATCTGGAAGGCGGTGTATCAAATGAAAACTAGTAAGTATGTAGAAGATTTAAAGGCTAAATCCGAAGCAGAATTAGCAGAAGAGTTGGTTGCTGCTAAGAAGGAACTTTTCAATTTGAGATTCCAGAATGCAACAAATCAGTTAGACAACACAGCAAGAATCAAGGATGTTCGTAAGAACATTGCTAGAATCCAGACTGTGATCGCTGAAAAAGCTAACGCTTAAGGCTGATTTGAGAAAGGAGACTTAAAAGTGGAAAGAAATTTAAGAAAAACCCGTACTGGCAAGGTTGTCAGCAATAAAATGCAGAAGACCATCGTTGTAGCAATTGAGGACCATGTAAAGCATCCTCTTTACAATAAGATCATGAAGAGAACCGTCAAGTATAAGTGTCATGATGAGAACAACGAGGCAAACATCGGTGATACCGTAAAGATTATGGAGACGAGAGCTCTCTCTAAGGATAAGAGATGGAGACTTGTCGAAATCATTGAAAGAGCAAAGTAAAGGAGAATAGACAATGGTTCAGCAAGAGACTAGACTTAAAGTGGCTGATAACACCGGCGCAAAAGAGCTTCTTTGCATCCGCGTTATGGGCGGCTCTACCAGAAGATATGCTAACATCGGTGATATCATCGTTGCTTCCGTTAAAGAAGCAACACCCGGCGGTGTTGTTAAAAAAGGTGATGTAGTTAAGGCCGTTGTTGTACGTTCCGTAAAGGGCGCACGTCGTAAGGACGGTTCCTATATCAAGTTTGACGAGAATGCTGCTGTTATCATCAAAGACGATAAGACCCCCAAGGGTACTCGTATCTTTGGACCGGTAGCAAGAGAACTTCGTGAGAAGCAGTTCATGAAGATTGTTTCCCTTGCTCCCGAAGTGTTATAGGAGGTGCAGCATGGCTACTATGAAGATTAAGAAGGGTGATACCGTTAAGGTTATCGCCGGCAAGGATAAGGGCAGAGAAGGCAAGATCCTCTCTGTTGATCACAAGAACGGCAAGGTTGTTGTAGAAGGCCTGAACATGGTTTCCAAGCACACCAAGCCCTCCGCTGCGAATCAGAACGGCGGCATCGTTTCTCAGGAAGCTGCAATGGACGCTTCCAACGTAATGCTTCTTTACAAGGGCAAGGCTACGAGAGTAGGCTTCCAGATAAAGGATGGCAAGAAAGTACGTATTGCAAAAACTACCGGCGAGGTTATCGACTAATTAAGGAAGGAGGTCTAGAAGAGTGAGTAGACTTAAAGACATGTATAAAGATCAGATCGTAGACGCTATGATCAAAAAGTTTGGATATAAGAACATCATGGAAGTTCCCAAGTTAGACAAGATCGTTGTTAACATGGGTGTTGGCGAAGCAAAGGACAACGCTAAGGTTCTTGAGACTGCTGTTGCTGAGCTGGAGACCATTACCGGCCAGAAGGTAGTTACTACCAAGGCAAAGAAGGCAATCGCTAACTTCAAGATTAGAGAAGGCTTACCTATCGGATGTAAAGTAACTCTTCGTGGTGACAAGATGTACGAGTTCCTTGATCGTCTTGTTAACCTTGCATTACCTCGAGTTCGTGACTTCAGAGGTGTTAACCCTAACGGATTTGATGGCAGAGGTAATTATGCTCTGGGTATCAAAGAGCAGATCATCTTCCCTGAGATCGAGTACGATAAGATTGACAAGGTAAGAGGTATGGACGTTGTATTCGTTACCACCGCAAAGACTGATGAAGAGGCTCGTGAGCTGTTAACCCAGTTCAACATGCCTTTCGCGAAATAATAGGAGGAGAAAATCATGGCTAAGACGTCAATGAAGATTAAGCAGCAGCGTAAGCAGAAATTCTCCACCAGAGAATATACTCGCTGCAAGATTTGTGGTCGTCCCCACGCTTATTTAAGAAAGTACGGAATCTGCAGAATTTGCTTCCGTGAGTTAGCATACAAGGGTGAGATTCCCGGCGTAAAGAAAGCAAGTTGGTAAGGAGGAAACAATAATGACAATGAGTGATCCTATTGCAGATATGCTTACGAGAATTCGTAATGCAAATACCG
>JAZQQG010000019.1:0-33171 GCA_045628945.1 Lachnospiraceae bacterium
GGGAACTCAGCAAGATCAAAGTATAAGTAAACTTCTGCACCAAGAAGCTCGTAAACCTTGATTGTGCTTTCGAATACGCTCTGAGGAGATGTTTCGATGAACATTTCTGAATCATAAACATCTTCAGGACGAATACCGAATGTAACAACCTTTCCATCATATCCACCATCGATAAGCTTCTTGCTCTTTGCTGGAGGAAGTGGAACTGACTTACCAGCAAACTTGAGGCAAGCAACATCTCCGCTAACTTCTACTGTAGCATTGATGAAGTTCATCTGTGGTGATCCCATGGATCCAGCTACGTATAAGTTGTGTGGCTTATCGTAAAGGTTCTGAGGAGTATCAACCTGCTGAACAACACCGTCCTTCATAACTACGATTCTAGTACCAAGGGTCATAGCCTCGGTCTGGTCGTGAGTTACGTAGATGATGGTGGTGCCTAATCTCTGATGTAACTTAGCGATCTCGATACGCATCTGTACACGTAACTTAGCATCCAAGTTGGAAAGAGGCTCGTCCATAAGGAATACCTTAGGATTACGTACGATAGCACGACCCATCGCAACACGCTGTCTCTGACCACCGGACAGAGCCTTGGGCTTACGATCAAGGAGAGCGGTCAGGTCAAGGATCTTAGCAGCTTCCTTTACCATCTTATCGATCTCGTCCTTGGGAACCTTTCTTAACTTAAGTCCGAATGCCATGTTGTCATATACGGACATATGAGGATACAGAGCGTAGTTCTGGAATACCATCGCGATATCTCTGTCCTTAGGCTCTACGTCGTTAACGATTCTGTCGCCGATCTTCAGCTCACCGCAAGAGATATCCTCCAGACCTGCGATCATACGAAGAGTAGTAGACTTACCACATCCGGAAGGACCTACGAAGATGATGAACTCCTGATCTGCGATCTCAAGGTTGAAGTTCTTAACAGCTTCGAATCCGTTGGGGTATACTTTACAAATGTTCTTTAAAGATAAACTTGCCATTTTATAAGTTCCTCCTAGAATTAATCGCGGGGCGATTCCCCGCATCTTCATTTACTATATCATTGTCCACCCGGTTATTCAACACATCAACTTCACAAATTTCACGGAATTCCTTGTGGATTCTGCCCGCAATCCTGCCCATTTACCGACAATATGACAAAAAAACAAGGAATTAATGTGCAACTTGCAACATTTCCCTTGTTTTTTGTTTCATTTTTTGATTCTTTGTGCTTGTTTTTTACGCAACTGTATCAAAAGGGATGCCGATAACGTCCTACAGACCGTTTTCTTAGGATCCGCTCTTCTTATAAACCATCTCAAACTGCTCGATTAACTTCTTATGCATCGTCAGAATCTCGTCCGCCTGCACCTTCACATCCGCCATAATCGAATCATAGAACTCGGTCAGTACCGTCACCGCATCGGGATAATACTTATTCTTGGCCATTTCCTCCCGCAGGATGAGGAGAACCTTCTCCTTCGGGAAAGGATCACGATAACTGCGCTTGTTTACCAGACCGGTTACCGTATCCGCCAGGGCGAGAATTCCCTGCATCATCGTAATCTGCTTGGCGGTCAGACGTTTCGGATAACCGCTGCCGTCCCCGCGCTCATGATGGGCAAGTGCAATCTTGGCCACCTCCGGAGCAAGACGATTGTTAAAAATCTTCTCCGCGATTCCGATATGCTTCTGCATCCGATGGAATTCTTCCTGCGTTAACTTTCGGGCCGCATCGGTAATCTCCTTCGGAATGGCAAGCATTCCGATATCGTGAACAATGGCGGCATAACGAAGAAGGTATCGGTCTCCCTTCGTACACCCCATCTCCTTGGCCAGCTTCTCACAGATACACATACAGGTTACGCAATCGACCACCGAATACTCGCTGCGAAAACCCGTACAATACATTAACATCTGGATATATTTATCTTTTTCGTCGTCGGAGAAAAGAGCATAATCCAGAATCTCATCCACCTCACCGGCATACGCACCGTTCGAGATTTTGTTCAAAACATCATATTTCTTAACCGCCTGGGACAGAATCGTAAGGGACTTCTCGGAATACTTCGTGCCGGCATAACGATTAAACAGACCCACATCAAAGGTCGAGCCCATGGCCGTCTGGTAGATGACCACCTTCTCGGCAAGATTCAGGAAATTCGCTTCCTCTGCGTACTGGTACTTTAACCCTTTCAGAACGGAGTAATCCGTATTGTGATAGAGAATAATCTTCGACTGCTCCTCAAGGGGAGACAAAAACTTCATGAAAAGATATCCGTACACACTGTGGGGCAGGAATTCCTTAATCTCAAAGCGCAGCATATCCGAGGTATCGTCCGTCTTATACGCGCCGATATCATGAAGCATTGCAAGAACAGAGAGATCGGCAATCTCGAACATCTCGTATTTGCCGGTACACTCCAACATTTTGCAGAACAAATATGCAGTTTTCATGCCGTGGTCCATAACACGCTTATCGATTAACGATACCGTGTCACGAATTAAAAGGGCCAGATCCTTACTTCGAATGTATTCCTGCATAATTCCCTTTCCGACTGATATCAGCCGCGCTGCAACCGCTCACAACAAGGAACACCACCCCTACAGATAGAGCTCCATCGGTGTGAACACAATCCCGTCCTGAAACTGTTCTTCGGCCAGATCTCGAAAGCCCAGCCTGTGATAGAAATCAACTCCGTACGGAGCGGCATTGACCGTCATACGATCGCCTCCCAGCTCCGTCAAAAGATAATTGCGCATTTCGTCAATCAATGCGGAACCGATTCCCTGACGATGATATTCTTTTAACACAAACAACAACGAAATATGATGGGCATTGCGAAGCGAGATAATCCCGACCATACGGTCATGACCGTCCACCCGGGACTCGCGGTCAAAAGCACACATCAATTGGTATGTTCCCATAACAAACATCTGATGGAGCTTCTCATCCGTAACGAAGTCGTAGAAATTCTTCACGCCCTCCTCCGGGTAGACATCCGCCTCGAATTCCAGGAAGGTTCGCCACGCAACCGCCATGGCATCCTGCCAATCGTCCGCCTTTGCCATCCGAATATAATATCGACTGTCCATACTGTTAAATCCTACTGTTTATTATATCAAATTCTGATTTCTTCCTCAACAGACGGATTCAACAAAAGAATACAATTCTTCGTAGATTTCCTGACGGTTGTCCTCGTTGAGAATCTCATGACGACTGCCGGAAACGAGGCGATCCGTTACCTTCAGTCCCAGCTTCTGATAGGTCTCCGACAGATTCAGTACCGCCTCGCCGTAGGCACCCACCGGATCCTCCTCTCCCGCAATCAGGTGAATCGGAAGGTTCTTCGGAATCTTCTTCAGATTCTTGCCCTTCTGCGCCCGGGAGATGAAGGTGAAAAGTGTATGGAAACCGTTTAACGTAAAGGGAACTCCGCAGAGCTCATCCGCAACATATTTATCGACATTTTCCTCATTGACCGACAACCAATCCACTACGGTTCTCGGATTCTTAATGCGCTTCAGATAGGTACCAAAGGCCATATTGGCAACAAACTTGCTGACATAACGGTCGCCGCCGTGGAATGCACCGACCACCTTCGTAATGAGCTTGCCCATTCCGAGAACGATTCCCGGCTGTGAGCCGGTACCCATCACGATGGCTCCCTGAATTCCCGTTCCGTACATGAAAAGATAATTACGGAGAATAAACGAGCCCATGGAATGGCCCAGAATCACAATGGGAATTCCGGGATACTGCTCCTGTGTCAGTTTTTTCAGGCGATGGACGTCGCGTACCACAACCGTGGCCGGATCGTCCTTACAGAAATAGCCCAGATCCTCCTTGGCCGAAGAACCACCATGTCCCAAGTGGTCCTCGCCAACGACCAGGATTCCTTTATCTGCAAGGAATCTTGCAAATTCATCATAACGATCTACATATTCCTGCATTCCGTGGATAATCTGCACAATGGCCTTCGGCTCCGTGTCAGGAATCCAACGGATTGCGTGAATCTTGCTCTTTTCATCACGAGAATCATAATAGAATTCTTCTTTTTTCATAAAACACCCCCATGGCCACCCCACACGGCCTCGACTGACAGAATTAACCGATTTCGGAGCCGGCTGCAACGTCCTTTTCCGGCTTCATCAATGCAAGCGTTCCGTCGGGACCTTCCGCACAGAGTAACATGCCCTCGCTCATACGACCCGCAATCTCACGAGGCTGCAGGTTCAAAAGAACCATAACCTTCTTGCCAACCATCTCTTCTGCGGTGTAATGAGGCTTAATACCGGAGAGGATCTGCTTCACGGTATTGCCGATTTTAACCTGAGAGCATAAAAGCTTCTTGGACTTCGGCACTTCCTCACATTCCAGAATCTCACCGACTACGAACTGTAACTTCGCAAAATCATCATAGGAAATCATATCCTTCATTTCAACTTCCACTGCATTTTCCTCCTCTGCTGCGGGTTCCGGCTCTGCCACCTCTGCCTTCTGAATCTCTGCGATTCTTGCAGCTTCTGCCAGTACATCCTTGATATCCAGTCTTGCAAACAAAATCTCGGGGGTCTCGGTCACCTTGTTTCCGGAAGGATAGCTTCCGAAGGTTCCAAGCGTCTCGAAGGGACGAAGCCCGGTACATAACTGCTTTGCAATCTTCTCTGCGGTCTCAGGCAGGAAGGCCTTCAGGAGACTGGCACCGATTACGATACTCTCGCACAGATTGTAGAGAACGGTCGCAAGACGGTCCTTCTTCGCCTCGTCTTTTGCAAGTACCCAGGGCTCGGTCTCATCAATATACTTATTGCAACGCTTGAAGAGCGTGAAAATCTCGGTAATGGCATCGGCCACATGAAGGTCGGCCATCTTGGCTGCCACACGGGCATAGGTATCGGTGGCAACTGCCTTAAGGTCTGCGTCCATAGTATCCTCGACGCCCTTATTCTCCACCACACCGCCAAAGTACTTGTTGCTCATGGAGATGGTACGGTTCACAAGGTTACCGAGTACATTGGCCAGATCGGAATTGATACGCTCGGTCATAAGCTCCCAGGTAATGGATCCGTCATTTTCAAAGGGCATCTCATGAATCATGAAATAACGAACGGCATCTACGCCAAAGAACTTCGCAAGGTCGTCCGCGTAGAGAACGTTTCCTTTGGACTTGCTCATTTTACCGTCACCGGACAGTAACCAGGGATGACCGAATACCTGCTTCGGAAGCTCCTCGCCCAGACTCATTAAGAAGATGGGCCAGTAGATGGTATGGAAACGAACAATGTCCTTACCGATCAGGTGAAGATCGGCGGGCCAGTTCTTCTTATACAGTTCGGAGGAATTGCCGTCTGCATCATAACCGATACCGGTGATGTAGTTCGTCAATGCGTCCAGCCATACGTATACGACATGCTTCTCATCAAAGCTAACGGGAATTCCCCACTTGAAGGAGGTTCTGGATACACAGAGATCCTGCAGACCCGGCAATAAGAAGTTGTTCATCATCTCGTTCTTACGGGATACGGGCTGGATAAATTCCGGATGGGTGTTGATGTGCTCGATTAAGCGGTCCGCATACTTGCTCATCTTAAAGAAATATGCTTCCTCCTTGGCAGGCTTAACTTCGCGTCCGCAATCGGGACACTTACCGTCCACCAGCTGAGCCTCCGTCCAGAAGGACTCGCAGGGCGTACAGTATAAGCCCTCGTAAGCGCCCTTGTAGATATCGCCCTTGTCATACATTTTCTTGAAAATCTTCTGAACCTGCTTCTCATGATCGGCATCCGTGGTACGAATAAACTTGTCATAAGAAACATTCAGACAATCGCAGATGGACTGAATCTCTCCTGCGACTCCGTCTACGAACTGCTTGGGGGTCACGCCGGCTTCGGCGGCCTTCAGCTCGATCTTCTGACCGTGCTCATCGGTACCGGTCTGGAAAAAAACATCGTAGCCGTCTAATCTTTTGAATCGTGCGATTGCATCTGCGAGGACAATCTCATAGCTGTTGCCGATATGAGGCTTGCCGGAGGTATAAGCAATCGCGGTAGTAATGTAATACTTGTCTTTGCTCATGGTCGTTCTCCTTTTCTATCTGAATCTTATTGTCGTGCGAAGCGTTTTTTGTGTTAAAAGAAAATATCCCGTAACACAAAAAAAGTCTCCCCGTGCCTTGGCACGAGAAGACGTGAATCACGTGTTACCACTTCTCTTCCCCGACCTCTCACGATGCCGGGCTCATTAGGTTCTGACTAAACCCTGTCGCTATAACAGGCGACTCCTGTCGCAGCCTAACCGGACGTCTCCGGCTCGGTGCGCGGCTCCGAAGCCATGTTCCATTCCCACTTCCTTCGGCTTCTCGCAGCCAGGGAACTCCCTGAAAGCCTTCTCTGGAAAAGGTGCGAAAATGTACTCTCTTCTTCACTGCCCTTCATACATTAAAAACTAACACAGAACACGGTTGTCGTCAACTATCTTGTCTCAATTGTCATTGCATGCACCATCTCGTTAAACTTCTCTACCCAGGGAAAAACACCGACGGCATTCATATCGGAATCCGTAAGGGAAAGGGTCGCAATCGTTTTACCAATTCGTGCGCGATACGCCTCTGTACGGAACGTAATTCCGCTTACGTCAAAGGAATACACGAAATGCACGGCATCAAAGCCCCCAAGCTTCAATTCCTCGCAGACCTCAACACGGTATTTTGCCGAAGCGGAATCCTCGGAACCGTCTCCCGCAATCGCCTCAGTAGTCGTTCCGAACGCAGCAAGCAAGGCCTCTTCAGAGGTATCCCACTCCTCCTCTTCGGTCTCCCAATAGAGAATCGAGGCAGGGTCCGTACCCGCCTCCGGGCCCACATACATCGTAAGGCTCTTCGAATCCGTCAACACCATCCAGTTTGCGGGAACGGTATAGACGAAGGAGCCACCTTCCACTTCCTTTTTGGAAGGGGTCAGATCCTCGGTAAAAATATCATGCGTACCGGAATCCTTCGCAGGCGTTTTCTCAATTTCTTTGTTCTTTTTCCCGGAGCAAGCGGTACAAGTAAGCAGAGCCACCGCAAGCAACAACCAAAATCTTTTTTTCATAGATTCTCTCCTTCACCCGGAATCTGTCGATTCCGAACCGTTTAGCTCTTGGTAAGGGACTTATTCTTCCATTTGCCGGTCAGGTATCTTCCGGTGGAGAATAGCGCCGTAAGAGTCCAGGTAATTCCTGTGGTATACCAGATTCCGCTGACTCCAATGGCCGGAATCATCGTAAGAGGTTTGGCAAACCCGACACGTCCCACGACCTCCACGATTCCGTTAATCATGGCTGCCGAGGCATCTCCGGTTCCGTTTAAGACATTACGCGAGGCATGAATCATGCCCAGCCCGAAGTAAAAGAATACATCGATGCGAAGAGCAAGCACGCCCATTGCGATTACCTCCGGCTCATTTACAAAAAGACCGATAAACCATTTCGCACCGAAGAAACCAATCGGAAGAATCAGAAGGGAAAAAGCGGCACAGAGCACGACGGATGCGCGAAATCCTTTTTTCACACGTTCCTCGTCACCGGCTCCCATATTCTGTCCGGTATAAGTCACAAGAGCCGCACCCAGAGAAGCAAAGGGCTGCTGAACCAGGGTTTCCAAACGGATCAATGCGGTATTGGCCGCTACAACTACCTCTTCGAAGCCATTGATGACCACCTGAAGCGCAATGCAGGACAATGCAATCATCGAATTCTGCAAAGCAACCGGCATTCCGATTCGGATGCAGCGAAGCATCGTATCCCGATGGGGGTGCAGCATCTCCTTGGGAATCCGGAATTCAGGTACCTTGCGAAACGCATAGACAAAGCTTCCGATGGCCGCGATCATCTGTGCCAAAATGGTTGCCAGACCGACACCGAAAACACTCCAATGGAAGGCCATGACAAAAAGAAGATCCAATCCGATATTGATCACACTGGCAACCGCCAGGAAAATCAAAGGCGTCTTCGCATCGCCCAACGCACGAAGAATCGAAGAAGCACCGTTAAAAATCGATACCGCCAGAAGTCCCGCGCTCGTTACCTGCATATAGACCACCGCGTCGTCCAGAATGACTGCGGGGGTCTGCATCAGCACAAGAATCGGCCGCGCCAGGACAATTCCCAGAAAACTCATAAAAAGGGAGATGCCCGTCAGAACATAAAGGCCGTTCACAATGGTTCTTTGCACATTCTTTTCATCTCTGGCTCCGACAAACTGCGCCACCACAACCCCGACACCGATGGACATTCCCAAGGACATCGAGAAGAAAAAATAATTCCAGCTTCCGGTACAGCCCACCGCTGCCAGCGCATTGGCATTTACGCATTTGCCGATGACCATGGAGTCCACCATGTTATAGAGTTGTTGAAAAAGATTACCGACTAACATTGGCAGGGTAAACAAAAGCAACAGCTTCATGGGATTGCCCTGCGTCATATCCATTCCTTTTTTGTTCATACCATCAAACCTGTTCCCACACCCGGTCAGAGCATCTGCGTCTCAATCCCGAGCTTCTTAAGATACTCCCAGCCAAATTCAACGGCAGGGTCCCACACATCTGCGGGACGATGGGCATCCGAGCCGACTACTGCGCGAATCCCGGTCTTCGCAACTTCCTCCCAGAAGCTAAACATCGGATACATATATCGCTCGCCCTCCGGATAAGGCTTTTGTCCGCGACGAATACCGTTCGCATTGAATTCCAAAATGGTTCCGTGCTTCACGGCCGCTTCGAGGATGATGTCCTGCGCACGCCGGCTGTTGTCATCCCAGGGAAGCTCAATAATCGAATAGATGTCCGGATGTGCCACCATCTTAAAATACCCGGTATCCAGGGCATCGGCAATGCTCTTTGCATAATCAAGAAAGCATTCCGTGCTCTTCACCAGATAGATGTTCTCCATTTTTTCATTTGCCATATAGACATGCTGACCCAGAAGCAGGTAATCAACGCCCCGCTTCTCCAAAAGCTCACGATAATAGAAATCGTACTGCGGAAGGTACTCAATCTCGACGCCCTTCAATAGTTTCAGCTCGTCCTTATGAAGCTCGCGTTCCCGGTCCAGGGCCTCAAGGTACGGATCCAATTCCTCGTAATCCATACGCAGAGGGAACTCGCCATAGGGAAAAGGACAATGATCCGACATTCCGAGAACCGTAATCCCCTTTTCAATGGCTGCCTGTACATATTCCGCCTCACTGCCGCAGCCATGCTTACAGCGACCGGTGTGCGTATGATAATTGTATTTTTCCATAGTTTTCCTACCCAATTCTATTCAATGGACTTAAGCGACTCTGCCATATTGATGCGTTTCAGCTTGAAGAACATCACGAAGTCCACAAAACAAGCAAATCCAAAAGTAAACAGGATGGCATAGAGGAAGCTGATCCCCGTAATATGCACATCAAAAGATACCATCTCAATATCAATATTAAACATAACGTAGCGATGCAGGGCAATTCCGAGGGGAATTCCGGCAATGGCACCAAGGGCCGTCAGAACAAAGTTCTCACGGAACACATAGCTCGCCGTCTCCCAAGGGTAGAAGCCAAGCACCTTGATGGTTG
Organism: Lachnospiraceae bacterium; assembly: GCA_045628945.1. Classification (GTDB taxonomy): domain Bacteria; phylum Bacillota; class Clostridia; order Lachnospirales; family Lachnospiraceae; genus RGIG4034. The sequence goes on from JAZQQG010000019.1 coordinate 9,588, forward strand.
CAATCTCACGCAGACGCTCCGTAATGTTGATGTTTGTCAGGTTATACAGCACGATAAAGGCCAATGCTGCCGCACAGACAAGAACCAGCACAATGATATAGTTCAATGTCGACATCATTTTGCGGAACAATTCACGCGTGTCGGCATTCACTGCCACCGAGCTGACATCCGAACGATTTAAGAATTTCGCCGAGAGCACATGCTCATCCACACCGTCCAGAACGTTTAGGTATGCCGTCCGGTATTCGGGTTCTTCTCCGCGATATGCCTCATAAAACGATGCATCGCAGTACGCATAGGCACTGAAGAAATTCTCACAGATTCCGCTAAGGGTCAGCGTCGTACTCTTTAGCTCGCTGTCGCGAATCGTAACCTTATCTCCTACCTTGAGATGCAGCTTTTCCGCCAGGTTGGCCGTTAAGACAATCTCATCCTTTTCGGGGGCCGGAATCGGAGCCTTCTTCGCGGTATGAAGATTCACCACCTGCGAAAGTGCCTCTCTCTCCTTCGGCGCAATTACAATGACGCTCTTGGTCTGGTCATCGGTCACAATCTCATAAGACGACTGGTAGATCGGTTCCATCCGCTCAATGGAGTCCGAATACTCCTCGCGAATGGCCGTTAATTTCTCTTCCGTAAGATTCTCGGTAAAATTGACCTGCTCATCATAGATCAAAATCTCTTCGTACTGACTGTCCGCTATGGTCGCAATCGAATCACGAATTCCGTAGCCGGTAATAATGAGTCCCGTGCAGCCGCCGATTCCCAGCACCATCATAATCAATCGCTTCTTATAACGAACCACATTACGAATCGACACCTTATGCAGAAACGGAATCCGCTTCCAGAGGAAGGTGATACGCTCCAAAAGGATTCGCTTGCCGTTCTTCGGTGACTTCGGACGAATCAGGGTTGCGGGCTTCGAACGAAGCTCGTATTGTACCGAAACATACGTCGTTCCCACGGAACAGAGTAAGGATACCAGCAGTGAAATCCCGAATAATACCCAGTCAAACAAAAACTGCAGCTTGGTAAAACCGTACATCAGGCCGTAGACAATCCAGATAATCTTCGGAATCGCAAAGGACCCAAGGAAAAAACCACCGACACATCCCACAACGGCCGCCGAACCGGAGTAAATCATGTATTTGGCCATAATCGTCCCGCTGCCGTAGCCAAGTGCCTTTAAGACTCCGATCTGGGTTCGCTGCTCCTCCACCATGCGGTTCATGGTTGTTACGCACACCAACGCCGCCACCAGGAAAAAGAACACCGGGAACACAATCGCGATTCCCTCTACAATCTGGGAATCGTTCTCAAAACAGGCATAACCGACATTGGCGTTTCGGGTAAGGGTATACCCCTCAATTCCCGGGATGGGTGCGACCTTTGCGATACATTCCGCCAAAGTCTCCTCCATCTCCTCCGTATGCTTCTCTACCAGGCGGTCATACTCCTTGGTATAGATGGACGCTTTCTCTTTTAACGCCACATAGAGATCGTTATAGACCGGCTGTGCAAAGGCTTCCTTCGGAACATAGGTAAAGAAACGAATGGAACCGTTGCCCACCGAGGTGGTTCCTCGCTCATAATTCAGATAAATCGGGGAATAGGCAAGACCCACAATGGTAAAGGTCCGCTCCTTCAATCCCGCAATTCCGGCTTCCTCGTTGGAGGACGAAACCGTATAGGTCTTTCCGATGGCCGTTTCATCGTAGTATCTGGCATCCGCCACGCATTCATTCGCAGCTTCCGGCGCCCGACCCTTGGCAATGGAGAGTCGGTTCAGGGTCTCCGTAATCGAATGCATCCGCACTACGAACTCCGTCTCCTCGTCCGAAACGATTACATCGACATAATAGGTACCTTCCGCGGCCTCCACCGCATCCAGTGCCGCAAAGGTCTCCACATCTGCCTCCCGAATCCCTAAGGGCGAGATCATTCGATAATCGTAGAGATTTAAATCCGCCAGATAATCATCGGTTGTTACGACCATTGCGCTTCGTGTGACCTTCAGTCCGGAGAAAAAACCAACTCCCAAGCCCACAATGGCCAGAATGGCCAGGTATCTTCCGAGACTTCCCTTAATCTCGCGCAATGTTGTTTTCCACATGGATCGATTCATAATTACCACTCTATCTCTTCTACAGGAGTTACTGTCTCATTCAGCTCTTCGCTTACAATCGTACCGCTCTTCACGCGGATTACGCGGTCTGCCATCGCCGTTAGCGCCTGGTTATGCGTAATAACAACCACGGTCATGCCGGTCTTACGACAGGTATCCTGTAATATTTTCAATACTTGTTTACCGGTCTGATAATCCAGAGCACCGGTAGGTTCGTCGCACAATAAAAGCTTCGGATTCTTGGCAAGGGCTCTGGCAATCGCCACACGCTGCTGCTCGCCGCCGGAGAGCTGCGCCGGAAAGTTCTGAGCACGCTCCTTAAGCCCCACAAGAGTCAACACCTCCATGGAGTCCATGGGTTCCTTGCAGATCTGCGAAGCCAGCTCGACATTCTCAAGTGCCGTCAGGTTCTGCACCAGATTATAGAACTGAAAAACGAATCCGACATCATGACGGCGATACGCGGTCAGCTTCTTCGACGAATACGCAGACACCTGATTCCCATCCAGCATAACGGTTCCCTCCGACAGGGTATCCATACCGCCGAGAATATTCAGAATCGTCGTTTTGCCGGCACCGGAGGCCCCGACAATAACACAGAACTCTCCCTTCTCAATCGAGAAGTTCACATCCCGCAGTGCGTCGATGTCCACCTCGCCCATATGATATCGTTTTTTCACATTCGTGAATTCCACATAACTCATTTTATCACCTGTATTCCTATCGTATGTATTGTTCGCTTGGACGCCGAACCGATCGGCGAGCCCGCGCATATTTTTCTCAGAGTTACGGCACAATGCCCAAACAAAGCACTTCAAACTTCAGATTCTCGCATCCTTCGGCCATACGAATCTCCACCGAATGCAATCCGCTTTCCTTGGCTCTCGTAATCCGAACCGGCACGGGATTGTACCAGCCGCCGGGGGTATTGCCGTCTAACGTCATGCAACGCTCGCCGTCCACATACACCTCTGCCGTTCCGTACTGATTGCTATTCGTATTGCGGTATACCAGATAGAGCGCACAGCCCTCATAGGTAAAGGTCATCGGCTCCGAACCCGATTCATGCATCCAACCGTCCGGGAAATTCTCGTGCTTCGTTCCGATGGCAAAAGAACCATACTCCACATCCCGGATCGTCTCGGGATTCTGCGCATTGTCCACCGGAATCAGGGCCGTGTGGTCAAAGCCCTTGTTCGTTTTCTCGGGAATCACGTATTCCTCATCCCACTGCGCCGCATCGGCCAGCTGAATTGCGTGAATAATAAACTTCGCATACATCGACTGTCCCCACTCATTCGGGTGGGACTCGTCCTTCGACCAATCCTTCCAACGGATGGTTCCGTCCTCCAGATAGCTCCAGATGGCGTTTTTCATGCTGATGCCGGTCAGATCGTAATAGAAGCGCGTCAGGTTGTGGTCGTTCTGCATGGTATATCCGCTCTCTATAATGGAAAAAAGCAGAATCACCGCAGGCGCATTGTCCTGCATCAGACATTTGCGCACCAAACTCTCGTATCCCGTAAAGTCACCGTTCAGGTCCCCGTCATTTACAGAAAATTCGATAAAAACCACATCCGGCTTCGCGGGAAACAGCTCTTTATCGGAGCGAATCAGTCCAAGCAAGGACGGGGTTCCGCTTAATCCGGCATTCACACAATGCACATTCTCCCCCGTGCCGTACTCTTTTGCAAAAAAGTCCGTCACAAGCTTCGCGAAGTTCTCCGTCGTCCCAGAATTATAACCGTAGGTAATCGATCCCCCGATAAACCCGAGAGTGACATCTTCCCCGCTTCGTGCCTTCTCGATCACTTTCTTCAAGCGGTAATTATTGCCCTGTGCCAACAGAGAATTCTCAATCATATTCTGTTCCATTGCCATCTGCGGATCCAAGATTGTCTCTTCCATCCCATCGTCCTCCGTTTCCTTCCCTGTTGCAGGCTCCGATTCTGCAGGCTGTTTCTCCTTTTGGGAGGCACAGGCAGTCATGCCGAATACCAATATCATAATAAGTAAAAAGACCATTCCTCTTCTTTTATACATAGAGTTCCTCCCGCAATAAGCGCCACCATTATAGCACGAGGTAAGAATAACATATGCATATATATTAAGAAAAGAGAAGATTTTATGCCGAAAGTATTTCTTTTTTGCATATCTTCGCAAAAAACCGAATTCTATCCTTGCGCAATTATTAAATTTCTGTTAAAATTTTCCCGTATAAAAAGCAGGGAATGTTCCCAATAATAATTCCAGGAGGAAAGAAAAATGTTTTGTCCTAATTGTGGTGGTCAGGCACCTGATGGTGCAAATGTATGTCCTAACTGCGGTAAGCCTTTAAACGGTGCTCCTGTAGCTCCTCAGTTCAACGGTGCTCCTATGGGCGCTCCTATGGGTGCTGCTCCTATGGCTAACAAGCCCAGCGCTGCGAACTCCATCGGCCTTGTTTGCGGTATCTGCTCTATCGTTATTGCAATCATCGGCGGTATCTGCTGGGGTGTAATCGGTGCTACGATCGCTCTTGTTCTTGCTATTGTAGGTATTGTATTCTCTACCATGGCTAAGAAGGAGAACGGAACCGGTACCGGCGCACTTGTTTGCTCCGTAATCGGTATTGTATTTGCTTGTATCTTCGAGCTTGGTTGTATGGTATGCGGTTGCTCCGCTGAGCAGAGCGCTAAGAAGTTAGGCGGAAGTGCTAAGGGTATTGGTTGTACCGGTATCTGTGGCGCAGCTTGCACCGTAGACAATGAAGCTAAGAAGTATAACAAAGAGCTTAACGATCTTTTTAGATAATTTTGTATCGAATTTGTCGTTAACCAAGGACTGTTGCAATTGCAACAGTCCTTTTTTCATGCTATGATTCATGTGAGTAAAAAATCACACGGAGGTTTTTCCATGTTCCCGTTTCTCTCTATTTTCGGACTGATTGATCTGCCCCTTTACAGTACGCTGTTTATGGCCGGCTTCTTTATCGTTGCCTTTGCACTTCGTCCCGCTGCCAAGCGCTTCGGTCTTCAGACCATGGATGGCTTCTGCGGTCATCTTTTTGCGGGAATCGGTCTGGTCATCGGTGCCAAAGCGATGTACTTTTTTACCAAGGTACCCTGGGTCGTAACCCATTGGAGTCACTTCGTGTCCGCATGGAAAGCGGATTGGATGTATACGGTCGGCTACCTGTTCGGCGGTCTCGTTTTCTACGGCGGTCTGATCGGTGGCGTTCTCGGAATCATTATCTACTGCAAGGCCTTCAAGGTTCGTTTCGCACCTTACATGGAATTCTACGCACCTGCCATTCCTTTCATGCATGCCTTCGGTCGTATCGGTTGCTTCTGCGCCGGCTGTTGCTACGGTATCGAATACCATGGCCCCCTTGCCGTGCAGTTCCCGTATAATGAGCTGGTTCCGGAGCTGAATGAGGTTCCCCGCTTCCCGGTACAGTTGTTTGAGGCAGGCTTAAACTTCCTGATGGCCGGCATTCTCTTTTTCCTGTATAAAAAAGTAAAAACCAAGCGCGGTCAGCTGCTCGGTATCTACATCTGCTATTACACCGTTGCCCGTTTCTGTCTGGAATTCCTGCGCGGAGACGAGATTCGCGGTACGGCCGGTTGGATTTCTACCTCTCAGGTTATCTCCTTCTTACTCATTCCCATCGGTCTGTTCTTACTCTTCGGTGGTGCAGAGAAGCTTCTTGTACGCAGAGAGAAGATATAGTACAATAAACCCGAATGTAGTGTGTGACTGATCACACTTCTATAGACTTATATTTCCAGGAGGAAAAAATCATGTTTTGTCCCAATTGTGGATCTCAGGCTCCGGACGGTTCTGCTGTCTGCCCCGCTTGCGGTAAGTCCTTCCCGGCATCCGCTGTAGCACCTCAGAGTGCACCTCAGTACATTCCGCCTACACAACAGGCACCCCAGTACATTCCGCCTACACAGCAGGCACCCCAGTTCGGCGGTCCCGCTCCTCAGGCTCCTCAGTTCGGCGGTCCTGCTCCGCAGTTCGGCGCTCCGATTTATATGGCTCCTCAGGGAATGGCTCCCTACGCTGCTCCCGTTCAGGCTCCCCGCTCCGCAGGTGCTTGTGGCGGTCTCGGACTTGCCTGCGGCATCCTTTCTCTGATTCTTGGCATTCTCGGTGGTTTCACCTTTGGTCTGATCGGTGCTTCCATCGGTCTTGCCCTTGGCATCATTGGTCTGGTTCTGGCGATTGTCGCTAAGAAGAGAAGCGGCGGCGCAACAGGTGCTCTTGTATGCAATATCTTAGGTTTGGTTTTCTGCCTGATCTTCGAAATTTCCTGTGGCATCTACTGCGGCGCATATACGGGCAACCGCAATTATGATCGCCTGAATTCCGTAACCGGCGGTCGTGCGGATCGTTACAATGCCGGTGTATACGGATGTGTCGGTATTGCTTGCAACCTGACCTCGGACGGTACGGCGGATGAAGTGAACAGCCTGCATCTGTTGGATTTCTAAAAGGACGGAATCACCCCGGCTATCGGAAATACGATTGAAAATACAAACAGGAGGAATCGATTACTCGACTCCTCCTGTTTTTTCTTTTTTCTCTATAATTGTCAATATTTCTATAGTTGTCAACGTCGGACTTTGGCCGAACGCTCCCTACACAAAGGCACTCTACGCCAGCTGATCCGAATCCAACAGAATCGTAAAGGGTCCGGAATTTAAGAGGCTGACCTGCATACTCGCACCAAAGGAACCGGTCTCCGTATGATACCCTTCCGCACGACACTTTTCGATGATGTACTCATACATCTCGTTGGCCATTCCCGGATCTCCCGCCTCAAAGAAGGACGGACGGTTTCCTTTCTTATAATCCGCATACAGCGTGAACTGCGAAATCAGTAAAAGAGAACCGTTTACATCCCGAAGGGAAATATTAATCTTGCCGTTCTCATCCTCGAAGATACGCAATCCCAGCATCTTCTTAATCATTTTATCCGCAATCTCACGGGTATCGGTCTGCGATATTCCCACCAATACCATATATCCCTGCTCGATCTTACCGATGACCTCTCCGTCCACGGCTACCGATGCATGTTTTACTCGCTGTACTACGAAACGCATAACGCTGTCACCTCATGCTTTTTTATATCATTATAGCACAAGAAACAATTCTGTCTCTACTGTTCCTGTTTAACAGAAGCTGATAGGTTCCTTCTTCCAACACAAAGGCTTCCTTCTCGGTATCGTAGACCTCCAGGGCATGCTTTTCGATCTCGATACGAATCGCCTTCGTCTCTCCTGCCTTAAGCTCCACTCGGGTAAAGCCGCACAATTTAAGAAGCGGACGGGAGTATGCACTCTCCTCTTTTCGGAAATACACCTGCGGAACCTCTGCCGCGTCATAGGAAGAAGTATTGGTAACCTCCACCTCCATATAGAGCTTACCGGACTCCTCTGCAATCTTCGCCTCCGAGTAGGAGAAAGAAGCATAGGACAGACCGTAACCGAAGGGATACAGAACCTTTCCCGTATGATAGAGATAGGTCATGCCGCTCTTTTCGATGTCGTACTCAAAAATGGATGGGAAACAAAAATCCTTGCCATACCAGGTGCAGGCCAGACGTCCGCTTGGAACGGCTTTGCCGGACAGAATATTGGTCACCGCACGACCAAGTTCAGGACCCGCATGCGTCGTGTAGAGTACCGCAGCACAGGACGCATCAAACTCATCCACCGCATAAGGATAGCTCGATACCATGAGAAGAATCGTATTCGGATTCCGCTTGGCCGCATTGCGAACCAGCTGTTCCTGACGAGGTGCCAGAAGGAGACTCTCGCGGTCATATCCCTCACGACCTACCTGTAACGGATGATTGCCCACAGCGCAGATTACCACATCGGCCTCTTGTGCCAGGGCTTCCATACGGGCATCCCCGTCGGATTCCACTTCGATTACAAAAATATCCTTCGCCTCTGTAGCTTCCTCTCGCACATAGAGATGATTCTCGGCATCCATCACGATATTCTTTTTATTCCAGGAAGTAAAGGTAACGCCGCCTTCCGCCTGATGGTCGGTCAGAATCGGACGCACAAACCACATGTAAGCATCCTTCGCGGTGCATTTAATCTGATCACTGTCTTCCTGAAGCATTTTGCCGGTACGAACCGACTTGTAATTCACATAGCCAAAGCCCCAATCGTATTGCTCGAAACGTTCCGCGGATTCGTAATCGGCATCCACGACGGCCGTTCCGTCTTCCTCCATACGCAGATACTTGCCGGTGGAAACATTGCGAAGCACTACCGTATCGCGTCCGTGATCGCACTGAATCTCCACACCCTCCGGACCGAACCCTTCGACAAGTCCGTCCTTGACGGTCAGGTCATAGGAAGAAGCTCCGGTATACCAGTCTAAGAAATTCTCCTCCGCCTGGGGTCCGATGACGGCAATCTTTTTCTTTACAAGTGCATCCGCACCCAGCGGCAAAAGACCATTATTTTTTAACAGAATGACCTGCTCTTCGGACATCTTCAGGGCAAGCGCACGGTCACAGGGACGGTTTACGTCCTCCTTGGTAAGCTCCGCATACGGAAGCTTCGCATTCTCGTCAAACTCACCGAGCAGCATACGCAGATAGAGCGTATCGTAGATTGCACGGTCGATATCCGCCTCCGTAAGAAGCTCCCTTTCCAGCGCTTCCCTGGCCGCCGCCGTAACCATCTCTTCGGCATCCAGCATCACATTGGCACCTGCTTTAATGGCAAGCGCAATCGTCTCCCCATGAGATTTCGTCAGTCCGTGAGAGGACAGAATCTGTCCAAAGGCACCGCCGTCACTTACGACCAGACGACCGCCCCAGGCATCCTTCACATATTTCTGATTTATCGGGCTTAAGAGTCCCGGATGACCGTTCATCTTGTTATAGGCCGTCATAACGCCAAAGGCACCGCCCTCAACAATCGGCTTACGGAACACCTCAAAATAGTATTCCTGCAGCAGACGTTCCGGCACATCCGTATTGTAACGGTCGCGATCGGTCTCGGTATTGTTACAGATGAAATGCTTGAGGAGAGGAAGGGCTATCTTAATCGGGCCGTCCCCCACAATTCCCTTGGTATACGCAGTGGCCATTTCTCCGGTCAGATACGGGTCCTCTCCGTATCCCTCCTCGTGGCGACCCCACCGGGGATCACGCTCCAAGTCAACCGTCGGACCGAAGCCAAATAAGGATTTGTTGACACTGTTATAGTATGCACGGCTCTCGCGTCCTGCAACCTTCCCGGCCTCATGAATCAACTCCCGGTCAAAGGTCGATGCCATTCCGATGGTCTGTGGAAGCACCGTACAATACCACTCCTCTTCATGGGAAGACCAGCCTCTGGCATACTCCGTACCAATGGAGGCTTCACGAATTCCCAGGCGCTCAACAGCCTTCTGATGGCCGGATAAAAACCCAATCTTTTCTTCTGTTGTAAGTTCGCCAAGTAAGGACTGAACTCTTTCTTCAATGGCTAAGGTCACGTCTCGAAATCTCATTTTTTACCCCCCTTGATTCTTCTCAATTTCTCTTGGTAGAGACTACAGATCCCCATAGAATTTGCGCACCCATTCCACCATCTTCGGGATGTATTTGGGTCGCGACTTCAGATAGTCCCCAATACAGCGTACGGAGGAATAATACCCCTCATTACAGTCCTCGGCGCTGCCCAGATCATTGTAACGATGGAAGAACTGTTCATAGAGCGGCGTGTAGCTGTCACGGAACTCTAAAAGCTTCGCATAAGCAGAATCGTAAGCAAATTCCTCCTCGCTAAGAGTATTCAGTTTCTCCAGATATTGGTCACGGAAATTGCGATTCGACATCAGATAAACAAAGCATAGTACTGCCGGGTTGTTCGTATCGCGATCCAGCATACCGTGGGGCTTGTAATTATCCTCTTTGATCGTATTGGTCTTTGCTTCGGAAGAACCGCTGATTCCACCGAACTCCAGATCGTAACAGCAGAAACGGAAACGTCCGTCCCCATACGGATTCGAGGAATCCACTGTCAGAGTCTTCCACATTGACCAGTTTTTCCCGGGCCAGTCCCATTTGTTATTAATCCAGATCTGCACGGCAAAATAATCCAATACCGACTGCGGATCAACCAATTCGCAGAGCGCCTCGTAATCCTTTTCACTCACGCAGTCCTCATGGGTATTGAAGAAATTCCACAGGTCGCGATAGTAGTAGGCAACATCCGTCTCTCCCTCCGGCAGGTCCCCCAGATCCAGCTTATAACCGCAAGCGTAGGTCTCCGCATCTCCTTTGTAGAGAATAACGTTCTCTTTTGCCACGCCGTAATGGTCTTCAAAATAATCATCCGAGTAGTCCTCCTGCATGACATAGAGGCCCCAATACTCCCCGTTTAGATACACAACACAGGGTCGACTGTTCTGCGTCGACACATCCAGATCGCGAATCAGGGCCGACCAGTAATCCGTATTGTATTTCATTGAGAAGGCACAGTTACCGCCGTTACGAAGAATTAAGGTCTTAAAACGATCCAGTGTCTCGCCCTTGTCATCCTTGCAGTCCTCACCGAAGATCGGATACCGGAAATTATTATCTCCGTACTCACTTCTTGCGTAGAGACGGAAGCTCTTCTGATAATCGGAGCGGGAATAATTCCCCTGGATACGAATGCCGCAATCCTGACTGAGAATCAATTCCGTTGTGGTTCCGTCGCTTTCAAAGAAATCCACATGCGTCGCTCTCTCCCACTCACGACCGCGGGCCGAATAGTTCGCCAGTAGCCTTCTTGCGGTATCCGGTTCAACCTTCTGACCGCTTGCAATATGCTTTTTAAGCGAGTCCTCAAAGAGATTTCCGCGTACATAGATTCCCTTTTCCGCATCAAAAAGATCATCGTATTCCATCGTAATGGAAAGAATTGCCAGTTTTCCTAAGGGTTGCGCTTTGCTGCTCTCCGATACGCCGGCCACATGCTCCTCAATCGTGCCGATGAAATAGGTACCGGTAATCACCTGAGAAAACGACCCGTCCTTATATTCCACCACCGCTTTTACCACGGTACATTTATCCACAACCTCGTCCCCCGGTGCCTTCAGGGTTTCCACAAAACTCTTCCGGTCGCTGCCCATTCGCACATGCGCACTGTCGAAAAGGCCGGGATCCACCGCTGCCAGCACATTGGGATCTTCCGCACGACTCACAATCGGAACACCCTCCGTAAGCTCCTCCCGCGATGCCGAGTTCGTCGGGTTACTGCCATCCAGGGTATAGTAAACCGTCTTCACCGTCTTCTTCGATTGCACAAGCACCGTCAACTCAAATTCCTCGTTATAGACGCCGCTCTCCCTGCTAAAAGACAATCCGGCAACCCTGCGATCCTCCGACCATCCCGCTTTCTTCTTTTCCGACGTTTTGGACCCGGACGCTCCGCCTCCGTTCTTCGGCCGAAGCACGATGACCAAAAGAACCAGGCACAAAAGGGTTGCAAGAACCGAGCAAATGATTGCTATATTCTGTAACAGTTTACGATTCCGATCTGACATAAATACCCCCCTAACATCGACAAACCACTTCGTTTTTCACAAACAAAAAACCGTTATGCTTATTGTAGCATAACGGTTCTGCCTTCAATACCATCATTCCCATTACAGAATAGTGTGATTATTATAGATATCAGCCCTCAACGCCCTTGGAACGCATGAAATCCATAATGTCACCTACGGTTACGATGCTGTCCAATTCCTCAGCGGGAAGCTCGACATCGTACTCCTCCTCAAAAGCCATTACCAATTCAAACAGATCCAGGGAATCTGCACCCAGATCATCCTTGAAATTCGTCTCTTCGGTAATCGAAGATACATCATCAATATTTAAGGTCTCGCCAATAATGCGAACAATTCTCTCAAGCATAAATCATTCCTCCAAAAACTCTTCCGGGGCGATATCGCCCTCTGTTGAAATCAATATATTATCTCGTTGTGCTTTTGTCAACACCTTAATTCTATTCCTTCGAAAGAAGTGCCTGATAGACATCCCGTTTGCTGATGCCGCGGTCCTTTGCCACCAGTTTCATGGCTTCCTTCCGGTCAATTCCTTTTGCTTCGTAGAGCGCCATATGCTCCTCAAGCGCTAAGCTGCTCCATTCCTTCTCTTCCTGCTCCTTGAGAACCTCTTCGGGGATTCCTCCCAAAACCAGCACATATTCCCCCCGCGGCTCCTTCTCGGAGTAGAGGACCAATGCGCCCTCCACCGTTGTACGCTCCACGGATTCGAACTTCTTGGTCAACTCACGACAAAGGGCAAGCGGCCGGTCCTTGCCTTCCTCGCCAAGTCCTTTGCGAAGATCCTCCAGGGACTTACGAAGGCGATGAGGTGCTTCATAGAGAATTGCCGTTCGCGTCTCGGTCGCAAGAACCTTCAGGCGGGCATTCAATTCTTTTTTCTCCTGCGGCAGGAACCCCTCAAAGCAGAATCGTCTGGAGGGAAGACCGGACAGAGTAAGCGCCGTAATACAAGCACAAGCCCCCGGAAGCGACGTCACGGGAATGCCTTCCTTATGACACAGATCCACAAGAATCTCACCGGGATCGGAGATGGCAGGGGTTCCGGCATCCGTAATCAGCGCAATATTCTTACCGGCACGAAGCTCGCCCACCAAATATTCCGCCTTGTCATACTTATTGAATTCATGATAGCTCGTCATGGGGGTATGAATCTCAAAATGATTCAGAAGTCCCATAGAGTTGCGCGTATCCTCCGCAGCAATCAGGTCCACCTCCGCCAGGGTGGTCAATACTCGTTCCGTAATGTCGCCGAGATTCCCGATGGGAGTTGCACATAGATAGAGTGTTCCTCTAGTATCCATACGTTGTCATGATCTCCTCTGTATACACGCCCTTCTCACGATATACAATAATCGGTTTCTGCATCGTGAGTCGCGGGCGACCGCCACGCACCGCTTCAATCAGAACCATATTCGGCTCCGCATCCACAAACGGATAAACCAACTGCATGCGTTTCGGCTCCAGTTTATAATTACTTAAGGTACGAATGAGTTCCGGAAGACGAAAAGGACGATGCACCAGATAGAAGCTTCCTCCGGGTTTCAAAAGTTTTGCCGCCACACGGGCGATATCGTCAAAGGTACACAGAACCTCGTGCCGTGCAATCGTCATGGCATCCGCACCGTTCTGAATTCCATGCTGTCCGATCATATATGGCGGATTGCAGGTTACACTGTCGAAGCTTGCCGCCGGAAAAAGAGCATCCGCCTTGCAGATGTCGCCTTCCACAATTTCAATACGATTCTTCAACCCATTCAGCCCCACACTGCGGGCAGCCATATCCGCACTCTCACTCTGAATCTCCAACCCGACAATGGACTTCGCCTCCGTCTTCGCGGCTAACAGAATGGGAATAATTCCCGTTCCGGTTCCTAAATCGATCACCCGATTCCCGACACGATTCCCATTCTCCGCAACGAATCCAGATAAAAGTACCGCATCCATCCCGAAGCAGAACTTCTTGCCATTCTGGATAATGCGGTAGCCGTTTCGTTGAAGATCGTCAATTCTTTCGTTTTCACGTAAGATAATTTCTTCCATCATAACTTGGACTTGCCGTCTTCTTTTTCTTCTTTTTCGAGTTTCTGTAATTCCTTCATCTCGGCACTGTCAACATTCATCTTGTCACGACGCTGACGGCGCTTGAAATGAAGACTGTCTACGGGATATTCCTTAATCTCCTTTGCATCGTTCTCGGTTACGACAACCTTAACGAGCTGACGGAGAACATTTACGGAATAAACCTCACCCTTCAGACCGTCATTGGTGGTTACGAAGTCCCCGACATTCGGAAGCTTACGATTTAACTCCTCGTAGGTCTCCTCTTCGTTCTTCAGACAGCACATCAGACGACCGCAGACACCGGAGATCTTCGTCGGATTTAAGGACAGATTCTGCTCTTTTGCCATCTTAATGGACACGGGAATGAACTCAGACAGATGGGTATGGCAGCACAAAGGTCTGCCGCAGATACCGATACCGCCCAGAATCTTAGTCTCATCGCGAACACCAATCTGACGAAGCTCGATACGGGTACGGAATACACCCGCCAGATCCTTAACCAGCTCACGGAAATCCACACGACCGTCCGCCGTGAAGTAAAAGAGAACCTTATTGTTATCAAAGGTATACTCCGCATCGATGAGCTTCATCTTCAGACCATGCTCCAGGATCTTTGCCTGACAGGTTTTGAAGGCGCTCTTCTCCTTCTCCTTATTGGAAGCCTCCTGTTCATCGTCCTTCTTGGTTGCCAGACGAATCACGGGCTTCAAAGGCTGGAATACCTTATCATCCTCAACATCTTTCGGATCACATACCACCGTACCGTACTCGATTCCACGGGCGGTCTCAACAATGACATGATCTCCTTTTTTAATATCAAATTTCAGCGGATCAAAAAAATAGATCTTGCCCGCTGTACGAAATCTTACACCAATTACATGTACCATAATCTATCAACCTCACATCGTTCTCATTGCGTGGCAGGAAACGCCACAGCCCCCGACTGCGTCGGGAATTAGTTTTCTTTGATTGCAAGGAGCAAAAGCTCCATCGTCAGATCGAAGTTCACATTCGCATCCAGACGACTCTTGGCAGTCTCCAGCGCCCCGATGATATTCTCAATTCCTTCGTAGGTGCTCCGATCGGCCACTTTTCTAATATACTGTATCTCTTCTCGGAAAATCAAGTGATTTGCATCAAGTGTCGCCTTGTAGAGCAGGACATCCCGATACCAGACGCAGATAATGTCCAGATAATCATCAATATTAAACTTGTACTCGGTAATCTTCTTGATTGCGCTTACAAGCTCCGAAACGTCCATCTCGTGAATATACTTAAGAAGCGATACCACCTCAGCCTTGATATTGTCGAACTCCTCGCTGACCGCCAAGGCCTTGGCTTTCCCGATATTACCGCGAGCAAAAGCCGCACAAACATCGGCCTTGTAATCCGGAATCCGAATCTCCTCCATCAGATAGCGGCGCACCAGATCGTCTGCCACCGGCTTCATATCCAGAACCACACAACGGCTGAGAATCGTCGGAAGCATTGCCTCCAGAGATGTTGTCAAAAGAAGAATGACGCCGTATGCGGGCGGTTCCTCAAGGGTCTTAAGCAATGCATTCTGGGCCTGAGGCGTCATCTTTTCCGCCTCGTTCATGATGTAAATCTTATAAGGACCGGAGTAAGGCTTGATTCCCATATCTCCGTTAATCTGTCGACGCACATCCTCAACACCGATGGTGTTCGGCTTCTCATGCGTCACATGAATAATGTCCGGATGATTTTTGGACAGGGCACGCTTACAGGAATGACACTCTCCGCAAGGATCCACTCCCTCCGCTTCACAGTTCAGCGCCTGGGCGAAGATCTCTGCAATAAATTCCTTCCCGGCAGAACGCTCACCGTTAATAATATACGCATGGGATACATTATGGTCACGCACTGCACCCATCAGGTTTTTCACAATCTTCTCTTGTCCGATAATATCTGCAAATACGGCCATAAGACCCTCCTTTCTGCCTATCGGCTCCGCAAAACCGCCTATTATGAGAAAATATCCAGAATCAGACCACGAATCTCCCCAATCTTCGACAGGATATCAATGTTATCTTTTTCATCGCTGACCAGGGCCTGCGCCAGTTCATCAAGATTCTTATCCACCAGACGAATGATTCCGTAGACACGGTGGCGACCCTTTCGGTCCAGGAAATTCTCGCGGGCAAAGGAATGGGAACGATTCACAATTTCATTCATGAATTCCTTAATCAGGGCACGGTACCGCTTCATGTCGCGGATGTCCCGATGCTTCGCAAGTTTCTCTCCCTCGTGGGTAATCTGCTCCATAAGAGACTCCAGCACCTGTTGGAGCTCCGCCTCCTGAATGTTGCTCGCCAATATGAACTTAAAGGAACCGTCTGCCTCCTGCACGGGTCGGTTCTCGACGACCTGCTGGGGCTGTACGACCTGATTTACCTTAATGTCCATTCCATATACTCCGTAATCTCTGCCAGAACCCGCTTCAAGTGATCATTTACGAAACGTTTGGTAATCCCCGCCGCTTCAATGGCCTCCTCACTGAAATCCTTGGAATCCGCCAAAAAACGACGACACATCTCCTCGTACTTCGGATGATCCTGCTTCTTTTCGCGATTCAATGCACGCGTCAGACGCACACCGTCATCCAGCACAATTAATATCGGCACAAGATTCTCTTTTCCAAAGTAGTCACGGGTCTTCAGATAGGATTCAATCGTTCCGATCATAATATAATTATTGTTGGTAAGATCCATCGTATCCTCTGCGACGGTAAAATATTTCCACACACCGTAGCAGGTATCATAGGAGCGCAGTTCCACCAGACGGCCGGCTGCCTCAATCTTTGCAAGGCCTTCCTCGTCCGTAAAATGATATTCCACACCTTCCTCCTCGCCGACACGAATGGGGCGGGTGGTATAAGGAACCAGGCGTTTGAGAGGTACCCGACCGCCTAAGAGTTTCTTATAAATGGTGTCTTTTCCTGTGGAGCTTTTGCCCATGATATAGAAAATCTTACCCATTATTCCCCATAGCAGAGCGCACACTTCACAGCACGCTGCCATCCTTTCATTAATTCTTCTCTGCGTTCCTCGGTAATCTCGGCGTGGAAGGTCTGCGACAATTCCCAATTCTTCAGAATCTCTTCCCGATCCTTCCAGAAGCCGACCGCCAGACCCGCAAGATAAGCTGCTCCGAGGGCCGTGGTCTCAATACATTTCGGTCGTAATACATCGAAACCTAAGAGATTCGACTGGAACTGAAGCAAAAGATTATTCGACGACGCGCCGCCGTCTACACGCAAGCTCGTCATCTTAACGCCGGTATCACGCTCCATGGCATGAAGTACATCCATGGTCTGGTAGGCAAGGGACTCTAACGCCGCACGTACAAAATGCGCCTTCGTGGCACCGCGGGTAAGTCCCACAATGGTTCCACGTGCCTCGGGATTCCAATAGGGTGCTCCCATTCCGGTAAAGGCCGGAACCACATAGACACCGTTCGTATCCGGAACCGTCGATGCAATCTCCTCCGACTGGCTCGCACTCTCAATCATGCGAAGCTCATCACGAAGCCACTGAATCGCGGCACCTGCCATAAAAACACTGCCCTCCAGTGCATACTGAATCTCTCCGCCGACACTGGCCGCAATGGTGGTTAACAACCCATTCTCACTGCGATACGCCTTGCTTCCCGTGTTCATCAGAAGGAAACAACCGGTACCGTATGTATTTTTGACATCCCCCTCGTGAAAAGAGCATTGTCCGAAGAGGGCTGCCTGCTGGTCACCCGCCGCACCCGCAATCGGAATCTCACCACCGATCACGGATTCTTCGGTATAACCGTAGATACAGCTCGAAGGCTTCACCTCGGGAAGCATCGATTTCGGAATATTCAAAAGTTTCAGAATCTCGTCATCCCAAACACAGCGATGAATGTCAAACAGCATGGTTCGGGAAGCATTCGAGTAATCCGTTACATAGGTTTTGCCCTTCGTCAGATTCCAGATTAACCAGGTATCTACCGTACCGAAGCACAATTCCCCGGCATCCGCCAAGGCTCTTGCTCCTTCCACATGATCCAGAATCCATGCAATCTTTGTTCCCGAGAAATAAGGATCCGGAATCAAGCCGGTCTTCTCTCGAATCCTGTCCTCATAACCGTCTGCCACCAAACGATCAATATAGTCCGCCGTTCTGCGGCACTGCCATACAATCGCATTGTAAATCGGGCGTCCGGTTTTACGATTCCAGACAATGGTCGTCTCACGCTGATTCGTAATTCCGATTGCCGCAATGTCGTCCACCGTTGCACCGATTTTACCCATTGCCTCTACGGCAACCGACAACTGCGAAGACCAGATTTCCAACGGGTTATGCTCCACCCAGCCGGCCACGGGATAGATCTGCGTAAGCTCCTTCTGTGCCACGGAACAGGGATTGCCCTGCTTATCAAATAAAATGCATCGGGAACTGGTAGTTCCCTGATCCAATGCCATCACATATTTCATACTACACCCCACCATTTTCGTTCTATGCGAAATAAGAACCCCGCGGCGCATTCGGATCCAGCTGAGAATACTCTGCCGTTCCGTGCGCAAGCTTCAAGGTCTCTAACGTCGAACAATACTTATCCGCCATGGTTACAATCCAGGCTTCCTTGCATTTTGGCAATCGAACCGTAAGCGGCCACATATGTTTCTTGATAATGTCACGCTCACAATCGGTTAATTCAAATTCCTGCTCCGCATTCTTCAAGGCGGTACCCGGATGATAGAATCCGTGAAGATTCTTCAACCCGCAATGCTCCGGTGAATGCCAGTCGTACTGGAAATAATCATGTAAAAGAGCACCGCGAACCAAATCCTTGCGGCGTACCTTCATACCAAGAATTGCGGCGAGGGATACACTCGTCTTCGCTACCCGTACACAGTGCTCGCGTACCGACATATCACCGTGCTGCACATTTTTGCCGGATTCGATAAAATTCTCCGCCTCCAGTACGTCCTTTCCATATCGCTTCATAACGCGATCGGCTGTACGGTCATGCTTTTTGGCAGCACATACCACAGTATTCTTCATCCGCTCAATGGTTGAGTGGATTCCTTGCATTAAGCTCTTATCCTTCATTCCGCCCCCAAAAGCCTCGATTCTCCGAGTGCTTCCGTCTTATTTTTTTACAAATGTCTCGCCGCTCTGCCCACTGATTGAACAACATCCTGATTAAGCAACGTCCTTACTTCGCAACACTCTTATTGAGCAACGTCCTCATAATATAACACGACAGGAAGTCCGACATAGCACATCTCAAAGATAAACTTTGCTCTTTTCTTCGGCAGGTTCACACAACCGTGAGAACCGTTCGTTAAGTAAATCTCCTTACCGAACTTACGTCTCCAGGTCGCATCATGCATTCCGATACTTCCGTTAAAGGGCATCCAATAGCTAACCGGTGTCTCCCACGACTCTCCGGCCGCCGATCCCTTTAATACGGTGTCCTGCGACTTCTTAAAGACCGCATAGACTCCGGCGGGAGTAGCGCATCCGTTCGACATATTCCCGGATACGATACTGCACTCCATTGTAACCTCACCGTTCTGGTATACCCAGAGATGCTGTTTCGACAGATTAATCTCGATATAGGTATTGCCCAGATCGTTAATCTCGCCGTATTCCGGCCCGCGATGGGTATATACCGGCTCGAACTCGCCCTGTGCACCCGACAGAATCTTCTCCCGGATATCGGCACAAGTTGCTTCCTTATCAATCTGGAAGCCGATCTTGCCTCCCTTCAGGGTAATCATATTGCCCTCGCTGGTTACGAATTTTCTTTTTTTCTTGTAGGTATTGTAGGTGTTTGCCAACTGATCGACAAAGGCCGCAATCTGCTCATCATCAATGGTAAGCTCGTAGGTATCCCAGTCAAAGGTAACCCAATCCGCCAATAATTCCTGGTTCACACACTCCTTATTCTTACCGAATACATAAGCAAAATCCGTCGAGTAGACCGCATTCAAACCCTGCACAACCTCATTGATATTGGCACCGCCCATTGCTTCACCGGGCGCAACATAGAGATCCTGTGCATCCAGATCTACATACACTTCTCCACTGTCAATCAGGCCCTCCAAAAGAGGATACAACGCAACATCCTTTAACTGTGTGCCGGCCACTTCCTCGACCACAGTAAAATTCTCGGTCCCGTTTCGCTCAATGTATGCTTCTTTCGGTGCCACAATATTCTCATCCCGATAGAAGGCAAGTCCATCAATACGCTCTTTCAAAAGCTGTTCATTGTATTCAATCTGATGCTCTACAGAATAAGAATGCTTCTTCCCAATCTCGGTAAACCACGCATAAGGATTCTGATTCTTCAGAATCTTCTCCGTCTCTCCGGTTACGACACAGTGCAACCCGATATCCGCCGCACTGATGGTGTCGGTTAAACCATCACGTCCCGCAATTGTAAGAACATAGGCCTCAATCTCGTTATCAATGATTCCGTCAATATACGCAACATTCTTCTCACTGCAATCAATTCCGTTTATTACTGTATCCGGATAGTAATGCTTCGTAAAATAAGCAACCGGAATCAGGTAGCACAGTGCCACAGTCAAAAGAGAACCGATGAAAAGCGCCCACTTGAAGCCCGTGAAAATCGTTCTCCCCACGGTCTTTGCTTCGGTTTTCGCTTTTCTTTTGGTACAATCTTTTTCGCCGGCTTTTGCGGTTGCTTCTTTCTTGGTTGTCACCTCTGCTTCCACATCCATTTCCGCCTTAATTTCGGCTTCGATTTCAGCGTCAATTTCGGCATCAAAAAGTTCATCTTCGTCTTCTACCGGCAGAGATACCTTTTTATTGTCGTCATTCATATTTCTAACTCCTACTACTGAATGCTCACAAAACCCCATTATTTTAGTCATTATATTATAACATTAAAATAATGGAATAGGTAGTCTTTCTTTTTTGCCGGAAGCGGACCTTGCTGTGAGCGTGCTTTTTTCCAAAAATCGAGTGTTTTCTATGGGGTTCTGTATTATAATGAAACACGGAGGTAACGATATGTCACGACCAAAATTATTCTTACTCTGCCCGTCCCTTCAACAGGGCGGCTTCGAACGTGTCTGCGTAACAAGTGCACATGTTTTGGCGGATTTATACGATATTACGGTTGTCCTGTTCAATGATCGGGAGATTGCATTTGATACCGACGGGCTTCACATTGTGAATCTCAATGTTCCTGCCGCGCCGGGCATGGCTCGCAAAGTGCTCAATGTTTTCAAGCGCACCAGACTTCTGAAGAAGCTTCTTCGTTCCGAGCACCCGGACATCGTCTACAGCTTCGGTCCCACAGCCAATCGCATTAACAATTTTGCCAAAACCCGTGGCTCGCAGGTTTGGGTCGGAATTCGTAGCTTCATGGATTTTGCCGACCCGAAATCCCTTGGTTCCGTTGTTCGTCGTGCGGATACCGTCATCGCCTGCTCTCGCGAAATAGAGATGCGACTTCGCGAGGATTTCCGTGTTCAGAGTATCCATACGCTCTACAACCTCTATGATCTGAAAACGATTGAAGAAAAATCACATAAAGAGATTCCCTTCCCCTGGGGAACCTTCGACGACAAAAATCGTAAGATTCGCAATATCATCGCCCTGGGACGTTGTGACGACGCAAAAAGCTACTGGCATATGCTTCTTGCCTTCTACTTAGCGCAAAATCAGATTCCTGAAGCCAGACTTACCATTGTCGGAGACGGAGACTACTCAGACTACCGCCGGATGGCAGAGGAGTTGGGAATCGAAGAAAAAGTCTATTTCCCAGGCTTCAGCAAAGACCCTTACGCCTACCTGCGTGCGGCAGACCTCTATCTGCTGACCTCCCGTAATGAGGGCTTTCCCAATTGTCTCGTGGAAGGAATGAGTCTTGGCCTTCCGGCGATTGCAACAAACTGTATGACCGGCCCTGCGGAGATTCTCATTGATGATCCTACGATTACCGTAGCCAAGGCCGCCTCCCTGCTAAAAAAAGAAGACGGTACGCCCACAATGCTTCTGGCAGACTATGGTATTCTGGTACCGGATATGACATTTGAACGAAATACGGATACTGCGAAAATCCTTGCACATCCGGAAGACGCAGAGGAAAAAATCTGCGCCGAGGCAATCATCAAGCTTCTTACAGACAACGAACTCTATGCCAAATATTCCGATTGTGCCAAGAAGCGTGCCGCAGATTTCTCTTACGAACACTACCGTGAGACCTTCGATTCCTTCGTCAGAATGCATCTGGAACAGAAATAGTACAGAAAAAGTGAAAATAAAGTCAATATGAACTTTCTAAACAATTCATTAATTGTTAGCACTCTCCCTTGACGAGTGCTAATTCCTGCGTTATAACGTGTTTGTAAACAACAAACAGGTAATGATTGAATTCTTTCCCAAAAGAATCATCGAATTCAATCACGTTATAAAGGAGGAATGAATTATGTATTTACCCAGCTTATTTGATACTTTTTTTGATGGAATGATGTATCCGACTGCGAGTGCTGCAAAGAAGAAGGTGAACTTCGAGACCGAGATGAAGACCGATGTCATCGAGAAAGAGAATGGCTACGAATTTGCCATTGATCTTCCCGGCTATAACAAAGAGGACCTGAAGGCATCTCTTAAGGAGGGCTACCTTACCATCTCCGCAACCAAGGAAGAGAAAAATGAAGAGAAGGATGAAGACGGACGCTACATCCACAGAGAGCGTTTCTACGGATCGACTTCCAGAAGATTCTTCGTTGGCAAAGAAGTAACCGAAGAAGACATTATGGCAAAATTCGAGAACGGTGTGCTCCGTTTGGATATTCCCAAGAAACAGCCGGTGCCCAAGGAACCGGAGAACAAGTACATTGCAATTCAGTAGAATGGAATTAATCAACACGTTTTGTCCTATAAGTCAAAGAACAACAAAAAAGGATTGCTGAAAAGCAATCCTTTTTTCGTGCCCAGAACCGGAATCGAACCAGTGACACGAGGATTTTCAGTCCTCTGCTCTACCAACTGAGCTATCTGGGCATCTGATGTGATATCACTACCACATGAGTAGCGGGGACAGGATTTGAACCTGTGACCTTCGGGTTATGAGCCCGACGAGCTTCCAGACTGCTCTACCCCGCGTCAATAAGTATCGTCTCCTGTAACCAAGAAACCTATGAATCTCTTCACCTTACAGGCAAAAAGAAAATGGATGGAGGTGGATTCGAACCACCGAAGCAATCGCAGCAGATTTACAGTCTGTCCCCTTTGGCCACTCGGGAATCCATCCATGAAGCCGATGATCGGACTCGAACCGATAACCTGCTGATTACAAATCAGCTGCTCTGCCATTGAGCCACATCGGCGTGTCAAGAACATCATCAAACTAATGGGACCTATAGGGCTCGAACCTATGACCCTCTGCTTGTAAGGCAGATGCTCTCCCAGCTGAGCTAAGATCCCGTTTTCAATATTAAATTGAAGCGACCCGAAGGGGGTTCGAACCCCTGACCTCCGCCGTGACAGGGCGGCGCTCTAACCAGCTGAGCCACCGGGCCGTTTGATAGGTATCATACCTTCAAAACCGAACATCAAATCTCTCATATCACTTTGGAATCTCTTCCTTGGAATAACATCTCTACACTATCCGTTTGACTTCTCTTGCCAGTCTCTGGGAGATTTCTGTGAGGAAATCTCTCAAAAACTTGACACAGTCAAGTTTTTTGGTGAAGCACTCGACCGATTAGTGACCATCCGCTGAATGCATTACTGCACTTACACTCTGGCCCTATCTACCTCGTCGTCTCCGAGGGGTCTTACATGATCAAGTCATTGGATATCTCATCTTGAG
>JAZQQG010000020.1:0-88785 GCA_045628945.1 Lachnospiraceae bacterium
GAAGATTTAATAAATGATCTGAATTTGATGGGGTTAATTTTTGAGAATCTTTGTGTACGTGATTTGCGTATATATGCGGATTCCTTAGATGGTGATGTATTCCACTATAGAGATAAATCTGGATTAGAATGCGATGCAGTAATTCACTTGCGTAATGGTCGATATGGACTTATTGAAGTAAAACTTGGTGGCGATAAATTAATAAATGAGGGGGCAGAGAACTTATTAAAATTAGCCACAAAAATAGATTCAGACAAAATGAAGGAACCAGCATTTATGATGGTGTTGTGTGGAGTCGCACCATTCGCATACAGACGAGAAGATGGTGTGTATGTAGTTCCAATTTCCTGCTTGAAAGATTGAAAAATCAATACTGAGAAAATCTTATGAAAAAGATTGATAGAGACATTTCACGTGGAGACGGTCTGTCTTTTGAGCAAGAAAGATGCAAAGAACGTTATTGAAATTGGTGTGGATGCAGAGGATTATTACAGAATCAAAGAATAACAATGATTTAAATATATGAACTCCATAATAGATCAATGCATATAAGCAGTATATTTGATGCAAAAGTGGACATTGAAAGCGCAAAAGTGGACATTCGTAGCAAACTGTTATTGTACTCATGTACACTGTCAGAAAAAACAATAAAACATGCCACAGATTTATATATTGCGGGTAAAGAAAATGGATATTTCGGAAGACGTGCTGTAGAAGAAGTAACTGGATTAAAGTCATCTGGAGCATCTAAGTTGATTAGTGTATTGCTTAATAGTAATGTTATTGAACCCGTGACAGGAAACGGTAAGGGAAAATATACATTTCATTGTGAGGTATAAAATGGCTGTAACATTAAAGAAGGCAACGCGAGAAGATATTGAAACTATATGGAAAATGCAAGTTGAGGCCTTTTCGGATCTTTTGGATAAATATCAGGACTTCGACATAAGTCCGGCAACAGAAAGTCTTGAAAAAATTATAACTAAATTTGAACAACCTTGGACAACGTACTATTTTATTGTTAATGAAAATATAGTCGTAGGTGCGGTTAGAGTAGTAAATAAAAATGACGGAAGCAGAAAAAGGATTTCGCCAATTTGGATTATGGCAGAGTTTCGTAATAAAGGATATGCTGGGCAAGCAATAGCTGAACTTGAAAGAATATATGGTTCTGATTATTGGTGCCTGGATACGATTTTGCAGGAAAAGGGAAATTTGCATCTATATGAGAAAATGGGATATGTTCAAACTGGGAAAGTTGAGCATATAAATGAAAGAATGGATATAGTATTCTACGAAAAAAATTAACGACAAATGATACGAATAGAAAAGAAACCTTGACATTAATCGATCGAAAAATGGGAAAGATCGGGGAGGTCAAGAAGCAATTGCCGGCAGTCGTTTATGAGAAAGCGACCGTTTTGCATTTGCGTGGTGCAATGATTGAAACATATAATCGGGTTGTGGATTCTGCTGACTTTGATAAGTTGAGTTCGATTACAGATGCGTTGAAGTGATTTGACTTTAGAAATTCTTTTGAATGTGTTTTTTATAAAAGAGATTAATCAACGATACTACTGTCGAGAGTGTATGTTTCGTTAAGTAAAGTACAGAAATATGATATACTAAAGCAAATAGCACTAAAACACGGTTTTTCCGTGGGAATTGCACCGATAGGAATGGAATTGTGTTTTGAAAAAATATGTGATATGATTGCAAAGGATTGGCAATAGTACTTTTTTGGAGGAAATGGGTATGTCGAGAAATGTGTTTAAGATGTTAGGGAATTTTTTGACGAATGCGGATATTCGTATGGGATATTTGTGTAAACTGGGGTGGTATCATAGAACGGATGATGCAACTTTTTTACGAAAAAAAGCTAAGATTGTGATGGGCAAGGATTTGGATTTGGAGAATCCTAAGACGGTATGTGAGAAGATGAATTGGTTAAAGATTCATGACCGAAATCCCAGATATACCACTCTTGTTGACAAGTATCGCGTTAAAGAATTGGTAGCGGATAAGATTGGCAAAGAACATGTAATTCCGGTAATCGGAATGTGGACGAATGTCGATGATATTGACATTGAAAAACTTCCGGAACAGTTTGTGCTGAAGTGTAATCATGACAGCGGAAGCATTGTGGTGTGCAAGAATAAGCAGGAGTTTAACTGGAAGAAGGCCCGTAAACATCTGAAGCAGAGCCTGAAACTCAATTATTATGCTCTTTCTAGAGAATGGCCGTATAAAGATGTGCAGAAATGTATTATCGCGGAGCCTTATATTGATTCGTTAGGCAAAAAGGATTCGATTGAGTATAAGGTTACCTGTTGCAATGGCAAGGTGGAATGTGTGACCATCTGCCAGGGTATTGCGCATTCTTCTTTTGATGTACGTACGAATGATCACTATACTACTGATTTTGAGCATATGGACTGGTATGTGAACTATAAGCCGGCGAAGGTTGCACCTGCTAAACCTGAACATTGGGATCAGATTATCCGGTTCTCTGAGATACTGGCCGAAGGAATCCCGCATTTGCGAGTGGATTTCTATGTAATAAATGGTGTTTTGACTTTTGGTGAGTGCACATTCTATTCCTGGGGCGGCTTCATGAATTTCTGCCCTCCTGAGTGTGATGCTGAATTTGGTAAATACATTCAACTTCCCAATAATGTAGAATAGAACAAGAAGAACGATTATGGAGAAGAGATGGATTGAAAAACAATCCGTCTCTTTTTTCTAGTGAGGTAGACGTATGGTAAAAGCAATTGTGAAAGATCCCTTGTTCCTTGCACAAAAATCCGAACCGGCGACGATGGAGGATCAGCAGGTAATTACGAAGAAAAAGGGACCGTTCCAGACAGAGGAAGGATGCCTGTCCTTAGAAGGGGTTCGGGCATGTACCAGATATAAGGAAATCGAGGTGGATTATCTGGATCAGAATTTCAACCGACAGCATGGGAAGTTCGCCGGGTGGACTGCACAGATTATTCAGCATGAGCTCGATCATGTGGCGGGAATCGTGATATAGAAAAAATAATGAATGCTACGGCACTCCTTAACCGGGGTGCCGTTTTTGTCTGCTTACGAATTCATTGACCGGATAATGAAGGAGAATAAAAAATACAAAAAATATCTTGACAGTCAAAGTATTTTGGGATAGAATGCAGACGTAAACAAGTTTGACAATCAAACTATTTGAAAATCAAACAAAAACATTTCAAACAAATAACAAACCCAAAGGAGAAAAAACATGTTAGAGAAAGTGATTGAAATCATTGAAGAGAAGCTTAGCATTGACGGAGCAGACATTACTGCAGAGACCTCTTTTAAGGACGATCTTGAAGTAGATTCCCTTGATTTGTTCGAACTGGTTATGGCTCTTGAGGAAGAGTTCGGTGTTGAGATTCCTTCCGAGGACCTTGAGAAGATTACTACTGTAGGTGCTGTTATTTCTTACATCGAGAGCAAGCAGGCTTAATATATGAAGACGAAGATTACTGAACTGTTAGGAATTGAATATCCCATTATTCAGGGTGGTATGGCTTGGGTTGCCGAGCATCATCTTGCCGCTGCGGTATCCAATGCGGGCGGACTTGGACTCATCGGCGCTGCTTCGGCTCCTCCTGAAATTGTAAGAGAGGAGATTCGCAAGTGTCGTGAACTTACCGACAAGCCCTTCGGCGTTAATGTGATGCTGTTGAATCCCAATGCGGAGGAAGTGGCGAAGATTGTGGTGGAAGAAGGCGTTAAGGTGGTTACAACCGGAGCCGGTTCTCCCTCGAAGTTCATGAAGATGTGGAAAGAAGCCGGCGTGGTTGTAATCCCTGTTGTTGCCAGTGTTGCGATGGCAAAGATGATGGAGCGTGCCGGTGCGGATGCTGTGGTTGCCGAAGGAATGGAGAGCGGCGGACACATTGGTTCCATCACAACGATGGCACTTCTTCCGCAGGTAGCATCGGCGGTATCGATTCCCGTAATCGGTGCGGGCGGAATCGCAGACGGAAGAGGCTTTGCCGCAGCCTTAATGTTAGGCGCGCAGGCGGTACAGATGGGAACCAGATTTGTTGTGGCCGATGAATCCATCGTTCATGACAACTATAAGAATCGAATCGTTAAGGCATCGGATATTGACTCCGAGGTAACCGGAATGTCCACCGGACACCCGGTTCGCAGTATCCGTAACCGAATGACGAAGGAATACTTAAGACTTGAGAAGTCCGGTGCAGACTTCATGGAACTCGAACAATTGACGCTTGGCTCCTTAAGAAGAGCGGTAATCGATGGTGACGTTGTTGACGGAACGGTAATGGCCGGACAGATTGCCGGCATGATCGGCTCCAGAAACACCTGTAGCGAGATTATTCAGGAGATTATGACAGACGCGAAGAAGCTTCTCGGAGCGGGAGAGGATGTTGTATGGGCAAAGTAGCTTTATTGTTTCCCGGACAGGGTGCTCAGGTTACCGGAATGGGGAAGGACTTCTACGAGAATTACGCTTCGGCAAAAGAAGTATACGAGATTGCCAATGAGGCGACCGGAATGGATGTTGCTGCCTTGTGCTTTGAGGAGAACGAGCAACTGAACATTACCGAATATACACAGATTGCGTTGTTAACCACAGAGGTTGCCATATTAAAAACCTTAACGGATATGGGGCTTAAGGCAGATTATCTTGCCGGACTGAGTCTTGGTGAGTACGGAGCACTTGCCGCAGCTAAGGTGATGAATTACAAGGATTTATTCATGGTAATCAAGAACCGTGGCAAGTTTATGCAGGATGCGTATCCGGTAGGTGGAGCGATGACCGCGGTTCTCGGACTGGATGCAGAAACGATTCGCCGGGTATGTGAGAGCGTTGACGGCATTGTATCCATTGCAAACGATAACTGTCCCGGACAGATTGTAATCACCGGGGAAGAGAAGGCGGTTGCGACGGCAGGAGAGCGACTTGCTGCGGAAGGTGCGAAGCGATGCATTCCCCTTAAGGTGAGCGGACCTTTCCATTCCGCACTGCTTAAGGGTGCAGGTGCCAAGCTTGCTTCTGTACTGGCCCCTGTAACCATTCAGAGTCCTACGATTCCTTATATCAGCAACGTTACCGCAGATGTAGTAACGGATTGTGCCGATATTAAGAATCTTTTGGCGGCACAGGTGTATAGCCCGGTGCGCTTCCGCGAGAGTGTACTTCGTATGCAGGCTCTCGGAGTAACCGATTTCATCGAAATCGGACCCGGAAAGACGCTGTCCGGTTTCGTAAGAAAGACGGACAAGGAACTGAATGTCGTGAATGTAGAGAAGATTGAGGATATTGAGAATGTACGCAAATATTTTGGCTGATAAGATTGCGCTTGTTACCGGAGCCGGCAGAGGAATCGGAAGAAGGATTGCTCTGTCCCTGGCAGCGAGCGGTGCTACCGTAATTGTGAATTACAACGGTTCGAAGGACCGGGCAGAGGAGGTTGTAAGTGAGATTCTTACAGCCGGTGGCAAAGCGGAAGCGTACGGCTGCAACGTGGCTGATTACGCAGCCTGCGAGCAAATGATGAAGGATGTAATCGAGAAATATGGCAAGGTGGATATCCTGGTCAATAACGCAGGAATTACGAGAGATAATCTTGTCATGCGTATGAGTGAGGCGGATTATGACGCGGTCCTTAATACGAATCTGAAGGGTGCCTTCAATACCATCAAGCATTTATACCGTAATTTTGTCAAAAATAAATCCGGTAAGATCATTAATATTTCCTCGGTGGCAGGAGTAATCGGGAATCCGGGACAGGCCAACTATTCGGCTTCCAAGGCCGGCTTAATCGGACTTACCAAGAGCGTTGCCAGAGAACTCGGTAGCCGTGGGATCTGCGTAAATGCAGTCGCTCCCGGTTTCATTGAGACGGAGATGACACAGGCCATGCCCGAAGAGGTATTGAACAAAATGGTTGCATCGATTCCGATGGCGCGAATCGGACAGACCGAGGATATTGCGAATATGGTCGTTTTCTTAGCAAGCAGCCTCTCGGATTATATTACCGGCCAGGTAATCTGCGTAGACGGCGGAATGTCAATGTAAAGGAGAACAATGCATCCGTGACCGTTCGTATTACGATTGGCGAAGGGAAAACGGGTGAGAAATGTGGGATGAAGTATGAAGAGAAGAGTTGTAGTAACAGGAATGGGTGCCATTACCCCTATCGGAAATTCCGTAAATGAATTTTGGGACAGTGTAAAGGCTGAGAAAATCGGTTTTGCGCCGATTTCCCGCTTCGATACAACGGAGTATAAGACCAAAATTGCTGCCGAAGTTAAGGATTTCCATGCAGAGGAATACATGGACAAAAAAGCAGCTCGTCGTATGGAGCTGTTCTGCCAGTATGCAGTGGCTGCGGCAGGGGAAGCAATGAAGGATGCAGGATTGGATATGGAGAAGGAAGATCCTTACCGCGTGGGAACCGCAATCGGAAGCGGCGTCGGTTCTCTTCAGACGATGGAGAAGGAAATTGCTACTCTTTTGGAGAAGGGACCTTCCAGAATCAGTCCGTTAATGGTGCCGTTAATGATTTCCAATATGGCAGCCGGTAATGTCAGCATTACCTATGGTTTAAAAGGCAAGAGTATCGATGTTGTAACAGCATGTGCAACCGGTACGAATTCCATCGGAGAGGCTTTCAGAACCATTAGCTACGGAGATGCGGATGTGATGGTAGCCGGCGGTACGGAAGGGGCGATTACCCCAATCGGAATCGGTGGCTTCGGGGCGCTGAAGGCATTGTCCGTCAGTGAGGATCCTGCAAGATGCTCCATTCCGTTTGATAAGGACAGAGGCGGCTTCGTTATGGGCGAGGGATCCGGTGTTGTTATTTTGGAGGAACTTGAGCATGCAAAGAAAAGAGGCGCGAAGATTTACGCTGAGGTTCTTGGCTACGGTTGCTCCTCGGATGCTTATCATATCACGTCCCCTGCAGAGGATGGTTGTGGCGCCGCAACTGCGATGTTAAATGCGTTGGCAGACGGCAATGTGGATAAGAATGAACTTACCTACATTAATGCGCACGGAACCAGTACCCATCACAATGATCTTTTTGAAACCCGTGCAATCAAGCTTGCGTTTGGAGAACACGCCAAGGATATTCGAATCAATTCTACGAAATCCATGGTAGGACATCTTCTCGGTGCGGCCGGTGCGGTGGAGTTTATTGCCTGCGTTAAGCAGATCGAGGAAGGCTTCATCCACAGAACCGTAGGATTGCAAGAGACCGAAGAGGAGCTGGACTTAGATTACTGCAAGACTTCCTACCGGGAAGAGGTGAAGTATGCATTGTCCAATTCCCTGGGCTTTGGCGGTCACAATGCAAGTATTCTTGTAGGCCGGTTTGCTGATTAATCGTAGAAAAAAGAAAATGCAGTCCAAAGGGCTGCTTAGAGGAAAAAGAGATGTCCGTATATACAACAAAAGAAATCATGGAGATTATTCCACACAGAAATCCGTTCCTGTTAATCGATACGATTGAGGAACTGGAATCCGGTGTCAGAGCAGTCGGTAAGAAGTGTGTCACCATGAATGAGCCGTACTTTGTCGGCCATTTTCCCGGAAATCCCGTTATGCCGGGAGTTCTGATTATCGAGGCATTGGCTCAGGTCGGTGCCGTTGCGATGCTGTCTCTGCCCGAGATGGCAGGTAAGATTGCTTATTTTGCAGGGATTGACAAGGCTAAGTTTCGTAAGAAGGTTTTACCCGGTGATGTATTAATGCTTGAGACGACCATCATCCGTGTGAAGGGACCGGTCGGTGTCGGTAAAGCGATTGCAACCGTTGACGGTAAAAAAGTATGCGAGGCGGAATTAACCTTTGCGATTGGGTAGGTGAATATACGTGAATCTGTATAGAAAGAAAAGAAGTTTTTTGAGTAAGAAACCGAAGCTCGCAGGATTGTTTGATGTTTCTTTCGGTATTCAGAATGTGGTAAAAGAAGAAGAACCCCGGATTCCAAAAAAGGTGGGAGACGAAGAGGCAGTTGTAAAATGTACGAAGTGCGGTAAAAATGTGAATCGTGCGACGGTAATCAAGCGTCATTACATCTGCCCGGAATGCGGAGGGTACTTTCGCATTAAAACCACGAATCGCATTAAACTGGTTGCGGATCCGAAGTCCTTTATTCCCTGGTTTGAGGGCAACGCGATTGAGAATCCCTTAGACTTTGCCGGCTATGAGGAAAAGTTAACGCAGGTGAAGGCGGATACCGGTCTGGACGAAGCCGTGACCATCGGTCAGTGCAAGGTATTCGGAGAAGAGATCGTTTTAGGCGTATGCGACTCCAAATTCTTAATGGGTAGTATGGGACATGTCGTCGGAGAGAAGATTACCAAGGCGGTGGAGCGTGCCATTGAATTGCGCCTTCCCGTATTCATTTTTTGCTGCTCCGGCGGAGCGAGAATGCAGGAGGGAATTGTCTCTCTTATGCAGATGGCCAAGACTTCGGCGGCATTGAAGAAACTGAGCGATGCCGGTCTTCTTTATTGTCCGATTTTAACCGATCCCACGACGGGAGGCGTTACTGCAAGCTTTGCTATGCTCGGCGATGTTATTATGGCAGAACCCGGTGCATTGATTGGTTTTGCGGGCCCCCGTGTCATTCGTCAGACCATCGGTCAGGAACTGCCCGAAGGCTTCCAGACCGCAGAATTTCTGGTAGAACACGGAATTATCGATGGAATCGTGGAACGTAAGAACCTTCGTAAGACGATTTACTTCCTGGTGAAAGCACACAGGTGCAAGGAAGGTCGTTATGCGGAGTTTGGGGAGATGGATTATAAGAACAGCCTCTCGGAAATTGTAAATGAGAGAGCCTGCATCTCCAAGGACTTAAGTGCCTGGGAAAAAATCAGAGCGGTCAGAAGTGTAGAGAGAGCCAGCTCTTTGGATTATATTGAAACCATCTTCGATCATTTTGTGGAAGCGCACGGCGATCGGGCCTTCCGTGACGACCCGGCGATTATCGGTGGAATCGGATTTATCGGTGGACAGCCCGTTACCGTTATTGCAGGCCATAAGGGACGCAACGTAAAGGAATGCAAGGAGCGTAATTACGGCATGCCGATGCCGGAGGGATATCGTAAGGCATTGCGACTCATGAAGCAGGCGGAGAAGTTCAATCGACCGATTGTGTGCTTCGTGAATACCCCCGGTGCTTTCCCGGGAATTGAGGCCGAGGAGCGCGGTATGGGAGAATCCATTGCCAGAAATCTTCTGGAGATGTCTGCATTAACCGTGCCGGTTCTGTGTATTCTCATCGGAGAAGGCGGAAGCGGCGGTGCATTGGCAACTGCTGTCGGCAATGAGGTTTGGATGCTTGAGAATGCCACCTATTCCATTCTGTCGCCGGAGGGCTTTGCTTCCATTCTGTGGAAGGACGGTTCCAGAGCGCAGGAAGCCAGCGAGATTATGAAGATTACGGCGCAGGACCTCCATGAGCTTGGCGTAGTGGATAAGATTATTCCGGAGTTCGGCGGGGCCGATGATGTGACCAAGGTTGCAATCGGCGGTTGTATTAAGGAGAATCTCTGTGAGTTCCTGAAAAAGTATGAAGGACGCTCCAAGGAGGCAATCCGGGCCGAGAGATATGACCGGTTTCGTAAGTACTAAATCGGACCAAAACAAATTCCGCTCTTTTTTGGTCGGAAGGAAATGAGATATTAATTCATGAAAATGCAGATTTTAGGAACCGGAAGCGCACTTCCGGAGAAAAAAATAACGAATGAGGATTTGACCCAATATATGGATACTTCCGATGAATGGATTCGCGAGCGAACCGGTATCGGGAGCAGACATATCAGTCAGGGAGAGACCGTAGCTTCCCTTGCGGCCAAGGCTTGTGAGAACGCCCTGGAAAATGCCGGCAAGAAGGCAGAAGAGGTGGAACTGATTGTGTTAGCTACCTGTTCGCCGGAAATGCTGATTCCCTGTGTTGCGTGTCAGGTGCAGGAGCGAATCGGAGCCGTGAATGCGGTGTGCTTCGATCTGAATGCGGCCTGCGCAGGTTTTCTTTTTAGCATGAATACCGTCTACTCCTATCTGGCAGCGGGACTCTATAAAAATGCACTGATTGTGGGGGCTGAGGTATTATCCAAGATTGTGGACTGGAGCGATCGCGGTACCGCCATCCTGTTTGGGGACGGTGCGGGAGCGGTCTACGTGGAAGCAAATGAGGATGCGAAGGATGATTACTGCTTTGTTCAGCATGCAAACGGGACAAAGGGATCGGCACTTACCTGCAAAACGAGAGACCTTCGAAACCTGATTTATAAGGAGGAAGAGGAAAGCAAGTACGTTGCAATGGACGGTCGCGAGATTTTTCGGTTTGCGGTCAGTCAGGTTCCGGCTTGCATTGATGAAGCCCTGGCGAAGGCATCTATGACCTATCAGGATGTGGATTATTATCTTTTACATCAGGCGAACTTAAGAATTATTACTTCCATTGCCAAGAAGCTTGGCGAGGATGCAGAGAAGTTCCCGACCAATGTTGAGCGTGTGGGAAATATGTCCTCCGCCTGCATTCCGGTGCTTTTGGATGAATGTAACCGAAGCGGTATGCTGAAACGCGGTATGAAGCTCGTATTATCGGGCTTTGGTGCGGGGCTTACCTATGGTGCAACCGTAATGACCTGGTAGAGGGGGATGGAATGAGTTATACAGGCAGTGGATTGAATGAGATGTTAGTCAATCTGTTCAATCATGTGATGGACGTGGAATCCAGAGCGGTGATTACCGAGGAATACAAGGGTATCACCAATAACGATATGCATATCATTGAGGCAGTGGGAATTGATGCTCCAAGAAAAATGTCCGATATTGCCAAGCGTCTGGATGTTACGGTAGGAACTTTGACGACCAATATGAACGGCCTTGACAAAAAAGGCTATATCAACCGAGAGCGAAGCACCCGGGATAAGCGCGTGGTGCTGGTTACTCTTACGGAGCTCGGAAGAAAGGCCTTTTTTCACCACAGAGATTTTCATAAGAACATGATCAAATCGGTGGTGGTAGGGCTTGACGATAACGAAAAACGTTTGCTGTATCGTTGCCTGATTAAACTGGATCGATTTTTTGGAATTGTATAAGCGGAAAGCACTGAGCGGTTGTCTCGGTGCTTTTTTAATGCGTTTGGTTCCTTCTGCGTAATCTGCATGTAAATTGGAGTAAGTTACTCTAATCATGGGCGTGTTTTTATGGTAAAATGAAAAATGGTATATTCTATCATAACATTGGTGCGAGAAAGCGAGAATCGAACATGGGCGCAGCAAATACAGACTATATTCAGGCAACCATCGAATTGTTTGGGTCCGTAGTATGTGTGGTGGTGGCTTTTATGCTACGAATCATCACCGGGAATAAAAAGAAGAGCGAGCATTATCTTTTGCATCTGTTGGCTGCAGTGTGTATTGCGCTGATTACGGACGCGGGATGGTATATTTTTGACGGCGATGCAAGTCTGTTCGGACGGATTGCCAACCGATTCTGCAACATGGCCATTTTCTTATGCATGCCGGCACAGTTGCTTTTCGCCCTGAACTTTATCAAGGAACTGTTGCGGGAAGAAAAGAAAGAGCCGAAGAAGGCCTTCTCATTTCTGGTGATACCGGTTCTTCTCGGTATGGTTCTGATTGCGGTTACGAATCCGGTGACCGGCTGGATGTACGGCTTCAGCGCAGGCAATGTCTATGCCCGTCATGACGGCTGGTATGTATATACCATACTAAGCGGTGTCGCCATTCTGATGATGAGCGGAATGTTGATTTTCTACCGCAAGGGGTTGGCAGGACGCAAACGCCTGACCCTTCATATTTTTCTTCTGGCGCCGTTTGTGGGAATTGCGTTGCAGTTTGTCAATCTCGGCATCTCTTTCATTCAGTTGGGAATCGCCTTCGGTATTTTGATGGTGTTCTTAACCTACATTAACGATTGGTTGCGCAAGGAACGAAAGAAGAATAAAGCCGGAGAAGGAAATGAGAATTTCTGGCTCATTGAGTGTGTATTCCTCGTTATGATGTTATGTGTGTCAACCGCCATCGTCTCCTGCGTTCTTTCTGTTGATAATGTATCCAAGAAGAATTCAAAGCAGAGCAGTACGTCGCTTGCCCAGATGGTATATGAGACAGTGGACCGAGAACTGGAGGAGCCGATTCATGTGTCGAGAGTTCTGGCGGATTCGCCCTTGATTCGGGCTGCGGTATCCGAAGAGCATCTGGAGGGAAGCGAACTGGAGAAACAGATGTTGGAATATATGCGCGCACTCCGGGAGGACTACAATTACCAGATGGTTTTCGTGGCTTCTGTGAAAACCAAGGCATATTATACCTACGAAGGCTTAAGCCGCTATATGGATGTGAAGCATGATGTGAAGGATGCCTGGTATCAGGATTTCGTGGATAAAAAGGTACGTTATGAGCTGAATGTGGATACCGATAAGGACAATAACATGGGCCTGGGCGTCTTCGTGAACATGTCGATTTACGATGGGCAGGGAGAATTGGTCGGAATCTGCGGTGTTGCGATGCCGATTGGCTCCTTAATTGATACACTGCGCACCTATGAGAATCAGTACAATCTTGAGGCTACGCTGGTAAATAAGAACGGTGTGATCCAGGTGGATACCGATTGGGCCAAGATTGAGCATGTTTCCGTTGATCCAAGCATTTTGGAGGGAGCAAATTCACAACAATTTACTTATCAGCTCAATGTGCATGAGGCCAGACTGGTTCAGTATCTGGACGGGACGGAATGGTATCTGATTGTGGAGGATCGCAATCCGAATAAATTAAATGTATTTTTCATTATTCTTCCAAGTCTGATTATTTATCTGATCGGCCTGGTTCTGATGATTCTGCTGATTGGTGTATTTTCAAGAAATGAGAAGCGCAGGACCGCAATGCTTCGCGAGAAAAAGCGTCAGGCGGAGCGGGACGGTATGACGGGACTGTACAATCGATACGCCTATGAGATGGAGTTACTTACCATGCGGGAGGAGGGCTTCCCGGAGCAGTACTCCATTGTCATGCTGGATGTAAACGGCTTGAAGACGGTAAATGATACGATTGGTCACACGGCCGGTGATGAGCTGATCATCGGGGCGGCTAACTGTATACGGACTGCCTTTGAAAGCTTTGGAAAGGTCTATCGAACCGGCGGTGATGAGTTTATGGTGATTGCGTGCGGTGCAACAAAAGAGGTGGAAGCCTGTGCCGGGGAACTGGAAAGGATTACGGAAAAGTGGCGCGGCAAGGAAGTTGCGGAGCTTGCCATCTCCTGTGGAATCGCATCCAATGAAAATTTCCCGGGCATGAGCTACGGGGATCTGGAGAAGCAGGCGGATAAGTTAATGTATGAGGCCAAGTCCGAGTACTATCGAAGAACCGGAAAGGATCGCAGAACGCGTTAAGCACGGTCCGAATGGAGACCGGCAGAAAAAAGGAGACAATATGAAGAGTATCGCAATTATTACTGCAAGAGGCGGAAGCAAGCGAGTTCCCCGCAAGAATATCAAAGAATTCTGCGGTAAGCCGATTCTGGCCTATTCGATTGAGGCAGCGAAAAGCAGTGGCTGCTTTGATACCGTTATGGTATCCACAGACGATGAAGAGATCGCCGAGATTGCTAAGGAATATGGTGCGGAAGTGCCCTTTTACCGAAGCCCCGAGACCTCCAATGATTATGCAACGACCTCTGATGTGTTGTTAGAGGTAATTGACGAGTATGAGAAAAGAGGAGCACAGTATGATATTTTATGCTGTATCTATCCGACGGCTCCCTTTATTACAGCTGAGAAACTTCGTGACGGAGTCGCGCTTCTTCAGAACGGAACGGCCGATACGGTGATTCCCATGGTGAGCTTTTCCTATCCGCCCCAGCGAGCATATCATCAGGTGGGCGATTATGTTTCTTTTGTGTCACCGGAATATGCGGATTCCCGTTCACAGGATCTGGAGAAACTCTATCACGATGCAGGACAGTTCTATATCACGAAGGTGGAGAATCTGAAGAAAAATAAGCGTATTGTGGTCGGAAAGATTCAGCCGATTGTACTTTCGGACCTGGAGGTTCAGGATATCGATACCGAGATTGACTGGAAACTGGCAGAACTGAAATATCGCTTAATTCATGAATAGAGTAATATTTACGGAAAAAAAGAATAGAAATCGCTGGCGGTACTTGCTTCTATTGGTTGGGAGCGTAGTTATGTTAACCGCATGCGCTTCCGATAAAAAGCCGAAGGCCGAACCGGATGGAATCATCCGGACCGATGTGCCGGCCGAACCGATAGAAATTCCTGAGCCGGCACTCGAGACGGAGCCGACCAACCCTTCGGAGACTATATCGGAAAGCGAACCGGAAGCGGAGCCGATCAACCCTTCGGAGATCATACCGGAATCGGAGCCGGCACAACCACAGGAGTGGTCGTTTCGGGATGTTCACGGAAAAGAATATACCGTAGAACTGCATGGAGACTGGCCCATGCAGCCGTATGATTCTACATTGTTTCAACACGACGGATATTATGTAAACTATGAGGATGAGGTTTACATAAGTAGATGCGGCGTGGATGTCAGCTCCTATCAAAAGTCGGTGGACTGGCAAGCGGTGGCAGCGGCCGGATACTCTTTTGCCATAGTACGAATTGGGTTTCGTGGCTACGGAGCCGCAGGTACCTTAAAGGAAGACCGGTACGCAACGGCCAATATTCACGGGGCAATGGAGCAGGGACTGGATGTCGGGGTGTACTTATTTGCTCAGGCGGTTTCCGAAGCAGAGGCGGTGGAAGAGGCAGAATTTGTCCTTGCGATTCTTGCAAGAGAGGGCATCACTCCGGAGGACCTTGCCTTACCCATTGTATACGATCCGGAGACAATTGATAAAGAAACGGCTCGCACCAGGGATGTGACGGGAGAACAGCTTACGAAGAACGCACTGGCTTTTTGCAAGACGATTCGTGAGGCAGGATATCAGCCGATGGTCTACAGTAATATGCTGTGGGAAGCATATCATCTGGATCTCGGGGCCCTTGCAGGAGAGGAAATTCCCATCTGGTACGCCGATTATGAGGAAATACCTCAGACACCTTATGCCTATGTGATGTGGCAGTATTCCGAACGCGCCCGGGTGCCGGGGATTCGCGGAGGTGTCGACACGGATATTCAACTGATTCCAAGAAAGCAGATTACGATAGAGTAGGAGAAACGAATATGAACTATATGCAGAAACATTTTACCGGAGAGCGTGCAATGTTTGACAGCCACGGGGTGACTTTCGAAGATTGTATCTTCGGGGATGGAGAGTCGCCTCTGAAGGAGAGCGGGGAAATTGCGCTGAAGAATTGTCTTTTTCAGTGGAAGTACCCTCTGTGGTATTGCAAAAAAGTACAGGCTAAAGACTGCAAGTGGTTTGATATGGCTCGTGCGGGTGTCTGGTATTCCGATGATGTAACCGTAGAGACGGCCTTAATTCAGGCTCCGAAGAATTTTCGCCGTTGTAAGCGACTTGCTTTGACGGATGTAACCTTTACCAATGCGGCAGAGACGCTTTGGAACTGTGAGGAGGTTACCATGACCCGCGTACAGGCCAAAGGGGATTATTTTGCAATGAACTGCAAGAATATGGTCATTGACGGGCTTCGGTTAGACGGCAATTATTCTTTTGACGGGGTAAAAAATGTGACGATTCGCAATTCCACCCTGCTTTCAAAGGATGCCTTCTGGAACAGCGAGAATGTGACGGTGGAGAACTGCTTTATCAGCGGAGAGTATCTGGGTTGGAATTCGAAGAATCTCACTCTGATAAACTGTACCGTTGAGAGCCTGCAGGGAATGTGCTATATCGACAATCTGGTGATGAAGAATTGTAAGTTAATCAACACGACCCTTGCGTTTGAGTATGCGACGGTGGAGGCGACGATTGCCACGGGAATCGACAGTGTGCTGAACCCTTCCTCCGGAACCATTACAGCCCCTTATATCGGGGAACTGATCCTGGAACGCGACCAGATTGATCCGGAAAAGACCCGCATTGTCTGTGAGAAGATTGGGGCGACGGCGGAGTTCGTGCCCTGGAGGAAAAAGGATGAAGTATAATTTTGATGCGATTGTGGAACGTAAGCATACCGGATCGCTTAAGTGGAATGTAGGAGAAAATGAGTTACCCATGTGGGTGGCCGATATGGATTTTCCTACTGCCCCCGAGATTCGTCGTGTGTTGGAGGAACGGGTTTCGCACGGAATCTTCGGCTATACCGAGGTGGATGACGAGTGGCGACAGGCCTATGTAAGCTGGTGGGGAAGACGTCATCACTGGGAGATTCGACCGCAGTGGTTAATCTTTAGCACGGGAATCATTCCGATTATCTCCAGTACGGTTCGTAAGTTGACTTCCCCCAATGAAAATGTGGTGATTCAGGCGCCCGTGTACCACATTTTCTATAACTGCATATTAAATAACGGCTGCAATGTATTGGAAAATCCGTTGATTTATGAGAATGGACGGTACTCCATTGATTTTGAAGATCTGGAGAAGAAACTTGCCGATCCCCAGACGAGTCTGATGATTCTTTGCAATCCGCAGAACCCTTCGGGCAATATCTGGACCAAAGAGGAACTGGCTCGGATCGGGGAACTGTGTGTGCAAAACGGCGTGACCGTAATTTCGGATGAGATTCATTGTGACCTAACGCTTCCGGGAAAAGAATATATTCCTTTTGCTTCGGTGTCGGAGAATTGTCGCGAATGCAGTATTACCTGTATTTCGCCGACCAAGACCTTTAACATTGCGGGCCTGCAGAGCGCTGCGGCAGTCGTTCCGAACCGAGCACTTCGCCACAAGGTGTGGCGGGCACTGAATACCGATGAGGTTGCGGAGCCGAATGTTTTTGCCATCCCGGCCGCAGTTACTGCTTTCAACGAAGGCGAGGAATGGCTTGATCAGTTGCGGGAGTATCTTGCGAAGAACCGTCATATGGCGGAAGAGTATGTGGACGCCAATATCCCCGGGGCCCATGTGGTGCGGGGAGAAGCCACGTATCTAATCTGGATTGATTATT
This sequence comes from Lachnospiraceae bacterium, assembly GCA_045628945.1. GTDB lineage: Bacteria > Bacillota > Clostridia > Lachnospirales > Lachnospiraceae > RGIG4034. Next base: position 17,085 of record JAZQQG010000020.1, read on the forward strand.
CCGGCTGCACGACCCTTGGAAGTGCCGAGGTGGCAAAGAACCTTCGCAGGGATACCGGATTGTACCTTTCGGAGGGAATTGAGTTCGGTGCAAAGCCGGATACTTTTTTACGCATGAATATTGCTTGTCCGAGAGAGGTCCTGGCAGATGGCCTGGAACGATTAAAAAGAGGACTGACGAAATAAGGAGAGCGCACGGTAATTTCCGGATATATCCATGGACATCACTATGGATATAACCATGGAATGAATCTTAAGAAGGCGCATCGAAGACGATTCATGAAAAAGAAAAGAACCGAAAACAGAAAATGGATTGGGTTTGCTTGTATCCTTTTGCTCCTTTTATCCGGAATGGGGTGCTCCAATACGTATTCCCCGAAACGGCTTTCTTCAAACCTTAAAGAAGCGGGGACAGCTTTAGTCGTTGATGAGCCGAAGACTGAGGTCGTTGATGAACCGAAGACCGAGGTCGTCGACGAAATTGGAGAAACAATCATCGAGGAAACCGAGCCGGATGAGGCGGCAGGTGCGCCTTATGTGATTGGCTACAATGCAAGTAATTCCTGGGAAAGTGACGGGGCGACCATGTACGGCCTGGAACTTTCGATTACGAATCAGACCGGAGAGAACCTCGATGGCTGGGAAGTGATTCTTACGATTCCCGGACTTGCAAGTGTGGATGGATGGAACGGAACCTATGCCATGGCAGGAGAGACGTTGACCATTACCAATGCAGAGTATAACGGCAGTCTGGGAAACGGAGCGAGTGCGGTCATCGGTGCAAATCTTGGAGTGAAAGGAACTTTCGAGATCCGAGAGGCAACCGTAAATGGGACAAAGGCTTACATAAGTATAGGTTATGTTAACCCAAATACTTCCCATGACAACCCGGGAAGCGGAGAGGACAGAACCGACGAGACAGCGGCAGATGTGACAACACTTCTGGAACGCTGTGAAGAAGCGGTTCAGGGGGACGACTGGCTTCATACCGATGGAAGCAGAATCTATGATCAGGATGGCCGTGAGGTGTGGTTAACGGGAGTGAACTGGTTTGGATACAATACCGGTACGAATACCTTTGACGGCTTATGGAACTCCCACTTTGAACCGACGATTCAGGCAATTGCGGACCATGGCTTTAATCTGATTCGTGTGCCCATCAGCGCACAACTGATTAATCAATGGGCTGCGGGAGAGTACCCGAAGGCCAATTATAATAATGCGTACAATCCGACGTTAAATTCCATGAACAGCCTTGAAATCTTTGATTATTTTTTGAAACTGTCCGAGCAGTACGGGATGAAGGTTATGATGGATATTCATAGCGCGGAAACGGATGCTTCCGGTCACAATGTGAACCTGTGGTGTACCGAGAAGGTACCGGTGGAGGATTATTATCACGCGTTGGAATGGATGGCAGAGCGTTACAGTAAAAACGATACCATTATTGCTTATGACCTCAAAAATGAGCCGCACGGTAAGCCGGACGAAGGCAAAAAAGCAGCTATTTGGAACAATTCGAAAGAGGCCAATAACTGGAAATATGTAGCGGAGACGGCCGCTTTGCGAATTCTTAAGAAGAATCCGAACGTTCTGATTCTGGTCGAAGGAACCGAAATCTATCCCATGGACATCATTGGGAACGGAGATTATCATTCAAACGACAAAAAAGATTATTATTTCAACTGGTGGGGCGGCAATCTGCGAGCAGTTCGGGATTTCCCGATTGACCTCGGAAAGTATCAGAACAAACTGGTGTATTCACCACATGATTATGGTCCCACGGTCTATAAGCAGCCCTGGTTTGAAGGCGATTATGACTACGACAGTCTGATGGCGGACTGCTGGAAGGACAATTGGTTTTATATTCAGCAGGAGAATATTGCCCCCATTCTGATTGGGGAGTGGGGCGGCTTTATGCGGGAACCGAATCTCACCTGGATGACGCATCTGCGCACCCTGATCAAGAAGTATCGTATTCATCATACCTTCTGGTGTCTGAATGCGAATTCCGGCGATACCGGCGGACTTCTTCTGGATGATTTTACTACCTGGGACAGTGAAAAATATGAATTCGTGAAGGAGGTATTGTGGCAGTCGGACGGCAAGTTCGTCGGGCTGGATCATGCAATCCCCCTTGGCAAGAACGGAATTCTGATTACGAAGCTTAAAAAATAACAATTCGAAGAGGAGAGCAGTATGCGATACCCCGAATATTTGCAAAAAAACGGTACCATCGGCTTGATCGCCCCGTCCTTCGGTGCGGCAAGTGAGCCCTACATTTCGAGAACCGACCACGCGATTGAGGTATTCAAGGCACGAGGTTTTCGGGTAACGGAAGGCCCCAATACGAGAGTCTGCGAAGGAATCGGTAAGAGCAATACCCCCGAGAAGTGCGGCGCGGAGATTAATGACTTTTTTGTAAATGAGCGCAGCGATGTCATTATCTCCTGCGGTGGCGGAGAGCTGATGTGTGAGGATTTGGAATATGTGGATTTCGAAGGGATTGCAAAGGCAAAGCCGCAGTGGTTTCTCGGATACTCCGATAACACGAATCTGACGGCACTCCTTCCGACCCTGTGCGATACGGCCGCAATCTATGGTCCGTGTGTGGGAGATCTCGGTATGGAACCCTGGCACCCGTCCATCGAGGATGCGTTCGCCATGCTGACCGGTGAAAAGACCACCGATTACAGCGTTACGGTTCATAATTACGACGGCTGGGAGGCCGGCTGGCCGGACCGTGAGGTGAATCCGACGGCACCCTATAACATTACGGATCCCTATCAGCAGATTCTGATTCCGGCAAAAGGTGCGTCGACCTTTCGCTCGTCCGATTGGAAACCGGAGGAGAATCAAGGCCGGGAACTGGTCTTTTCCGGGCGAATGATCGGAGGCTGCCTGGATTGTCTTACCAATCTGTCCGGAACGCGTTTTGACCGGATGAAGGAATTCTGTGAACGATACAAGGAGGACGGAATCGTTTGGTTCCTGGAAGCCTGTGACCTAAATCCCATGGGGATTCGTCGGGCACTCTGGCAGTTGGATATGACCGGATGGTTTCGGTATGTGAAGGGCTTTATCATCGGACGTTCTCTGCACTATCAGGAGGATTTCGACGGCTTTACCTGTCGGGATGCCTATGCAAGTTATCTTGCCAAATTTGAGGTTCCGATGGTTCTGGATGTTGACCTGGGACATTTAAGTCCGATGATGCCGATTATCAGCGGATCTGTGGGGAAAATCCATGCAAAAAACAATGAATTTTCACTGAAAATGGAGCTGATTTAGCGCATTAAAACGTTAAAACGCCAAATTCATACTTTTTTAATATATAATAAGGAAAACGTGTATTGACAACAAACGCGTTTTCCTTTAAATTTATCACGATAGGGCAGGAGGGCGTAGTGTACCCTTTTTGACCCTAAATAAAAAAGAAAGAAGGCTTATAGTACTATGAACAACACAAGAATTAGCGACACCACAGTGAAACAGTTATCTTTATCGAAGGAGCTTACTCTGTCCTTCAAGGAGAAGATCGAGGTTTCCAAGTTGCTAGACAAGCTATGTGTTGACATCCTAGAACTAGGGGAGATTCAGAATGTGAAGGTTGACTCTCTCCTGATTAAGTCTATTGTAACCGCAGTGAAGAACAGCACGATTGCTGTGCCCGTAGCTTTGGGCGCAGATCCTACCGTGACTGTAAACGCACTGAAGGAAGCCAAGGCATTCCGTCTTCAGGTTGCTGCACCTGTCAGCCCTGTTCGCATGGAGTATATTCTTCATAAGAAGCCTGCAGCTCTCCTTGAAATGGTTAAGACGACAATCGAGGCCTGCAAGAAATATACCGATGATGTAGAATTCATCGCAGATGATGCAACCCGTAGTGATGAGGTTTTCTTAGGCGATGCCATCCGTGCAGCCATTGAGGCCGGTGCAACTACCGTTACCTTATGTGAGGATGCCGGTAATATGCTCCCGGAAGAGTTTGCGGCATTCTTAGACAAGACCTTAGAGCAGGTTCCTGAACTGAAGAATGTGGTATGGGGTGTATCCTGCAGTAACGAATTGGCAATGGCAGATGCCTGCGTGATCGCAGCCGTAAGCCATGGTGCCGGAGAGATTAAGGCAGCCGCATATCCGATCAATACCGCATCTCTTCCCAATGTTGCGAAGTTGATTGCAACCAAGGGAGAAGCATTCGGTGCTCGTACTCAGGTCGCTACCACTTCCATGAGCCGTACCGTAGCGCAGTTGGATCGCATCTGCAATAACGGTGAGACCAAGAATGTATTTGCGGTTCAGAATGAGATCGCAGAGGAGACCTTCCTGTCCGCACATGATACGCAGGAAGAGGTTGTTAAGGTTGCTGAGAAGATGGGTTACGACCTGTCTGAGGAAGACGCAAATCGCGTATTTGAAGCTTTTAAGCGCATTACTGCCAAGAAGGGATCCATCTCCTCCAAGGAACTGGATGCCATCATTGCTTCTGATGCAATGCAGGTTCCTTCTAAGTATAAGTTAGACAGTTATATTGCCAATACCGGCAATAACATCACCTCCATGGTTCATGTATGCTTAGTAGACGGTGCTGAATTGAAGGAAGGTATCTCGCTCGGCGATGGCCCGATTGATGCCGCATTCTTAGCAATTGAGCAGATTACCGGTAAGCATTTCGAACTGGATGATTTCCAGATTCGTTCCGTAACCGAGGGTAAAGAAGCAGCCGGCGAGACGGTTGTGAAGTTACGCTCCAAGGGTAAGGTTTATTCCGGACGCGGTTTATCTACCGATATCATCGGTGCAAGTATCCGTGCATACCTGAACGCATTGAACAAAGTTGTATATGAGGAGGATGAGCAGTAATGAAATTATCGTTTTCTACCCGTGGTTGGTTGGATCTGACCTGGGATAAATTATTAGATATTGCCAATGAAATGAAGTTTGACGGTGTGGAGGTATATAACCTTCCCGAGAATACCGTTCTGTATGAGAGAGGCGAGGCATTCCATCAGTATAATATGGCAGCTACCGTTCGTACTCTCAAGGAGAGAAAGTTATCCATTCCCTGTTTCGACAGCTCCTACGATCTGTCTGCAAACGAATCCCCGGAAGAGAAGATTTTATCTTTGATTCACTTAGCTCACGCAATGCAGGTTCCCTATGTCGGTGTTGTGGCGCTGAATGACTGTGAAGAAGTGATTCGCACCAGATTGGGTGCACTGCTTCCCGTTGCGATCAAGGAGAATGTCATTCTTCTTGTAAAGACCAGTGGTATCTATGCGGATACGGCAAGACTTCGTGATATGCTGGATGGGTTTGCTTCCGATAACCTGTGTGCATTGTGGGATGTGCATCACCCTTACCGTGATCATGAGGAGAGTGCGGATGCTACCATTCGTAACCTCGGTGCTTACGTAAAGCATGTTCATCTTCGTGATTCCGATGACAAGGATACCTATAATCTTGTCGGTGAAGGGAACTTTCCGATTGCAGATGTAATGCGTGCATTGTCCTCCATCGATTATCCCGGTTATATTTCTTTAGAGTGGAAGCCGGAATACATCGAGGATTTGAGCGATTATGAGGTGATTTTCCCTCACTTTGTGAACTATATGAGCCGTTTCGAGAATACGTACGGTGCGAAGAATGCTCTTTTCGCCAACCATGACGGAACCGGCTACTATATCTGGGAAAAGAATGAACTGATCAACATGACCTTCGGCGAGGTGCTGGATCGTGTTGCGGATGAATTCCCGGATCAGTACTGCTTCAAGTACACCACCCTGGACTACACCAGAACCTACTCGGAGTTCAAGGAGGATGTTGATAATTTTGCAAGAGCCCTGATGAGCTTAGGCGTTAAGCCCGGCAATAAGGTTGCGGTATGGGCAACCAACGTACCTGCCTGGTACATTTCCTTCTGGGCATGCTGCCGTATCGGCGCCGTTTTGGTAACCATGAATACCGCGTACAAGATTCATGAGGCAGAATACCTGCTTCGTCAGTCAGATACGCATACCCTTGTTATGATTGAGTCCGCTGTCGATTCGAATTACAAGGACATTATTAATGAACTTTGCCCTGAGATTGCGAATTCCAAGGCAGGTGAGCCTTTTCATTGCAAGAAGCTTCCTTTCTTAAGAAATGTCATCTCCGTAGGCTTTAAGCAGCCCGGCTGCCTGACCTTCGAGGAGGCAATGGATCGTTACAATTTAGTATCCAAGGAAGCCATGTTAAAGGTTGCCGCTCAGGTTCGTCCGAACGATGTATGTAATATGCAGTACACCTCCGGTACCACCGGATTCCCTAAGGGTGTAATGTTAACTCACTACAATGTAGTAAATAACGGTAAGTGTATTGGTGACCGTATGGGATTGTCGACCGCAGACCGTATGATGATTCAGGTTCCGATGTTCCATTGCTTCGGTATGGTTCTGTCCATGACTTCTTCCATTACCCATGGATCTACCATTTGTCCGATGCCTTACTTCTCGGCGAAGTCATCCTTAGCTTGTATCAATCAGGAAAAGATTACCGCGTTCAACGGTGTACCTACCATGTTCATCGCAATGTTTAACCATGCGGATTACAAGAAGACGGATTTCTCTCATATGAGAACCGGTATTATGGCTGGTGCGGGATGTCCTCCCGAATTAATGAAGCGTGCGGCCGAACCGGATGAGATGCATATGATCGGCATCGTCAGCGTTTACGGCCAGACGGAGTCTTCTCCCGGAAGTACCATGTCTGCTTGGACCGATCCGCTTGATGTTCGTACGGAGACCGTTGGTTATGCGTTCCCTCATGTAGAGTGTAAGGTAATCGATCCTGAGACCGGAGAGGAAGTAGGACCCGGCGTAAACGGTGAGTTCTGCTCCAGAGGTTACCATCTGATGAAGGGCTACTACAAGATGCCTGAAGCAACCGCTTCTACCATTGATGCGGAAGGCTGGTTACATTCCGGTGACCTTGCGGCTTACGATGAAAACGGTAATTACCGTATCACCGGACGTCTGAAGGATATGATTATTCGTGGTGGTGAGAACCTCTATCCGAAGGAAATCGAGGAGTTCATCTATACGCATGCGAAGGTACAGGACGTACAGGTAATCGGTGTTCCGGATAAGAAGTACGGTGAGGAAGCAATGGCTTGCATCATTCTCAAGAAGGGTGAGTCCATGACGGTGGAAGAGATGCATGATTACATCGCAGCAAGTCTTGCGCGTCATAAGGTTCCTCGTTACATTAAGTTTGTTGACAGCTTCCCCATGAACGCTGCCGGCAAGGTATTGAAGTATAAGATGAGAGAGGCAGCAGCCGAAGAACTCGGTCTGAATAAAGAATAACTATGAGTAAAACAATTATGACAGTTGACGGCAACGGCGCTACGGCGCACGTTGCCTATGAATTTACGGAAGTAGCGGCAATCTATCCGATTACCCCTTCTTCCCCCATGGCAACCAAAACGGATGAGTGGAGTGCCAAGGGCCGAACCAATATGTTCGGTCAGCAGGTGAAGTTAATCGAGATGCAGTCCGAGGCGGGCGCTGTAGGTGCCATTCACGGTGCATTGCAGACCGGTTCCCTGTCCACTACTTATACGTCCAGCCAGGGCCTTATGCTCATGATTCCTACCTTGTATCGTATTGTAGGTGAGCATCTTCCCGCAGTTCTTCATGTGGCCGCAAGAACCGTCGGTACCCACGCAATGAGTATCTTCGGCGATCATTCCGATGTTATGGCCTGTCGTCAGACCGGTCTTGCCATGATCTGTTCCGGTTCCGTTCAGGAAGCGGCAGACCTTGCCGCCGTTGCACATCTGGCTGCAGTAAAGGGGCAGGTTCCCGTTATGCATTTCTTTGACGGTTTCCGTACTTCTCACGAAATTTCCCGTATCGAGATGGCAGACGTTAAGGAGCTTTCTGCGTTGATGGATCAGGATGCATTGACGGCTTTCCGTAATCATGCACTGAATCCGGAGCATCCTCTTTTACGTAATACGGTTCAGAATGATGATGTTTATTTCCAGATTCGTGAGGCAAATAACAAGTGTTATATGGAACTTCCCGATGTCATCGAGGAGTACATGAATAAAGTAAGTGCGATTGTCGGTCGTGAGTATAAGCCGTATCAGTACTACGGACCGCAGGATGCAACGGAGATGATTATTGCGATGGGTTCGGTATCCGGAACCATTTGTGAGACCGTTGATGCGTTGAATGCAAGAGGCCGTAAGACCGGTTTCTTACAGGTACATATGTATCGTCCTTTTGCTGCAGATAAGTTCTTAGCAGAGATTCCCGAGTCGGTGAAGAAGATTGCCGTCCTGGATCGTTGCAAGGAGATGGGTGCGGCAGGAGAGCCTCTGTATGAGGATGTATGTACTGCATTCTTCCGTGCAGGTCGTGAAGCAATGATTATCGGCGGTCGTTACGGACTGAGTTCGAAGGATACGGATCCCGCACAGATTGTTGCGGTATTCGATAATTTAATCAGCCGTAAGCCGATTAACAGCTTTACCATCGGTATTCAGGATGATGTGACCAGACTGTCTCTGGATGTAAAGCCGCTTACCTTCCCGGTAGGTTCGGTGGATATGATTTGCTGTAAGTTCTGGGGCTTGGGTGGCGACGGTACCGTTGGTGCCAACCATAATACCGTTAAGATTCTGGGCGACTATGCCAATATGTTCTCGCAGGCGTACTTTGAGTACGATGCAAAGAAGTCCTTCGGTGTTACGAAGTCGCATCTTCGCTTCTCCAAGAAGCCGATTCGCGGTTCTTACTATGTAAAGAGCGGTGATATCGTTGCCTGCCATAATCAGAGCTATATCAAGCAGTATGATGTGGTAGAGGAGATTAAGAACGGCGGTAAGTTCTTATTGAACTGTACCTGGACTCCTGAGGAGTTAGAAACCGAATTACCGAATAAGGTCAAAAAATTAATTGCGAAGCGCAAGCTTCGTTTCTATACCATCAATGCAACTGCCATTGCCGAGGAGCTTGGTCTTGGTAGTCATACGAATACCGTATTGCAGGCAGCTTTCTTCAAGATTGCCGATCTGCTTCCGGTAGATGTTGCCTTGAAGGAGATGAAGGATGCCGCTACGAAGGCATATTTTGCCAAGGGTAGCTCCGTTGTTGAGAAGAATGTGAAGGCCATCGAAGCCGGTGCAGACAATGTGGTAGAGATTACCGTCCCGGCAGAGTGGGCGAACCTGGCAGATGAGATTCCCGCAATGGAAGAGGAAGCGATACCTGCAGTTGTGAAGAATATTCTTCGCCCGATCAATTCGCAGCATGGAAATGATCTTCCCGTCAGTGCATTTTTGGATCGCATCGACGGTGCCACCGAGATGGGCCTGACGGCTTATGAGAAGCGTGGTATTGCCGTTAATGTTCCGCAGTGGGATTCCGAGAAGTGTCTGCAGTGTAATATGTGTTCTTTTGTCTGCCCTCATGCGGCAATTCGCCCTCATTTGATGAATGAGGAGGAGGTTAAGAACGCACCGGAAGGAATGCAGTGCGTACCTGCGAAGGGGACTCCCGATTATCAGTACACCTTAAATGTTTCCCGACATGACTGTACCGGATGCGGTTCCTGCGTTGCCAACTGTCCTGCGAAGGAAAAAGCAATTCAGATGGTTCCTTGTGAATTAACAGAAGAGAATCGTAAGGAATGGGATTATTCCCTGACGATTGCGAAAAAGCCCGAGGCATATAATCGCTACACCATTAAGGGTAGTCAGTTTGAACAGCCTCTCTTAGAGTTCTCCGCTGCCTGTGCAGGTTGTGGCGAGACTCCTTATGCAAAGATTATGACCCAGCTCTTCGGTGAGCGTGTTTACTGGGCAAATGCGACCGGTTGTTCCCAGGCTTGGGGCGGTACCTTACCCGGGGTTCCTTACACCGTGAATGAGAAGGGTTACGGTCCTGCATGGACGAACTCCTTATTTGAGAATAATGCTGAATTAATGCTTGGTATGTATTTATCCGTAGGCCAGCAGAGAGAGGCCGTTAAGGCGAAGGTTACCTCCTTGATTGACAAAACCTCCGATTCTGCGGTGATGGACGCTTGTTCGAAGTGGCTTTCCGCCTACGACAGCTTTGATGCTTCCCGAGAAGCAACGGATGCTTTGGTTGCTCTTTTACGTAAGGTGCAGGCTTCTGCCAAGGACGAGGAAGCTTCCTTAATCGCGGCAATCTTGGAGCGTGAGGATACCCTTGCCAAGAAGACGTTCTGGATGTACGGCGGAGACGGTTGGGCATATGATATCGGTTTTGGCGGTTTGGATCATGTAATCGCGACCGGTGCCAATATTAATACTCTGATTATCGATACCGAGGTATACTCCAATACCGGCGGACAGAGCTCGAAGGCAACCCAGATTGGTGCGGTAGCACAGTTCGCATCTTCCGGTAAAAAGACCAAGAAGAAGGACATCGGTTCCATCTTCATGACTTACGGAAATGTCTATGTTGCACAGGTAGCGATGGGAGCAAATCCCGCACAGCTTTTGAAAGTTTTGAAAGAAGCAGAAGAGTATGACGGACCTTCCTTAATCATCGCGTATGCGCCTTGCCAGACCCATGGAATCAAGGCAGGTATGAACAATACCATGAGCGAGATGAAGCGTGCCGTTGAGTCCGGTTACTGGCCGTTATATCATTATGATCCCCGCAAGGAGAATCCGATGACGGTGGACAGCAAGGAGCCGACACTGGATTACGAGGAGTTCCTCGAGGGTGAGACGCGCTATGCTTCCTTAAAGAAGACCTTCCCCGAAAATGCAAAGGAATTGTTTGCAGAGGGTGCGGCTGAGGCGAAGAAGCGTTACCAGAAGTACAAGAACATGGAGAAGTTGTAATTCGATGGCTTTTTGAATTCTGCCTCGAATATATTATGTCAACCAATGAGACGGGAATTGAAGTTTTCTTCGGTTCCCGTTCTTTTTGTGATAAAATGGAAATATAAACTGGGGGAGGTGTGGTGCATGAAACATCAGAAACAGCGAAGCTACGGTAGAATAGTTCTTCTTTTGCTGGGGGCTCTGTGCCTGTCGGCATGCCTTGCTTTTGTTCTGCGTCCGCTTCCGAATCCAGAGGAAAAGGCGAAAATCAAAGAGGTCAGCGTGACGGTGACCAAGGTCACGGACTTAAAATTCTATGCCGGGAAGAATACCCGTAAATACCGGTATGAGGTAGCGGTAACCCATCAGGGGCAGGAATACCTGCTTGGCGTTCAGGCAAGCGCACCCTACACGGTGGGAGCCGAATATGAGATGTATCTGTATGACAACACGATCTACCGGGATTATAAGAGTGCTGTGGCGGCAACGGTTTATAATCATGCGAGGTTGCCTTTTCGCGTATGCGTAGGGGTTGCGTTTCTTGCCGGAATCCTGCTCATCGGCTATGGGGTGGCTTTCTTACGGGATAGACAATCGGGAAAATCCATACAATCGAAAAAATCCCTGCAACCGAAGCAACCGGGACATAACACACAGTCGAAAACACCCGCACATTCCGAAACGGAAGGAAATCTTGCGGCCGCTGTTTCACAGATTCGTGGCGGATTGGATTATATGCGTGTCATTTATGACAATGGTTACGAGGTGAAAATCTATGGGGAACTGCGACCCGGGGCGACCTTCTTTGCCTATAAAAAGAGCCTTACGAACTGGCAACCGCCACATGAGGGAGAGCAGTTCACCGAGGCTATGCGGGAGAAGCTTCTGGCGGATGTGAATGCCAAGCAGACTCCGGGCAGTGTCCGGATTGTCTTTTTTGATTAAGGCATGGAGAGGCATTTATGAGATATAAAAAAACACAGAAGGGAAACAACCATTGAATATGCCGGAATATCTTAACTGCACATTGTGTCCCCGTAATTGCGGTGTCAATCGTTATGAGACGGTGGGGTTTTGCAAAATGCCCGCCACGATGCGAATCGGTCGGGCTGCGTTGCATTTCTGGGAGGAACCCTGTATCTCCGGTACGGAGGGAAGCGGCGCGATTTTTTTCGGCGGCTGCAATCTCCATTGTGTTTTTTGCCAAAATGCCGGACTTTCCGAGGGGCAAGCAACTGAGACGGCCGCTGACCGAAACGGTCTCGGACAATCCTGCTTTTCCAGTATTCCGGAAGTGAGTGTAGAACAACTGGCAGATATTATGTTAACCTTACAACAGAAAGGTGCCAACAACATCAATCTGGTCACGGCAAGTCATTATGTCCCTAGTGTGGCGAACGCCATTCGTCAGGCAAAGCACCGGGGCCTGACGGTCCCGATTCTATATAATTGCGGCGGTTATGAGAAAGTCTCTACATTAAAATTGCTGGAAGGTCTTGTGGATATCTATCTTCCTGACGATAAATACTCTGACGGGAACTTAGCGAAAGAGTACTCCCATGCAAAAGATTATCCCGAGGTCGCCTTGGAAGCCATTGCGGAAATGGTTCGTCAGACAGGCCCCTGCGTATTTGATAACCGGGGCATGCTGCAAAGAGGTGTCCTGGTGCGACATCTTCTTTTGCCGGGAGAGTTCATGAATGCGGTTCGGGTTGTGGATAAGCTATGGGAACAGTTCGGCGATGGGATCTATGTAAGTATCATGAATCAGTATACACCGATGCCGTCAATCGACCGGGAACGGTTTCCAAAGCTTGAAAAGACGGTTTCGAAACGAGTCTATGAGCATCTGATTCGTCATTGTATGGAACTCGGGATGAAGCAGGTATACATCCAGGAGGGAGAGACGAACCGGGCAAGCTTTATCCCCGAATTCAACGGGGAGGGTGTGCGATTACACCCGGATGAGCAAATTTCATAGCAAATTAGTACCAAATTTGGCTATTTTTGCAACAAATATGAACCTTTTTTCGAAAAATCTCCGTCTTAATTAGTGTAAAAGAGGAAATGGAGTTCACTCGTATGTTGCTGAATAGTTATGTACTAAGTGTCGTTGAAGAGAACGAAGTTCCGTTGTCATCGGGAATTGGGCAGGAACAGTTCTTCACATTTGCGATTGTGGTGATGATTGCGATTGCACTGTTATTATGTGTAGGCGTGTATCTTTCCATGTGTTTGAGAATTCGAAATCGCATGACAAGTCTTCTGCTGAACGGTAGCACGCAACAGGGACGTAAGGTGAAGGGCGGCTGGAATCTGTTTAAGCTTCGCCGTGAGCTTGAGGCAATGGAGACGGATGTGTTGGGGAATATGCAGTCGGTCGGATAGACGGATTGTGTTCCGGACTGAGAATGCAAAAGCAGGTGCATTGATGCATCTGCTTTTCTTGTAAATACAGATACAGACAGGATGACGTATGCAAAAAGAGAATAGAAAAGAAACTCGATATGAAAAAATGATCAGAATTCTATCCGGACTCTGTTTCATAAGCGTCTTGGTTTTCGTGATTGCAGGTTTTATCGTTTCACCGGACTTAAAACTATTTTCCGAGAGCGCAAGGGTATATGGAGAGGAGTGGATTCGTGAGAATCCGGACGGAACGTCGAAGGCCTATAAGATGCCGATGAGCCTTCCGTTGGCGGATGGTGAGAGCGCAATCTTCCACACGACACTTCCTAAGGATGTTACGGACGGAATGTACCTGGCAATCTATACCGGCAAGAGCTTTGCGATGTATGTGGGTGGAAAAGAAATCTACCGTTTTGATAATTCTATCTCACGACTGCCCGGGAATATTACGAAGGCGATTGTCGTTCCGATTCCTCTTCGGGAGGAGTACGCAGGGGAACGGATGACCATGCGGATTGCCAATGATAAATTTGACCGAAACACGATCAATACAGCGTATATCGGTAGCATGATGGGAATCATGATTCAACTGGTTCGGAATTACAGCCTGCAGTTTTTAATGGCGATCCTGTTAATACTGGCGTCCGTTATTATCATTATTATTTTCGCGTACATCGAAAAGCGTGACGGCAGAAGAGCACCGTTAATCTACCTGGCAGAAGGGATTCTGTTAATCTGCTTATGGATTCTTTTCGACAGCCCGATGTTCCAGCTGGTTTTCCAGACCTATTTTGTGGATGGTGTGACGGGATTCATGCTGGTTACCATTATGGCATTCCCGTTCCTGCTCTATTTTGATGCGGTAACCGAACGCCGCAACCACAGACTGTTCTTGTCCTGCGAGACGATTATTGTTGTGAATTTTGTGGTAATGACCTTCCTGCATCTGAGCGGAATCCAAAGTTATGACCGATCCCTAATCTACCTGGATCTCATGCTGTTGGTCTACATTCTGGTTATGATCATAATAACCATTCGTGACTATATTGTTCGTGCGGATAAGCGCCATCGAAACCTGATCCTGGGGCTGGTTGGCTTGAGTTTATTTGGATTGCTTGAAATTGTAGTGACGATTATGTCCGCACAGATGCCCTTTGTGGTAGATATCGGCGGTCTGTTTGTACTGATCGGTATGATTCTTCTTTTACTATTTGCAATCCTCGATCAGGTTGAGGCTTTGGAGGAAATCAAGCAGGAGACCCAGAATGCCATCGCAACGACGAAGGCCAAGTCGGATTTCCTGGCAAATATGTCCCACGAGATTCGTACTCCGATCAATGCCATTATGGGAATGAACGAGATGATTCTTCGCGAGACCGACCAGGATGTGGTAAAAGAGTACGCACAAGACGTGAGCAGCGCCAGCGAGAACCTTCTGCACATCGTGAATGATATTCTGGATTTCTCGAAGATTGAGTCCGGCAAATTAGAGATTATCCCCGACGAGTACAATTTGGGAGAGTTAATCGACGATGTGACGTTGCTTGTGAATATCAAGGCGGAAGCGAAGGGATTAAAACTTAGCGTTGATGTGGATGAGACGCTTCCTACGTGCCTCTACGGAGATGATAAACGAGTACGTGGGATTATTACGAATATTCTGAATAACGCCGTAAAATATACGGAACAAGGCTATGTGAAGTTAAAGGTGGACGGGGAGAGCGACGAGCAATCTGTAGTCT
The DNA here is from genome assembly GCA_045628945.1 of Lachnospiraceae bacterium. Taxonomy (GTDB): domain Bacteria; phylum Bacillota; class Clostridia; order Lachnospirales; family Lachnospiraceae; genus RGIG4034. The sequence goes on from JAZQQG010000020.1 coordinate 32,087, forward strand.
TACGAATTGTGGTGGAGGATTCCGGCCAAGGCATCCGTGAGGAGGACCTGGAGAAGATTTTCAACGGATTCTCCCAGGTGAATACGAAGAAAAACAAGAACATCGAGGGCACCGGCTTGGGCCTTGCCATTACCAAACAATTGATTGAGTTGATGAACGGTTCCATCGAGGTACAGAGTGAATTCGGCAAGGGTTCCGTCTTTACGGTATTGCTGCCGCAACAGATTGTCTCTTCGGAGAAGTTGGGAGATTATCGTCGGCATCGCCACGCGTCCGCAGATTCTTCCGGGCAGGAGACCGAGATTACGCTTCCGGAGATTCACATTTTAGTGGTGGATGATACGCCGTTAAATCTTAAGGTAATCAGTAAACTTTTAGGAAGGACGAAGGCGAAGGTAACCTGTGCGTCCTCCGGTGAAGAGATGCTTTCGCTGGTTCGGGAGAATTCCTACGATGTGATTCTTTTGGATCATATGATGCCGAATATGGACGGTATCGAGACCTTGAAGCAAGCAAAAGCATTGCCGGACCACCAATGTCCGGAGGCTCCGATCATCGCGTTGACCGCGAATGCCGTGGTTGGTGCGCGGGAGATGTATTTTGAAGCAGGCTTCGATGATTATCTCAGTAAGCCGATTAAAATGGACCGACTATGTGAAGTCATCCAAAAACATCTGAAATAGGAATCATAAAAAGGGCGATTGCGTGATCAATCGCCCTTTTATACTGCACCGCCATGTAGTTGACTATTGTGAATTCAATTAATCATTAATCGGATCGTTGACTTCCCGGTCGGCGAAGAGCTGCAGGAATTCCTCAGAGGTCATGGCATAGAGCGCGTTAGAAGTCTTCTGGCTGCCGGCAACATAGTCCGACAGGCTCTTCAGTAGCCAAGCTGCCTGAAGATTTCCTTCGGCCACCAGTTTCGGCAGATCGGAGGTGCAGACAACAATATGCTTGCCGGCAACCGACACCTCGTAGATCAGACCCAGTCGATGGTTACGATCGTAGTTATCGATGGTCATAACGGTCGGTCGGATTCTTGTTTCATCGAGAATGGTGGAGCGGCTGTTCATGACGATATCCCACCACTGAGGCGTCGAATAGGTCTCGGTGGGGAACGAATCGAAAATCGGATGCTTGTCCTCAATTAAGAGACCCATGGTACCGATGGGACGATCTTTTTTCATCCAGTCGGAGATGGAAGCAAACATATGATAGCACCAGAAATCCGCACTGTAGGTTCCTTCAATCGAATATGGGTTTGACGCAGCCGGGGCAAGGAAAAGAACATGGTCGTCGGTGGCCGCAAGCGCGTCGGCGGCGGTGGATACATACGAAGCCTCGCATGTAATCTCGGGATAGATCCACAGCGTGTAGCGGTTTCGAATCGCACTGTCCGCGTATTGAACGAGAAGCGTTAATTTCTCCGGGCGATCGACGCTTGGAAGGGCAAGCGTAATCTGACCTGCATGCAATACGCCGTTTTCGATGGCGTGGTCAACCGAAAGGGTTGCTAAGGCAATGGTTTTTTCTCCGGAGAGGAGAGTCGCGGTTAGAGTACCTGCGGGAAGGTCGACGCTTCCGTAATGGCTTAAGGTAAGATCTGCCGTGAAGGATTCCCCGCTTTTTACGGTATAGGAGTCAAATTCCGCTTGCAGGACATCCTCGCCGCAGAAGGTAACGAAGTCCTCGCGACTGACGATTCCCTTCGGCTCCATGAAGGCGTCCAGAATACCGACCAGAGCGGTTCCCTGACCGCTGAAATCCTGGATGTCCAGAACCTGGAAACCGGCCATATGGTCGGAGCGAAGAGCGGTTTCAAATTCGTCCTTATAACAGGCAACGGCTAAGGCACCGGAATTTTTGAAATAGTCATAATTCAGCTCACGAAGGCCTTTCTCCTCAAGACGTTTTCCGAAAATCTCGAAATTGCGGGCGCGGGTAACGCCGGTGTACTTCTGAATCTCCTCCAGATTCGGGAAGGTGACATACTGGCCGATTTCGTGGGAAACCACGGGGATCGAAGGGATGAGTTCGCCGGTGGCTTCGGTGAGCTTTACTTTTTTCACGCCGGTACCGTACTGAATCTCGATGTAACCGTCCTCATCGGCTTCCGCCTGACCGGAAGAGTAGGAAGGGAAGATGGCTTCATTGTAGTTGGTTTTCGTGGAAGGGCGGGCTACCTGAACATGCCCCTGGGGTTTATCGCACATTGCATAGGAGCCGCGAATCTGACGATCGATGGTAAAGCGAACTCCACTGAAGAAATCGTCATTGGGCTGGATGTTGGGAACCCACTGGAAATTGTTGGAACCCTGGGTGTACAGCACCATCGGATATTCCGCCTTGTAGGCGCCCATCATTTCGTTGATGGCCTCGGCACTTCCCCACAATTCGTTGCCCATGGACATCATGCAGAAGGAAGGATGATTGCTGAAGGTATAGAGAATGCGGAAACCTTCCAGAATCAGGTACTGCTGACCTTCGGCGTTGTGCCCTTCATCGCCCTCCGTGGTAAAGGTGCCCCAGAAAGGAACCTCGGGCTGGAGGTAAATTCCCAAAAGGTCTGCGGCAAGGAAGGCCGCTTCGGGAGGGCAGCAGGTATGGAAACGATAATGGTTGATTCCGTAGGATTTTGCAACACGCATGACCTTAAGCCAACCGTCAACATCCATGGGAGCATAGCCGGTTAACGGGAAAATCATTCCGTCATGTTTGCCGCGAAGGAAGGTCTTTCGGCCGTTGATATAGAAATGCATATCCTTTGCACGGAAATCTTTCAATCCAAAAGTGGTTAACATAACATCGATTGCATTGTCTGCGGATTCGGGGGCAGTTCCCTCGCGGTCTGTACGCTCAAGGGTCAGCTCAAATTCGTAGAGATTCGGATTCCATTCATCCCAGGTCGGAGCGTCCTCGCCCAACGCATAGACGAATTCCGGAGTGTTGGCGCCTGCTTCCAGATGTACGGGGAAGGTGGCTTTCGGTGCATAGACTGTGCTGTTAAGGGTATCGTCCTCACTGAGCCGCAAAAGCTTACAGGAAACGCCGATGGCATAGTCGCCGGGAAGCTCGGCAAGAATCTCGGGCTTAAAAATAGCGGCGTGTCCCTCGTAATCGCATTCGGTGCGCAGATGAGTGAAATGTGCCTCTTCATAGACCGTAATCTCGAAAGCCCCCAGGATTCCGAGCCAGTTGGTCTGGGTGTCGGGGCTGGTCATATGCCCGCCACCGACGGGATAATCCACATTGCTGATGCAGATGGTCAGGGTGCAATCCTTATTGACAATGGCATTGCTGAGATCGTAGAGATGCTCCCCGCACAGCGAGTTGTAGGTTCCGACCTTCGTTTCATCGATGAAAACGGTGCTGATTCGGGTACGTTCCATACGCAAAAGAATGCGCTTGCCTAAGTCCTCCTCCTCGAAGTGGAGCTCCTTACGAAACCACGCAAAGCCCTCAAATTTATGCAGGTCCGTTAAGAAGCCGGTGGGCGTTTCGGGATTCTCGGGGCCCTTGCCGGCTGCAGAGGTGGTATTCGGTAAGAGAATGGTATCTGTATAGGTCATGGAAGGAAGCTCATAGTGCTCCTCCAAACCCTTTTTCTCAGGATCAAGTTCGAGCGCGAATTCGCCCGCCAATGAGATGGTTTTCTTCATGGGTGTGACTCCTTATATCCGTAAATTGAAATCCGTGCATCCTCGTCGGATTCTATCCTAGATTCTCCGCAATTTATGTAAAAAAAACAATCTGCCTTTTTATACTTTTATCACGGATAAAATTATAGCATTTACTATGAATTTGCCTTGTTTTGTGGTAAAATAGTTACACTTGCCGCTTGGCAATTCCAACAGGAAAGAAAGGTTGGGAATAAATATGGGAAAAGTGAGAATTCTGGCAGACACGACCTGTGATCTGACCGATGATTTGTTGAAAGAATATGAGGTTACTCTGATTCCGTTAAATGTCCTTTTGGGCGATGAGAGTTACTATGACCGCGAGGAGATTACACCGAAGGAACTGTTTGCCTGGGCGGAGAAGAACCATCAGACCCCGAAGACCGCGGCCCCCGGAATTGAGAAGGCGGTAGCAATGATGCGTCCCTTTGCGGAAGCGGGAGAGGAACTGATTTTCTTCGGCATCTCTGAGGAGATGTCGACGACCTGCAACGTCATTCGTCTGGCTGCGGAGGAACTGAATTGTTCCGATCATATTTCTGTCATTGACTCCATGAATCTGTCTACCGGAATCGGCTTGCAGGTGATTCGTGCGGCAGTTCTTGCAAGGGATGGGAAGACCCGTGAAGAGATTACGAAGACCATGGAAGGCCTGCGGGATAAGGTGCGTGCAAGCTTCGTGGTGGATACCATGGAGTATTTGGCCATGGGAGGTCGCTGTTCGCAGGTGAAGGCCATTTTTGCCACCGCGTTAAAGCTTAAGCCGATGATTGTGGTTGAAAACGGCAAGATGGGCGTAGGCAGGAAGTATCGCGGTGCAACGGACAAGGCATTGCTTAAATATGTGGAGGATTTAACGCCGGAACTGATGAATGCGGTGCCGACCAGAGTCTTTATTACCCATTCGTCCGCCAATCCCGAGACGGTGAAGAAGGTACGGGAATATCTGGAGTCGCTCCACTATTTCATGGAGATTCATGAGACGATTGCGGGCGGTACGATTTCGAGCCATTGCGGTCCGGGAACGTTGGGCGTATTGTTCTACGCGAAGTAGAGAAAAGAGCATTAGATGAGTATGGAACAGGTACTGGATTATGGAGATGTCCGGATTCCTTATGAGATTGTTCCGTCCCGAAGGAAGAGCTATGCCCTTCATTTTACGGCGGAGAAAGGGTTGGAGGTCCGCGTTCCGTTGCGTTTCTCCGAACTCATCGTGCGTAAGTTACTGACGCAGCATGAGGATTGGATTCGCAAAAAGTATGCCGCCTATCAGGCTTTGGAGGAGCGAAAAAAGAATTCTCCGTATTCGGAGGAGGATGTCTTGCATCTTCAGAAGATTTATCGGAAGGCGGCAAAAGAATATTTTCCCAAACGAGTGGAATATTATGTAAACGAACTTTTTTGGGAAGATAGCGAGATATATGCGGAATCCGGCAAACCGTATGTTAACATAACTATACGTGATCAGAAGACGCGATGGGGAAGCTGTTCCTCGAAAGGAACCTTGTCATTTAGCTGGAGACTGATGTTGGCACCGCCCCGTGTACTGGACTATGTGGTGCTGCATGAAATCTGCCATCTGAAGGAGATGAACCATTCGGCGGCTTTTTGGAATCTGGTGGGAAGCGTTATGCCGGATTATAAGGAATATCGCAAGTGGTTAAGAGACCACGGAAGCGAATTGTATTTTTAGCGCTGCGCAGAGCAATCTGCCGGCGGAATCGGTGATGTGAAAGGAGAATGGAAGCAATGCTGTTTCGCTGTAAGAACTGTAACGGCAATATGGTCTTTTCCCCGGAGAAAGGGGCAATGGAATGTCCGTATTGCTCGGGAATCGATACCCATGAATCGATAGCGGTTCCTTCCGTCATCTGCCCGAACTGCGGAGGTCAGGTGCCGGCTACGGAGGTAACGAGTGCGTGCAAATGCGCATATTGCGGTAGTTATATGATTCTGGATCCTCAGGTAAACGGAGAATATACTCCGCACCTGATTCTGCCCTTTAAGTTGGGCAAAGAAAAGGTGAAGGAGATTATGCATAAGGAGTTCGATAAGAAGATCTTCGCACCGGATGACTTTTTGAGTGAGGTGAAGTTATCGACGATTGAAGGCGTATATGTTCCGTTCTTTATGTACAGCTTTGATACGGATCATTCCTTTGAGGGACATGCGACGACATCGCGTTCCTGGACGTCCGGAAACCGTCGTTATACGGAGACCTCCTATTACAATGTTGCCCGTCAGATGAGAGCAAAGTTCTCCCGAATTCCCGTGGACGCTTCCGTGGGAATGGACAACCGTGTAATGGATTTGATGGAACCCTATGATTATGCGGCGTTAGAGGCCTTCCAGGAGAAGTATATGTCCGGTTTCTTCGGGGAACGTTACGGCGAGAATGCCGATATGCTGGACGAGCGTGCCCGCAGTAAGGCAGTAGAGGATGCGGAGAATCTGATGAAGGGAACCTTAAGTCAGTATTCGAACGTACAGACGACATCCAATCAGCTCTCGGTTACGAGAACGAATGCGGAGTATGCCCTTCTTCCCGTATGGATTTACACCTATGAGTACAAGGGTACGAATTACCAGTTCCACATTAACGGCCAGACCGGTAAGGTAATCGGTAAGGCTCCGGTATCACAGCGCAAGGTATGGTTTTATTCGGTTGCACAGGGAATTTTCCTGCTTGCCTTGGGACTTGTGATCAATCTGATTGTGGGGGTATAAGCCATGAAAAAATTCTTAGCCTATTTCTCCAAACGTTATATTTTCCTGGCAATTCTTCTGGTGATTGCGATTCTTGTGAATGTGCCCCGTTGGACCAGAAAACCCTATGTGCGTACGAATCAGGTACAGACGAATCCCCAGAGAGTCTTTGACGGCGCGGATATCCTGACGGCACAAGAGGAAGCCGAATTGCAGGCCTATATCGAAAAAAAGCAGGCTCAGGTCGGCATCGATATTGTGATCGTGACAACATTGGCTCCCTACCCGGAAGGTACCTATGATCCGTACCGATATGTCATGAATATGGCAGACGATCTCTACGACAACGGTTGCTACGGATATGACAAGCCCAATGTAGTCGGAACGAAGAATACCGGTCACGGTGTGCTGTTTTTGGACAATTACAATCGCGATTATGACGGATATGCGTATTCCTGGCTCAGCTGCAGCGGTAAATGTCAGCAAAAGATTAATGACGATGCTGCGGAGGACATTGTTGAGTCCATCACAGGCATTGTAAATGAACATCCGCTTCGCGCCTATAAGAAGTTGGTGGATCGGGTCTGCGAGAAGGTGGACCATAAGCTTGGCTGGCATATTCCCACATTCCTTATCGTAGTCATCGCGGTAATCGGGCTGTTTATGTTCCGCTCATCTCATAAGCGCGACAAGGGCGGTGTGAAGACAACGACGGCAAGAACCTATGTGGTGGAGGGCACGGATCAGGCCTTCAATACCGTCGACCATTGCTACAATAAAAGTGTTACCTACGTCGTGATTCAGTCCTCGTCCTCCGGTGGTGGAGGCGGCCATTCCTCGAGCGGTGGTCATTCCCACAGCGGTGGCGGCGGAAGACATTAATTCGCTCCTGTGGGAGCAGGAGTAGCTGCCAACAATATTTCCTTGTAAAAAAGCATATTTTTTTGAAATATCTGTTGACAACATAGATTCCATTCTATAAAATAACATTCGTATGTTTGTGTCGATACGTCCGTGTCCGGAATTGATGCAGACGATAAATGATCGAAAATCAGATTATTATTGGAGGTGTCCACTTTGGCTAACATTAAGTCCGCTAAGAAGAGAGTTCTCGTCAGCAAGGTTCGTGCTGATCGTAATAAGGCAATTCGTTCTGCAGTTAAGACTTCCATTAAGAAGGTATACGCTGCAATCGATGCTAAGGATAAGGCTGCTGCACAGGCTGCACTTCTTGATGCTACCAGCACCATTGACAAGGCAACCAGCAAGGGCGTTTACCACAAGAACAATGCCAGCAGAAAAGTATCCAGACTGAACAAAGCTGTTAACGCAATGGCTTAATTCAGTAACTTGCTCAGAACAAGTTAACATTTTAACCCAACAATCAAAACACCCCAACCGTCATTGGGGTGTTTTTTAATAAGACTATGGACCAGAGTAAAATTCGTAACTTTTGTATCATTGCACATATCGACCATGGAAAATCCACCCTTGCAGACCGAATCATTGAGAAGACCGGTCTGTTAACTGCGCGTGAAATGAGCGAGCAGGTACTGGATAATATGGAACTTGAGCGGGAGAGAGGAATCACCATCAAGTCGCAGGCGGTTCGTACCGTATATAAGGCGAAGGATGGAGAGGAGTACTTATTTAACTTAATCGATACCCCGGGCCATGTGGACTTCAATTATGAGGTGTCCCGTTCTCTTGCCGCATGTGACGGCGCCATTCTGATTGTGGATGCCGCGCAGGGAATCGAAGCGCAGACCCTGGCGAATGTCTATCTCGCGTTAGATGCCGATCTGGAGGTTTTTCCGGTGATTAATAAGATTGACCTTCCCAGTGCCGAGCCACAGCGTGTGATTGATGAGATTGAGGATGTCATTGGTTTAGAGGCGCAGGATGCTCCGTTAATTTCCGCAAAAATGGGCATTGGCATCGAGGATGTATTGGAGAGCGTTGTTACGAAGATCCCGGCACCGAACGGAGACTCTGCGGCTCCCTTAAAGGCTTTGATTTTTGACTCGGTCTATGACCCGTATAAGGGGGTTATCGTATTCATTCGAATTCGTGACGGCATTGTGAAAAAAGGAACGCCGATTCGCATGATGGCCACCGGCGCAACCTTTGATGTGGTGGAGGTCGGAACCTTTGGTGCGGGCCGTTTCATTCCCTGTGATGAATTGTCTGCCGGAATGGTTGGCTATATCACCGCATCCATTAAGAATCTGAAGGATACCCGCGTGGGAGATACCGTAACCAATTCCGAGAATCCCTGCCCGGAACCGCTTCCCGGTTACAAGCAGGTACAGTCTATGGTCTACTGCGGTCTCTATCCGGCCGACGGTGCGAAGTATCCCGACTTACGAGATGCCCTGGAGAAGCTTCAGTTAAACGATGCTTCCCTTACCTATGAGCCGGAGACGTCCATCGCATTGGGCTTCGGTTTCCGTTGCGGTTTCTTAGGGTTACTGCATCTGGATATTATTCAGGAACGTTTGGAACGAGAGTACAATCTCGATCTGGTCACAACGGCTCCCGGGGTTGTCTACCGTGTGCATAAGACCAACGGCGACATGATTGAACTTACGAATCCCTCCAATCTGCCGGAACCCTCTGAGATTGCTTACATGGAGGAACCCATTGTCACCGCGCAGATTATGGTGACGACCGAATTTATCGGACCGATTATGGAACTCTGTCAGCAGAGAAGAGGCCGATATTTAGGCATGGAGTATATGGAGCAGACCAGAGCACTCCTCAAATATGAACTTCCGTTAAATGAGATTATCTACGATTTCTTCGATGCGTTGAAGAGCCGTTCCAAGGGGTATGCTTCCTTTGATTACGAAGTGAAGGGCTATGAGGAATCGTCTCTTGTGAAGCTGGATATTCTCATTAATCATGAAGAAGTGGATGCGTTATCCTTTATCGTCTTCAAGGACAGTGCGTACGAACGCGGTCGTAAGATGTGTGAGAAGTTAAAAGACGAGATTCCGAGACATTTATTTGAAATTCCGATTCAGGCCGCTGTCGGCGGAAAGGTTATTGCGCGTGAGACCGTAAAGGCAATGCGTAAGGATGTGCTGGCAAAGTGCTACGGCGGTGATATTACCCGTAAGAAGAAACTGTTGGAGAAACAGAAGGAAGGCAAGAAGCGAATGCGTCAGGTGGGCAATGTAGAAATCCCCCAGAAGGCCTTCATGAGCGTTCTGAAACTGGATGAGGAATAATTTAATGCCAAGATCCCTTGTATCTATGGGAAAGGGGAGCGATTCTGCTCCCCTTTCCGTCTATGTTCATATTCCCTTTTGTGTGAAAAAATGTAATTATTGTGATTTTTTGTCCTTTGCGGAGACGGACCGGATTGAAGCCTATGTGGAGGCACTTTGTGCAGAAATTGCTTCCTTCAGGGAGCGAAGACTTCGAGTGTCGACGTGTTTTTTGGGAGGCGGAACACCGACCCGTCTGACCGCCAAACAACTGCATCGGATATTATGTCAACTTAAAGAGACCTTTATCTTTGAGGAAAATGCAGAGATTACGATTGAAGCAAATCCAGGGACGATTGATTTATGTAAACTAAAACAGCTCCGCGAAGATGGCGTGAACCGCATTTCTATCGGCCTTCAGTCCACAAAGGAAGAGGAATTGCGTCTTTTGGGCAGAATCCATGATTTTCCGACCTTTTTGGAAGGGTATGAGGCCTGTGTAAAAGCGGGCTTTACGAATCGCAGTGTCGATCTGATGATGGCAATTCCCGGACAGACCTATGATTCTTTTCGGGAATCCTTAGAGACGGTGCTTCTGCTGGATCCACCGCCGACGCACCTAAGTGTTTACTCGTTAATCGTCGAACCGGGAACGAAGTTCTATGAAGAGTATGCGGATGGGAAGGGGTTGCCGGACGAGGACACGGAGCGAAAAATGTATGCCCTCACCTGTGAATTCCTTGAGAAGAGAGGTTACCGTCAGTATGAGATTTCGAACTTTGCCAAGGAAGGTTTTGCAAGTCGCCATAACAGCGCGTACTGGGTGGGGACGCCCTATCTGGGACTGGGTCTCGGTGCAGCCGGATTTCTCAATCGGATGCGGTATTCCAATGTCAGTGATTTGGATACTTATGTAAACCTTTCGAAGCACGCCGAAAAAGAAGAATTTGATGCATTCTCCGGCCCCTCCTTTGCAACCGATCCGGAATCCGTCGTTCTGCTGACCGAAAAAGACGATATGGAGGAGCGGATGTTTCTGGGACTTCGCATGAAACGGGGCGTCTGCGAGGAGGAATTTGAGGAAGAATTCGGACAATCGATTGCTCAAATGTATCCGGGAATCCCGGAGGAACTGATCCGGGACGGCTTGCTGGAACGTAAGACGGAGGAACAGAAGCATTTCCTGCGGTTGACCGCAAAGGGGCGGGACCTAAGCAATTACTGTATGGCGAAGTTTCTTTTTGACGACTGAGGGAAGGATGAAGTTCATCGACGGATTTCTGTAGGGGGAAGTGGCTTTTGCTTGCTTTTTTGCCCGGGGAAAAGGTATAATAAAAACAGTATGTGGGGAGCAAAACACATGCGCAGGGAGGTGACACGATGATATTTGTGAAGGCGGATCAACTGAAGATCGGTATGCGGCTGGCACGACCGATTTATAACAAGAACGGTGTCTTGCTGTATGAGCGTAATTCAAAACTTACGCCCCAGGGTATCAATTCTATTAAGAATTTCGGCCTGATCGGAATCTTCGTGCTGGAGCCTGCGGAGCCTGTGCCTCCCATGACGGTAGAGGATATTAATTTTGAACGTTTCCAGACGATGTATGTCTTTGCGATTCAGGAAGAACTTCGTATGATTCTGAACATGAATCGTGCACCGAAGATGCAGACGATTATTGCAAACATCACGAAGGAATACGGTCATTTCGATAAAAAGATTAACTTCGTGCAGAATCTGCGAAGCCGTGAGGATTACATTTTTAAACATGCACTGAATGTGGCAATTCTGACTACCTTAATGAGCCATGTAATGAATGTGCGTCTTGAGGAGCAGATGGATATGATTCTGGCGGCCATTGTTCACGATATCGGGAAGCTGACCGTGCCGAAGAATATTCGCGAAAAAGGAATTATTACGGAGCAGGATCGGGAAACGGAGCGACACTGTGAGATTAGCGGATATGACATTATTGAGAAGGTGTTCTCCGCTAACCCCAATGTGAAGAGAATCTGCTCGCAGGCACGTAAGGCAACGGATGATTACCGGGATGGCAAAGAGTCTACGATGAAGCTTACCATCGGGGCCAAGGTTTTAATGGTGGCGGATACCTATGATACCTTGACGGCGATGCGTTTCGAAGAGGAGCCTCAGTCCGAGGTAGCGGCCATTCGCTATCTGTTGGAGAATCCCGAGCTCTATGACGACCGTTGCGTGGAAGCTCTCATTAAGTCGATTAACATTTTGGCACCCGGTACCAGTATTGAACTGAATACCGGCGAGAAGGGGCTGGTCATCACACAGAATGACCGCGATATTCTTCGCCCGATGATTCTTAGTTTCAAGGACAACAACATCATTGATCTGAGTAATGAGTTTATTTACGGTGATCTTGAGATTAAAGATATGATGAAGACGATGGACAATCGTTATATTATGGATACCTCCGCACTTCGTAAACAGGGCTTCCAGGTTGAAGAACCGGAATATGTTCCCTGTGCCGAAGAGGAAGAGGAGTATGTTCCCGGCAAGTTCTGACAAGAATAAGGAGTAAGCAATGGAGACGATTGAGAACCTGTTACGTATAGCCAAGGAAGCGGGTGCTTCCGATTTACATATTACGGTTGGCGTTCCGCCGAAGATGCGTGTGAACGGTAACCTGATTACCATGGATTATCCGAAGATTCTTCCGGCAGACTCCTTAGAGGTTGCTCTGGAGATTATGAGCGATAAGCAACGAGCCATCTTCGATGAGCGTGGCGAGTATGATTTGTCTTTTTCCATTCCGATGTTAGGTCGCTATCGTGTGAATGCATATCATCAGCGTGGTTCGGTGGCCATGGCGTTCCGTCTTGTGGGAACCCAGGTTCCTTCCGCAGAGTCTTTAGGACTTCCGGATTCGGTCATTGACCTCTATAATCGTAAAAGAGGACTTGTTCTGGTTACCGGCCCTACGGGCTCGGGTAAATCCACCTCTTTGGCGGCCATTATTGATAAGATTAATCAGAATCGGGAAGCCCACGTGATTACGTTGGAGGACCCCATCGAGTATCTGCATCAGCATAATAAGTCGATGGTGAACCAAAGAGAAGTGGGACTGGATACCAATTCCTATGCGAATGCGCTTCGTGCGGCCCTTCGTGAGGACCCCGATGTGATTCTTGTGGGAGAGATGCGTGACTATGAGACGATTTCCGTAGCAATTACCGCAGCGGAGACCGGACATCTGGTGCTTTCCACCCTGCATACCATCGGAGCGGCTTCCACGGTAGATCGTGTCATCGATGTGTTCCCGCCCCATCAGCAACAGCAGATTCGTATTCAGTTTGCCAACGTCTTAGAGGCGGTTGTGTCGCAGCAGTTGCTTCCGAAGGCAGACGGTACCGGTCGAGTGGCAGCATTTGAGGTGATGCATGCCAACCATGCGGTGCGCAATCTGATTCGTGAGGGCAAGAGCCATCAGCTTGTTTCGACCATGCAGTTAAACCGCAATTCCGGTATGATTACCATGGACGAATCGATTATGCAGCTCCTTCAAAAGGGCATTATTACCAAGGAAACGGCGATTCAGTTTGCGGCGGAGCCGGAGTCCATGGCCATGAAGCTGGGAATGCGTCTGGTATAGTTTTTATTCGTTTTTGTTTTGATTTCTTCGCATCCGTTTCCGGGATGTTATACTAACTGAAGAATGGTTAAGGATTTGCCGGTAATCGGCATCTGCTTAAGTCTTTTCCTTCCTCCTGTCGGTCTGTACCGGTGGGAGGAATTCTATTTTCTCCGGTCGGAGAACCATTTCCTGATAACAATTTCCAGATAGAAGGGAGAATCCGTATGTTTGTTACTGTATCGTCGGCTGCCCTCTCAGGGTTTGACGCGTATATTGTCGGAGTGGAGGTGGATGCCTCTCCGGGGCTTCCCATGTTTGAACTGGTGGGGTATGTCAGTTCTGCGGTAAAAGAAGCACGGGAACGCGTTCGTGTTGCGGTTCGAAATGCGGGGTATCGAATTGATCCCACCCGAATCACCGTGAATCTGTCACCGGCCAATATCCGCAAGGATGGCCCCGGCTTTGATCTGCCGATTGCCATCGGAATTCTGCAGGCGCAGGAACGAATCCAAAGGGAAGCCTGCGAGGGAATTCTTTTTCTGGGGGAGTTAGGATTAGACGGGACTTTAAAACCCATTACCGGAGTGCTTCCGATTGTGATGGAGGCGGCTCGGCGCGGCTTTCGTACGGTCATCCTTCCCTTTGAAAATCTCTATGAGGGACAATGCGTGGAAGGAATTCGACTCTTCGGGGCGAGCAGTCTAACAGAGGTAATCGAGTATCTGATGGGCAAGGAGTCCTTACGACAGGAACTGGAGCGTCAGAAAACAGAAATTCTGCGACTTCTCCCGCGGACGTCCCGGAAAAAAGAAGAGGAGCCGGACTTTGGGCAGGTCTATGGGCAGGAGGCTCTGAAACGTTGTGCGGTCATTGCGGCAGCGGGATTTCACCACCTCCTAATCTATGGGGCACCGGGAGCCGGTAAATCACTCTCGGCCAGATGTATGACCTCCATTCTTCCTCCGCTTACCGGCAAGGAGAGCCTGGAGGTTTCGAAGATTCAATCCATTTGTGGCTGCTTTGATGCGACGGAAGGCCTTGCAAAGCATCGTCCCTTTCTATCCCCCCATCACACATCCACTCCTTTTTCTTTTACCGGAGGAGGAAGCATTCCGAAACCCGGCACCTTATCCCGCGCACATCGCGGAATCCTATTCTTAGATGAATTTCCTTTGTTTTCCCGAGAGACCTTAGAACTTCTGCGGGAACCGCTTTCGGATAAAAATGTGAATGTTGCCCGCGTGAACGGTGTTTATTCGTTTCCTGCGGCGTTTTTACTGGTGGCGGCCATGAATCCCTGCCCCTGCGGGTTCTATCCGGACCGTAACCGCTGTCGTTGCACGCCGGGGGAGATTCGTAAATATCTCAGTCGCGTTTCGGGTCCGATTTTGGACCGTATCGATATGCACATCCCGGTGGCTGCCGTAGAGTATGCCGCGATCAAAAAGCAGGGGGAAACTACGGATTCTTCCACGATGCAGGAACAGGTGATTCGGGCGCGGAAGATGCAGGAGAGGCGCTTTGCGGGCACGGAGATCCTTTTTAATGGGGAGTTAAGCCCGACGAAGATAAAAGAGTATTGTGTGCTAAATGCGGAGGCCATGGCCTGCATGGAAAAGCTGTATGCGGCGATGCATTTGTCTCTACGCTCCCATGATAAAATACTGCGGGTTGCGAGGACCATTGCCGATCTGGAGGAACGGGAGGAAATCCTGCCGGAAGATCTTCTGGAAGCGGCGGGCTATCAAAGCGAAGAATTGTGGGAGGTACCCGGTAATGAATAAGATGCCCATGGAATTGACCCATGCACAATGGGGGGAATGTATGAGTTTACCCGGAATGGGGTATACAAGAATCTGTCACTTGATGGAAAGTTATGTTAACCAAGAGCCGAAAGGGGATTATGACGGCTTTCTGGTTTGGCTTAGGAGCGGAGCCTATCGAAAGGCCAATCTACAACCGCGCGTCTGTCCGCAGTCGGTCATGGAGCGTTTGGTTCGGGGACTGGAGGCATTGCCGAAATATCGGGAGGAACTGAAAAAGACCGAAGAGCGGGGGATTCGGGTGATTACCCTTGCGGATCAGGACTATCCGGATTCGTTTCGGTATCTTGCGGACCCACCGCCGATTCTCTATGTGATTGGAAAACTCCCGAACGAGGTTAACATAAAATCATCCATTGCCATGGTTGGAGCAAGACTCTGCTCGGAATACGGGCGGTATGTGGCAAGAAATTACGGAGCGTTTTTCGGGGAACACGGAATTGGTGTCATCAGCGGAATGGCGGACGGAATCGATGCGATTTCACAGAATGCAGCCATGCTGCGGGGCGGATATTCCTTAGGAATCTTGGGGTGCGGCGTGGATATCTGCTATCCGACCTCCAATCGAGCCCTTTACGAGCGGCTGATCCATGAAGGCGGAGTGATGAGCGAGGTGCCACCGGGGACCGAGCCGAAGAAGGGATATTTTCCGCTTCGGAATCGGTTAATCAGTGCCCTTGCGGATGCGGTACTCATCGTCGAAGCGCGAAAACGAAGCGGAACCCTGATTACGGCGGACTGCGCCCTGGAGCAGGGGAAGGATGTGTTTGCGGTTCCGGGAAGACTGAACGAAGCCTTGAGTGCGGGATGTAATCGGTTAATCTATCAGGGGGCGGGAATTGCCCTGAGTCCGGAACAGGTATTGGAAGATCTGTACGGCCGGGGAAAGGAAGACTCCGAAACGTATGAGCAGTTGTCTTTTGAAACGGAGGAAGCAGACTTCCTTGCAGAGGATGTGTGTGTACCACCCAAAACGCTGGCGGTCCTGATCGAAGAAGCCTTAAGTCTTGTACCGAAAAATCCGGAGGAACTCTACCGGGAGGTAATCCCACTGACCCCGGAGGATATTACGTTTCCCATGTTTATCCGGGAATTGCAGAAGCTCGTGTTGGACGGAACCGCCGCGCGGGTTGCCGGAAATTATATTCGAAGGAGTCCGACATGATTCTGTGGATGGACGAACTTGCTCCTTTCGGCTGTAGAATCGGAATCGGTTTGATTCTTGGGCTTCTGATTCGAATTGCCGGTCGTGATTGTGCGGAGCGTATCATTCCGGAACGGGAACTGATCGGCATTCTGTTTCTTTCCGTGGGGCGACTTCCGCTTGCGAAGGCTCTGGGCGGAGGCGTGGTGGCAGTGTGGTTTTTTGGGGGACTGTATCGACTTTTCGGACGGGAGGGAATCGGCGGAGGCGACGGAAAACTAATGCTTGCCGCAGGACTGTTGCTGGGGCCCTGGGACCTTGTCTATGCACTTTTTCTTGCGGGGAGCACCGCTTTCTTTGCGGTCGTTTGTAAGGGAGGGGCGAAAGGCATCCGGCCGTTTGCTTTTGGCCCCTTCCTTGCCTTCGGAATCGGGACAATTCTTGTGTTTGGCGAAGGGACTTAGAAAAGAGAATTGTAAAAATCTTGCCTTTTTCCTTGCAAAAAGAAAATCCATAGTGTATATTGTCACACGTAGCGCCTAAAAAGCGCAATAGTAGAAACAGCTTCAGGGGAATGAGCTGTTTGGCAATACAGGAGTGAATATGTCAGAATATTTAGTAATCGTGGAGTCACCTGCCAAGGTGAAAACAATCAAGAAATTCTTAGGTGCCAACTATGTGGTTATGGCCTCCAACGGACATGTAAGAGACCTTCCGAAGTCGGCTCTGGGAATTGATGTGGATCACGACTATGAACCGAAATATATTACCATTCGCGGGAAGGGCGATATTCTGTCCGCCCTTCGTAAGGAAGTGAAGAAGGCAGACAAAGTCTATCTCGCAACCGACCCCGACCGTGAAGGAGAGGCCATCAGCTGGCATCTGTTTCACGCATTAAATCTTCAGGGCAAAAAGGTATATCGTATTACCTTTAACGAGATTACCAAGAACGCCGTAAAGGAATCCATCAAGAATGCACGTCAGATCAATATGGATCTGGTGGATGCGCAGCAGGCACGTCGAATGCTGGACCGTATGGTGGGGTATCGAATCAGCCCCCTTTTGTGGACCAAGGTGAAGCGTGGATTGTCCGCAGGCCGTGTGCAGTCGGTGGCACTTCGCATTATCTGTGACCGTGAAGCCGAGATTGATGCGTTCGTTCCCGAGGAGTACTGGACCGTAGATGCCACGTTAAAGATGGATGGCATCAAGAAACCGATTCTTGCAAAGTTCTACGGAACCACCACCGATAAACTGGAGGTGAAGAGTGAGGCGGAGGCCATGAAGATCGCGGAGGCGGTTCAAAACGGCACGCCCAAGGTATCGGAGGTAAAGTCTGCTTCCCGTACGAAGAAGGCACCGCTTCCCTTTACGACTTCCACCCTGCAGCAGGAGGCCGGCAAGGCATTGAATTTCTCCACCCAGAAGACCATGCGTATTGCACAGAAGCTGTACGAGGGTGTTGACATTAAGGGCGAGGGTACCATCGGTATCATCACCTATCTGCGTACCGATTCCACCCGTATCTCGGATGAGGCCAGAGCCGTCGGCGAGAAGTTCATCGAGAACACCTACGGCAAAGAATATGTAGCGGCCGGCGTTGTGGAAAAGAAGAATTCCAATAAGATTCAGGATGCTCACGAAGCCATCCGTCCGACCAATGTGGAATTACTGCCGTCTCAGATTAAGGATTCCTTAACCAGAGACGAGCTTCGTTTATACCAGTTAATCTGGAAGCGCTTTGTGGCAAGTCTGATGGCTCCTGCCGTATACGAGACCACGTCGGTGAAGGTAAATGTGGGCGGTTACCGTTACACGGTAGCGGCGTCCAAGTTATCTTTTGACGGATTCCGGAATGTATATACCGAGGCCGAAGAGGAGAGTGAGGAAAACAATCTCTTGCTGAAGAGCATCGATAAGGACACCGAACTTTCCATTGAAACGGTGGACCCGAAGCAGCATTTTACGCAGCCGGTTCCTCATTTTACCGAGAGTTCTCTTGTTAAGTCGTTAGAGGAACTCGGAATCGGACGCCCCAGTACCTATGCACCTACCATTACCACGATTCTCGCCCGTCATTACATCACAAAAGAGAATAAGAACATCTTTGTGACCGATTTGGGAGAAGTCGTAAACCGCATGATGGTGGAAGCTTTCCCGAGTATTGTGGATGTGAACTTTACGGCAAATATGGAAGCACTTCTCGATGGTGTGGAAGAGGGTACCGTGAACTACAAGACTGTAGTCAGCAATTTCTATCCGGACCTGGATGAGGCGGTGAAGGCGGCCGAAAAGGATTTGTCGAAGATTAAGGTGGCCGATGAGGTAACGGACGAATTGTGTGACGTTTGCGGCAAGAACATGGTGATCAAGTACGGTCCCCACGGGAAGTTCCTTGCCTGCCCCGGTTTCCCGGAGTGCAGATTTACGAAGCCTTATTACGAGAAACTGGATATTCCCTGCCCGAAGTGCGGGAAGGAAATTGTGATTAAGAAGACCCGTAAGGGCAGACGTTTCTACGGATGTATCGACAATCCGACTTGCGATTATATGGTATGGCAGCGTCCGAAGGCAGAAACTGCCGGAAATGATAAAAAATAGTACTTTCGGACAGTTAACCCATGGAGGAAAATGACCGATAATAGTATTGCATAGGGAGATGCCCAGAGTAAAAGGACTTATTGGAATCAATAGGTCCTTTTTTGTTTTCTTCAAAAACCGTTGTGTCCGGGGCACCTATATTTTGTTGCGAAAGGTTTACATAATATAAAAAGTGCAACAAAATATTGTGTCGAGTGGTTTACATAACGACAAAATGAGGTTTACGTAACGTTACCCGGAATACCCGAAAAGCGCGTAAAATGGGCATTTTCGCATATTTTGTGTTTGCATAACTTAGCACCTACTTGATGTTGTGCTTTTTTGGGCCGAAACACTTGCCTTTTTCCACGAAATTATTATAATGGAATAAGGTAGGCGGATAGTGTACTTTTTCTTTTGCGTGGAAAGGATGAGCCGATGAACCGAATGGGAATCTATGATTATATCAATGTGTTGGATGCCGCAGCCGATGCGACCTGGATGCGTAACGATGCCATTGCCAACAATATTGCGAATGCCACCACACCCGGCTACAAGCGTCAGGAGGTGCAGTTCGAGTCTGAATTGAAGAAAGCCATGAACCGTACCGGAGAGACGACAATGGACGGAAAGGTTGCGGCGATTCGTACGAATGATGCCAGACCGATCCTGTATAAGGACTATGATCAGTATTCGTATCGTGCCGATGGGAACAATGTGGACCCGGAGCAGGAGAACGTATCACTTGCCAAGAACCAGATTAAGTATGAGGGTTTGATGAATTCCATTTCTGCGGAATTTAAGAATCTTCAGGCGGTAATGAAGTAAGGAGGAATAGACGATGGGAATGTTTGATGCTTTTGATATCAGTGCTTCCGGCCTGACCGCACAGCGACTTCGCATGGATGTGATTGCGGAGAATGTTGCGAATGCGAACACCACTCGTACCGATAACGGAACGCCTTACCGCAGACAGGTGGTTTATTTTGAACAGAAGGATGATCAGTCGTCTTTCCGTCATATTTTGAATAAAGAGTTTGATAACTATTCCGGAAAGGGTGTTAAGGTGACCGGGATCTATGAGGATACGTGGGACCCGTTAACCATGGTCTATGAGCCGGATCATCCCGATGCAGATGAGAACGGATATGTAAGTTATCCGAATGTGAATATCATCGAAGAGATGACGGACTTGATTGATGCGACCCGTGCATATGAAGCGAATTCGACGGCACTGACCGCAAGCAAGAGCATGGCCATGAAGGGCTTGAATCTGACCCAGTAGTGTCACAATCGGAGTAACGGTTTGACAGATACTTACGGGGTCGGGGAGTAACGGTCCCCGCAATTGTTTTTTTGGATAGGCGAGTCTGGTCGGTAGACCGGAAAGGCATAAAAATGGATATATATACTCTTAGAAACAACAGCATAGTGAGAAGTACCGGTAGTCTGACTGGCGGGTCGATTACGGGAAACGGGAACCAGGATATGTTTGCGGCTCTTTTGGGAACGGCAATCGACAATATCCATACAACCAACAGCTATCTTTCGGATGCGGAAAATGAAGAGATTAAGCTTGCGTTGGGCGAGACCGAGAACACTCACGATCTTACGATTGCGCTTCAGAAGGCGAGCACGGCACTGCAGTATACGGTGGCGATTCGCGATAAGCTGATGGAAGCCTATAAGGAGATTATGCAGATTAATATCTAAGCAGTGTTAGCAGTCGTGTTCGGCACACGATCGGAGGCATATTATGGTGGATAAGATTTTGGCCCGGTTGAAGAAACTGTGGCAGCAGATTGTGGACTGGTGGACCAAGTTCACGAAAAAACAAAAATGGGTAATTGTGGGCGTTACGGCAGGTGTGCTGGTAGCGCTTATTGTGCTTGTAGGAGCACTGACCAAAACACAATACACCTTCTTGATTGCAACCGAGACTTCCAAGGAAGGCTCGGAGGTACGCGATATTCTTCGGGATGCAGGCGTTACCTACAAGGTGACAGCAGACGGCCGGTCCTTCTCGGTCAAAAAAGGACAGGAGTCCATTGCCAATCTGGCACTGGGATCCGAAGGGTATGCGTCGGATGCGTATTCGGACTTAAAGTCGTTGCTGAGCGGCGGTTTTACGCAGACCGAGTCCGATAAGCAGAAGCTGACGGTGAAGAATGCGGAATCGCAGCTTACACGGGATTTATCGACCTTAAAGTTTGTGAAGTCGGTTCGTGTGAATCTGAATGTTCCCAATGACGACGGTACCCTGATTTCGAGTAAGCAGGAGGCCTCCGCCTCGGTGATCTTTTCTCTGAAGGAACCGATGACTTCGGAACAGGCTGCCAACGTTGCCCGTTCCATCGCAACCGCACTCGGCAATGCCACCACACGGAATATTACCATTATGGATGACGAGGGCAATCTCTATTTCTCCGGAGCGGATGAGAATTCTCTCACCGGACAGTCCGGCTCTCAGCAGACCATCCGCAATCAGGAGAGCAATTTCGTGAAGGCCAAGGTACTGAGCGTCTTAAACGGTCTTGGCGAGTTTGACAATATTTCGATCGCTGCCAATGTGGATATTGATTTCTCTTCCGGTGAGGACACCAGTCATCGATACGAGTCTCAGTTTGGAGAGCAGGAGAGCGTTTACTCCCAGAAGTTTGAAGCAAGTGCGGAGTCTACCTCCGGAGAAGGCGGTATTCCGGGAACGACCTCCAATACCGATGATCAGACCACTTATACGATTGGCAACAACAGTGAATCCAGCACCATGGAGACGGAAAACCAGTATTATTATCTGCCGGATGAGTATCTCTCTACGAGAATCATTCCCTCCGGTACGATTAAGAACGCTTCCTCAAGCATCTCGGTAGCAACGGTAACCTATAATGTGATTACCTATGCGGATGCGAAGGCACAGGGCTTTCTGGACGATATGAGCTGGGCGGAATATAAGCGTGCAAACCGTGGCAGAACGAAGCTTGAGGTGGATCCGGATTGGGTAAACACCGTGGCAATGGCTGCGGGAGTACCCGCTTCCAATATCTCCTTTGTAGCGTATATGGAGAATGTATTTAAGGATACCGTGAAGACGACTGTAAAGGCTACGGATATTGTCACCATCATCCTGATCGTTTTGATTCTGGCGCTTCTTGCATTTGTTCTTTTACGTGCAATGAAGACGAAGAAGGAAGTGGAACCCGAGCCCGAAATTTCCGTGGAGTCCCTGATTCAGAAGCAGGAGACCCCGGTGGAGGATATTGAACTGGAGGAGAAATCCATGGCTCGCAGATCCATCGAGAAGTTTGTGGACGAGAATCCCGAACTGGTGGCAAACTTGCTTCGTAACTGGCTAAACGAGGATTGGGGAGTGTAGTTTATGAGACCTGTGGCTGATTTACCGATTACCGGGATACAAAAAGCGGCGATTCTTCTCATTGTTTTAGGACCGGAGAAGTCCGCCACCATATTCAAACACCTGAAGGAGGAGGAGATCGAAGAACTCACTCTGGAGATTGCGAATACCCGCAGTATCACTCCTCAGGTAAAAGAGAATGTTATCAACGAGTTCTATGAGGTGTGCCTGGCACAGCAGTACATTGCCGAAGGCGGTATTACCTACGCGAAGGAACTCTTGGACAAGGCCTTGGGCGAAGAGAAGGCAATGGATGTCATCGGCAAGCTGACCGCTTCCTTACAGGTAAAGCCTTTCGAATTCGTTCGAAAGACCGATGCGGCACAGTTGTTGAACTTCATTCAGGACGAGCATCCGCAGACCATCGCCCTGATTCTGTCCTATCTGTCTCCGGCACAGGCAGCTTTAATTGTATCTGCATTGCCGCCCGACCGACAGAGCGATGTTGCAAAGCGTATTGCGATGATGGACCGTACCAGTCCCGATGTCATCAAGGAAGTGGAGAAGGTACTGGAGAGCAAGCTTGCAAGCTTAGTAAACCAGGATTACACCATTATCGGTGGTGTCGATGCGGTGGTAGAAATCTTGAATACCGTCGATCGTGGTACCGAAAAACATATTATGGAGACCCTCGAAATCGAAGAGCCCGAGCTTGCGGATGAGATTCGTAAGAAGATGTTCGTCTTCGAGGACGTGCTGTTGCTTGATGACCGTGCGATTCAGCGAGTACTTCGTGATGTGGACAACAATGACCTGGCTGTGGCACTTAAGGGTGCAAACGAGCAGGTTCAGAATGCTATTTTCAACAACTTATCGAAGCGTCTTGCTGTCATGATTAAGGAAGATATGGACTTCATGGGACCGGTTCGTATGAAGGACGTTGAGGAAGCACAGCAGAAGATTGTTAATATTATTCGTAAACTGGAAGACTCTGCAGAAATCGTAATCAGCAGAGGCGGAGGCGACGAGATCATTGTCTAATCTCATTAAGTCATACTATGTGAATATGAATCAGACTGAGGAGCAGCCTAAGTCCCGCGTGATCGATTCAAACGGGTTGATGGAAGCAAAATTGGCAATTCTGAAGGATTTGTTTCCGGAAGCTTCCTTTGGCGGAGAAGATTCTTCCTCTGACGGCTTTGTGGAAGGGTTGGATCCGGAACAGGTTGCGGCTCTTTTGGGCGATGAGGCCTTCGATGAGAACGGGAACCCGATTGCCTTGGAAGAACTGTCGCCGGAGAGTCGTGCTCTTTTGGAGGAGCAGGCCGGCAGCCGTGTTCTGCATGAGCAGAATCGCGGTGCGTCGAACTCCGCTCTCGAGGATGCCAGGGTACAGGTGGAGGCTATGTATGCCAATGCCAATGCCGAAATTGAGCAGATGCTCGAGAGTGCCCGTATGGAGGCTGAGAATCTCCGAGATCAGATTCTGGAGGAAGCCCGTACGGAAGGCTATAACAACGGATATACCGAGGGACTTCAGAAGGCTCGCGACTTAGAACAGGATGCCAAACAGCGCGGACAGGCATTAATCGATGAAGGCAATGCATTAAAGACCCAATATGAAGCCTTTCTAAACGATGCGGAGCCGAGGCTTGTGGATGCTCTGATTCGTGTATTTGATTATGTGATTCATGCCAATCTGAATGAGCAGCGGGAGGAGTTACTGTTTCTCATTGAGAACACCCTTCGACAGGATGATAGCAGTAAGGCTTTCATTGTTCATGTAAGCCCTGAGGCGGTGGCACGGGTCAAAGAAGAAAAAGACCGACTGAAGGCAAATCTCCCCGAGACGGTATCCGTCGATATTATCGAGGATATGACACTGACGGAGAACCAGTGCATTATCGATGCGGACGGCAGCATCTTTGATTGCGGTCTGGATACACAACTAACAGAACTTGAGAAAAAGTTAAGGATTCTGTCCTATGATGGCAATTAACACTGCAAAGTATGAGCAACTCATGACAGAGACTTTCTTTCAAAAGAAGGGGAAAGTCGTGAACCTCGTCGGATTAACAATAGAAGCCTCCGGGATCAGTGCGAAGCTGGGCGATATCTGCTCGATTACTCCCGCAGATCCGTCCTATTCGGATATTATGGCGGAGGTTGTCGGTTTCCGTGAGAGCCGCGTATTGCTGATGCCCTATGAGTCGACGGAGGGAATCGGTCTTGGCAGCACGGTAATCAGTCTGAATCATCCGCTCCAGGTGCGAGTCGGAGATTTCCTGTTGGGGAAGACCCTGGATGGACTCGGAAGACCCACCGGACAAGGGTTTGAGTATCCGGCGGATGCGGGAATCGGTCCGGTAGAGGCAGCTCCTCCGGATGCAATGGAACGTGAAATCATCAATGAGGTGCTTCCGCTGGGTGTACGTGCGGTGGACGGATTGATCACCATCGGGAAGGGACAGCGTATCGGAATCTTTGCGGGTTCCGGTGTCGGTAAATCAACATTAATGGGTATGTTTGCCCGAAATACCAAAGCAGACATTAACGTGATTGCTCTGATCGGAGAGCGAGGTCGTGAGGTGCGTGAGTTCATTGAACGTGACTTGGGACCCGAAGGTATGGCCCGCTCCGTTGTGGTGGTGGCGACCTCGGATAAGCCTGCTCTGGAACGTAAAAAAGCGGCACTTACCGCGACGGCAATTGCGGAATACTTCCGTGATCAGGGACGGGATGTTCTTTTGATGATGGACTCCCTGACCCGTTTCTCTATGGCACAACGCGAAATCGGACTGGCCTCCGGCGAGCCTCCCGTTACGAGAGGATATCCGCCCAGTGTATATGCGGAGATGCCGAAACTTTTGGAACGCGCGGGTAAGAATGACAAAGGTTCCATTACGGGACTCTATACCGTCCTGGTGGACGGTGACGATATGAACGAGCCGATTACCGATACGGCCCGTAGTATTCTGGACGGCCACGTAATGCTCAACCGTAAGCTTGCGCATAAGAACCACTATCCGGCAATCGATGTATTACAGAGTATCTCTCGATGCATGAGCTCGATTGTCGATAAGCCGCAGAAGGGGGCAGCGGGCAAACTTCGTAATGTTCTTGCTACCTACAACGAGGCAGAGGATTTGATTAATATCGGTGCTTACAAGAAAGGCAGTAACAAGGAGATTGACAACGCGATCGAGAAAATCGACAGCGTGAATCGTTTCCTCTGCCAGGATGTGGACGAGAAGGTTTCTTACGAGGATACCGTCGCCGGCATGAAGGCACTGTTCGAATAGGATTACGGGAGTCACAATGGCAGGGTTTCACTATCGCATGCAGAATATTCTGGACATGAAGATTCAGTTGGAGACGCAGGCGAAGATTGCCTTTGCTGCAGCCCAGCAGAGACTGAATGCCGAGGAAGAGAAGCTGATGGCTCTCCAGACCCGTCGTGCGGATTATCTGGAGGAGGGCCGTCGCCTTCGTACCACTACGTTGGATATGCTTTCGCTAAAAGAGAATGAGCAGGCGGTCAAGAAGGCGGACGAGGACATCAAGGCTCAGATTCTGCAGATTCATGTGGCACAGCGTAATCTCGAGAATGCACGCAAAAAGCTTCAGGACATTACTGTGGATCGTAAGGGGCACGAGAAGTTAAAGGAAAAGGCATTCGAAGAGTTCCTCGAAGAGGAAAAACTTGCGGAACAGAAACAGATTGATGAATTAACCAGCTACACTTACGGGGCGCGAGGCTCGAAGGAGAACTAACCCCATAAGGAGGAGAAGATGGCAGATACGATGGAGCGCTCCAAGGAGGAAATCTCCCGCGAGAAGAAGCGCCTGAAGGATGAGAAGAAAAAAATAAAACAAGAGCAGGGCATCCAGAAGAAGGAAGCCAAAAAGCGCGCAAAGGAGATCTCCAAGCAGGAGGCGGAACTGACGGCCGACAACGAAGGAAGTCCTATCGGTGCTTTTTTGGTGACGGTTATTATTATCGTCATCTGGTTGGCGATTCTTGCACTGTTAATCAAATTGGATGTTGGTGGCTTCGGTTCCAATGTTTTGAAACCGATTCTGAAGGATGTTCCCGTGATTAATCTTATCCTTCCCGGGGAGGAGGAAGAGACCGAGACCGAGGACAAGGAAGGCTATTACGGATATACGAGCTTGGGTGATGCCGTGGACCAGATTAAGTCTTTGGAGAAGCAGCTTGCACAGATGCAGCAGCTCTATTCGGCAGATGAGGAAAAGATTGCCGAGTTGGAAGCGGAAGTGAATCGCCTTGCTCCTTTTGAAGAAAACCAATTGGCCTTTGCGAAGGTGAAGCAGGAATTCTACGAAAATGTTATCTACGCGGAAAAGGGCCCGGGATATGATGCGTACATCAAGTACTATGAATCCATGGATCCGACGACTGCGGAATATCTCTATAAGCAGGTCATCATTCAGAAGGCTAAGGATAAGGAACTGGAGGACTATGCCAATACCTATTCGGCCATGAAACCGAAGGCGGCAGCGGGAATCTTTGAGGCCATGACCGATGATTTAGAGCTGGTAGCGAAGATTCTGGAAGAGATGGGGCCGGACAGCCGAGGCGCCATTATGGCGGCGATGGATCCCGCCATTGCGGCCAAGTTAACGAAGATTATGGATCCGGACCAGTAAAAAGCGCGGATTTCGCATTCTTTTTTGACCGAAAAAAGCAATGGAAAAAGCTGAAAACGGTTAAGGAAATCCTACATCCGTCCGATATAAGTACTGTGAGAGAGCAATTCGCTGACTCACGGATTTATATACAGCACCTTGACAATTGAAGAAAGGAGAAATGCAATGACCAGCACACCTGTATCAAACATCGGTAGTGCCTACATGGGAACTACCGCGGCAGGCGCGTCGGGAAAGGCAGGGCAGGACGGATTCAAGAACGTCATGGACCAGGCGGGTAAGGACAATCGTTCGTCGGTGGAAGAACAGAAAACTTCGGACACCGTGAAAAGAACAACGGTTGATAAGTCGAGCGAAATGAAGCTTCGCCGCGAACTGAACCGCGAGGACAAGATGACGAAGGAAGCTGCGGAGTCGGGAAACGTTATGAAGAACGCGGAACCGGAACCTGAAGTAATCGAAGATGCGGTTACGGAAGCGGTTGAAGAAATTGCCAATGCAATCGCAACAGCTTTTGAAATCTCGCCGGAGACGGTAGAGGAAGTCGTAGATCAGCTTGAACTTACGATGACGGATCTGTTAAGACCTGAGAACCTGACACAACTTGTCACAACCTTATCCGGTGAGGATAATCCAATGGCACTTGCAACGGACGAGACGCTCTATGCGATGCGTAACGAACTGACGAATCTCGTAAACGAGACGACGGCAGAGCTTACGAAGCAGATGGGAATGAACCTCGAAGAGATGGAGGAAGTTCTGAAGGAACTGACTGCGATGGCAGAACCGGAAGCAATGAACTTAATTCTCGATGAGGAGAATGTCGAATCGAACATGGCTTATGTGAATGTCGACTCCATGACGAAGGAGACGGACACGAATTTGATTCAAACCAAGCAGCCGGCAGTGACCACGGAAGAGGACATGAAGACCTCAAAGGAGACATCCGACAGACCGGGAACTTATGAGTCACAGACTTATGAGAACATTGAATCGACCGAGGAGGCGACGGTAACGGACCGCCGATCGGAAGATAAGCACGAATCTCACGGAGAAAACCGAGAGAATTCGCAAAACGCACAGGGAATGAGCTTTCAAGAGAATCTTGCAAAAGCACCCAATATCGAAGCAACGACCGTTCACGAGATTCCGACGGCCAATACGGAGATTGACGGACTGGATCTGATTCGTCAGATCAGCGATTACATGAATCTCAGAAGCAAAGACGACCTGGCACAGATGGAATTGCAGTTACATCCTGCAAGTCTTGGAACCGTACAGATTGCGGTAAGCTCCAAGGCGGGCGTGGTAAGTGCCACGATTCAGGCACAGACCGAAGCGGTTAAAAATGCAATCGAAGCTCAGGTGGTTACACTTCGTGATAATCTTGAGCAGCAGGGCATTAAGGTAGAAGCCGTTGAAGTAACGGTTGCCAGCCATGAATTCGAACGTAACTTAAGCGATCACCAGTCCGACAAGAACGGTGAGGATTACGCAGCAAAACAGGCAGGAGAAATTCGACGCAAGTCCTTAAGAAAAATCAATCTGAACGAAACAGAAGGTGAAGAAGCAATGGAAACGGAAGAAGACGAGGCCGAGGAGCTTCTCAAGGATATGATGAGAAGAAGCGGCAACACCGTTGACTTCACCGCTTAAATCTGACGAAAGGAGGAAATCGATGGCAGTATCAGCAAGCGTGGTTGATGGAAAGGTGGTTGCCAATACCGCATCAAGCTTAAGCCTGTCGGAAGCAAAAACCGGGAAAGCAACCGGAGGTGCTCTTGACAAGGATGCTTTTTTACAATTGCTTGTAGCGGAAATGAAGAATCAGGATCCACTGGAGCCCACCAACAATACCGAATATATTTCGCAGTTTGCAACCTTCTCCGAGTTGGAAGAGATGCAGAACGTAAGCGTAAGCGTAGACATGCAGAGAGCACAGAGCATGGTCGGTAAGGATGTACTCGTTGAGGTTACCGAATCCAACGGAAATACCAGTCAGGTTCAGGGAACTGTTGATTATGTGGTGATGGAAGCCGGTAAGGTTTACGTATCCATTGACAGTCAGTTGTATTCCTTTGATGATGTTACGACTGTTCTGGATGAGAATTACTGGGAAGCTTACAATCTTGCATATGCATGGTCCAAGGACTTATCCAATCTGACGAACCTGAGTAAGGTAAGCCTTAGTGACGAGGCCGATGTATCAAAGCTTCGTGAGACCTACAACAAGATGACGGATTATCAGAAAACCTTCATTGCCAAGGCAAGCACGGACCTTCTTGAAACCTATGAAAAGAAGATCAATGAACTGAAGGCGGCGAATGAAAAAGCCAAGAATGAGGCTGATAAGGAAGCAAACGCGGAGGGATAGAAGATGCAGATCAACAATGGTTCATTTCGTTCCATCCAGGAGTTATCCAATCAATTCTTAACTCCCTCCAAAGAATCTTCGCAAAAGATTATCCCTGCCGGACAGTCCTTCTCGGATATCCTGGCACAGAAGACCGCAGGACCTGCGGGAAGCGAAGAACTGAAATTCTCCAAGCATGCATTAAGCCGATTGACGGATCGTAACATCGACCTGTCGACAGAACAACTGGATCGACTGAATGAAGGCTCGAAGAAAGCGGAGGAAAAAGGAATCAAGGATTCTTTACTTTTGATGGACGGATATGCTTTTATCGTCAATGTTCCGAACAAGACGGTCATCACCGCGATGGACCAGAAGGAAACATTGGAAAACGTATTTACTAATATTGACGGAGCCGTAGTTATATAGCCGGACCTAATGAGGAGGCGAACGTTCCTGACTGACAGAGGGAACACACACGGCAGACTTTAGGAGGTCATTTACTATGATGAGATCACTTTACTCTGGTGTATCCGGACTTAAGGTTCACCAGACCAAGATGGACGTTATCGGTAACAACATCGCTAACGTTAATACAACCGCTTACAAATCCCAGTCGGTAACCTTTTCCGAACTGATGTATCAGACAACCCAGAATGCATCCGGCCCGAATGCAATTACCGGTACCGCAGGTACCAATGCAAAGCAGATCGGTCTCGGTGTTAAGTCGGGTGCCATTTCTACCGCAATTACGACCGCGGGTTCCAGCCAGACCACCGGCAACCCCTTCGATATCAAGATTACGGGTTCTTCTTTCTTCATTGTTAACGATGGTATGAATAATTTCTTCACCAGAGACGGTTCCTTCTACGTAGACGCCAACGGTAACCTTGCAATGACCTCTACCGGTTATAATGTAATGGGTTGGCAGGTAGACGAGGCGACCGGTAACGTGAAGCAGGACACCGTTTCCGCACTTCGTGTTATGAGCGCAGCAAACGTAACCTATCCCCCGGAAGCAACCAGCAAGGCTTACATCTCCGGTATCGTTGATAAGAATGATACGGATGTAAACAGTGATTCCGGTAAGATTATGAACCTGAATTTCTATGATAATCTGGGTTACAGCTACACCGCGAAGTTAAGCATTCATTCTACCGCAACCGCAGGTCAGTACTACATGCAGATTGACGACGTGGTGAATGCGGACGGCAAGTCCATTAAGGATGTATACGGTGCTGCCGATCTGAGTGATCTGGTTAGCCTTGGTACCACCAAGGAAGTACAGGTTGAGGATGTAGTATCTTTGGTTTCTCAGAAGCTTCCTGACGGAACCAGTACCGCAGCTGTATACGATACCGCTACGCAGACGGTTATGCTTCATACCTATGACACGACCGGACTTGAGGTGGCAGGTTCTCCTTCCAGCATTCCCGGTGCAACGGTTGCGGCAGCCATGACCGATCCGAGCATTCCTGCAAACCTTGCTCTTTTACAGTCCATCTACGGCAACAGCATTGATGCGAATGTAACGGGACTTACCTTCGATAATGCAACCGGTAAGGCAACCATTACTTCCAAGAATGTAAACGGTGGTATTATTAACTTCGATACCGACAGCGGTGCGTTCAATGATATCAACGGTTTCAAGAACATTACGCTTGATTTTGCTGACAGCGTAACCAATGCAACGACCGGCGTGGTATCCAGTCTCTTAAACTTCACGGATGTGGAGATTGATATGACCACCTCCTATATGTATGACCACAACGGTGCTTCCACCGTAAGTGCTCAGGTCGGTGACCTGGATGGCCGTGGAACCGGACGTTCCCTGGGAACCATGTCCAGCATTGCCATTGCGAACGACGGTACCATTACCGCTTCTTATTCCAACGGTATGAGCAAGACCTTAGGACAGATTGCAGTAGCAGAGTTCACCAATGCTTCCGGTCTTGAGAAACAGGGTGACAACCTCTACTCCGCATCTCAGAACTCCGGTGATTTCGACGGAATCGGTATCAACATTACGACCAGCTCCGGCAGCTACATGTCCACCGGTGTATTGGAAATGTCGAACGTTGACCTTTCTACCGAGTTTACCGATATGATTACCACCCAGCGTGGTTTCCAGGCAAACAGCCGAATCATTACCACTTCCGACTCCATGTTGGAGGAATTGGTTAACCTGAAGAGATAATGATGGTTAAAATAGCATAACGATACTCCTGCGAAGGGGAACTATGAAAATGGTTCCCCTTCTTTGCTATATGAGTAATAAAAGGGGGAGATTTTTCATGATTGAAGTGACCAAAATGAATGACGTCAAAATCCTTGTAAATGCCGATTTGATCGAGATTGTTGAGGAGACGCCCGATACGGTAATGACCCTGACGACAGGGCGAAAAATTATTATCAAAGAAGGTAGACAAGAAGTGAAAAATCTTGTAAAATCGTATAGAAAGGATATCTTTGCCGATTAGGGCTTAGATAGGGTGAACGATAGTGGATATATCAACTCTCGGAGGAATGGTTGTCTGTATCGGTCTGGTACTCTGGGCAATCATCAGCGGTGCCGGTGTTGACGGTTTGATTCGTAACTTCGTCGATGTTCAGTCCGTACTGATTACCCTGGGCGGTGCGTTTTGTGCCGTGCTGGTATCCGGTTCCCTTCAAGACTTTATCAAAGGTTTAAAATCTATTACGATTACATTTAAGACGCCGTCCTTGAACACGCAGGCAATCATTGAGAAGATTATTTCTCTTTCGAATGTAGCGCGTAAGGAAGGCCTTTTGTCGTTGGAAGAAGCAGCAAACGATTTGGATGACCAGTTTATGAAAAAGGGCATCCTCTTAATCGTTGACGGTACGGATCCGGAATTGGTTCGCGGTATTATGGAGACTGAGCTGGACAGTATCGATACCCGTCATAAGAAGAATGTTACTTTCTGGGAGACGGTATCTGCCATGGGTCCTGCCTGGGGTATGATCGGTACTCTGGTCGGTCTGGTTAACATGTTGCAGAACATGTCCGACGCATCTGCAATCGGTCCTGCAATGTCCGTTGCATTGTTAACAACCCTGTACGGTTCCCTGTTGGCGAACTGGATTGCAACCCCCGTGGCAAACAAGTTAAAAGCAAATAATAAGGCTGAGATGATGGTGAAGGAGATTATGATTGAAGGTCTTCTGTCCATCCAGGCCGGAGAGAACCCTCGTGTTATTGAGGAGAAGCTGAAGTCCTTCCTTGCACCGAATGAGAGAACCGCTTCGTCCGAAGATAATGGAGGAGGTGAGGAACTTGGGTAAGCCAAAGGAAGAAGAAGGACCACCCGCACCTGCGGCCTGGATATCAACCTTCTCGGACTTGATGAACCTGTTACTCTGTTTCTTCGTGCTCTTGTTCTCCATGTCGACCATTGATGCGGAGAAGCTGGAGCAGGTTGTCGCTTCGTTTAACAACACCTTCAGTATTTTCAACGGTGGAGCGGCGGCAATCGGAGACGGAATGCTGGTGAGTAACGGCGTCAGTCAGTTGAATGAATTAAGTAAATATGTCAATAGCACCGGTGTGGCCGATGACGATGCCGATGTAACGGATAATATATATACCGATGCGACCACACAGAATCCGAACGAGAATGTCGGTTCCCCCGACACGCAGACCGGAGCAGAGCAGATTGACATCTCAGATTTGTCGCAGGATCAGATTATTGCGGAGATGGAAGAGATGAAGATCGCAGAATCCGAATCCATGGCGGAGCAGATTGAAGAGATGTTAACGGAGAACAATATCGAGGATATCATCGATGTTGATTTTACCTCCCAGTATGTTCTTTTGACCTTCAAGGGTGCGTTCCTGTTTGATCCCGGTAAGGCGACTTTGCGCAAGGAATCCTTAGATACTATGGGAATCGTCGCAGAGATTTTGGAATCCTATTCCGGATCCTTGTTTGAGATTGAAGGACATACCGATAATGTTCCGATGGGTTCCAAGAAGCTCTACAAGGACAATGACGAGCTGAGTGCGGCCAGAGCCCTGGCGGTTTTCCGTTATCTGGTGGACCATTCGTTGTTGGATCCGGCGAGCATCAAGCATTCCGGCCGCGGAGAATATGTTCCGGTTGCGGACAACTCCACGGAGGCGGGAAGAGCGAAGAACCGTCGTGTTGAGATTAAGATTTATAATAGCCTGAGCTCTTATTAAGCGTAGGGTGGCAGTAATACGGATGGAAATCATCCGGAACGGAGTACGAACATGAAGAAAAATTTAATGTCGATATTGATTCTTGCTCTGCTGGTTGTGAATCTCGTGTTGACGGGAATGATTATGTTCTCGACTACGGGAGCTATGAAGCAGGTCAGCGGTGTGATGGGAGATCTTGCCAAAGCACTTGAATTGGAATTGGAACCCGGCAACGGTGATGAGGGAGAGAATTCCGGTGAGGTATCCATGGCAGATACCGAGACCTATGCTTTGAAGGGCGGAGAGAAGCTAGAGCCTGTAAATCTTATCCCCGCAGAGGGTGAGACAAAGCCCAGATATCTGATTGTGGCAGTATCCTTATCCATTAATAAGAAGCATGCCGATTATTCGAAGATGAAGTCCTTAATCGAGCCGAACGAGGCGCGTATTATCAGCGTCATCAATGATGCCATCGGTAGTTATACGTATGCACAGGCGAATACTCCGGAAGGCAAGAATGCGCTTAAGAAGGACATCCTGAAGGCAATCCACGAGCTGTTCGGATCTGAATTTATCTATGATCTGGACTTCAGCGTATACACTGCATCCTAATCAAACGATTGGAATGTGATTCGTAAGCGGAACGCTTATAGATTCTTACGGATGGGAGGTGAGCAGTCGTGGGTGAAGTATTATCCCAGAACGAAATCGACAGCCTGCTACAAGCACTGAGTACAGGCGAACTGGACATGGATAACATGCCCGACAAAAACGAAAAACCGGTTAAGAATTATGACTTCAAAAGACCGGCAAAGTTCTCAAAAGAGAACCTGCGTACTCTGGAGATTATCTTCGAGCACTACGGCCGACTCCTTTCAACCAACCTTCCCGTATATCTCAGAAAGAATATACAGGTAAGCGTGGCCAGTTCCGAGACTGTAATCTTCAGCGAGTTTACGAACTCTTTATCAAACCCGGTTATCTTGGGAATTATTAATTATTCTCCCTTGGCCGGTAATATATTGATTGAGCTTGCATCAAATTTGGGATTTGCGATGATTGACCGAATGCTTGGCGGTCAAGGCAATCCTCTTGCCAAGAACCGTGATTTCTCGGATATCGAGATGGGAATCTTAGAGAAGATTATGGTTATTTGTATGCAGTTGCTGCGCGAACCTTGGAAGAACGTAGTCGACATCAATCCGATTCTGGATCGTATCGAGACGAATCCGCAGTTTGCTCAGGTTATTTCACCGAACGATATGGTCGCCATTGTAACGTTGAACATTAAGATCGGTGATGTGGAAGGCTTCATGAATGTCTGTCTTCCTTACTTTACCTTAGAGTCCATCATGGACAAGTTAAATACGAAATTCTGGTTCTCCACGATGCAGGAGCTTACGGACGAGAATTATGAGGATCACATTGAAACCTTGATTCGCAGGGTGGATGTGCCGATACGAACCGTTCTCGGAACCAGTCAGATTGCGGTTAGCGACTTTGTCAATCTGATTCCGGGAGATGTCATTCGACTGGATACTCATGTGGATTCCGAATTGAATGTGTATGTGGGAAATATTATGAAATTCAAGGCATTGCCGGGTTCCAGCAAAGATAAATATGCTGTAAGAATCACGGAAGTCTTGAGGGAGGAGTAAGCGTATGGATGGAATGTTATCCCAGGATGAGATTAACGCACTGCTAAGCGGTATGGACCCTGACGGCGGCGCGGCTTCAAGTTCTTCATCCTCCGGCGGAGCAAACGAATCGTTGCTTACGGATATTGAAAAAGATGCGGTCGGCGAAGTGGCCAACATTAGTATGGGTACCTCCGCAACCACGTTATATTCACTGGTGAATCGTAAAGTTAACATTACGACTCCTGTGGTTACCATGGCAACATGGGACAGTGTGATTGAGAATTACGAGAAGCCTTGCGTATTTATCCAGATTCGCTATTCGGTTGGTCTGGAAGGTACCAATATCTTAATTCTAAAAGAGCATGATGTTAAGGTAATTACCGACTTAATGATGGGCGGTGACGGAACCAATACGGACGGAGAATTGGGAGAACTGCATTTGAGTGCAATCTCCGAGGCGATGAACCAGATGATGGGTTCTTCCGCAACCTCCCTGTCCTCGATGCTTGGCTTCAAGATTGATATTACGCCTCCGCAGGCAAGTCTTGTGGATCTTCAGGAGTTCCAGTCGGCCGGTGATATTGCATCTTTCCTGGAAGGCGATTTTGTTAAGATTTCCTTCCGCATGCAGATTGACGATTTGGTAGACAGTACCCTGATGCAGTTGTATCCTGTTGATTTTGCGAAGTCACTTTACAGCACCTTTAGCAATCAGCAGCAGGCCAGTGCACCGCTTACGATGGATCCCGAGCCAACGACCGAGCAGGCAGCGCCTGCAATGGATTATGGCGGAATGGGCCAGATGGGCATGGGAGCCGCTCCGGATATGGGCATGCAGCAGCCGATGATGGGAATGCAGCAGCCGATGATGGGCATGCAACAGCCGATGATGGGCATGCAACAGCCGATGATGGGCATGCAGCAGCCGATGATGGGCATGCAACAGCCGATGATGGGCATGCAGCAACCCATGATGGGAATGCAGCCCGGTATGGGAATGAATATGGGCCAGGGAATGAACGTTCAGATGGCTCAGTTCCAGAATTTCTCATCCGACTTCGGCGCGATGGTGAGTCAAGAGAATATCGACCTGATCAAGGACGTTTCATTAGAGATTACAGTAGAGCTTGGTCGTACTCGAAAGAGTATCGCCGATATTCTGGATTTTGCCCCCGGTACAATTATCGAGTTGGATAAGATTGCCGGTGAACCGATTGATGTATTGGTTAATGGTAAATTCGTAGCTAAGGGTGAAGTTGTAGTAATTGAAGAAAGCTTCGGTGTTCGAGTAACCGAAATCATTAAATAGGTCTAAGAGGAGAAAAAAGACATGGCAAAAAATATTTTAGTATGTGATGATGCAGCATTCATGAGAATGATGATTAAGGACATTCTCACCAAGAATGGTTACAATGTTGCAGGTGAAGCAGAGAATGGCGCAAAGGCAGTGGAGAAGTACAACGAGCTGAAGCCCGATCTGGTTCTGATGGATATTACCATGCCTGAGATGGATGGTATTCAGGCACTGAAGAAGATTCGTGAGGGAGATTCCAGTGCATTGGTTATCATGTGCTCCGCAATGGGTCAGCAGGCAATGGTTATCGAGTCGATTCAGGCCGGCGCCAAGGACTTCATCGTTAAGCCTTTCCAGGCAGGCCGTGTTCTGGAAGCAGTTAAGAAAGTAGTTGGTTAGTAATGCTATTATCAAGTGGCTGGGATTCCTTTTGGGAACTGATTGTTGTTTTGTTTATTTTTCTTCTGGTAGTCGGGCTAACGTATTTTACAACTCGTTTTGTCGGCGGCTATCAGAGAGAAAAATTGAAGAGCGGCAATATGCAGTTAGTGGAGGCAATTCGTGTCGGACGAGACAAGTATCTTCAGATTGTTAAGATTGGCACCCGTTTCTTTGTAATTGCAGTCGGAAAGGATACCGTTTCTACAGTCGCCGAGATACAGGAAGAAGACTTGAATCTTCAGGATGATTCTTCGAATGGGACCATGAACTTTGGTTCTATTCTGGATAAGTTTAAGAAGAATAAAACAGAAGAGTAGGTTGATCATGACGAAAATGAGACGAGCCTGCCAATCCATAGTTCGGATATTATGCCTACTGTTATTGGTGGGCATATTATTTATAAAGGCCACACCTGTGGTTCAGGCTTCGAACACGGGACTGACAGGTACAACAGAGACAACTACCAATATCAGAGATGCGGGTGAAGCGCAGACCCCGGAGGAACTGGCCCAGTTGAACATCGGCCAGGACCTGACCATTACCTACAACGACGGGAATGGATCCATCGCCGGAGCGCTTCGAATCCTCTTGATTTTGACCGGAATCGCACTTGCGCCGATTCTGATTATTTGTCTTACTTCTTTCACAAGAATATTGATTGTTCTGCACTTTACGAGAGCAGCATTGAACACCCAAACAGCACCGCCGAACCAGGTTCTGATTGGGTTAACTTTGTTTCTAACGTTTTTTATCATGTCGCCTACCATTAATCAGGTCTATACGGAAGCCTATGTTCCTTATAACGAAGGCTCGATTCAATGGGACGAAGCTCTGGATAAGGCAATGTCTCCGCTTCGTACTTTTATGTACGGACAGACCCAGAGTAAAGACGTGAATACTTTCATGGAGATTGCCAATAAGGAATGGGATGGAAAGGATCTGGAGGCGGTTCCGAATTCGGTTCTGATTCCTGCTTTTATGATCAGTGAATTGCGAACGGCATTTATTATCGGATTCCTCATCTATATTCCGTTTATTGTCATCGACATGGTCGTGGCCTCTACCCTGATGAGTATGGGTATGATGATGCTACCGCCGACCACGATATCGATGCCCTTTAAGATTCTGTTGTTTGTTTTGGCAGATGGTTGGAATCTGGTTATTATGAATGTCGTGAAGACCTTCTATTAGCTACGCTAAGTACACGAAAGGAGATTACGTATTATGACAACAGAAGACGTTGTAACCATAGCAAGAGAAGCCCTGTTTACAATCATTAAGACTGCCGCACCGTTATTGCTTATCTCCTTGGTGGTAGGTCTTACCGTTTCCATTTTTCAGACTGTAACCTCCATCCAGGAGCAGACCTTGACCTTTGTTCCCAAGATTATCGGGATTTTCCTCGGAATGATGCTTTTAGGTCACTGGATGCTTAATAATATGTCAGGGTTCATGACGGGACTCTGGTCACAGTTTGCGAACTATATCCGATAGGATAGGGAGTAACCGTCTATGCTGGATTTATCCTTTTCGATAAGTGAATTGGAGTTATTTCTGCTATGTTTGGTCCGCATTAGTTGTTTTGTCTATGCAGCTCCGCTCATCGGAACAACCAATGTGCCGAACCGAGTGAAGATTGCTCTCAGTGTTCTTTTGACCTATCTGGTCTACCACTTTGTCGAGCCGGTGTCCCTGGTATCCTATTCCTCTGTGATTGAATATGCAGTGATTGTGGCCAAAGAAGCGGTTACCGGTCTAATTATCGGATTCGGAGCCAATATTTGCAGCAATATTGTTACCTTTGCCGGACGAATCATTGATACCGAAATGGGTTTGTCCATGATGACCATCTATGATCCGACGACGCGAGAGACCGTGTCGTTAACCGGTACCTTTTATAATTTTATGGTCATGATTATCCTGATGATTTCGGGACTTTATCAATACCTGGTAAAAGCCATTGTGGAGTCGTTTACACTGATTCCGGTGAACGGAGCCAATGTTGCATTGGCGAAGCTTTTGACGGCCTTTATCGAATTTATGGGCCATTTCTTTCTGGTTGGCTTCAAGGTCTGTCTGCCGGTATTCTGTGCCATTATGATTCTGAATGCCATTCTGGGAATTCTTGTTAAGGTTTCGCCGCAGATTAATATGTTTGCGGTCGGACATCAATTAAAAATATTAACCGGTATGGGAATCCTGTTCTTGACCATCGGACTGCTTCCCTATATCTCGAGTTCCATTTTTGTCGAGATTCGAAAAACAGTGGTGGCGTTTGTGGAAGCATTGATGTAGAAAGGGGTCTGATATGCTGGAATACAATCTGCAATTCTATGCAAAAGAAGGACCCGGCGGAGAGAAGACCGAAGAACCTACCACCAAGAAGCTGGAGGATGCCCGGAAAGAAGGTCAGGTTGCCAAGAGTAAGGAGATTTACAACGGTCTTGGCCTGCTTCTTTTTTTCCTGGTAATCAAGTTCATGGGAGGATATCTCGGAACCCGTTTCCTGCAGACCTTCTCCTATGTATATAATCGCTTTTCGAGTTTTACGACATTGCATGGCGGACGAATCGAGACCGGAGAGTACGTGATCTTTTTGCGAGAGATGCTGGGACGCGTGCTGCTCATCATTCTTCCGATTCTTTTGGCGAGTGCGGTTCTTGCTTTTGTGACCGATGTGGTGCAGGTAAAATGGAAGGTAACGGGAAAACCGTTGAAGCCGAAATTCAGTAAATTGAATCCCTTAAAGGGTTTCAAGAGAATCTTCAGTGCGAAGTCCCTGATTGAATTGCTGAAGTCGGTTGTGAAGATTGCTTTGGTCGGATACATTGCCTATACCACGGTCATGGGACAGCTTCGTCAGTTTAATTTCCTGTACGATTTGTCGGTTCCTCAGGCCATTGCCTGGCTTGGCAAAACCATAACCGATCTCGGAATTAAGATTACCGCTTTCTATATGATTATTGCGGCGGTGGATTTCCTGTATGAGAAACGTAAATTCCATAACGACATGAAGATGACGAAGCAGGAAGTCAAGGATGAGTACAAAAACGCCGAAGGAGATCCTCAGGTTAAGAACAAGCAGAAGCGTCGAATGATGGAAGCATCTATGCGACGCATGATGCAGGAGGTCCCTAAGGCAGACGTTGTTATTACGAACCCGACACACTTTGCTGTGGCGATTAAATACGACACCGAACTGGCGGCCGCACCCTATGTGGTGGCCAAAGGAGAGGATCAGTTGGCCCTCCGAATTAAGGAGGTGGCTAAGGAGCATAATGTTCCCATTATGGAGAACAAACCGCTGGCACGAGCACTCTACCATAATGTGGAGGTCGGCAGTATGATTCCCCAGGAACTGTATCAGGGAGTGGCAGAGGTTCTGGCTGCCGTATACCATGCACAGGGCAAGATTTAAAAGGGCAAGATTTAAATTCGAAACCAGGCGAATACCGGCTGTTCTGACAACCGGGTCTCCTTTGGGAGTATGGCCGTCCGGGGCTAATTTAAGGGAAAGGAGCATGAGAGTACACCATGAAGATGAGAAAAACCGATCTGTTTGTGGCAGCATATGTGTTGGCAGCCTTCGTGATGCTGATTGTTCCGATTCCGAACGGACTGTTGGATGCTCTTTTATGTTGCAATATTGCAATTGCTTTTACCATTATGTTTGGCTGCATGTTCACGAAGGAAGTATTGGACATGAGCTTTTTCCCGACGATTCTTCTGTTTACGACCATTTTCCGTATTTCATTGAACGTTTCGTCGACACGATTGATTCTTCGAACCGGTGATCCCGGTTCGGTGGTTAAGACCTTCGGTGAGTACGTTGGTGGCGGTGATCTGATCATCGGTGGTATCGTATTCATCATTCTGATTTTGATTCAGTTTATGGTTATCAACAAAGGTTCCGAGCGAGTTGCCGAGGTAACGGCTCGATTCACCTTGGATGCAATGCCCGGTAAACAGATGGCAATTGACGCAGATTTAAATACCGGCGCCATTACCGATCAGGAAGCAAAAGCAAGACGAGATAAGATTCAGGAAGAAGCAAGCTTCTTCGGTTCCATGGACGGTGCCGTGAAGTACGTTAAGGGAGATGCGACGGCAGGTCTGATTATTACAGGCGTTAACGTTGTCGGCGGTATTGCCATGGGCGTACTTCGTCAGGGATTGCCCATGAATGAGGCGTTAACCAAATACGTTGTTCTGACCATCGGTGACGGTTTGGTATCCCAGATTCCGTCTCTGCTGATCTCTTTGTCAACCGGTATTCTGGTTACGAAGGGAAATAAGGAAAACGAGTTTGGCCCTGCCATTGTAGGCCAGTTGTTCGGTATTCCGAAGGTTCTGTATCTGGTCGGCGGTATTCTGACCGGTCTGGGTTTGATTACGGAATTACCGACGCTGTTATTTGTTCTTTTGGGTGTTTTCTTTATCATTGGCGGCCGTATGATGGCATCCAATCTGGAGAAACAACAGACGGAGACCGAGGTGGACGAGACCGAGCAGCAGGCAGAGGAGATTCGACAGCCGGAGAATGTTACGAGTCTTTTGTCGGTTGACCCGATTGAATTGGAATTCGGTTACGGAATTATTCCGCTTGCGGATGTGAATCAGGGAGGAGACCTCCTTGACCGCGTGGTTATGATTCGACGCCAGGTAGCACTTGAGTTGGGTACTGTTGTTCCGATTATTCGTTTGCGAGATAATATTCAGCTGAATCCGAACCAGTATATTATTAAGATCAAAGGCATTCAGGTCAGCGAAGGCGAGATTCTGTTTGACCACTATATGGCGATGAATCCCGGTTTTGTTGAAGAGGAGATTACCGGAATTCCGACCTTTGAACCCTCCTTCCATCTGCCGGCGATCTGGATTACGGAAGGTCAGCGTGAGCGTGCGGAGAGTATGGGCTACACGGTTGTGGATCCCCCCTCCATTATTGCAACGCATTTGACGGAGATTATTCGTCATTACATTGCAGAGCTCCTTACCAGACAGGATGTTCAGAATCTGGTCAACAACTTAAAGGAGTCCAATCCTTCTTTGGTGGAAGAACTGTACCCGAAACTTTTGGGACTCGGCGAGATTCAGAAGGTTCTGCAGAATCTGTTAAAAGAGGGAATCTCCATCCGCGATCTGTTAACCATTTTCGAGACGCTTGCCGATTATGCGTCCACTACGCGTGATACGGATATCCTGACGGAGTATGTGCGTCAGGCATTGAAGCGGGCGATTTCCAGCAAGTATTTCTCGACAACCGAGACGACCAGCGTGGTAACGTTGGATCCGAAGTTGGAACAGGAGATCATGGGAAGCGTGAAGCAGACGGAAACCGGAGCTTATCTGAACTTAGATCCCGAGAAAACGAAGGGCATTATGGCAGCAGTGGAGTCGGAGACCCAGAAGATGGAGAATCTTGGCAAAATCCCGATTGTCATCACTTCCCCCATTGTTCGTATGTACTTCAAACGTCTGACAGAGGATTATTTCAAGGACCTGATTGTTGTGTCCTATAACGAGGTGGACTCCAGCGTCCAGTTGCAGTCCGTCGGTATGATTACCGCATAGAACAGTAATACACCCATTGATACAGAAGGGTAAAAAACGATTATGGTGATTAAGAAATTTCAGGGTAAAACTGAATCGGAAGCTACGGAGGCAGCCAAGAAAGAGCTTGGCCCCAACGTTGTGGTTATGAATGTGCGTACGGTGAAACGAGGAGGCTTTTTCTCTTTTCTTCGAAGTCCCCTCATTGAGGTTACCGTAGGTCTTGAGGAGGAATCCCCGAAGGAAGCCGCCAGAGTGATGGAACCCGACCCGGGAATTCTGAATTTCAATACCGCAATCAGCGAAGCGGCGCAGGCGGTTACGGAGACCTTAAAAGAGCATGATTCGCTGGATCTTCGCGTGGAAGATTCTACACCGGTTCGCACCGGAATCTCCCGCGTAAGTCAGGTACGAACTTCCGCACAGGTGCAGGACAAATCTGCCATTGAGGATCGTCTGGACGATATTCGAAACCTGATTGAAGAGAATCTTGCCAAGAACGATTCCGATAAGCCGGAAGCAAACACCGCATTGGAAGAGGAGAAGGAGAGTGAGACGGTAATGTTTCTGAAACTTCTCTACAATACGATGATTGAGAATGAAATTGATGAGAAGTATGTCAATCAGTTTGTGGAAGATTTGGAAAAAATGAGCAATCCAAACGTTCCGATGGATTATATGCTTTCGAATGTATATCAGAAGATGGTGTTAAAGTTCGGAAATCCGGCGACCATCGCAGAGGCAAAGGAGAAGCCGAAGGTACTCTTTTTCATCGGCCCCACCGGTGTCGGCAAGACGACTACCATCGCAAAACTTGCCTCCAAACTGTGTATGGAAGAGCATAAGAAGGTGGTGCTTCTTACCGCAGATACCTATCGTATTGCGGCAGCAGAACAGCTTCGAACCTATGCAAGTATTCTGGATGTTCCTTTCCGTGTAATCTATTCGATTGAAGAGATTCAGAATGCGATTCAGAGCTTCCGCTCTTCGGATTATATTCTTGTGGACACCGCAGGGCATTCGCATAACAACGAGCAGCAGCGTGAGACCATGGCGGAACTTTTGCACAGTGTGGATGAAATCTGTGAGAAGGAGACCTATCTCGTGGTCAGTGCTACCACGAAGTATCGTGATCTTTTAAGCATTGCGGATACCTATACCAAAATGACGAACTATCGTCTGATTTTCACAAAACTCGATGAGACGTCAGCGCTCGGGAATCTTTTGAATCTGCGTCTCCATACCGGAGCCGAGATGTCTTATGTGACCTATGGACAGAATGTGCCGGATGATATCTCGGTATTCCAACCTCAGAAGACCGTAAAACAGCTATTAAGCGACAGGAGATAGAATTGCCATGGATCAGGCAGAACAGCTCAGGAATATGCTGAAGGCGACGAGTCAGTCGCAGCGCCCTCTTGCCAGAGTCATCACCGTGACCAGCGGGAAGGGTGGCGTCGGAAAATCGAATACTGCAATTAACCTGGCAATCCAGTTAAAACAGCTCGGGCAGCGTGTCCTGATTCTGGACGCCGATTTCGGCCTTGCGAACATAGAGATTATGTTCGGAACCGTTCCGAAGCATAATCTCAGCGATTTGATCTACCAGGGAATGAATATCAAGGATGTGATTACCACGGGGCCGATGGACATCGGTTTTATCTCCGGCGGTTCGGGAATTGCCGGAATGGGCAATCTCAATCGGGATCATCTGACTTATATTATTAAGAATCTTGCAGAACTGGATGCGATGACCGATATCATTATCGTGGACACCGGAGCGGGAATTTCCGATGCGGTTTTGGAATTCTTGGTGGCCAGCGGTGAAATCCTGTTGGTGACCACACCGGAGCCGACTTCCATTACGGATTCTTACTCCCTGTTGAAGGCGTTGAATCGTCATCCGCGATTCTTGCGGGATATGTCCCGGGTTAAGGTCATCACGAACCGTGTGGATGACGAGGCGGAAGGAAGAGCACTCTATGCGAAGCTCAATGCGGTGGTCAACCGTTATCTGAAGCTTCCGATTGAATATCTGGGTTCGGTTCCGATGGATATGCAACTGGCGAAGGCGGTGATGCAGCAGACGCCGGTATCAATCTCGAATCCGAAGGCGAAGTCCGCGAAGGCTTACGAGCAGATTGCGGCGACGCTTATGAACAAGGAGGGCGGCAGCCTTGTTCCGAAGAGAGGAATGGCAGCATTCTTCTCCCATATCATTGCCGGCAAAAAAATGGGAAGCGGGGAGTAACAAATGTTGACAAAATATGTTAAGGCAGGGGATAAGGTAGAACTTCAGATTGTGTCTCGCGATTCACAGGCGGAGCGCGATATCGAGAAGAAGGTCTACAACAGCCAGGTTTATGATATCTTGTCCGACGACAGACTTGAAATCACGATGCCGATGGAAAAGACGAAGCTGATTCTTCTTCCGGTAGACAGTGAGTACGATGTATTCTTTTATACCGAGAGCGGATTGCTGCAGTGTTTTGCAAGAATTATCGATCGTTACAAGAGCAACAATGTTTATATTTTGGTGTTGGAGCTTGTGTCGAATCTGAGAAAATATCAGCGTCGTGAGTATTATCGTTTCGCCTGTGCGTTAGAGATGAAGACCAGATCCTTAGAGCAGGAGGAGATTTCCGCAGTGGACCACAACCGGAATTTCCTGGTTCCCGGACTTCCTCTGAAACGAAGCATTATTGTGGATATCAGCGGCGGCGGTATTCGTTTCATTTCC
Organism: Lachnospiraceae bacterium; assembly: GCA_045628945.1. Lineage (GTDB taxonomy): Bacteria > Bacillota > Clostridia > Lachnospirales > Lachnospiraceae > RGIG4034. The sequence continues at coordinate 77,066 of JAZQQG010000020.1, forward strand.
AACCAGCGTTATGAGGCGAATTCACTGGTGGTATGTAATTACAGGCTCTTTATTGACGGAAGTCCGAAGGAATTTACCATTGTCGGCAAGGTGCTTCGACTGAAGGAGATGGAGAATCGGCCCGGAGAATACGAGCATCGCGTTCAGTATGTGAATCTGAATACGGTCGAGAGAGAAGAGATTATTAAGTATATTTTTGATGAGGAGAGAAAAAATCGCAAAAAAGCACAGCGATAGAAAACTCGGAAGCCTTTGACTTTGGGTGGAGGTAAGAAATCCATGGAAGAAAAGAAAAAAATACTTGTAGTAGATGACTCTGCACTCATGAGAAGGGTGCTCTGTGATATAATTAACTCTGATGAGAGATTTACTGTGGTTGACAGAGCCTTTGACGGCCTGGAAGCTCTCGAAAAAATAACCGGTTCGAACAATTCCTACGATGCGATTGTCTTAGACGTTAACATGCCGAAGATGACCGGCGTTGAGCTCCTTAAGGAACTCAAAAAGCGTGGAATTTCCGCACGTATTATGATGGCCAGCACCGATACGATTGAAGGTGCCAAGGTCACAATGGATTGTTTGGATCTGGGTGCAACGGATTTCGTTCACAAGCCGGAACTGGCCGGAGATGCGAGAACCGATGCGTTCCGTGAATTGTTCCTGCGTACCTTGTATGCGGTAGCCTGCAGCCGCCTGCATGCAACGGTTGCCCGCCCCTTGAGCGGCGGAATCTCGAAGCAGGTGCTTGAGCAGATTAAGAAGCACGAGGGGAACATCACGAAGAATCAGGTCGTTGCAATTGCTTGCTCGACCGGAGGACCGAAAGCTTTACAGAGTGTCATCCCGAAATTGCCGAAGAATCTCGCCGCTCCTGTTGTCCTGGTACAGCATATGCCGGTGGGCTTCACGAAGTCCCTTGCCGAACGCTTAGACCAGTTAAGTGAGATCCATGTGAAGGAAGCGGAAGAAGGGGAAGCAATTGAATGTGGTACCGTTTACATTTGCAGAGGCGGTTCCCACATGAATGTGGTGATTCGCGGCGGTAAAGAGACCATTCATTACAGCGATGAACCTGCCAGAGAGGGCGTGAAGCCTTGTGCGAACTATATGTTCGAGTCTCTGACGGACAGTGTCTATGAGAAGATTCAGTGCGTTGTACTTACCGGAATGGGAATGGATGGAACCCAGGGAATTCTTCATCTTTCAGAAAAAAAGAAAATACATGTAATTGCCCAAGATGAGGCAACCTGTGCCGTATACGGTATGCCGAGAAGCATCGTTTTGAAGAACTTGGCCGATCAGGTAACCGCACTTGAGAGCATTGCACAGGAAATCACAATGAATGTGGGGGTAAGATGACCATGGATGTAAGTCAGTATCTTGAGATTTTTATCGACGAAACAAAGGAACATTTACAGAACCTGAACACTCGTATCTTAGAGCTTGAGCAGGAACCCGAGAATGAGAATACCATCAATGAAATCTTCCGTGCCGCTCATTCCCTGAAGGGTATGGCAGGAACGATGGGTTATAAGAGAATGCAGAACCTGACCCATGATATGGAGAACGTATTCTCTGAAGTACGTACCGGAAATATTAAGGTAAAGGCGAACATGATCGACCTGTTATTCCAGTGTCTGGATGCATTGGAAGGCTACCTCGCAAATATTCAGGAGAGCTCGGATGAGGGTACCGATGATAATGAGCCCCTGATCAAAGCATTGAATGAGATTCTGAACAGCAAGGGTCAGGATGCAGCTTCGGAGGCGCCTCAGTCTACCGAGACTGCGGAAAACGCGCCGGCAACCGAGACGTCTGCAGGCGGAGACAAGCCTTGGCTGGAGATTTCTTTGGATTCTTCCGAAGTAACGGTGATGGATGAGGCGAAGAAGCAGGGCAAGAATCTCTTTGGTATTACCGTATATGTTCAGGAAGCCTGCATCTTAAAGGCAGCAAGAGCATTCCTGGTATTTAAGGCGATTGAAGAACTTGGTGAAGTTCTGGTATCGAAGCCCTCCACGCAGGATATTGAGGATGAGAAGTTTGGATTGGATTTCTCTCTTATTGTAGTTACCGATAAGGAACTGGATACCGTTCTGACCGCGGTTAAGAATGTATCCGAAATCGCTGATGCAAAGGGCGAGGCGGTTACCTCCGCAGATTACAGCATCAAGCAGGATGCGAAGGCAGAAGAGGCTCAGGAGGAAGCAAAAGAGACTGCTTCCGAAGAGGCTGCTGCACCGAAGAAGGAAGAGAAGGCTGAGACGGAGATCGTTAAGGCGGAGGCTCCTAAGGATAAGGACAGCAAGAAACCTGCGACCGCACAGGCAAAGGGCCCTGTTGTGAATAAGACGGTTCGTGTCGACATCGAGAAGTTGGATGTACTCATGAATCTTGTCAGTGAGTTAATTATTGCCAAGAACTCTTTAGTATCCGCATCCGTATCGGAGCAGGGTACTTCCGGATCTTCTTTTAACGAGCAGATTGAGTATCTTGAGAGTGTTACCACCAACCTCCATGAGTCTGTGATGAAGGTTCGAATGGTTCCTATCGAGAGCGTTCTTGCAAAATTCCCTCGTATGATTCGCGATCTTACCAAGAAGCTGGATAAGAAGATGGAATTGTACATGACCGGTGAAGAGACCGAGTTGGACCGTACCGTAGTTGATGAGATCGGTGATCCTCTGATGCACTTATTACGTAACTCTGCTGACCATGGTATTGAGTCCGCTGAGGTTCGTAAGGAGAGAGGAAAGCCGGAGGTTGGATCCATCTTCCTGGATGCTTATCAGGAAGGGAACAACGTTATCATCGAGGTTCGTGATGATGGTAACGGTATTGATGTTGAGGCCGTTAAGCGTAAGGCAATCGAGCGTGGCACCATTACTGCCGAGCAGGGTGAGAGCATGTCGGATAAGGAGATTATCAATCTCTTGTTCCTTCCCAGCTTCTCTACTGCAAAGCAGGTTACCGATGTATCCGGCCGTGGCGTAGGTCTTGACGTTGTTAAGAGTAAGATTGAGGCTCTGAGCGGTGAGGTTGATGTTAAGTCGAAGTTGGGAGAGGGAAGTACCTTTACCATTCGCCTTCCTCTTACCCTTGCCATTATTCAGGCTCTTATGGTTGTTGTCGGCGAAGAGAAGTATGCAATTTCTCTTGGCTCCATTCAGACCATCGAGAGTGTACAGCCTGAAGATATTAAGTTTGTTCAGTCGAAGGAAGTAATTAACTTACGTGGAACCGTTATTCCGATTCTTCGTTTGAACGAGTTACTGGATACCACCTCTACCAAGAACCCGGACGATGAGATGATTGTAGTCATCGTTAAGAAGGGTGATAAGCTTGCCGGCCTCGTAGTTGATGATCTGCTGGGTCAGCAGGAAATCGTTATCAAGTCTCTTGGCAAGTACATTAACAAGTGCAAGATGATCAGCGGTGCTACCATCCTTGGCGATGGCGAGGTTGCTCTGATTATTGATGCCAACACTTTGATCTAAGGGAGGGAGTAACGATGGAAGAGTTAAGAACAGAATTTGATACAACTCAGTTTATTGTAATCAAGCTTGGTCATGAGCAGTACGGAATTGATATTAAGTACATTGATAACATTGTGCGTATGCAGCATATTACCAGAGTACCGAAAGTTGTTCCTTACTTAAAAGGTGTAATCAATCTTCGTGGTGAGGTGATTCCTGTAATGAGTCTTCGCCTGAAGATGGGTCTTGCAGCAGATGAAGTAACCAAGGACACCCGTATTATTATTCTCAAGGTTGAAGGCTTTGAGACGACCGGTGTTCTCGTTGATGAGGTTCGTGATGTTGTGACCTTATACTCCGAGCAGATGGAGAAGGTTTCACATGATGCAAAAGAAGAGAAGAGCAACTTCATTCATGCGGTTGGTAAGTGCAATGAGGAGTTAATCTCCCTGTTAGATCTGAACGCTGTGTTAATGGACAAAGAAGCATAGGAGTCGCGTATGGTTAATGAAAATATCAGTATTGAGGAAGTGTCGGAGCAGTATTACGATGTTCTGAAGGAAATCGGTAATATCGGCGCCGGCAACGCAACCACTGCATTGGCACAGTTACTTCAGTGCAAGGTTGATATGCAGGTTCCCCAGGTAAAACTGTTGGAATTTAATCAGGTTGGCACTGAAATGGGTGGCGAAGAGCAGATTATGGCCGGTATCTATCTGAAGGTAGAAGGTGACATTACCGGTTCAATTATGTTCTTATTGGAGAAGGAATCCGCAAGACATCTGGTATCGAAGCTAATGGGGATGGAACTTGAGGGCGACGATTTCTCCGAGATGGAGATTTCCGCATTGAAGGAGATTGGTAATATCATTACCGGTTCCTATTTGAATGCGTTGTCTACGATGACGAACCTAAAGATTTTCCCCTCCGTGCCCGATCTTAGTATCGATATGGCCGAAGCAATCTTGAGTGTTCCTGCAATTGAATTCGGAACCATCGGTGATGAGATTCTTTTGATCCAGACACAGTTTACAGACGATACTTGTTTGGACGGATTCTTCGTTCTGGTTCCCGATATGGAGTCCTACAGTAAGATTCTTACGTCGTTAGGCTTATAATTGGAGAATGCAATAAGGTGGTTTGGTTATGAGTGAAATAATTAAGGTCGGCATGGCCGACTTGAAAATATGTAAGGCACCGGATGGTATTACCACGCTTGGACTTGGATCCTGTATCGGTATTGCCATTCGTGATCCCATCACGAAAATCGGAGGCCTGGCACACATCATGCTTCCGGACAGTAAAACAATTCAGAACAATTCGAACATCTATAAGTTTGCAGATACCGGCATCGAGGAACTGGTTCGCCTGATGGTGGCGGCCGGTGCAAATCGCAGCCGTATGGTTGCTAAGATTGCGGGTGGTGCGCAGATGTTCGCATTCCAGAACAAAGAGGATCTGGTTCGCGTCGGTGAACGGAATGCAGAAGCATCCCGTAAGAAACTGAAAGAGATGAAGATTCCTATTTTGGCAGAGGATTGCGGGTTGAACTACGGTCGAACCGTAATCTTTTATCCGGAGACCGGAGATTATGTGATTCGCTCGGTCGGCAAAGGAGAGAAAGTAATCTAACATGAGAAAGATACGTTTGTTGCCTCCTTTCCTGACGTTATTGTCAGGAGCAATTACAATCCTGATTCTTACAGTGAAGAAGACGGCGTTACAGGAGAAATTGTTGATGCTTTTCCTTGTGATGCTTGGTTTTGCAATTGCAGGAAGTATTCTTCGCTCGGTTCTTGAAAAAGCACTTGTCATTGAAGAAGAGAAGGTCTCCGATGAAGGTGCGGTTGTGGAAAAACCGGTGGAGGAGGCCGAGGGCGAAGCTGCAGAGGCCGAACAGGTTGCACAGAAGTAGAATTCGAATGACCGATTCGAAAATGATTTTCGAATGAGATTGATGTACCCGGAGGGACGAGATGGACGAACTTGGTAGAAAGAGATTGTGGGACGACTACGAACGTACCAAATCTTCAGACATCCGTGAAAAAATCATACTGGAATATGCACCGTTGGTAAAAGTGGTATCCGGCAGACTCAGCATGTATTTGGGTTACAACGTTGAGTATGAGGATTTATGCAGTTATGGTGTTTTTGGACTGATCGATGCCATTGACAAATTCGACCCTAAGAAGGCGGTTAAGTTTGAGACTTATGCAAGCCTTCGTATTCGAGGAGCAATTCTGGACCAGATTCGTAAGATGGACTGGATTCCCAGAACGATTCGCCAGAAACAGAAGCAGATTGATGCCGTGATGAAGGATATCGAGGCCGAGACCGGTCGCAGTGCGACGGAGGAGGAAATTGCCGAGGGGCTGGGCATCAGCGGTGATGAGTATACGGATTGGCAGTCGCAGATGAAGATTACCAACATCGTATCACTCAATGAATATATGGAGCAGGGTAGCGATATTTCCACCGATGCGAAGTCGACCTCCAGTCACTTTGATGCACCGGAAGAGGTGGTTGAGAAGGAAGAACTGAAAAATGTTCTTCGGGATGCGCTGGAACTGCTTACCGAAAAAGAGAAGAAGGTTATTCTCCTGTATTACTATGATGAGCTGACATTGAAGGAAATCAGCAATGTTTTGGAAGTCTCTGAATCCAGAGTATCCCAGCTTCATACCAGAGCTCTTCAGAAGATGAAAGAGAAGATGGGAAAGTATATGGGAATCTTTGGTAAATTATCATAACCACTCAGGGGGGATTGGGTATGAACGGTTATTTTAGACTTCAGATGAACGAGAAGGATACTTCGCTGGTTCTGGTGCCGCCGACAGACGGTGGTAATCCGATTGACCCGGCGGAGATTCTTCAGTATCTGACAATTAAGAATATTCCTTTTGACGCAAAAGCAATCGGAGCCGGATTGAATGGTCTGTCTGCGGAGAAATCCGTTGTGATCAATTTAGACACCAGATATCCCGAATCCGAGTGCTTTTTTGTTCAAATAACGCCGGATCGTATGAAGGTTACGGCACGCTTCTATCCACCGTCCAACGGCGGACATCTGATGGATAAGAAAGAAATCTTAAGCACCTTAAATATGCAGAAGATTACCTTTGGTATTGATGAGGCTGCAATTGATCGCTTTTTATCCAAGCGTGAGTATTGCACCGATATGCTGATTGCGAAAGGTGTTCCCGCAACGCAGGGAAAGGATGCGTATGTCGAGTATTTTTTTGATACGGATCCTCATGCAAAACCGCAGTTGAATGATGACGGCAGTGTGGACTTCAAGAGTCTGAATCTGTTAAATCATGTAAACCAGGGGGATATGCTTGCCAAGCTTCATTTGGCGGTTCCCGGTGTGGACGGTCGTGCGGTGCAGGGCGATATTGTGAAGGCTCAGCCGGTGAAGCATCGTATCCTTCATTTCGGACGAAATATTGATATCACTGATGATAAAATGACCATTTATTCCGCAGTGAACGGCCATGTTCAGCTGGTAAACGATCAGGTCTTTGTATCCGATGTATATGCGGTAGAAAATGTTGACAATTCGACCGGTAATATTGAGTATGAAGGAAATGTTCAGATAAACGGGAATGTCAGATCCGGATTCTCCGTGAAAGCAAAGGGCAATGTCATGATCAATGGCGTTGTGGAAGGTGCGGTCATCGAGGCCGGCGGCAATGTATCGGTTGCCCGTGGAGTAACCGGCATGTCTAAGGGAACGATTACCGCAGGTGGTAACGTTATCTGCAAGTTCATTGAGAATGCGACGGTAGTGGCCGGAGGCTATGTGGAGAGTGAGGCGATCATGCACAGCTCGGTGCATGCCAAAACAGAAGTGATTCTGACCGGACGCAAGGCATTCATTACCGGAGGTCATATTGCAGCGACCAACAAGGTTACGGTGAAAACGCTTGGATCCAGTATGGGATCCGATACGATTGTGGAGGTCGGAGCAGATCCGGCAGTGAAGATTAAGCTTGTGGAATGCCAGAAGAGACTGATGGAGAATTCAAAGAAACTTCCGCAGTTGCTTCAGGTTCTTGCGGCGGTACAGGCGAAGGTGAAGGCAGGACAGCGAGTCTCTCCGGATCAGTTGCAATATGCGAAAACTGCGGCAACCACGATTCCGACTCTGCAGGCACAGATTGCAGAGGACCAGGAGTGGATTGATTCCATGCAGGAAGAACTTTCCGAAGCATCTACAGCATGTGTTTTAGTATCGGATACGGTTTTTGCCGGAACGAAAATCTGTATTTCGGATTCCAGTATGACGGTCAAAGAGCCTCTGATGCATTGTCGTTTCATCTATAAGGGCGGCGAAGTATTGATGACTGCACTGTAGGAGGCCTGCCATGATTAATTCTATTGATTTGAATAATGCAATGACCCGTACAAACGATTACCTGACCATTAAGCACAACGAGGATGTTAAGGGAAGCGTTGATCAGTCGAACTTCCAGCAGAGTCTGAATAAGGAAGTGGAACTGAAGTTAAGTACGGTGGAACGAAAAGACGATGCCGAGCTTGCGGAGAAACGTTTTGATGCCAAAGAGAAGGGCTCGAACGAATATCGAGGCAACGGTGGTCAGAATCGTAAGAAGAAGGAACAACCGACGGAAAAGATGACTGTGAAGGGCGTAAGCCATTTTGATATGTCCATCTGAGACGGGAAAACGTTCGGAATGAGGAAAAGACAGTGACACCTGTAGAAATTATTATTATCATCATCGGAATCGCACTGTTCGTTTTAAGCTTCGTGCTGCCGGAGAAGAAGGGGAGTACCGAGGGGATCGACGAAAAAGCAATTGAAGAAAAGGTGAAGTCGATTACCGATGAAGAAATGAAAACCCTGAAGGGACGCGTAGAGGATACTGTTGAGGAAACGGTGAATTATGCCGTTGAAAAGGCTGAGCGCGCCATGGAGCGTATCTCGAACGAGAAGATCATGGCAGTCAATGAGTATTCGGATACCGTTTTGAACCAGATTCACAAGAACCATGAGGAAGTGGTATTTCTTTATGATATGTTAAACGACAAGCAGAAGTCGATTAAGCAGACGGTTCAGGAAGTGAATCAGGCGGAGAGTACCATTCGTAACACGGCAAAAGAAAATGCGGTTATCGCCGAGGAAGAGCCGGTTGCCGCATCAACGGCAGGAATCCCTCAGGCTTCGCCGGAGACTCCGGAAACACCGGCAGAACCTGCATTCAAGCCTTTCATTATTGAGACGATTGCACCGAAGAAAAATGCTTCGCGTAAGTCGGCAGATGCAAAAAACAACGAGACTGGAAAGGTATCTTCGAAGACACAGAAAACCCTGGAGGTCATTCCGGAAAAGAGCAGTACTTCGAAAGCAACCAAGACTTCCGGAACGAAGACCCCGGCTACGAAGACGGAGAACCTGCGCGGCGAGAAGAAGAATAAGAATGAGCAGATTTTAGCAATGAACGCTGAAGGCAAATCCAACATGGCCATTGCCAAGGAATTGGGCCTTGGTGTCGGGGAAGTGAAGCTGGTCATTGACCTCTACAAAGGAGGCATGAAATGAAGCTAAGGTATTATCTTCGCGGAATCGGTCTCGGCATTGTAGTTGCGGTTCTGTTCTGTAGCGTATATCTTCGGAATAAGATTGGAAGTATTTCGGATGCGGAAGTAATCGCACGTGCGAAGAAGCTTGGGATGCAGGAAAGTACCGTGTTGTCGAATGTTAATAAGGAGGAGCCGGAGAATCCGACAGAAAACCCGGTAGTGGACCCAATCGATAATCCGATTGACAACCCGGTGGTGGATCCAATCGACGATCCGATTGACAATCCGGTAGTGGATCCAATCGACGATCCGATTGACAATCCGGTGGTGGATCCAATCGACGACCCGATTGACAATCCGGTGGTGGATCCAATCGACGATCCCATGGACAACCCTGTTGCGGATCCGGGGGATGAGAAGCAGGATTCCTCCGAAAAGGAGACAGTTTCCATTACGGTGAATCGTGGGGAAGGCTCTTTGTCTGTAGCGAAAAAGCTGGTAAAAGCCGGAGCAATCGACAATGCGAAGGCTTTCGATCGTTATCTGGCACAGAATAAGTATGATAAGAAAATCCGTACCGGAGAGCATGAAGTTCCTCTGGGAGCGGACTATTACGATGTTGCCAAGGCCATCTGTGGTGGAATATAAGAAATAGTAATTCATAGTGGGAATACACAGTGATAGGTGTATTCCCACTTTTTATATTTCGGGAGTTTCTATCTGCGTGAAAATGTGCTATATTATCTTTAAGCAGATTTTCTTGAATCTAATCTATTTATCTGTATTTTCTTTTTATCAAATCAATTCTGAATTTCCTGCTTACAATCACAACACAATTTCATTAGGACATGCAGGAAGGACGGAACGATACCATTTCGGCTCCATTTTTCCTGTGGAAAGGAGCACTATGAAAAACTTAGAATTCAAGCGCTATGAAGACTTGACATTTACGGATGATTTCCTGTTTGGGAGACTCATGCAGAATAAGGAACTATGCAAGGGGGTTTTGGAATGCCTCCTGCAACATCCGATAGGAGAATTAAGAACTCCGGAGAATCAAAAGGAATTCCGCTATTATGCAGATGGGAAACCGATTCGACTCGATATTTATACCCAGGATGATACGGCAATCTATGATGCTGAGATGCAGAACCTGAATCACCAGTCTCTTGAGGAGTTGGATCTACCGAGACGTTCCCGTTTCTATCAATCCTGCATTGATACGGATTTTCTTGGGAAAGGAGTATCCTATCGAGAACTACCTGATAGTCAGATGCTATTTATCTGTACCTTTGATCCATTGGGGCAGGGACTTCCGATATATTCTCTTTGCACGAAGTGCCTTGAGGATGATACAATAGACATAAAGGACGGAATGAAGCGATACTTTTTTAACTGTGCATATGAAGGAACAGATTTGCCGGCGGAATTGGTTGACTTCTATAAGTTCTTGCAGACCGGAGAAGGCGGAAAGACGGCACTTACCAAAAGGCTGAACCGAGAGGTTCGTAAGGCACGTCGGAACGAGGAGTGGAGGAGCAGCTACATGAAGGAACGTTTGCATGATTATGATATGAGAGAAGAAGGTCGTGCCCTTGGACGTGAGGAGGGCATAGAGATTGGTCGTGCAGAGGAACGCGAGAACACAGAGCGTGAACGCCAGCGGGCTGAGGCGCTGGAGGCTGAAGTAAGGGCATTGAAAAAATTGATAGAGAAACAATAAAGATAAATATTGTTGAAAGATATAATATATCCATGAAATATAATTAGTGCGGAAGCTTTGCAATGAGGGCAAGCTTCCGTTTTTTGGGGAAAGCGATGATATACTACGTTTATCATAGAAACAGTTACCCTTGACGGGTAACTGTTTCTATGTAAAACAACTATTAAACACACGGAAAGAAGGTATAAGCATGGAAAGCGACAATAATAAAGCGTATGAATTTACTATATTTGAAACCCTTATTATTATCTGTAGCATTGTGCTGGCTGGCGTTTTTGCTTTAGCTATTTTGGTATCGGGGTTTAATCTATGGTTTGACATTTACATGGCATTTAGTTCGTGTGTAATCACGATTGCTTCATTTTTTGGATTGTTTAGACAATGCAAAAGAACAAAATTTATTGCAACGGTGCTATTGTTGTTATTGAACCTGATTATGCTGGTTGTAGCTGGATGCTTCGCAATTGGATTGCATAGAAAAGCGGAAGTACCTAACATAGATATTCCATGTGAAATAGTATCTGGCGTTTGTTGGTTTCTTTCTATTGTGATGATTTTCTTTTCACTAATGAGAAAAAAAGAATAATGACCTCCATTCAAGAATCCATATACCAGAAAGGAAATATAAAACATGAAGAAGAGATTATTAAGCCTCTTTCTTATCCTTGCCTTAATCACAACCATGATTGGATGTGGGCAGAAGAAAGAGAAGAAAGCAGAAAACAATCCAGTAGTTACCGAAGAGGATAATAAGGAGCAGGATACTCCGATTGCAGATGTGCCTGTAAATCCGGTAGAAGACCAGACAGAAGATGAGACCGACACTCTTGGAGTAACTGCTTCGGAAGAGTATCCTACTGAGTTTGATACCAAGATTACCATTGCAATCAACCCTCAGATTACCTTAATGTTAGCAGATGGTTTTGTATTCTTTGTAGGATACGATAACGAAGATGCAGTTGACTGTTATGGAGATT
>JAZQQG010000021.1:0-15538 GCA_045628945.1 Lachnospiraceae bacterium
ATGGAAGCTAAGAAGTATATGGATCAGGGTAAGCTGGTTCCCGATGAGCTTACGGTTAAGATTCTCCTGGATCGTGTAGCAAACGAGGATTGCAAGAACGGTTATGTTCTTGATGGTTTCCCCAGAACGATTCCTCAGGCAGAGGTTCTTACCAAGGCCCTTGAGGAACTGGGCGAGAAGGTTGACTACGCAATCGATGTAAATGTTCCCGATGAGAACATCATTAAGCGTATGGGCGGCAGACGTGCATGTCTGGCTTGCGGTGCTACCTATCATATTGAACATATTCCTCCCAAGACAGAGGGAATCTGCGACAGATGCGGTAAGGAACTGGTGCTTCGTGATGATGACAAGCCCGAGACCGTTAAGAAGCGTCTGGACGTTTATCATGAGCAGACTCAGCCCCTGATTGAGTACTACACCAATAAGGGTATTCTCAAGACGGTTGACGGTACGGTTGATATGATGGACGTATTCGCAGCAATCACGGCAATCTTAGAGAAGTAAGAGGAAGACGATGGCAGTTACCGTTAAGTCAGCAAGAGAAATTGAGTTGATGAGAGAGGCCGGAAGGATTCTCGCTGAAGTGCATGAGAAACTCGCAGAGCAGATTGTTCCCGGAATGTCCACACTGGATGTGGATCGAATCGGAGAAGAGTTAATACGAAGCTACGACTGCATTCCTTCTTTTTTACATTATAATGGGTATCCTGCATCCATCTGTGTATCGGTGAACGACGAGGTGGTTCACGGAATCCCCAGTAAAAAAAGAATCCTTCGCGAGGGCGATATTGTTAGCCTGGATGCCGGAGTCATCTACAGAGGATATCATTCCGATGCGGCAAGAACCATTGCGGTCGGTGAGATTTCCGAGGAAGCTAAGAAGTTGATTGAGGTCACCAAGCAGAGCTTCTTCGAAGGAATCAAAAAAGCAGTAGCGGGGAATCACTTATTTGATATCTCCAATGCGATTGATGAGTATGTAACTCCTTTCGGATACGGAATCGTCAGAGAACTCGTTGGACACGGAATCGGAAGTCACCTTCACGAAGATCCGCAGATTCCGAATTTCGCTCAGAAGCGAAGAGGAATTCTGTTGGAACCGGGTATGACCTTTGCCATTGAACCCATGATCAATATGGGCCGGGCAGATGTGAACTGGTTAGACGATGACTGGACGGTGGTTACGGATGACAGATCGTTGTCTGCTCATTATGAGAATACGATTCTGATTACCGAGGGGGAACCGGAAATCTTGTCCCTGATTAAGTAACTGTTAGAATAAGGAATTGTTTTTTGCAACAATAGGAGAACTTATATGTCGAAATCTGATGTAATTGAAATCGAAGGAATTGTTAAGGAGAAGCTTCCCAACACCATGTTCCAGGTGGAACTGGAGAACGGACATGTCGTACTTGCCCATATCAGTGGTAAGTTAAGACAGAACTTCATTCGTATCTTACCCGGAGATAAAGTAACGTTGGAACTGTCCCCCTATGATCTTTCCAAGGGAAGAATCATCTGGAGAGACAAGTAAATTCGGTTTGCAGCGGATAAAAAATACCGCTTGTAAATAAAAAAGTATTGTGCTACAATAGTACACGGTCGCTTTGAAAGGAGGTTTAACATGAAAGTTAGATCGTCAGTAAAACCAATTTGCGAAAAATGCAAAGTCATCAAGAGAAAAGGGAAGATCATGATTATCTGTGAGAATCCCAAGCACAAGCAGAGACAGGGTTAATTCCCCACGTCAGACAAGGTGAGATACTTGTCTTATTATTATGTACGGAAGTGAATGATTCGCAATTAGCTTCATAATCGTGTGAAGTTTAGACCAATGCGAATCCTGTAAGATAAATTGAACGTAGTACAGGTACGTCTACGGGAGATTACTTATTGATACCGTGAATAATAGTATCGGATAGACCGGGTTATGCCCGGTTGGGTATGAGTGCCATACCCCAATCAATTAGTAACGGGGCAACAAAAGAGTGCCCAATTAGAACGGAACTAAGGTTTCGTTAAGAAAACGGAGGATTTTTCAAATGGCTCGTATTTCAGGTGTAGACTTACCTAGAGACAAACGAATCGAGATCGGTTTGACTTACGTATACGGTATCGGCCGCGTAAGTGCTACCAAGATCTTGGAAGCAGCAAAGGTTAATCCTGATACTCGTGTAAGAGACTTAACGGATGATGAAGTTAAGAGAATGCAGGAAGTAATCGATGGTAGTTACGTAGTAGAAGGTGATCTTCGTCGTGAGACCGCTCTGAACATCAAGAGACTTCAGGAGATTGGATGCTATCGTGGTATCCGTCACAGAAAGGGTCTTCCTGTTCGTGGTCAGAAGACTAAGACCAACGCTAGAACTCGTAAGGGTCCTAAGAGAACTGTAGCTAATAAGAAGAAGTAATTTAGAAAATTGTGGAGAAAGTAGGTTCGTTTAAATGGCTAGTAAAAATGTTGCAAAAAAAGTAACTAAGAAGCGTGTTAAGAAAAACGTTGAACGCGGACAGGCACATATTCAGTCTTCTTTTAATAATACCATCGTTACCTTAACGGATGCTGAAGGTAATGCATTGAGCTGGGCAAGCGCAGGTGGTCTTGGATTCAGAGGATCCAAGAAGTCCACTCCTTATGCCGCTCAGGTTGCAGCTGAGACTGCTACCAAGGCAGCTTTGGTTCATGGTCTTAAGACTGTAGATGTTTTCGTAAAGGGTCCCGGATCAGGAAGAGAAGCAGCTATCCGTGCGTTAGCAGCTTCCGGTCTTGAAGTAATTTCCATTCAGGATGTTACTCCTGTACCTCATAACGGATGTCGTCCTCCCAAGCGTCGTCGTGTGTAGTACACGACCGTTTGGTTGCGATTATATTATGTAACAAGGTATATCTGCGGATATATCACACAATTTGTTGGATGAAGGCGATGGATATCGCTGTAAACAATACTTAGGAGGATTTTTAATCATGGCAGTAAACAGAGTACCCGTACTCAAGAAGTGCAGAGCCCTGCAGCTTGATCCTACATTTTTAGGATATGACAAGAAGTCGAACAGAACCAACGCTCGTTCCGGTAAGAAGTTATCCGAGTACGGCGTTCAGCTTCGTGAGAAGCAGAAGGCAAAGTTCATCTACGGCATTCTTGAGAAGCCTTTCCGTAACTACTACGCTAAGGCAGATAGAATGAAGGGCATGACCGGTGAGAACCTTATGGTTATGCATGAGTCCCGTCTGGACAATATCATCTTCAGAATGGCATTGGCTAGAACCAGAAAGGAAGCTAGACAGATCGTTATTCACAAGCATGTACTTGTAAATGGCAAGGCCGTTAACGTTCCTTCTTACCTTGTTAAGGCTGGTGACGTTGTAGAAATCAGAGAGAAGTCCAAGGGCCTTCAGAGATACAAGGATATCCTTGAAGTTACCGGTGGCAGAATCGTTCCTGAGTGGATCGAGGGTGGCAAGGAAGAGATGAAGGCTACCATTAAGATGCTCCCCACCAGAGAGATGATTGATGTTCCTGTTAACGAGATGCTTATCGTCGAGTTGTATTCTAAGTAATCGATACGATGAATTGCTAAAAGAAGGAGGGTATTTAGAGTGTTTGATTTTGATAGACCTAATATTGAGGTTGCTGAAATCTCTGAAGACAAGAAGTATGGTAAATTCGTAGTTGAACCCCTTGAGAGAGGTTATGGCATTACGCTTGGTAATTCCTTAAGAAGAATTATGCTTGCTTCTTTACCCGGTACTGCAGTAAGCCATGTCAAGATCGACGGTGTATTACATGAATTCTCTTCCATCCCCGGTGTAAAAGAGGATGTTACTGAGATTATCATGAATATCAAGAAGCTTGCGATTAAGAATAACAGTTCATCGAATGAGACCAAGACCGCATTCATCGAGTTTGAGGGTGAAGGTACGGTTAAGGCTTCTGACATTCAGGTGGATCAGGACCTTGAGATTCTGAACCCCGATTTGACGATTGCTACCTTAAGTGGTGGTAAGGATTGCAGATTATACATGGAGCTCACCATTACCAATGGCAGAGGCTATGTAAGTTCCGATAAGAATAAGAGTGCAGATCTTCCCATCGGCGTTATCGCTGTGGACTCCATCTACACTCCTATCGAGAGAGTAAATGTTACCGTTGAAAATACCCGTGTTGGTCAGCAGACCGATTACGACAAGTTAACGCTTGATGTATACACCAACGGCACTCTGTCTCCCGACGATGCAGTAAGCCTTGCAGCTAAGGTATTAAGTGCTCATCTGTCTCTGTTCATCGATCTGTCCGATAAGGGTCAGGCCGCTGACGTTATGCCCGAGAAGGCACAGGATACCACCAAGGAAGTGCTTGTAATGAGCATTGACGAGCTGGAGCTTTCCGTTCGTTCTTACAACTGCTTGAAGAGAGCAGGCATCAATACCGTTCAGGAACTGATTAATAAGACTCCTGACGATATGATGAAGGTTCGTAACCTTGGACGTAAGTCCTTAGACGAGGTTCTGGCTAAACTTAAGGAGCTTAACCTTCAGTTAAACGCCGGAGACGAGTAAATATTGTGGACGCCTCGCAGTAATTCCAAAGAGTATGTGGGTGTTGTATCACGAATGGTAACTATTAACCGTTCGACATCTAAGACCAAAGCGCGTTGTCGGATGAGCCACGAGTGAAGGAATGAATTCCTGAGCTACACAAGAGAGGAATAAGATTATGGCAATGTACAGAAAACTGGGCAAGACCAGCAGCCAGAGAAAAGCATTATTAAGAAACCAGATTACTCAGTTAATCTACCACGGTAAGATTGTTACCACCGAAGCAAGAGCTAAGGAAGTAGTAAAGCAGGCTGAGTCCCTTATTGCATTAGCAGTTAAGGAAAAGGACAACTACGAGATGGTTAAGGTATCCGCTAAGGTTCCTTGCAAGGATAAGAACGGCCAGAGAATTAAGGAAGTTGTAGATGGTAAGAAGGTTACCAAGTACGACACCGTTGAGAAGGAGATCAAGAAGGATCTTCCCTCCAAGCTTCATGCAAGAAGACAGATGCTGAAGGTTCTCTACTCTGTTACCGAAGTTCCTACCGCTGTTGCAGGTAAGAAGAGAGGTACCAAGGAGATCGACCTTACCAACAAGCTCTTCGATGAGATCGCTCCCAAGTACGTTAACCGTCAGGGTGGTTACACCAGAATCACCAAGATCGGTCTTCGTAAGGGCGATGCCGCTATGGAAGTATTACTTGAGTTAGTATAAGGTTAAGAAGAAGGGCTGTTGCCGTAAGGTGACAGCCTTTTTTACATAAGCTGATAATACAGGATAAGAACACATGGATCAGAAGAAGAGCGTACAACCGAATATTGTGAAGACGGAAGCCTTGTCCTTTGACTATATCCGCCGGGATGAGGAAGGCAACGTTGAGGGCATTACGCGTGCAGTTGACCATGTGAATGTCGAGATTGCGGAAGGCGAATTCGTGGCAATCCTGGGACACAATGGCTCCGGCAAATCTACCTTTGCCAAGCACCTGAATGTTCTGCTCTATCCCACGGAAGGAACGGTCTGGGTAGACGGTAGGGACACGAATGAGGAGAAAAACCTCTATGACATTCGTAAGAGCGCAGGAATGGTATTCCAGAATCCCGACAATCAGATTATTGCACAGGTAGTGGAAGAGGATGTTGGATTCGGTCCCGAGAACATCGGGGTGCCGACGAAGGAAATCTGGGAACGAGTAGAGAAAGGTCTTAAGGCAGTAGGGATGTATGAATATCGTAAAGCATCTCCCAACAAACTGTCCGGAGGACAGAAACAGCGCGTATCGATTGCCGGAGTACTGGCGATGCAACCGAAATGTATCGTTTTGGATGAGCCGACGGCCATGTTGGACCCTGGTGGAAGAGCCGAGGTGATTCGCGCAATTCTGGAACTGAATCGCAAGGAAAAAATCACGGTCATTCTCATTACACACTATATGGAAGAGGTCATTCAGGCAGACCGTGTCTATGTCATGGACCGGGGCCAAATTACCATGCAGGGAACGCCGCGTGAAATCTTTAGCAGGGTTCCGGAACTAAAGGAACTTCGTCTGGATGTACCGCAGGTTACGGAGCTTGCTTGGCGTTTGAAGAAAAGTGGCGTTGTGATTCCGGATGGGATCTTAACGGTGGAAGAATTGGAGGCAAGCTTATGTCCATTATTCTAAACCACGTAAATTATATATATGGCGAGAACACTTCGATGGCTGTTCATGCGCTGGACGACATTAATCTGAAGATTTCCGATGGGGAATTCATCGGCTTGATTGGGCATACCGGCTCCGGGAAGTCCACCTTCGTACAGCATCTGAATGCCCTCTACAAGCCTACGAGTGGTGAAATCTACTACAATGGGGCGGACATCTGGGATGATGATTACAACCGCAAGTGGCTTCGCGGTAAGGTCGGGCTGGTTTTTCAGTATCCGGAGCATCAGTTGTTCGAGAGTGATGTCTATAAGGATGTTTGTTTCGGGCCGAAGAATCTTGGGCTGAATGATAAGGAAACGGAGCTTCGGGCCTACGAAGCCCTGAAAATGGTCGGCATTGAGGAAGAGTATTTCTACCAGTCGCCTTTTGATCTTAGCGGTGGCCAAAAGAGAAGAGTGGCAATTGCAGGAGTACTTGCGATGAAGCCGGAGATTCTGGTCCTGGATGAGCCGACGGCAGGTCTTGATCCCAAGGGAAGAGACGAACTGCTTGAATTGATTGCGAAACTTCACAGAGAGAACCATATTACCGTTATTCTTGTTTCACACAGTATGGAGGATGTGGCGAATTATGCCGATCGACTGATTGTGATGGATCATGGAAAAATACAGTTTGACGGAACGAAGGAAGAAGTATTTGCACATGATGAAGAATTGATTCGGATGGGACTTGGGGTTCCTCAGGTAACGACGATTATGAAGAGTCTGTCAAAGGCCGGAATTCCGGTTCGGACGGATGTGTATACATTGGAGGATGCGGAGGCAGAGATTCGAAAGCGCCTGCCATAAGCATACGGAAAGGACCAATATGATCCGCGACATTACGTTGGGACAGTATTATCAGACGGATTCGTTGATTCACCGCTTAGATCCGCGGGTGAAATTCATCGGAACCATCGTGTTCATTGTCTCATTGTTTCTATCGGAGAATTTCATAGTGTTTGGATTGGCCATGCTATTCCTGATTGCGGTTATTGTGGCGTCTCGTGTTCCTTTTCGCTATATGGTGAAGGGAATGAAGCCGATTCTGTTTCTGTTGATTTTTACCGCGTTGATGAACCTGTTTCTGGAGTCCGGAGATGTATTGGTTAAGTTCTGGATTTTTAAGATTACCAGACAGGGAATTCGGCGTGCAATCTTAATGATTCTTAGATTGACTATGTTAGTCATAGGATCTTCTCTCATGACGCTGACCACGACACCGACGCAATTAACGGATGCTTTGGAGAGCGTGTTCGGATTTCTGAAGATTATTAAGGTTCCGGTACACGAGATGGCAATGATGATGTCCATTGCGCTTCGTTTCATTCCGATTCTGTTAGAGGAAACGGACCGCATTATGAAGGCACAGCAGGCAAGAGGAGCTGATTTCGAGAATGGGAATCTGTTGAAACGAGTGAAGAATCTGATTCCGATTCTGGTGCCCCTTTTTGTCTCGGCATTTCGCAGAGCCAATGATCTGGCTATGGCAATGGAAGCCAGATGTTATCGCGGCGGGAAAGGCCGTACGAAGATGAAGCCCTTGCGCTACGGTTTAAATGATTTGTCGGCTTACTGCAGTCTGGCAGCCTTCTTACTGTGCGCTATCGCCATTAAGATTGCGTTGCCCTTCGGGTGTTTGCGATAGCGGAGTCGGAAAAAGAATGGGAGTGAGTCGATGCGAGTATTGATTCGTGTGGCATATGACGGAACTGCATATCACGGGTGGCAATTACAACCCGGAGAAAAGACCATCGAGAGTGAACTGAACCGTTCGCTTCAGGAACTCTTCGGAGAAGAGATTCACGTCATCGGTGCCAGCAGAACGGACACCGGAGTACATTCGCTCGGAACGGTGGCGGTATTCGATACGAACTCTCCGATGCCTGCCGAGAAGGTCATGTATGCAATGAATGCTCGTTTGCCGGAGGATATACGGGTGGTGGAGAGTCGAGAGGTCGAGGCGACGTTTCATCCCCGGAAGAAGCCCTGCAAGAAGACGTATGAGTATCGAATCTATTGTGCACCGACGGAGAACCCTTTAAAACGCAACTATAGCCTTTATTCGCGCTATACTTATGATATTGACAGAATGCGTGAGGCGGCGGCTTATCTGGTCGGAGAACATGATTTTAAGAGCTTCTGTAATGTCCATACCACAGCGGAAAGTACTGTTCGTACCATCTATGAGCTTAGCGTGAATTGTGCGGAAGCCGAAGACGGATCGACGACAATTACGATTCGGGTGACCGGGAATGGTTTCCTATACAATATGGTTCGTATCATTGCGGGCACCTTGTTAGAGGTAGGACGCGGAAGATTTGAGCCCTCTTATGTAAAAGAGATGCTTGAAAAGACGGATCGTCGCGAGGCAGGACCAACCGCACCGGCAAGAGGACTTACCCTGGTACGATACGAATATCTCCCGGAGGAGAAGTAAGATGTCTCAATTTACGAAAAAAGCAATCAGGGAAACGTTCATACAGTTATTGAACCGCTATCCTTTGGATAAGATTACCGTGAAGGATATTGTGGAAGAATGCGGTGTGAATCGAAATACCTTCTACTATTACTATCAGGACATTTATGCACTGGTGGATGATGTGTTCCTGGCGGAGAGTGAAAAGGTAATCAACACCGATACCGTGTACGATACCATAGAAGAGAGCATGAGTGCGTCGATGGAATTCGCAATGAAGAACCGCAAACTCATCTATCATGTCTATAATTCAGTAGGACGCGAGAAGGTCGAGACCTACCTCTATCAGGTAACCGACCGATTGATTGTCGGTTACATCGATAAGGAATCCGAGGGACTAAAGGTCTTGGAGCAGGATAAAAAACTAATCTCCGATTTCTACAAATTCGCCTTCGTCGGCATGATTATGCAATGGATTGCCGGCGGAATGGAAGAGAACGCGGAGGAACTGATTCCGAATATTTTGCGCAATTTCTACGGAACCGTACGTCTTGCGATAGAGAACGCAGCACAGTAAAAAATCAGACACGGAGGCCGATGTGTCTGAAAATCATACAAATTTGTGGCAATGCCTTGTTTTTAGGCATTGCTATTTTTTTGCCCGTAACAATCCCTGCACCAAAGGGATATACTCCAAGCATAGATTTGAGAACAACCCATAGGGAAGGAGATAAGAATATGGTGAAACCAATGAAGTATCTACATCTAAGCCTGTCGGCCGGGATTATCCTGATCGGACTTATGATGATTCTCAGACCGCAATTTACGGCAAGTGCCCTGGCAGCGATTGTCGGATGCATGATTCTTGCGGTAGGCATCTTGAAAATCATCTGCTATTTCGTGAAGGACATGTATAACCTGGCATTCCAGTTTGACCTCGCCTTGGGGATCTGCTTTTTTATCATGGGCGTGGTGCTTCTGATTCACCCCGAGGACCTGGTGACGGTGCTGCCGATTGCCATCGGTTTCGGAGTGTTGGTGGATGGGGCCTTTAAACTTCAGACCGCTCTGGATGCAAAGCGCTTCGGACTACCGAAATGGTGGACCATTGTGGTTCTTGCGGTACTCACCATCGCAGCGGGACTGGTTCTTATCCTGAAGCCCGCAGACGCCGTTACGGTGATTGTTACCATTATGGGAGTCTCGTTGATCATTGACGGACTGCAGAACCTGTGCGTTACCGCATATACGGTTCGTCTGATGAGAAAGAGAATGGAATAGGAGGAAAGAAGAAAATGAAAAAACTCGGACAAGTAATTGTGAAGCTGCGGATTCCTATTTTGATCTTAGGAATCGCTCTCATGATTCCCGCCCTCATAGGTTACCTGAAAACAAGAATCAATTATGATATGCTGACCTACCTGCCCAAAGAGATTGAGACAATCGAAGGACAGGACATCCTGTTGGAGGAGTTCGGCAAAGGTGCATTCTCCATTGTGATTGTGGACGGAATGCAGCCAAAGGAGGTCTCCAAGCTTAAGGAAGCCTTCCAGGAAGTCGATCATGTGGAAAGCGTTATCTGGTATGACAGCCTTGCGGATTTAAGCCTTCCGATGGAGTTTTTACCGGAATCCCTCTATCGAACCTTTAATTCCGATACCGGAACGATTCTGGCGATTTTCTTTGATTCCTCAACCTCGGCGGATGAGACGATGGATGCCATCAAGGAGCTTCGCTCGATTGCAGGAAAGCAGTGTTACGTATCCGGAATGTCGGCGATGGTTACCGACTTAAAGCTCCTATGTGAAAAAGAGGAGCCCATCTATGTTGCCATTGCCGTCATCCTTGCCTGCTTCATTATGATGTTGTTCATGGATTCCTGGCTGGTACCGATTATTTTCCTTTTAAGTATCGGAATGGCAATTGTCTGGAACCTCGGTACGAACTTAATCTTCGGCGAAGTCAGCTACATTACAAAGGCGTTGTCGGCGGTCTTACAGTTGGCAGTAACGATGGACTATTCGATTTTCCTCTGGCACAGCTACTCCGAGGCCAAGGAAACTGCGTCGGACAAAAAAGAAGCGATGGCGGAAGCCATTGCCAATACCATTACTTCCGTAACCGGAAGCTCGATTACCACAATCGCCGGTTTCGTTGCTCTTTGCTTTATGACCTTTACTTTGGGCAAGGACTTGGGAATTGTAATGGCGAAGGGCGTTCTCTTCGGTGTCATCGGCTGTGTTACCGTTCTTCCTGCCATGATCCTGATTCTGGACCGTGCCATTGAAAAGACCAAGCATCGTCCGCTCCTCCCGAAGTTTGACAAGCTGGCAAACGGAATTGTGAAGTTTCGAATTGTATTTTTACTGCTGTTCGTGATCATTCTGATTCCGGCCTTCTTCGGCTACAAGAATACCAAACAGTATTACGATCTGACGGAGTCCCTTCCGAAGAATATCGATTTTGCCATTGCAAATGAGAAGTTAAAAGAAGAATACGGAATCTCCACCACGCATATGATTCTGGCCAATGCGGACCTGAATTCCAAGGACGCAAGACAGATGGCGGAGGAGATGAAGAAGGTGGATGGCGTCACTACGGTGTTGGGAATGGATAGTCTTTTGGGAAGCAGCATTCCTTCGGAGTTCATTCCGGCCAAGATTCAGGAGACGCTTAAGAGTGAGCATTATCAGTTAATCCTTGTACTGAGTGAGTACAAGACCGCCTCGGATGAGGTGAACAACCAGATTGATACCTTAAACAAGATTATGAAGTCTTACGACAGCAGTGCAATGCTCATCGGGGAGGCACCCTGTACGAAGGATCTGATTGATATTACGGATAAGGATTTCCAAACCGTCAATGTCATCTCCATAGTGGCAATCTTCGTAATCATTTTGCTGGTATTGAAGTCCGTCTCCCTGCCGATTCTGTTGGTTGCGGTAATCGAATTTGCCATCTTTATTAACTTAGGTATTCCTTATTACACCGGGAAGGTCCTTCCTTTCATCGCCCCCATTTGTATCAGTACCATTCAGTTGGGCGCGACCGTGGATTATGCAATTCTCATGACCACCCGTTACAAAAAGGAGAGAAGTCAGGGACAGGATAAGCGGACCTCGGTTGTGACAGCACTGTCAACTTCAATGCCGTCCGTGATTACCAGCGCACTCGGATTCTTTGCAGCGACCATTGGCGTTGCGATCTACTCCGACCTTGATCTCATCAGTTCGCTCTGCTCGCTTATGGCCCGGGGCGCAATTATCAGTATGTTTGCCGTAATCCTGGTGTTACCGTCGTTTTTGATGACCTTCGACGGACTGATTCGATATACCAGCTTAGGCTTTCGTCATAAGAAACAGGAGGTAAAGAATAATGAAGAAGAATAGAAGCAGTGAACAGGTATCCAAAGTGATGGCCGGCGTATTAAGCGGTGTATTGGCTGTCGAGCTGGTCGGTGCAGTGGCCCTCACCAACGTCCGAGCCGACGAGAAAAAAGAAAAGAATGAATCGACCGATATAGTCAATGAACTTACGGACAAAGCATATGATCTTTTTAAGGACTATATGGCGGAGGATATCACAGATGATCCTACCAAAAGCGAGACCGTATATGTCATTGCGGATGCAAACGGTAATACGAAGAATATAATTGTCAGCGACTGGATTTCAAATCCGCAGCATGAGGCAACGCTTTTGGATGCCTCGACACTTCAGGATCTTACGAATGTAAAGGATGATCGTGGTTACACGAAGGATGGCGAAGGCCTAATCTGGGACGCCCAGGGAGCGGACATCTATTATAAGGGAACAACGGAGGCTGAGCTTCCGGTGAAATTAACCGTAACCTACTATCTGGACGGAGAGGAAATCACACCGGACAATCTGGCCGGTAAGTCCGGAAATGTGACGATGCGGTTTGATTATGAGAACATCGCAAGCAAGACGGTTACCGTAGACGGTAACGAGGAGACCATCTATGTTCCTTTCGTTGCCATGACCGGTATGATGTTAGATAACGAGCATTTTCATAATGTGAAGATTAGCAGCGGTAAGCTGATAAATGATGGCAACCGTACCATCGTCCTCGGATTTGCTCTTCCCGGTTTAGAGGAAAGCCTGGCACTTGAGGACTCAACGGTTGAGATTCCTTCTTATGTAGAAGTAACGGCGGAGACTGTAGACTTCAGCCTGCTGACCACCATGACTCTGGTGACCTCCGGCATTATGAATGAGGTACATTTTGATGATGTGGACAGCCTGGAGGATCTGCAGCAGAAGCTGGATCAGTTGGATCAGGCAGCCAACGACCTGATGGCCGGTACCGCAACCTTGTATGAGAATCTGGACCTGATTGCAACCAAGAGCGGTGACCTGGTGGATGGAATTGCCACGGCAGCCGACGGCGCCAAGTTACTTGCTGAGGCAGGGGTTACCTTATCTGCCGGTGTCAGTGATGCCAAGGATGGTTCCATAGCATTGCAGGCAGGACTTGCAAAACTGGATGCGAACAGCAAGAGCCTGACCGATGGGGCGGCAACCGTATTCAATTCTCTTTTGACAAACGCAACGAGTCAGATCACGGCAGCGGGACTTACCCTCCAGGGTTCCATGACCATTGGAAACTACAATACGGTATTGGAAAATACGATTGCTTACTATACCTCTCCCGAGGTTTTTGCCGGAATGTTGATTGCCGCATATAACAGTAATATTGTAACGAACTACGGTGCGCCGGTTGCACATGACTATACGGAATATCAGACCTACGTTGCAGCGGTATCCGCAGGCGCGGGTGTGGACATCGACGCACAGCTTCGTGCCGGTGTTACGGATACGGTGAATAATCAGATTGTTCCGGCACTTCGCGGGGCACAGAGCTCGTTAAATTCCTACAACACCTTCTATCAGGGGGTACTCGCTTATACCCAGGGAGTAGCCCAGGCCTCTGTCGGAGCCGAAGAACTGATGGCCGGTATGAAGAAGCTGGATGCAGGTGCGGCGAAGATGAGTACCTCCATTACGGAACTTAAAAAAGGATTGTTTACCATCAAGACCGGTGCGGAAGCACTTGAGGAGGGCTTAGGAAAACTTCGTGATGGCGCAAAGACTCTTGACGAAGGCATGAATCAGTTCTACACTGACGGTATCAGCAAACTGTTAACTGCCGTGAACTTAGGCGAGATTAATGTCATGTTGGATCGTCTGGAGGCAATTGCAGCAGCCGGATATGAGTATCAGAACTTCTCCGGCCTGGCCGATGGCATGAACGGAACCGTAAAATTCTTAATCGAAACGGAATCTATTCAGAAATAAGCCAAAAGAACTGAAAAAAAGAGAATTTTCATGTTGACACACGTGGACAGCTATAATATAATTGTTCAATGTGGCGACCGGTAGATTCGTCCAGCCAATGCCCCGGTAAAGACGCGGTCGATTGTTGTCACTATGGATTGAAGGACATGAGAGGATTCTCATGGTTCGTACTTGAATTTCTATGGAGGAAATACGATGAAAACATTTATGGCTAGTCCTGCTACGATCGATAGAAAATGGTATGTAGTAGACGCTTCCGGTATGACTCTTGGACGTCTGGCTGCAGAAGTAGCAAAGGTATTACGTGGTAAAAATAAAGCAATCTACACTCCCAGCATTGATACCGGCGATTACGTAATCGTTGTTAATGCCGAGAAGATTAAGGTAACCGGTAAGAAGTTAGATCAGAAGATTTACTATGATCACTCCGCATACGTTGGTGGTATGAAAGAGACCACTTTAAGAGATATGCTTGCTAACAAGCCTGTTCGTGTGATTGAGCACGCTGTTAAGGGCATGCTTCCCAAGGGACCTTTAGGAAGAGCAATGTTCACCAAGCTTCATGTATTTGCAGGTCCTGAGCACAATATGCAGGCTCAGAAGCCCGAAGTACTGACATTCTAAGGGACTGAAAGGAGAATATTACAATGGCTAGAGCAAAGAAAGCAGCATCCAAGTTCTACGGCACCGGAAGAAGAAAGACTTCCATCGCCAGAGTTTATATTGCACCCGGTAAGGGCAACATCACCATCAACAAGAGAACCATCGATGAGTATTTCGGTCTTGAGACCTTGAAGACCATCGTTCGTCAGCCTCTTGCAGTAACCGATAGCGTAGATAAGTATGACGTTACCGTTACCGTACGTGGTGGCGGTTACACCGGTCAGGCTGGTGCAATCAGACACGGTATCTCTCGTGCATTACTTCAGGTAGATGCAGATTTCAGACCTGTTCTCAAGAAGGAAGGCTTCCTTACCAGAGATCCTCGTATGAAAGAGCGTAAGAAGTACGGTCTCAAGTCCGCACGTCGCGCACCTCAGTTCAGTAAGAGATAATCTGCGAAAGCTACAAGTCGTGCAAACGCGAAACAATTACGCCCTGGAATGCTTGCATTCCAAGGGCGTTATTTTTTTGCGTTTATAGGGCGCTAGCCCGCGATGAAATAGCCCGAAGGGCTATGAATGAGCACGGCTAGTAGCTTGTTTATATATCGCCAGTGCGACATGAGCGAAACGAAGTGTAGCGAATGGTGCAACGCGTAATCGAGGTGCTATTGTAGCTTCACAGCAATGTGGAGGATATAAGTGAAGTAAATTTTACTACGTATAAGTTGATGTGTTATGATATCTTCGTAGGAAAGTTAGTCTTATACAGAGAGGTATTTATTGTAATGTTGGTTCACTCGCCATGCCGACAAAGCAATTCGCAGAAAACTTTTATCTGATTACTATTATGATATGCAATTACGTTGCTTTTGTGTTAGCATAGTTATAGAAAATTCCTAGTTAACAGATGACTCTGCTTTGCGTAGGTACATTTATTTAGTGAGTGATAATAAAAAGACTGCATGGAGGTAAAA
>JAZQQG010000022.1:0-84419 GCA_045628945.1 Lachnospiraceae bacterium
TATCAGCGGATGAATGAGAAACAACGGATAGAAAAAAGTCTCTCGTTATGGGGTGATGCAATCGTATGGAGTGACCTTCACAAATACGATAAATCATTCAACGATTGGGACTAGCCATCAACACGTTTTGTCCTATAACCCGTACTTTGACTGATAGTGTATTAAGCCTGATATTTCAAACGATACTGCTTCGGCGTGAGATTGTATTTTCTTCGGAAAATGCGAATCAGATGACTGCAGTCGCTAAAACCGGTTTCTTCACTGATATAGGTCAGATCGTAATTGGTAAAGAGTAAGAGCTTCTCAACCTTGGCCAAACGTATAAACTCGATATAATCGGTTGCCGACTGGCCGTATAGACGATGGAAGGTTTTGGCAAAGTAGGAATAACTCATACCACAGCGTTTGGCAAGCTCCGGAATGGAGAGATTTTCGGCGGAGTGTTCGTCGATATACTGTAAGATGGTATGAATGTTGTTACCAAGAGAATCGGATTCCTCGGACTCGTAGTCCTCTTCGCGGTAATCGTCACAATGACGCCAGAAACGCAGTAACTCAATCATTAAGGTGGTTACGGCGGCATTTAAACAAATATCATAGCCATATTGGCGTTCGTGAAATTCCTGAACCATATGGTCGATGTGGGTTTCCGGGTCGAAAGCGCCGAAGTCCTCTCGGGAGAAGACCAGAGGCAACTTCCAATCGTGGGAAGGATTCAGAAACATATTCGAGAAGCGCGGGAGATAGTTTTTGGTCTTTTGCAGGTGGCCCCCGTCGAACTTTAATACCGCATAGCGGAAACAATCACGATTCGGGCTGTCAATCTGATGAAGAGACTGGGGCGGCATAAAAATCATATGCCCCGGCGTCAGTCGGTACTCGGTATTGTTGCAGGTAACGACAATCTCTCCCTCATAGATGTATAGAATCTCTATAAAATAATGCCAATGCGCACTTACCGGGAGCGCACAGCCCGGTTTTTCGAAATAAAAGGCTTCTATGGGCGATTGTAGCGCGTCACTGTACTCGAAAAGGGAGTTCATTTCTGTCACCTCCAGGATAGAATCGTTCTATTTTTGTCCAATTTTATTATAGTATATTGATGAAGGGATTGCTATACTAAACAATGGTTTTGAACATGATAATTCACTTCCGTTAGGTTTGTGACATAATTTTTTCAGAGGTAGTTATGAAAAAGAAAGATAAGAGTAAAGCAAATGAGACAACCATGAAGTTTCCCAAGGGGAAGCTTTCCTGGTTATGGGAAAATATGCAGGGCGGACATGGACTGTATGTCATCGCTATGATTGGTACTGCTGTCTATAATATTATGCAGCTGACGGTTCCTTTTTTCACTGCACAGATTGTTGATAAGTTCATCTCCGGTCCCAATGCCATGGAAAATCTTCGTACCCAGAGATCTCTGTTCTTCGGAATGATTCTGGCGATGATTCTGCTTACATTCCTTCGTACCACCATCGTATATCTGGACTGTATGGCTTACGAGCATGTGTCACAGCGGGCGCTGTTCCGCATTCGAAATTTCTTGTATGACAAGATTCAGCGTCAGGATATGAAGTTCTACAGCACTTATCGTACCGGAGATTTGATGACCCGTGTTACCGGTGACCTGGATGCGGTTCGTCATATGATTGCATGGGTTATTCGAGTGATCATCGAGTCCTTTGCATTGTTTGGAGCAGCCTGCGTATACTTCTTTATCATGGACTGGCTGATGGCGCTGTGCCTGATTGCCATCTCGCCCTTAATCTTCGTAATCATTATTCTTTTCAAACGCAAGGTATCGCCTATGCATGAGCAGTTGCGTGAGAAGTTTGCAGGGATGAATACCTACGCACAGGAGAATATCTCCGGTAACCGTGTGGTAAAGGCCTTTGCAAGAGAAAAGTACGAGATTGAGAAGTTCAATCGTGCCAATGAGGATTATGCCGAGACCAATCAGAAAACGGCGTTGGTATGGCTTCGTTATTATCCTTACATTGAAGGCGTAGCCAACTTCTTACCGGTTATTCTGATGGTTGCAGGTGGACTTTTCCTCATTAACGGAAGACTGTCCATGGGTGAGTATGTGGCCTTCTCGACCTTGATTTGGGCATTGTGTAACCCGATGAGAAATATGGGTAACATCATGAATGAGTTCCAGAGATTCTCGGCAGCTGCCAACAAGGTCATGGAGATTTATTATTCCGAGCCTGAGATTGTGGATCCTGAGAATCCGATTGAGGTTAAGGAACGTATCAAGGGTAAGGTAGAGTTCAAGGATGTGTCCTTCCAGTATGCCGATGGCAATCTGCCGGTATTAAAAAATATTACCTTTACGGCCGAACCGGGAGAAACGGTGGCAATCATGGGAGAAACCGGTTGTGGTAAGACCTCCCTGATTCATCTGATTCCCCGCTTCTACGAACCGACCGCCGGTGAAGTGCTGGTAGACGGCGTGAATGTAAAAGATTATCTGTTGCATGACCTGCGTAAGAGCATCGGTTTGGCAACACAGGATGTGCTTCTGTATTCCGATTCGATTGAAGGAAATATTGCTTACGGTGATCCGCATATTACTGCGGAGCAGGTAGTTAAGTTCGCCAGATACTCCGCGGCGCAGGAATTCATTGCAAAGATGCCGGAAGGATACGATACCATCGTCGGTGAGCGTGGCGTAGGTCTTTCCGGTGGCCAGAAGCAGAGAATTTCTCTTGCAAGAGCGTTGGCAATCGAACCGTCCATTCTGATTTTGGACGATACCACCTCGGCCGTGGATATGGAGACGGAAAAACAGATCCAGCATTCTCTTCGTGAATTGGATTTCCCTTGTACGAAGATTATTATTGCACAGCGAATTTCGACAACGAAGTTCGCAGATAAGATTCTGGTATTACAGGATGGATGCATTACCGAGTCCGGAACGCATGAGGAACTGATTGCGAAGAAGGGCTACTATTATGAATTAGTGAAGCTTCAGACCGGAGAGGAGGTGTAAGCATGGCAAGAAATACATATAAGCAGGATGAGCGCTTAGACGAGCCGTTTCAGATTCGACATCTGCTTCGCGCCGGTGCTTACATCAAGAAGTATAAAAGACCGATGATTGTGGCGTTTCTTTTGTCTGCCCTTGGCGGTATTGCCGGCCTGTTTGCACCGATTGTTACCCAGCATGCGCTGGATGAGGCAATTCCGGACAAAAACGTACGCATGTTATTTATTCTTGCAGGTGCGCTGGTTGGAGTGCATTTGATCGGTATTCTTTTCACAACGATTCGTTCCGTAATCATGGTGAAGGTAAGCCAGGGAATCATTTTCGATATCCGAAAGGATCTCTTTGCACACTTACAGAAATTACCTTTTCAGTATTACGATGACAGGCCCCACGGTAAGATTTTGATTCGCGTCGTGAACTATGTGAATTCCGTATCGGATATGCTCTCGAACGGTTTGATCAATGTGATTTTGGAGATTATGAACCTGATATTCATTGTAATCTTCATGTTTATCGTAGATGTGCAGCTGGCGCTGGTTGTTATGATCGGTGTGCCGATTCTGGCTGTGTTTATGCTGTGGATCAAGAACAGACAGCGTAAGGCCTGGCAGGCGGTGTCCAATAAGAATTCCAACCTGAATGCTTATTTGCAGGAGAATATTGTCGGAGCCAGAATTACCCAGATTTTTGCCCGTGAGGATGAGAATGCGGAGATTTTTGAGGAGTTGTCCCAGGATTGTCGTAAGACCTGGTTTAAGGCAACGAGCTACAGTAACCTGGTATGGCCCGGAATTGACTCCATATCGGTATGTGTAAGAGCAGCTGTATATATCTGTGGTCTGGTTTTGTTTGGTGTCGGCGCGAAGTCTGTCGGTGTAATTGTAGCCATTACCGGTTATGCTTCCCGTTTCTGGCAGCCGATTATGAACCTTGGCAATATCTTCAATAACTTCATTAACAATATTGCGTATCTGGAGCGAATCTTCGAGACGATGGATGAGCCGGTTACGGTCGATGATGCACCGAATGCGGCTGTAATGCCCGCAATCCGTGGTGAGGTTACCTTTGATCATGTGCATTTCTCTTACGAGAAGGATAAGCCGGTTCTTAAGGATGTAAGTTTTACCGTGAAGCCCGGTCAGTCCGTTGCGCTGGTTGGACCTACCGGTGCAGGTAAGAGTACGATTGTAAGCCTCTTGTCCCGATTCTACAACGTGGATGAAGGTTTGATTACCATTGATGGAGTAGACATCTCGAAGGTTACGTTAGAGTCCCTTCGTTCCCAGATGGGTATTATGCTTCAGGACAGTTTCATTTTCTCCGGTACCATTGAGGAGAATATTCGTTACGGGAAACTGGATGCGACGATGGAAGAGATTCGTAAGGCCAGCAGTACCGTATGTGCCGATTCCTTTATCAGTAAGATGAAGGACGGCTATCAGACGGAGGTAAAGGAACGCGGTTCGTTACTGAGCCAGGGACAGAAGCAGTTGATTTCCTTTGCACGTACGCTTTTGTCGGATCCTGCAATTCTGGTATTGGATGAGGCGACGTCCTCCATTGACGTCCAGACCGAAAAAGCACTGCAGACCGGTCTGAATGCGATGTTAGAGGGGCGTACCAGCTTCATTATCGCCCATCGTTTGTCTACGATTCGTAACTGCGATGTGATTATGTACATCGATGACGGTGGAATCGTGGAGGCGGGAACCCATGAAGAGTTGATGGCGAAGCAGGGATTGTATTACCATCTCTACACGACGCAGATGGGAGATATCGCGTAAACAGCAGAAAGAAACACAGAATAGAAGACGATAAAGCTTGTATTCTTTATCAAAAAGGAACCGTCGGCGGAGGAATCAATTCTTGATAATCCCGCCGATTTCTGCTATATTTAGTGTTTGAGAACTGTGATAGTGAAAAGAAGATGCGGCATCCGGCCGTTTGTCTTCTTTGGAGGTAAGATATGAGTGATTATACGAAGAGAATCCGACCGGAGGAAAGACCTGTATTTCCGAAGCGTGCATTGATTACCGGTGGTATGCCTTACGGCAATAAGGAACTTCATTTCGGACATGTGGGCGGTATGTTCGTGCATGCGGATGTTTTTGCCCGGTTTATGCGCGACCGTATCGGCAAGGAGAACGTATTGTTCGTTTCCGGTACAGACTGCTATGGTTCCCCGGCTCTTGAGAGCTATCGTAAGCTTCGTGAGGCAGGCTACGATAAGTCTATTCAGGATTATGTACGCGGCAATCATGAGAAGCAGAAGGAGACGCTTAATAAGTTCGGAATCAGTCTGGATATCTTCGCAGCTTCCGGCCTGGATGATTCTGCTGAAATGCATAATAAGGTGAGTGCGGATGTTTTCAATACCCTGTATCAGAAGGGCTATTTAGAGAAATTGTCCACACCGCAGTTCTATGATGATGAGCTTGGCGTATTCTTAAACGGTCGCCAGGTAATCGGAAAATGTCCTATTGAGGGTTGCCAGTCAGAGAAGGCTTATGCGGACGAGTGTTCCTTAGGCCATCAGTATATGCCGAGCGAGTTAATCAATCCCGTATCGGTGCTGTCCGGTAAGACCCCTTCCTTTAAGAATGTAACGAACTGGTATTATCGCTTGGAGGACGACATTGATTCGCTGAAACCCTATGTCGAAGACCTGAAGATGAATACCAATACCCGCAAGTATTCCACCACGATCATTGATGAGTTCCTGGAAAAGCCTCTGGTACATATTCCCAAGAAATATCTGGAGGATGTGGATGCGGATGCTCTTTTTGCCGAGTTTCCCGAGCATGAACTGGTGGATGAGGAGAAGCGGAAATCCTTAATGTGTCGTTTCAAGACCCTGGATGACCGTGATCAGGCCCGCAAGATTCTCGAAAAGAAGAATATTCATTACACTGCGGGGAAGACGCTTGTTCCTTTCCGCCTTTCCGGTAATGTGGAGTGGGGTGTGCCTGTTCCCGATACCGAGGATCAAAAAGATTTGACCTTTTGGGTATGGCCGGAGTCCTTGTGGGCACCGATTTCCTTCTCCAGAACCTACTGGAAGCGTAACGGTTTCCCGGAGGATGAGTGGCAGAGATGGTGGAACGATGACGAGGCACAGGTTTATCAGTTCATCGGCGAGGACAATATCTATTTCTATGCCATTGCGGAGATGGGAATGTTTGATGCCCTCGGAAATGTGAAAAAACCGCACATTATTCCGAACCGACATATTCTTTTCATGGATACGAAGGCAAGTTCCAGCTCGGAGATTAAGCCTCCTATGGCGAATGAGCTGTTGGATCATTATTCGGCGGAACAGTTGCGTATGCACTTCATTTCGCTTGGCCTTTCCAATAAGTCCACCGGTTTCAAGCCTCAGGTCTACATGCCGGAGAGTGAGAGACAGGGCGTAGATATGGTAGTGAAGGAGGGGAACCTCTTAACGAACGTATATAACCGTTTGATTCGATCCTGCTTCTATACCACCCAGAATCAGTTTGACGGGATTCTGCCGGAGGGAGAGGTATCCGCAGCCATTAAGGAACTGGCGGTGAACAAGACTCTGGAATATGAGCGTCACATGTACAATCATGAATTCCATCGCATTTCCTATGTGTTGGATGAGTATATTCGTGAGATTAATAAGAACTGGGCGGCCAAGAGCCGTGAGGCGGATAAGAATCAGGATAAGCAGGCTTGGCATGATCTTTTGGTAGATACCTGGTATTCCATTAAGGTGATGGCGGTATTGCTGCATCCCATCGTACCGAACGGTTGTGAGATGTTTGCCGAGTATCTGAATGTAGGAGATGCACTGTGGAACTGGGAGACCATTACCGACGATCTGCATGCCTATATTCCGGATTTTAAGGCTCATACGCTTAAATACCTTGAACCCAGAGTAGACTTCTTCAAGAAGCCTGAATGGCAGTTTGCCGGTGATGAGGAGAAATAAGTATCCGTAAAAACTTCTCGGCGATATGGATTGATGTAAAAATAGGGCGAGTGAAAAGAGAAACTTTTCACTCGCCTTTCTTGTTTGCTACAGAGACAGAATCTTCTTACGAAGCATTTCCTTGGTTGCTTCATCACAGAAGGCAGCATTTACCGCATTTAATGATAGTTTACATAAGTCGGAATCCGACAAACCAAACTGAGAACGAATCAAATCGAATTCCTTGGCTAACGTTGTGTTGGATACTGTCATATCATCTGTATGCACGGTAACCGGAATTCCGCGATTGACATAAGTCTGTAACGGATATTCCTGCAAAGATGCGACTGCATGGGTATCCAGGTTACTGGTGGGGCACATTTCAAGAGGAATCTGTTCTTCTTGAAGGCGCCGCATTAGTTCGGGACTCTCGAAAGAGCGGATTCCGTGACCGATGCGGATGGCTCCTAAGGAGAGGGCATCAAGAACACTGTCGGCACCTGCGGCTTCTCCGGCGTGAATGGTGATGGGGATATTCTTTTCCCGGGCAAAAGAGAACAACTCGAGATAGTCCCCGGTTGGGAATAGACCCTCCGCACCGGCAAGATCCACGCCGACAACACCGTTGCCAAGAAATTCTTCTGCCAATTCCAACGTGGTCTGATTGAGCACTTCCTTGGCACCGCGCATACAGCATAGGATGAGTCCGGTAGGTATGGACGAACCCTTGATTCCCCCCAGAGCAGCCGTCAGTACCTCACGCTGGCTAAGCCCTTTTCGACAGTGTAACTGCGGGGCAAAACGAATCTCTGCGTAGAACAGGCCTTGCTTGGTAAGTTCCTCCAGAAGCGTTTGGACGGAGAGGCGGATGGCCTCGCCGGTCTGGAGTAGTTCAAGCGGGAAGTCAAAGCGTTTCAGATAATCGTTTAGATCCCTGCAACTCTCATCCACACTGAGGAGCTTGCGAAGGGCTTCCTCTTCGGGAAGCGGGATTCCCTGCAATTTGGCCAGCTTATGCACATTGGCAATGGATAAGGAACCGTCGAGATGAAGATGCAGATCGATTCTTGCATAATTTTTGGGCATATCCGTTTCCTCCCTTCTTCTTTAAGAGAATGTGGCCCATGCACAGAACAGAAAGGTTAAGCAGGAAAAGGAGGTACCGATAATGCTGAGCGTCAGTCCGGCGGTAAACGAGCGTTGGATCGGGCGAACCTTCATGCCGTTTACGGCTAAGATAATTCCTAATGTTCCCAAAATCAGGCCGACCGCAGAAAAGAGAATGGTAAGTCCAAATACTATGCTGATGATTCCAAAGGCGATCGTAATGCCGGATTCATAGTTTTTGGACGCGGGAACCGACTTCGGCGGTTGTGGCGCATGCTGCAG
Source organism: Lachnospiraceae bacterium (assembly GCA_045628945.1). Classification (GTDB taxonomy): domain Bacteria; phylum Bacillota; class Clostridia; order Lachnospirales; family Lachnospiraceae; genus RGIG4034. Next base: position 8,319 of record JAZQQG010000022.1, read on the forward strand.
GGCGGGCTCAACGGGACGAACCTCTTCCCAGGGAGCATGGGCGGAAGGCGTGTAAGAATCCGTAACAATTTGACCGTTTTGATAATAGGTGGTAGCGGGCTTGGTAGGCTTGGGAGGCCCGGATACCGGCTCCGGTTCCTTTGCAGCAGATACTGCCTCCTGCGCCTTCGGGGCGGGGCAACCGCAGTTTGTGCAGAAACGAATTCCTTCCGGAATCGGGTAATTACAATTGGTACAATTCATATTTTTTTCCTTTCGGTACGAAAATCCGAACGATTAGTAAAAATAAGATTTCCGTCAATCCCTATTATATCGGATGGAAAGAGCCCTTGTCCATATTCGCAATACAGATTTCGGTTGATAAACGAAGCGGGGAAGAGTATAATACAACCCGATGAAAACGAAAATTTCTAATTTAATTAAAAAACTGAATATTCGAAAGCGAATGGACCGCTTCAATGAGAAGTATCTTCTTTGTACGTTGATTGAGGCACCGATTCTTGTTTATATCATCGAGATTATTTGTCGGCATTCCGCGATTAAGCCTCTTTTGTTCCTGGTAAGAAATCCGCTGATGTTTGCATATAACGCCTTGCTGATCTACCTGGTGCTGTTCTTTGGCACTTTTTTCCGCAAGCGTATTTTCTATGCAAGTGTTGCGACGTTCTTCTTTCTGGTAATCGGCTTCATTGACGGTATTGCCACCTTCTTTAAGGCGATGCCGGTGACGGCAGGGGATATGGTAATGATCCAGGATCTGTCGAAGATTGTAAGTCTCTATCTTCCCTGGCCCGTGATTATTCTTTTGGCAGTGTTAATTCTTGCGGTTCTTGCCTTGTTAATCTTCGCAGGCATTAAGTCCCCGAAGTATGAGGGCAAGATGCATCGTTTGCCGGCCTTTGTCTCCACCGTGGTCTTTGCACTTGCTATGTACGGTCTGGACATTCTGTTGATTTTTATCGGGGTGTCTACGAAGGATTATTCGGATCTGGCTACGACCTTTGCCAATTACGGATATCTGTATTGCTTTACCGAGAGCGTGTTAAAAAGCGGTATGGAGAAACCGAAGAACTATTCCACCGAAAAGGTTGAGGAAGTGTTAAAAGAGGATTTGAACATCGAGGACGTGGAGCAACTGGAGCCGTCCTTACCGAATCCGGATGTCTATGAGATTGAGGGTGGTCAGGCGAATCGCTTTACCAAGGAGGAACTTTCTCGCCCGAATATTATCTTTATTCAGCTGGAATCCTTTATGGATACCGACCGAATGCTTGGGTTAGAGACCAGCGAGGATCCCATTCCGGTATTCCATTCCCTGATGGAGTCTTGCATCACAGGAACCTTGTCCGTGCCCAGCATCGGTGCCGGAACCGCGAACACGGAGTTCGAGGTGGTAACCGGAATGAATATTGATTTCTTCGGTCCCGGCGAGTATCCGTTTAAGACCATTCTGAAGCAGACGACTGCGGAGAGTATGGCGTATGTGATGAAGAATCTGGGATATACCGCATCGGTAATGCATAACAATGACGGAACCTTCTATGACCGAAATGTGGCGTATGCCAATATGGGCTTCGATCAGTTTATTTCGATGGAGTATATGTATCATCTGAATCGCAATGTGAATAACTTTGCAAAAGATGAGATTCTTACCGACGAGATTATGACGGTGCTTCGTGAGACGGATACGCCGGACTATATTATGACGATTTCGGTACAGCCTCACGGAGACTATCCTTCGGAGCGTCGCGGCGATTCCCAGCCGGTATTCATCCGCTACAAGGATCAGTCCAAGGAAAATGCGCTGTCCTATTACATTAATCAGATTCACGAGGTGGACATCTTCGTGGGAGAACTGATTGCGGAACTGGAGACCTATGAGGAGCCGGTAGTATTGGTACTCTACGGAGATCATATTCCTGCGTTTGGTCTGACCGCCGGGGATCTGACAAATGACCGCTTAAATGAAACGGAATATGTTGTATGGAGTAACTTCGGTCTGACGGGACAGGATCGTGACATCGAGGCGTTCCAGTTAGCAGCCCGTGTACAGGAGCTGCTCGGAATGCAGGAAGGGGTAATCTTTACTCTGCATCAGATGTGTTCTCAGAACCCGGACTATCTCTCCAAATTTGAACTCCTGCAGTATGATATGCTGTATGGTGCAAGAGAGGTATACAAGGGCATCAACCCGTATCATCCGACGCAGATTCATATGGGACACTTCAGCAAGGAACCCCGTATTACGGAGGTTATTGTTGACGACGGCGATACCTTTATTCGTGGAATCTACTTCAATGAATTCAGCTACGTATCGGTAAACGGTGAGCAGAAGAACGCGCTTATGATCAATGATTATACGCTCTTAATGGAGCTGGAAGTAAAGGAAGGCGATGTGATTACCGTATCCCAGATCGGTGACGACCGGGAGGTCCTTGGAACCACCGAACCGTTTACTTATCAGGTGGAAGTGCCGGAAGAACAATAAGAAACATGTGTTATTTAATGCTCTTTTCTCCTGCGGAAAAGAGCATTCTTTTTTTTGTCAGGGGTGTGGTTTTGTAAGGATTCACACTTGCACAGAACCTATACTGTATGGTAGAATTATTCACAGTGGTTAGGAAAGGATAAGGGATGGTTTCATGGCAGAAGCAAGTACTGCAACAGACCGTGATACGTACCGTAAGAAGCGCGTTCGTCGTTTGAAGAAGATGATCTTATCCGCATTGATTGCCTTGCTTCTTCTGCCGATTCTTCTATGTATTTTCTTGACGGTGAGAATGAACCGCTTGGAGAAATCCGTTCGAGAGCTCACGCGACTGGTTCATGAGACGCTGGAAACAAGGACCGAGGCAAACGAGGATTCTTTGGCCAAGCAGGCGGTTGGAGAGGATGCGAGGTCTGAAGCAGACACCGAGGCTTCGGCTTTTGCGGTTTCGGGGGAGGATTCCTGTGTACCGATAGCGAGCAAAGCCGGAGTGGTGGTTACCGCTGAGCGCACGGATGATAAGGTTAGTTTTTTGCGGGCCGGTGATTTGGAAGAGCAGTCCGACGGAATCGACGGTGCGAGGAAGCGCATCTATCTGACGTTTGATGACGGACCGAGTTCCTATACGAATGAGATTCTCGACATCCTTGCGGATTACGGTGTTAAAGCAACCTTTTTCGTGGTCAAAAAGGATGCGGAGATTTACGGAGACCGATATCGTCGCATTGTGGAGGAAGGGCATTCCCTGGGAATCCATTCTTCGACGCATGTGATGCATACGATTTATAAGAGCCCGGATGCGCTGATGGAGGATATTCACTCCATGCAGGATTTTCTTTTTGAGGTAACCGGTACGCGTACAACCCTGTACCGATTCCCGGGAGGAAGCAGCAATTCCTTCATCAAGAAGAAACTGCCCGGTTTTTTACAGGCAGTGACGGATGGAGGATATGTTTATTTCGATTGGAACATTGACTCGAAGGATGCGGACGGTAAGATCCTTACCAAAACGCAGGTGTATAACAATGTGGTGAAGGCGATTGCGAAGCATGATGTGTGTGTGATTCTGATGCATGATGCTCAGTCGAAACGATCCACGGTGGATGCGCTTCCTGAAATTTTGGATGCGATTCTTAAGATGGATGGGGCGGTGATTCTTCCGATTACGGAAGGAACAAATCCGGTTCAACATAGAAGTATGGAATAGTCATATATTTATTTACGGAGGACATTACAATGGGATTTTTTTCGGATTTGAAGGAAGACTTATCGCAGGCTGTTGATGAGATGCTTCCCGAAGAGACCGCTTCTGAGGAAAGCGTTGTGGCAGAAGAGGTCACTGAGGCAGAGACAGTTGCTGAGATGGATCTTGCGACGGTACCTCAGGCAGAGGCAGAGCCTGAGAAGAAGGCAGACAAGAAAGACAAAAAGAATAACAACAAGGGAGATTTTACAATGGACAGCTATCAGGAAGTGTTGGATGAAACCGCTATTATTACCCGTGGTATGACCGTAAGCGGTGATATTAAGTCACAGGGTTCCCTCGATGTATTGGGTTCCGTGTTCGGTAATATTGATGTACTTGGTAAGCTGAATATCTCCGGTAGCGTTCAGGGGGATTCCGCAGCGTCTGAAATTTTTGCAGATTCCGCAAGAATCTCCGGTGACGTGAAGTCCAGCGGCAGCATCAAAATCGGACAGAGCTCCGTCATTATCGGTAACATCTCCGCAACCAGCGCAGTGGTTGCCGGTGCAGTGAAGGGTGACATCGATGTGAAGGGTCCCGTAATTCTGGATTCCTCCGCAATCGTTATGGGTAACATCAAGTCGAAGTCCGTTCAGATCAATAACGGTGCGGTAATCGAAGGTATGTGCTCCCAGTGCTATGCCGAGGTGAATCCCTCCGCTTTCTTCAACGAGTATAAGAAGTAATCCATTGATTGCATAAAAGGAGGACGCTTATGTCCAGAGTAATGTTAAAACTTAGCGGGGAAGCCCTGGCAGGAGAGAAGAAGACCGGCTTTGATGAGCCTACCTGCCGTGAGGTTGCGCTCCAGGTGAAGAAGTTAATCGATGCAGGTACCGAGGTGGGTGTCGTCATCGGTGGCGGTAATTTCTGGAGAGGCAGAACCAGTGAGAATATCGACCGTACCAAGGCGGACCAGATCGGAATGTTAGCCACGGTGATGAACTGTATCTATGTTTCCGAGATTTTCAGAAGCGAAGGAATGCAGACGGAGATTCTGACGCCGTTTCACTGTTCCTCTTTTACCGAACTGTTTAGTAAGGACAAAGCAGTTGCAGCACTGAAAAGCGGCAAGGTGGTATTCTTCGCAGGCGGTACCGGTCATCCTTATTTCTCGACGGATACCGGCGTAGTGCTTCGTGCAATTGAGATTGAGGCGGATGCCATCTATCTTGCGAAGGCAGTGGACGGTGTCTATGATTCGGATCCCCGTAAGAATCCGGATGCCAAGAAATATGATACCGTGTCCATTGATGAAGTAATCGCAAAGAATCTTCAGGTGGTGGATATGACCGCTTCCATTTTGGCAAGAGACAATAAGATGAAGATGGTGGTCTTTTTGCTGAATGAGGAAGACGGAATCTATAATGCCGTAAACGGCAAATTAAACGGAACCGTAGTAACGGTGGATTAATGAAGGAGGAGGATGTCCCCAGCGGACATTGAGTAGAACCATGGATGCAAGAATCAAACCTTATGAAGAAAAAATGCAGAAGGCCGTAGATTTCTTGGCACAGGATTATCTTACGATCCGTGCCGGACGTGCCAACCCCCATATTTTAGACAAACTGAAGGTAGAATACTACGGAACCCCTACCCCGCTTCAGCAGGTAGGTAACATCTCCGTTCCCGAGGCCCGTATCATTCAGATCGCTCCTTGGGAGAAGAGCCTGATTAAGGAAATCGAGAAGGCAATTATGTGTTCCGATATCGGGATTACCCCCAGCAACGACGGAAGTGTAATTCGTCTGGTATTCCCGGAGTTAACCGAGGACAGACGTAAGGAATTGGTGAAGGATATTCGTAAAAAAGCAGAGGACCAGAAGGTAGCTGTTCGTAACGTACGCCGTGACGGAAATGATGCATTTAAGAAACTTGCCAAGGAAGAGGTTTCTGAGGATGAGATCGCAGGATTATCGGATGAGCTTCAGAAGATTACCGATAAGTACATCAAAGAGATCGATTCTATGATGGAAGACAAGTCCAAAGAGATCATGACGGTGTAATTGAGATTCAACTGTTAACGGAGGCAGACCTTCACGGTCTGCCTTTTCGGGTCTGTAGCCCTGATTCAGAGGGCCAGAATCCGGAAACGAAAGGATTGCTATGGAAGAAGAGTTAAAAATCCCGACGCACGTGGCCATTATCTTAGACGGCAACGGCCGTTGGGCGAAGCGACGCGGATTGCCGAGAAGCTTAGGACATGCCCAGGGCGCCAAGAACGTGGAGACCATCTGTGAAGCGGCATGGGATCTGGGAATTAAATATGTCACGATGTACGCTTTCAGTACCGAGAACTGGAATCGTCCCACCGATGAAGTGAACTCCATCATGAAACTTTTGGCGACCTATCTGAAGACCTGGGCGAAGAAAACCAAAAAGCATGACATGCGTTGTCGTGTCATCGGTGATGTGACCGGACTGGATGAAAAGACCAGAGAAATCATTGCCGACATGGAAGAGACCACGAAAGACTATAAAGGACTAAACTTCCAGATTGCCTTAAATTACGGAAGCCGTGATGAGATTACCCGCGGGGTACGGGCACTGGCCAAACGGGTGAAAGAGGGAACCCTTCAGCCGGAAGAGATTACGGAAGCAATGATTCAGGGCAGCCTGGATACTGCGGATATTCCGGATCCCGACCTCATTATTCGCCCCAGCGGAGAGCAGCGTCTGTCGAATTTCTTACTGTGGCAGGCGGCCTACAGCGAATTCTACTATTCCGATATCCTGTGGCCGGATTTTACCCCCAAGGATTTAGAGGATGCGGTCAGAGAGTACAGCAACCGAAATCGTCGTTTCGGAAAGACCGAAGCACAGATGGGGCAAAAAGAGGACTAGAGATATCGTATCATGAGACAAAGGTGAAGGAGAATATATTATGTTAACCAGAACAATCAGCGGAATCGTTTTAACCATTATTGCTGTTTCTACCATTTGGTTTGGCGGCTATGTGCTTGCACCGGTACTGGCACTTGTAAGTCTTACCGGATATTACGAGCTTTGCAAAGCAACGAAGGTGCATACCCCGGGTCAAAAGATGAATCTTTTGGAGGCAGTGGGATATGTGGGCATCTTGGCCTTCTACGCATTGTTATACTTTTTTGAGAATCATACGATGTTATTATTTACCATTGTATTCAGCCTGTTGATTATGATGGCGGTGTATGTGCTGACCTTCCCGCGGTTTCATGCAGACGATCTGATGAAGTCCGGCTTTGCCCTGCTGTATTGCCCGGTTATGATTTCCTTTGTCTATCAGACGCGTCAGATGGAGCAGGGAATCTACATTGTATGGTTGATTTTCATCGCCTCCTGGATTAGTGATACCTGTGCTTATCTGGTGGGCGTGACCATCGGAAAGCACAAATACCTTCCGAAGCTTAGCCCGAAGAAATCCATCGAGGGTTCCATCGGCGGTATTGTGGGGGCTGCATTGGTTGGCGGTTTGTACGGTTATCTGGTGGTGGAAAAGGTAATGCCCGGACAGAATATCACCTGGATCTTTGCCCTGATCGGCGGTGTTGGTTCGGTCATCAGTCAGATTGGCGATCTGGTGGCATCTGCCATCAAGCGAAACTACGAGATCAAGGACTACGGTCGCATTATTCCCGGACACGGCGGAATTATGGACCGCTTCGACAGTGTTATTGTAACGGCACCTATTATCTATTGCCTGGCCTATTACCTGATCGGTTAGTCGAAGAAAACATACCGGCAGCGTGGTTTTTGGTATCACGCGAAGGAGTGATTACATGAAAAAATTATGTATTCTTGGTTCAACGGGTTCCATCGGAACACAGACCCTGGATATTGTCAAAAATAATACGGATTTGCAGGTGATTGCCCTGACTGCCCATCGCAATGTTGAACTGATGGAACGTCAGGTGCGGGAATACCGGCCGAAGCTTGCGGTGATGACGGACGAGGAAGCGTACCGGGATTTGAAGATGCGTCTTCAGGATGAACCGGTTACGGTGGAATATGGTATGGAGGGAATGCTTCATGCGGCAACCTTAGACGAGGTGGATGTAGTCGTGACGGCGGTGGTCGGCATGATTGGCATTCGTCCGACGATGGCAGCCATTGAAGCACATAAGACCATTGCCTTGGCCAATAAGGAGACCCTGGTGACTGCAGGTCATCTGATTATTCCGTTGGCTTCACAGAACGAGGTCTCGATTCTTCCGGTGGACAGTGAGCACAGTGCGATTTTTCAGTGTCTGCACAAGGAGAACCGTGAACGACTGACCAAGATTCTGCTGACGGCATCCGGCGGGCCTTTTCGTGGTTATACGGCAGAGCAGTTGCGTACGGTGGACTTGAAGAAAGCACTTCGGCATCCGAACTGGTCCATGGGACGAAAGATTACTGTGGACAGCGCATCCCTTGTCAATAAGGGGCTGGAGGTTATGGAAGCAAAGTGGCTCTTCGGAGTGGACTTGGATCAGATTCAGGTTGTCATTCATCCCCAGAGCATTTTGCATTCTGCGGTGGAGTTTGCGGACGGCGGAATTATCGGTCAGATGGGGGCACCGGATATGCGCCTTCCCATTCAGTATGCTCTTTTCTATCCCGACAGAAGACCGATGGAAGGGAAACGTGTGAATCTCTTCGAATTGGGGGAGATGACCTTTGAAAAGCCGGACCCGGAGACGTTCCTGGGGCTGAAATATGCTTATGAGGCGGCAAGAGCAGGAGGCGTGATGCCTACCGTGTTCAATGCGGCCAATGAAAAGGCGGTTAGTCTGTTTCTGGAGGAGAAAATCCATTTCCTTCATATTTACGACCTGATTCAGGCCTGTATGGAGGATATTCCCAATATCTGTCATCCGAATCTGGATTGTATTCTGGAGACGGAGGCGGCGGTCTATGAGCACATCGATTCTCTTTTGGACGGGCTTAAGAAGAACGCACTTTATTCATAAGGAGACGCTATGTCGATCGTTTATTTTTTAATCATGCTCTGTGTGATTATATTGTTCCATGAATTCGGTCATTTCTTAATTGCCAAGTTAAACGGCATTAAGGTGGTGGAATTCACGCTGGGAATGGGACCGAAATTACTGTCTTTTACCAAGGGCGATACCATGTATTGCATTCGCTTGTTTCTTATTGGCGGTGCCTGCATTTTTGAGCAGGAGGATGGTCTTCAGACCATGAAGGACGGCGAAGCGGTAGCACTTCCCGGTCCGGAGACCGTTCCGGATTCCGTCCGTGAAAAGAATACGATATCCGCGAAGAAGGCCCTTCCGTTTCCGGAAGCTTCCGTGTGGGCAAGAATTGCAACCGTGGTGGCCGGGCCGTTATTTAACTTCTTGCTGGCATTTCTTTTTTCTTTGATTATCGTAGGTTATGCGGGCTCCGACCCTGCCAAAATCAGTGGAATTATCGAGGGATATCCGGCGCAGGAGGCGGGCCTTCGTGAAGGGGACCGCATCGTGAAGCTAAACGATGAGAGCATTAAGATCTATCGTGAGGTGACCTTGTTCTCGTTAATGAATACGAAGGGCAAGGCCGTCAAGGTGACCTACGAGCGTGACGGTAAGCGTTACACGACGAAAATTCAGCCGAAGTACGATGAGGAAGACGGACGATATCTGATCGGTATGTATGGCGGAGGCTACGAAAAGGGCAATGCCTGGGATACGATTGTCGGAAGCTTCTATGAGGTCCGATATTGGATTAAATATACCTTTAAGAGTCTGATTATGCTGTTTACCGGCAAAGCCAGCGTGAATGATATGTCCGGGCCCGTCGGAATTGCTGAGGTGGTCGATGAGGTCGTGGAGGTGTCGAAACCTCTGGGCTTTATGGCGGTTCTCATTAATCTGTTGAACTTTGCCGTGTTGTTAAGCGCCAACCTAGGCGTCATGAATCTTCTTCCGTTGCCGGCATTGGACGGCGGTCGTCTGATTTTCTTACTGATTGAGGCGATTACGCATAAGAAGATTCCGCCCGAGAAGGAAGGACTCGTGCACCTGATTGGTATGGTGTTGCTGATCCTTCTGATGATCTTCGTATTCTTCAATGATATTCGTAAGATCATCGGCTAAGGAAAAGAGAATTGAGGTAGCAAAATGTATCGTGAGAATACCAGAGTAATTCAGATAGGAAATGTGAAAATCGGCGGAGGCAATCCCATTGCCATTCAGTCCATGACCAACACCAAAACCGAGGATGTAGAGGCAACGGTTGCGCAGATTCTTCGTTTGGAGGAAGCCGGCTGCGAGATTATTCGTTGTACCGTTCCGACAAAAGAAGCCTGCCTTGCAATTGCCGAGATTAAACCTCGTATCCATATTCCTCTGGTGGCCGATGTACATTTTGATTATCGTATGGCGATTCTTGCTATGGAGAACGGAGCCGATAAGATTCGAATCAACCCCGGGAACCTTGGCGGAGCCGACCGTCTGGAGGCGGTTGTGAAGGTGGCCAAGGAGCGGAATATTCCGATTCGCGTCGGTGTGAACAGCGGTTCTCTCGAAAAAGAGTATCTTGAGAAATATGGACGCGTTACGGCGGAAGGAATCGTTGAGTCTGCCCTGAATAAGGTTCGGATGATCGAGGAATTGGGCTATGAGAATCTTGTCATCAGCATCAAATCTTCGGATGTGCTGATGTGTCATGAGGCGCACAAGCTGCTTGCCACAAAAACGGATTATCCGTTGCATGTCGGAATTACCGAGGCCGGTACTCTATGGAGCGGAAATATTAAGTCCTCCGTTGGGCTTGGAATGATTTTGGGAGAGGGCATCGGTGATACGATTCGTGTTTCTTTAACCGGAGATCCGGTGGAGGAAGTGAAGAGTGCAAAGCTGATTCTGCGTACATTACGCCTTCGTAAGGGTGGTATCGAGGTGGTATCCTGCCCGACCTGTGGGCGAACCAATATCGATCTGATCGGCCTTGCCAATGCCGTGGAAACCATGGTTGCCAATATTCCGCTTGCTATTAAGGTGGCGGTAATGGGCTGCGTCGTAAACGGCCCCGGGGAAGCCAGAGAAGCGGACATCGGAATTGCCGGCGGAATCGGAGAGGGACTCCTGATTAAAAAAGGACAGGTGGTCCGCAAGGTTCCCGAAGAACAACTGTTAGAGGTGCTTCGGGAGGAATTGCTGCATTGGAATGAGCAGTAAGTTGGAATTGGGGATTAGAAAAGGGGTTATTTTTGAATAAATCATTTCAAGAGGTTTTTTCCACACTGAAATTGAATCAGGAAATGGCAGATCTTATGGCAACCGTAGAGGTGGAGAAGGTAGTATCCACGAAAAGACGGGATGTCATCAAGGTCTATTTGCTGAGCCATAATCTGATTACCTATGAGGAGATAAATGCATTAACGGATCAGATGTATCGCCAGATGTTTTCGAAAATGAATGTGGCAGTATCTTTGATCATTCGCTTTGAACTGTCTGCACAGTATACTGCGGAGAATCTGTTTGGGGTGTATCGTGAAAGCATGTTAGCCGAACTGCGTGATTCGAAGCCGGTGCTTTTTACGATGTTAAACAAGGCGGAGTTTTCTTTTTCGGAGGAAAGTGAGGTTCTGATCCGAATCCCGGATCTTACGAATTACCGGGATCGGGAAAATGAATTTTTGCTCTACCTGGATAAGGTGTTCTATGACCGGTGCGGAATTAAAGTGAGATTTTGTATCGACTATGTGGAAGCGAAGCAGGAGGATCGAAGAACCAGAAAAGCTTACAACGACGTATATTCTGCGGCGGTTGATACGAATCGTGAGATGGTTGCGGAAGGTTCCCCGGCGGAGGGTGAGAACTACGACGATCCGGACCGCTATGAGACCGATCGGGAAGATGAATACGAGGGATCCGATGCGAAACGTGCGAAGTCCTGGAATGCAGAGGAAGCTGCTCTTGCCGAGCAGGCTGCTTCCGTTCGTGAGGCGGCTTCGAAGGATGAGGATTCCAAGAATGGCAAGGACGATAAGAAGCACAAGGAGCGACCGTTAAAAACGTCGAAAAATCCGGATGTCATTATCGGTAAGGATGTGGTGGAAGATGCCATGTCCATCGCGGATTTGGAAGAGGATATGCTCGATGCGGTAATCCGTGGTGTGATTCTTATCGTGGAATTCCGGCCGATTCGAAATGAAAAGACCATTTGCTCTTTTACCGTGACCGATTATAATGACACGATTAAGTGTAAACAGTTCCTTCGAAACGATCAGGTTGCCGAGGTGGAAGGGGTATTAAAACCCGGTCTCTTCGTGAAGGTGAAGGGACGCGTTATGATGGATAAGTTCGACCATGAAGTGGGCATGAGCTTCTTAAACGGCGTGATGAAGATTAATGATTTCACGGTAAAAAGAGAAGACCATGCCGAGAAAAAGCGTGTTGAATTGCATTGCCATACCAAAATGAGCGATATGGATGGGGTGTCGGATGCGAAGACCTTAATCAAGGCGGCGCATCGATTCGGCATGCCCGCACTGGCCATCACCGACCACGGGGATGTACAGGCATTCCCGGAGGTAAATCACGCGCTCGAGGATCTGAAACTGGATTCCTTCAAACCCATCTACGGTGTGGAAGGGTATATTGTGGATGATTATAAGCAGGTGGTTACCAAGAATAAGGACTGCGATGTGGACAACGACTATGTGGTCTTTGACTTAGAGACCACCGGGTTTTCTCCGGTAACGAACCGCATTATTGAGATTGGTGCCGTTAAGATTCATAACGGGGAAATTGTAGACCGTTTCTCCGAGTTCGTGAATCCGAAGGTGCCCATTCCTTTCCGAATTGAGCAGTTAACGAGCATTAACGATTCGATGGTGGAGAATGCGGAGCCGATTGAGGTGCTGTTCCCTCGCTTTGTGGAGTTTTGTCAAGGATGCGTGCTTGTTGGGCATAATGTTGCCTTTGATATCAGCTTCATCGAAGAAAACGGGGAACGTCTCGGAATGCCGGTGGAATACACAACGGTGGATACGGTGGGAATCTCCCGTATGTTCCTGCCGCAGCTTGGTAAGCATACCCTGGATGCGGTCGCTAAGGAATTGAAGATTGTTTTAGACCATCACCATCGTGCGGTGGATGATGCCGAGTGTACGGCACTTATCTTTTTGAAGTTCCTGCAGATGATGAAGGAACGGGAGATTACGAAGCTTGAGACGTTGAATGAGATGAGCAAACTGAATGTGAAGAGCATTCAGAGAATGCCGACCTATCACTGTATTCTTTTGGCCAAAAATGATATCGGTCGAGTGAATCTGTATAAGCTGGTATCGGAGTCTCACCTGACCTATTATGCGCGTCATCCGCGAATGCCAAAGACCTTGATCGATAAATATCGGGAGGGCTTGATTATCGGTTCTGCCTGTGAGGCGGGGGAACTGTATCGTGCACTGCTTGACGGAAAGAGCGAGAAGGAGATTGCCCGAATTGTAAGCTTTTATGATTATCTGGAGATTCAGCCGGTCGGCAACAACCGATTTATGATTCAATCCGATAAGATTGAGAATGTGAATTCGGAAGAGGACATTCGCAAAATCAATAAGGAGATTGTTGCACTTGGTGAGAAGTTCAACAAGCCGGTAGTGGCGACCTGCGATGTTCATTTCTGCAATCCGGAGGATGAGGTCTATCGTCGAATCATTATGGCGGGACAGGGCTTCGATGATGCGGATAATCAGGCACCGTTGTATTTGCATACAACGGACGAGATGTTGGAAGAATTCGGCTATCTTGGGGCACAGAAGGCGGAAGAGGTTGTTATTACGAATACCAACAAGATTGCGGACATGGTGGAGTACATCTGTCCGGTTCGTCCCGATAAGTGTGCTCCCGTTATTCCGAATTCGGATCAGTTGCTTACGGATATCTGTTACCGCAAGGCCCATGAGATGTATGGCGAAACGCTTCCCGAAATTGTAGAAGCGCGTTTGGAGCGGGAACTGAATTCGATTATTAAGAACGGCTTTGCCGTAATGTATATTATTGCCCAGAAGCTGGTATGGAAATCCGTAGAGGACGGATATCTGGTAGGCTCCCGTGGTTCTGTAGGTTCGTCCTTTGTGGCCACTATGGCGGGAATCACGGAGGTAAATCCTTTGTCACCGCATTATTACTGCGGTAAGTGCCATTACAGTGATTTTGATTCTCCGGAGGTCAAGGCATATGCCGGAACCGCCGGCTGTGATATGCCGGACAAGCAATGTCCGGTTTGCGGCAGTAACCTGATTAAGGACGGCTTTGACATTCCCTTCGAGACCTTCCTCGGATTTAAGGGAGATAAGGAGCCGGATATCGACTTAAACTTCTCCGGTGAGTATCAATCCAAAGCCCATAAGTATACCGAGGTTATTTTCGGTGCGGGCCAGACCTTCCGTGCCGGTACCATCGGTGCGCTTGCGGATAAGACCGCCTTTGGCTACGTAAAAAAATACTATGAGGAACGCGGTCAGCACAAGCGAAACTGTGAGATTGATCGAATTGTGCAGGGATGCGTCGGCGTTCGTCGTACCACCGGTCAGCATCCGGGCGGTATTGTCGTGTTACCTTTTGGGGAGGAGATCAATACCTTCACCCCGGTACAGCATCCGGCCAACGATATGACAACGGATACGATTACAACGCATTTCGATTACCATTCGATTGACCATAACCTCTTGAAACTGGATATTCTCGGTCATGATGATCCGACGATGATTCGAATGCTGGAGGATTTGACCGGAATCGATGCAACGGCAATTCCTCTGGACGATCCGGGAGTTATGTCCTTATTCCAGGATACTTCTGCCCTTAAGGTAACGCCGGAAGAGATCCGTGGTTGTCAGCTGGGATGCCTTGGCGTACCGGAGTTCGGTACCGACTTTGCAATGCAGATGTTAATCGACACGAAACCGAAACATTTCTCCGATCTGGTTCGAATTGCCGGTCTGTCACACGGTACCGATGTATGGCTTGGTAATGCGGAAACTCTGATTAAAGAGGGGACGGCAACCATTTCTACCTGCATCTGTACCCGAGACGATATTATGACCTATCTGATTCAGATGGGCGTGGAACCGTCGCACGCTTTCTCCATTATGGAGAACGTTCGTAAGGGCAAGGTCGCAAAACGAAAGTGTAAGGAATGGGATACCTGGAAGCAGGAGATGTTGGAGCATGGGGTTCCCGACTGGTATATCTGGTCCTGTGAGAAAATCCAGTACATGTTCCCGAAGGCACATGCCGCGGCCTATGTTATGATGGCCTGGCGAATCGCCTGGTGTAAAATCAATTACCCGCAGGCCTACTATGCGGCTTACTTCTCCATTCGTGCCAAGGGCTTCAATTATGAGTTGATGTGTCAGGGCAAAAAACGTTTGTATGATGCGGTAGAGGAGTATGACAAAAAAGGAGACGACCGTTCCAACAAAGAGGATGATACCTTCAAGGATCTTCGAATCTGTCAGGAGATGTATGCCCGTGGCTATGAGTTTATGCCGATTGATCTGTTCAAGGTAAAGTCGAGAGACTTCCAGATTATTGACGGTAAGGTGATGCCCTCCTTAAGCAGTATTGAAGGCTTGGGAGAGAAGGCTGCGGATTCCATAGTAGAGGCGGCCAAGAACGGACCGTTCCTATCCAGAGATGATTTCCGTGAGAGAGCAAAGGTCGGGAAGTCGACTTCGGATCTTCTGAAGGGACTGGGCATCTTAAGCGATCTTCCGGAGAGCAATCAGCTGTCGCTATTTGACCTGTAATCGGAGCAAAAAAACATTTTTGAAAAAACTTAAAAAAGTTCTTGCTTTTTTATGGGGAGTTGTGTATTATAAGCAAGTACGGTTTTTCCGTACTTGATCTGGCGAGTTGGTCAAGGGGTCAAGACGCCGCCCTCTCACGGCGGAATCACGGGTTCGATTCCCGTACTCGCTGCGAAGAAGCACATTCGATATCGGATGTGCTTTTTTTGTGTTCTTTTTTGCGGGGGAATGTGGTATATTGATAGTAATGAATCGAGGAGTCCGAATAGGAAGATTAGTGATATGAGTAATCGGAAAAAACGTAACAAATGGATAAAAAGAACGTTGGGTTTGGTAGGGTTAGCGTTTCTGATGCTCTCTATTGTAGCAAAGAAAAAGAGAAAAGCATCCGTGTATGAAAATGAGCCGGAACAGAAAAATGCACTGGAAGGGAAACGAGTAATTTTTGTTTCGGATGAGAGGGATAAAGAAAATGCCGATGGCGTCAGAGGGCATTTGGAAGCTGTTGGAGAGTGCAACCGTAACCCTGGTATATACGAAAAATATATTAAGCGTGGACTGGATCTTGTATTGTCTTTTGGAGCGTTGGTGTTGCTGAGTCCTGTGATGGGTATTATAGCTTGTGCTATTTATATTGAGGATCCGGGGCCGGTTCTCTTTACCCAAAAACGTCTGGGTCAGAATAAAAAATACTTTAAACTTCATAAATTCCGCTCGATGAAGATGAATACGCCTCATGATGTTCCAACGCATATGTTGGAGCATCCGGAGCAGTATATTACGAAAGTTGGTAAATTTATTCGGGAACATAGTCTCGATGAGTTACCGCAAATTTGGGACATTTTCTTAGGGAATATGAGTATTATCGGACCGCGTCCGGGATTATGGAATCAAGATCTGCTTACAGCGGAGCGTGATAAGTATGCTGCTAATGATGTAAAACCTGGACTGACCGGTTGGGCACAGATTAATGGACGTGATGAATTGTCTATTCCGGATAAGGCAGCGCTGGACGGGATCTATGTTGAACAAATGGGGCCGGGAATGGATGCAAAGGTGTTTTTGGGATCTTTGCATGTGTTTGGAAAAGATGAATCAGTAGTCGAGGGTCGAAACGGTGGCATGAAAACGGTGGTCGGACGGAACTATACGAGTGGGAAGACAGAACAAGAACGGATAGGTCATATCGGCTTGGACGCGCCGGTTCATGTTGATAAACATTGCGAAAAACACGTTCTGATTACCGGAGCAGGTTCTTACATCGGTCGGGCGGTTACTGAATACGCAAAGGAACATTACCCGTCACTTCTGATTGAAGAGTTGGATATGATGGATTCGTCATGGCGAGAGGTTGATTTTTCGAAATATGACATCGTATATCATGTGGCTGGATTAGCACATGCCGATGTTGGAAAAGTAGAGGATGCAACCAAAGAAAAGTATTATGCAGTGAACACCGATTTGGCGGTAGAGGTGTGTGAAAAAGCAAAAAGAGCGGGCGTGAAAGAATTTATATTTATGTCCTCTATGATTATTTATGGAGATTCCGCGCCCTATGGTAAGCGTAAGGTGATTGATGCCAATACCGTTCCTAAACCGGGAAATTTCTATGGCGATTCGAAACTTCAAGCGGATGTTGCGGTGCGAGGTATGGCGAGTGAAACATTTCATGTCGTTGTACTTAGACCTCCGATGATTTACGGAAAAGGAAGCAAGGGGAATTATCCTATCATGTCCAAGTTTGCGCGAAGACTACCTATTTTCCCGCGTGTAGAGAATCGGCGCTCCATGATTCATATTGATAATTTTGCTGAATTTATGTGTCTGCTTCTGAGCGCTGATTTGTCTCAGAAGGAAACAGTACTCATACCGCAAAATGCAGAGTACACGAATACGAGCGAAATGGTTCAGAAGATTGCCCGGTCACATCATAAAAAAATAAGGCTTATGGGTGGCGTGATGAAGATTGCGGTGCTGATTGGAAGTCACTTCCCTGGGAAAATAGGCGGAATTGTAAATAAGGCATTTGGAAACTATGTTTATGATCAGTCCATAAGCAATTATGCAGGATTAGATTACATTGTTGTAAATCTGGAAGAAAGTGTATGCAGAACTGAGGAGTTGTAGTATGCCGAACAAACCAAGAGCATTGATGCTTGCCTCGGTGGCATCTATGATAGATTTATTTAATGATGACAATATTGAGTGCCTGTTAGAGTTGGGGTGCGAAGTGGATGTTGCGACAAATTTCGAATCCGGTTCCATCACAAGTCAGGAGCGGGTAGATGCGTATCGGCAGGAATTGACGCAACGTGGAATTCGAACTTATCAGATTCCGATTCCGAGGAGCATCGCCAAGATTGGCAGTATTCTTCGGTCCTATAGGCTTGTCAAGAAATTGGTTCGGGAGAATGTGTATCAAATTGTTCACTGTCATTCGCCGATTGGCGGAGTAATCTGTCGCCTGGCGTGTAGAAAGTCTCGGAAGCAATATGGAACAAAAGTTATCTACACGGCTCACGGATTCCATTTTTTCAAGGGGGCCAGCAAGAAGGCGTGGCTCATATATTATCCCGTAGAGAAGCTGTGTTCGCGTTTTACCGATGTGTGTATTACCATTAATTCGGAAGATTATGAGGCTGCACAAAAGATGCATGCCAAACGGAATTGTTTTGTACATGGCATCGGAATTCACTCGGAACGGTTTGAACGACCAAGCGGTAGCAGAGAATTGTTGCGAACAGCCTTTGGATTCTTAGCGGATGATTATGTATTTATGAGCACAGGTCAGTTATCGGTACGTAAAAATCAGAGCGCAGTGATTCATGCATTGGCGAAGATTGCAGATAAAAGAGTGAAATACTTGGTGATTGGAGCCGGGGAGTTAGGGAATTCATTGCATCGGTTGGCAGAAGAACTCAAGGTGGCGGATCGGGTGATTTTTGCAGGGTATCGTGCGGATGTTCATGATCTGCTACATTGTGTGGACGCTTTTATTTTTCCAAGCCTTCAAGAAGGATTGCCGGTGGCGTTGATGGAAGCAATGGCGGCGGGGCTACCGATCGTCTGTAGCCGAATCCGTGGAAATGTTGATCTCATTCAGGAAAATGAAGGCGGACTGTTGTGCGATTGTCACGATGTTCAGACTATTGCAGATGCGATGGCTAAAATCAGACTACTGGATCGCGAAAAATTAGCACAACATAATGCAGAGGTTATTAAGCACTATGATATTTCGGTGGTGAAAGATGAAATGACGGCAATCTATGGGGCAATGTTGAAATAAAACAAGAACCCCTCTTGATTTTTATCGTTGATAGTGTTAAAGTAGTAGCGTAACATAATAACGATACTAAAGTGGACTTGAGAGAGTCCACTTTTTTCGTGTCAAAAATGAATACGGAGGCCGCAATGGCAAAAAAAGAAGACATCGAGAAGCGTTTTGAACAGATGCTTGCCGAAGTGTTGGACCGGCAGAATGCCGGAAATGCAGAATCAGCACCGATTACCATTTATGATGCTGAGTATGTGAAGGAAGGCTCCGATATGTATCTTCGCGGATACATTGACAAGGAGGGCGGAGTTACAATCGACGATTGTGAGGTTGTCAGTCGTGCCCTGTCGGCGATGTTAGACGAAGAGGATATTGTGGGAGATCCCTACATCCTGGAAGTAAGCTCTCCGGGGTTGGGAAGAACCTTGAAGAAGGATCGTCATTTCGAACAGTCGATTGGGGAAGAGGTGGAACTGAAACTCTACAAGCCCAAGGACGGAGTGAAGAACGGACCGAAGAATTACGAGGGCAGGCTGGTGGCCTTTGATACCGGCACGGTTACCGTACTGACGGACGGTAAGACGGAAGAGACCTTCAATCGAAGTGATTTGGCTTATATTCGATTAAAGATAGATTTCTAATTTTTTAACACACGAATGGTGAAGGAAAGAGAGGATACCGGAAAATGAATAAGGATTTAATGGAAGCACTGGACGCACTGGAGAAGGAGAAAGACATCAGCAAGGAGACGATGTTTGAGGCAATCGAGAACGCTCTTCTTGTAGCATGCAAGAATCACTTCGGAACCGCAGACAACATGAAGGCTGAGGTGGATCGTGAGACCTGTGAATTCCGTGTATATGCACAGAAGACCGTCGTTATGAACGCTGAGGATCCTGTTTTGGAGATCTCCAAAGAGGATGCGAAGAAGTTGGCACCGAAGTGCAAGGTTGGCGACATTGTTGATGTTGAGATTAAGTCGAAGGAATTCGGACGTATCGCAGCACAGAATGCCAAGAACGTAATTCTGCAGAAGATTCGCGAGGAAGAGCGTCACGTAATCTACAGCCATTACTACGAGAAGGAAAAGGACATCGTGACCGGTGTTGTATCCAGAGTAGTAGGGAAGAATCTTAGCATTAACCTGGGTAAGGCAGATGCCATGCTGACCGAATCCGAGATGGTTAAGGGTGAGACTTATCGTCCGAATGATCGTATTAAGGTATATATCTACGAAGTTCGTGATACCACCAAGGGTCCCAAGATTATGGTAAGCCGTACTCATCCGGATCTTGTTAAGAGACTGTTTGAGTCTGAGGTGGCCGAGATTCAGGACGGTACCGTAGAGATTAAGAGTATTACCCGTGAAGCAGGAAGCCGTACGAAGATGGCAGTATGGAGCAATGACCCGAACGTAGATGCTGTGGGTGCATGCGTTGGTTACAACGGTTCCCGCGTTAACACGATTGTGGATGAACTTCGCGGTGAGAAGATTGATATTGTGAACTGGGATGAGAACCCCGGTCAGTTTATCCAGAATGCACTGAGCCCTGCAAAGATTGTTGCAGTATTTGCAGATCCGGATGAGAAGTCCGCTAAGGTAGTTGTTCCCGACTATCAGCTTTCTCTTGCAATCGGTAAGGAAGGCCAGAATGCTCGTTTGGCAGCTAAGCTTACCGGCTACAAGATTGACATCAAGTCTGAGACCCAGGCGAAGGACGCTGAAGGATTCCGTTTCGAGGATTACATCTTCGATGACGAGGAGGATGTTGAGGAGTATGACGAAACCAATAACTAAGAAACAGCCGATGCGAGTATGCGTCGGATGTCAGCACATGGGCAATAAAAAAGAAATGATGCGTGTCCTTAAGACGGTGGAAGGCGAGATTACGTTAGACAAAACCGGCAAAAAGAATGGACGAGGCGCGTATCTGTGCAAGTCGATGGATTGCCTTCAGTTAGCCAGAAAGAATCGTGGCCTGGAACGCTCCCTCAAGGTAAGCATTCCTGCAGAGGTATATGACAGACTGGCAGAGGAGTATGAGACCGGAGATGACGAATAGAGTATTGTCAATGTTAGGATTGGCCGCGA
Organism: Lachnospiraceae bacterium; assembly: GCA_045628945.1. Lineage (GTDB taxonomy): Bacteria > Bacillota > Clostridia > Lachnospirales > Lachnospiraceae > RGIG4034. The sequence goes on from JAZQQG010000022.1 coordinate 29,138, forward strand.
AAGGTGGCAAGGTGGCGAGCGGGGAGTTCTCTACCGAAAAAGCCATCAAGGAATTCAAGGCTTATCTGGTTATTGTTGCGACGGATTCTTCCGACAACACGAAGAAATCTTTCCGAGACGCATGTGCCTTTTATGAGGTTGAATATCGCGAGTATGCCGATAAGGAGACTCTGGGACATGCAATCGGTAAGGAGATGCGCGCATCCGTTGCCATTACGGATGAAGGATTTGCCAAGGCAATCCTCAAAAAAATGGAAAATGTTATGTAGAAGTATCGGGTACGAATTCGTACCATCGCGTGAATCACGCATAGATCAGAAAGGGTAAGGTATATAGAATGGCCAAAATGAAAGTCCATGAATTAGCAAAGGAGTTGGATGTACAGAGTAAGGATGTCCTCTCCCTGCTTCAGGAAAAAGGCTATGATGTGAAAACAGCAAGCAGTGGCGTGGATGAGGATGCCATTGAAGCTGCGAAAAAAGCATTCGGTAAGAAAAACGCGCCTGCGGCAAAACCCGCAGAAGCTGTGAAGGAAGCTCCTGCAAAGTCTGCGGAAGCAACCAAACCGGCTTCGGAAGCTCCCAAGACGGCACCTGCAGAGGCACCCAAGGCAGCACCCGCGGAAGCACCGAAAAAGAAGAAGTCCATTATTATCATCAATAACGCTTCCGGACCGAAGAATAACGGTGGCAATGGGAATCGTCCGGGCGGAAATCGCCCTCAGCAGAACAACAGTCCGATTTCCCGTCCGCTTATTAAACCGACCGGTAAGTATGTAAGCCCCAGCACACTTCCCCATCCCGAAGAGGAAAAGGAAGAAGTGAAGCCTGCAGTGACGGCTCCCGTAGAAGAGGTGAAGGCACCTGTAACGGTAGCGGAAACGGCTCCTGCACCCAAGGAGGCAACTCCCGCACGGGAGGACAGACCTCAGAACCGTGAGGATAGAAGACCGCAGAACGGCAATCGTAATGAAGGCCCCAGAGCAAATGCACAGGGTCAGAACGGGAACCGTGTTTTTGTAAATAACGGATATCAGAATCGTCGTGACGGCCAGGGCGGCGGTTACAATCGTGACGGCCAGAATGGTGGTTTCCGTGGCAATCGTGACGGCCAGAACGGCGGATATCGCGGGAATCGTGACGGTCAGAACGGCGGCTTCAACCGTGACGGCCAGGGCGGTGGTTTCAACCGTAACAACGGCCAGGGCGGGGGCTTTAACCGTGGCGGCCAGGGTGGCGGCTTCAACCGTGACGGTCAGGGCGGGGGCTTCAACCGCAACAACGGCCAGGGTGGCGGTTTCAACCGTAACAACGGCCAGGGCGGCGGATTTAATCGTGACAACAACCGTTTCTTTGATAAGGATGCCGAGAACAGTCGTCAGGGCGGTGGCTTTAATCGCGGCGGCCAGAGACCCGGCGGTCCTCGTCCCGGTGGCGGTGACGCGCCGATGATGAGTTCGGATAAGAATCGTGACAGCCAGAGACGTCTGAATCAGGAAAAGGATAAGAAGAATAAGAAGGATTACGCTTACGAGGAAGATAAGGAAATGTCCATGAGCAAGAAGGCCGGACGTTTCATCAAGCCTGAGCGTAAGGAAGAACCCGAAGAGGAGATTAAGGTAATTAAGGTTCCCGAGACCATTACCATTAAGGATCTTGCGGACAAGATGAAGATTCAGCCCTCCGCAATCGTTAAGAAGCTCTTCATGAAGGGACAGATTGTAACGGTTAACCAGGAAATCGACTTTGCCGAGGCAGAGGAGATTGCCATTGAATATGAGATTATCTGTGAGCAGGAAGAGAAGGTCGACGTGATTGCAGAACTTCTGAAGGAAGACGAGGAAGATCCTGAGACCTTAACCAGTCGTCCTCCCGTAATCTGTGTTATGGGACATGTTGACCATGGTAAGACTTCCCTTTTGGATGCAATTCGTAAGACGAATGTGACGGAGAAGGAGGCCGGTGGTATTACACAGGCAATCGGTGCTTATACCGTTGTAGTTGACGGTAAGACCATCACCTTCCTGGATACCCCCGGACATGAAGCATTTACTGCAATGCGTATGCGTGGTGCAAACGCTACCGATATTGCAATCCTTGTGGTTGCTGCAGACGATGGCGTAATGCCCCAGACGATTGAGGCAATTAACCATGCCAAGGCAGCAGGCGTTGAGATTATCGTTGCCGTGAATAAGGTGGATAAGCCCGGTGCCAATGTGGATCGTGTTAAGCAGGAATTAACCGAATATGGCCTGATTGCAGAGGATTGGGGTGGCAGCACGGTATTTGCTCCCGTATCCGCTAAGACCGGCCAGGGTATTCCGGAACTCTTAGAGATGATTCTTTTGTCTGCGGATATTTTAGAGCTGAAGGCAAATAAGAATCGTAAGGCTCGTGGTATGGTCATCGAGGCAGAGCTGGATAAGGGAAGAGGTCCCGTTGCGACGGTTCTTGTTCAGAAGGGTACCTTACATGTCGGAGATTTCATTTCCGCTGGTGCTTCTCATGGTAAGGTTCGTGCGATGGTAGATGATAAGGGCCGCCGAATTAAGGAAGCAACGCCTTCGACCCCTGTTGAGATTTTGGGTCTGGACGATGTTCCGAATGCAGGTGAAATCTTCATCGCCCATGCAAACGATAAGGAAGCCAAGTCCTATGCAGATACCTTTATTGCACAGAATAAGGTGAAGCTGTTGGATGAGACGAAGGTGAAGAGCAAGATGAGTCTGGATGACCTCTTTGGTCAGATTCAGGCCGGTAACTTAAAGGAACTGAACCTTATTGTTAAGGCAGATGTTCAGGGTTCTGTGGAAGCCGTTAAGGAGAGTTTACTGAAACTGTCCAACGAAGAGGTTGTGGTTAAGGTGATTCACAGCGGCGTTGGCGCAATCAATGAGTCGGATGTTATTCTGGCAAGTGCGTCCAATGCAATTATCATCGGTTTCAATGTTCGTCCGGATGCACAGGCAAAGAGTACCGGAGAGCGCGAGGGTGTAGATATCCGTCTGTACAAGGTAATCTACCAGGCAATCGAAGACGTTCAGGCGGCAATGAAGGGAATGTTAGATCCTGTATTTGAGGAGAAGGTAATCGGTCATGCAGAGGTACGTCAGATCTTCAAAGCCAGCGCGGTCGGAAATATCGCAGGTTCCTATGTCCTCGACGGTGTGTTCCAGCGTAACTGTAAGGTTCGCATCAGTCGTGAAGGCGAGCAGATCTTTGAAGGCGAGTTAGCATCCCTGAAGCGTTTCAAGGACGATGTGAAGGAAGTGAAGGCAGGCTTTGAATGCGGTCTTGTATTCGAAGGCTTTGACCAGATGCAGGAGCTTGATATCGTAGAAGCTTATATCATGGTAGAAGTTCCCCGCTAATGCGGCGGAACTTCTGTCTCCGTGATATTGGAGATAAGTATGAGAAAGAACAGTATTAAATCAACCAGAATTAATGAAGAGGTAATGCGTGAACTTGCCGAGATTATTCGTTCCGAAATTAAGGACCCGAGAATCCCGGTGGTAACCAGCGTTACCAATGTGGAAGTGGCACCGGATCTTAAGACCTGTAAGGCCTGGATCAGTGTTCTTGGCGATGCAGAGACCTGTCGCAATGCCATTGCGGGTTTGAGAAGCTCCGCAGGCTTTGTTCGTCGTGAGCTTGCCCATCGAATCAATCTTCGAAACACTCCCGAGATTACTTTTATCCTGGACCAGTCCATCGAGTATGGTGTGACGATGTCGAAGAAGATTGATGATGTCATGTCAAAAGAGCAGACAGAGGAAGAAGAATGAGTTCATTCGATCTATTAGCAGCAATCGGAGATGCGAAGGACATCGGGATTACCGGCCATATTCGCCCGGATGGAGACTGTATCGGCTCCTGCCTTGGTATGCTTGGCTATCTTCGTAAAAAAGTAAAGAATGCCGTTTTTACGGTATATCTTGAGGATATTCCGACTATCTATGCGGACTATCCCGGAGCCGATTGTATTATTTCCCGAGAACGCCTGGAATCCGATGAATGGAAAAATCATAAGCATGATTGTTTTCTTGTGTTGGATTGCAATGTGGAGAGAACCGGCTACGCGGTGGAATTCGTAAAGCGGGCAGATTGTATCGTCAATATCGACCATCACATTTCTAATGCGGAAGGCTCCGGAGATGTCAACCATGTTTGTCCCGAGGCCAGCAGCTGCTGCGAAGTAATCTATGAATTAATGGATCCGGCCGCGGTGGATTCGGATATTGCCATGTGTCTCTATTCCGGTATTGTAAGCGATAGCGGCGTATTCCAATATTCCAGCACCTCGAAGCGTACCATGGAGATCGGTGGGGAACTGATTGCGACCGGAATCGATTTTCCGACGCTGGTGCGGAAAACCTTCTATGAGAAGTCCATGGTGCAGAATCGTTTGCTTGGACATGCGTTGTTGGATGCAAAACTTCACCTTGACGGGAAGGTAATCAGTTCCTATATCAGTAAAGAACTGATGGACCGTTATGAGGCAAGACCGAAGCATTTAGACGGCATTGCAAGTCAACTTCGCAATACCCGAGGCGTCGAGTGTGCGATTTTTATCTATGACCTTGGCGATGGAGAATTGAAGGTATCCCTTCGAACCGATTATTCCGTGGATGCATCGGTAATTTCGGTTCGATTCGGTGGCGGAGGGCATGCAAGAGCCGCAGGCTTCAATGCCAAGGAGACGCCCGAAGGACTGCTTCAGATTCTTTTGCCTATGATTGAGGAGCAATTGTGCCAATAAGAAGTGGAATTATTAATGTGTATAAAGAAAAAGGATTTACCTCCTTCGATGTGATTGCCAAGTTACGTGGAATTCTGAAGGAACGTAAACTTGGCCACACCGGTACACTGGACCCGGATGCTACGGGGGTGTTGCCGGTTTGTGTGCGAAGTGCGACGAAGGTGTGTGATCTTTTGACAGAAAAAGACAAAACCTACGTAGCGACAATGCAACTTGGAATTACCACAGATACGTTGGATTTAAGCGGGCAGGTTCTGTCTTCTAAGCCTTTCGAGACCGACGTGGAGAAGATTCGAGAGGCTATTCTTTTTTATGTGGGAGAGTATGATCAGGTGCCACCGATGTATTCGGCCCTGAAAGTCAACGGACAGAAGCTTTGTGACCTTGCCAGAGCCGGCAAGGAGGTAGAGCGTCAAGCCAGACGCGTGACAATTCATTCGATTGAGATTCTTCGTATGGAACTTCCAGAGGTGGAATTTCGGGTCCATTGTTCGAAGGGGACCTATATCCGTTCCCTGTGTGATGATATCGGCAGACGTCTCGGCTGCGGAGCTGCAATGAAGACTTTGGTACGTACACAGGTATCGGTATTTTCGATTGAGGGAGCGTACCACCTGGAGCGATTAGAGCAACTTATGCAGGAAGGCCGAATTGAGGAGGCAATCTTGCCGGTAGACTGCCTGTTTGATTATCCGAAGGCCCGCATTGTGGGAGCAGGACAGAAGAAGGCGTTGGACAACGGCAATCGATTCGCAGGAGAAGTGTTATCGGCACAGATCGAACCTGCGTCGGATGCAGGAAAGGGTACCGGGCTTCCGGCACTTTTACGAGTATACTATGAGGACGGAACCTTTGCGGCCATCTACGAGAGGACGGACGAAGGAGACTACAAGCCTCTGAAGATGTTTCTCGACCGATAATGAAGTGCTCCGATTGGATGCAAAAGACAGAAGCTTGTCGGTTGGAATCGGGAGATACCATGAAGATTATTCAGCAATTGAACTGCATAGAGGGACGTACCGCAGTTGCCATCGGGAAGTTTGACGGCCTGCATATCGGACATCGGCTGATTTTGGACGGTCTGCAGGAAGCGAAGCGACAGGACCCGACACTTCAGACAACGGTATTTACTTTTTCACCTTCTCCGGCGGTGTTTTTCGGGGGGAAGGATGTGAAGGAGCTATTTACCCAATCCGAGAAAAGAACCACCATGGAAGAACTGGGAATCGATTGCCTGGTGGAGTATCCCTTTGACCGTGAAGGCGCGGCGTGTGAGCCGGAGACGTTTATTCGCCACATTTTGTGCGAACTTTTGCATGCAAAGGTTGTGGTATGTGGGAAGGATGTTTCTTTTGGCAAAGGAGGAAGAGGAGATCTCTACCTGTTGGAGAAACTTGCCGGAGAATGCGGCTATCAGGTGCTTGCGGTGGATAAGGTGCAAGTCTCCATAGAAGGTCGTCCGATGGAAGTAAGTTCCAGCCTTGCAAGAGAATTAATCACCGCCGGTAAAATGGAACTCGCGAATTCTATATTATGTAAACCGTACTCCTTTTGCGGGACGGTGGAACGTGGTACCGGAATCGGCCATAAGGATCTTCTCCCGACCGTGAATCTTGTGCCGGAAGAGGGGAAACTTTTGCCACCGAGAGGCGTCTATGTTTCCCGGGTTTGTGTGGAGGGTGTCGTGTATGGAGGAATTACCAATATCGGCTGTAAGCCAACGGTTTCTACAGAGAACCGAATCGGCATTGAAACCTTTCTTTACGACTTTGACGGGAATCTCTATGACAAACCGATTGAGGTATCGTTGCTTAAGTGGACCCGACCGGAAAAGACCTTTTCCGGACTGGCGGAGCTGATGGAGCAATTACGACAGGATGAAGCGGACGGAAGGGCATGGTTTATGGCGCATCCGCTTTGACGAAGTTTGCGGGATATAGTACAATAACAGTATGAAAATTCTTAGATTATGCAAAAAAAGAATCGGTGCCCTCTTGCTGGTTATTCTTTTTGGATGGATCGGTACGGCAGACACATATGCCATGGAGTCTCGCAGTATCGGAGCGGCTGAGGTGTTAAATACGGTGGATGATATCTCCCCTACGGAGTGGCAATTGTGGGAATTTATGAGGTCGGAGGACTTCGCGGAGAATTATGCACCTTTTTATGCGAATGAGCCGGTTGCGGTTCCGCATTGGGGATATTACACTTTAGGTGTATGCAAGGTGGATAAGGCCAAAGTCTACCTCACAGAGTCCGACTCCGGGAAGGAAGCCGGCCAGATGCAGAAGGGCTTTGGTTGCGAGATTGTGAATGAGACGGACAATTTTTATTATATCGTTTCGGGCAATCTGTCCGGATATATTAAGAAGTCCGCTATCGCCATTGAGGATGAGGCGATGGAACTTGGCGCACAATATGAGAAGTTAACGGCCACGGTGACGGCGAAGAATCTGAAGATTCGTTCCGGCCCCGGCACGAAATACAAGCGAATCAGTATGGTAAAAAAGCGTACCAGTCTTCCGGTCGTCGAGGAACTTGCCGATAAGGGCTGGGTACAGGTCGAATTCGATGAGAGTTCGGATTGCTATGTTTCGATGGATTATGTGAATATCGGTTATACGTTAGAGACCGGATTAACTATGATGGAAGTGCGTTACGGCAGAGGTGTTACGGATGTCGGAGTATCCATTGCGGAATATGCGCAGCAGTTCATCGGAAATCCGTATGTCTGGGGAGGCTCCTCGTTAACGAAGGGGGCGGACTGCTCCGGATTTACCATGACGATTTTCAAAAAATACGGTGTTAAATTGACCCATTCCGCCAGAGCACAGTCAAAGTGCGGAATTGCGGTATCGGTGAAAGATCTGAAACCGGGAGATTTGGTTTTTTATTCCAATGAGTCCGGTATTAATCATGTGACCATCTATATCGGCAACGGCGAAGTGTGCCATGCAAGTTCGCCGAAGACCGGAATTATTGTAACAAAGCTAAACTATCGTAAGGTTACTTGTTGCAGAAGATTGATCTATTAGTCAAAGGGGAGTTCATATCGTTGGATAGTAACATGAATAAGGAATGGAAAATAAGAGGCTTCAACGATGCTCAGATCGAAGAGTTGAGGTTGGGCATTCTGGCTAATCAGGATACTTCTTCCTATGAGAAGCCGGAGGTGCCCTGGTATTGTATGCGTGAGATGCGCTACGGCATCCAACTGGGCTATAATGCCGAGGATCTTCTGCGGGAGTTTGATTGGACGCAGGTAGAGCAGATTCGCCTGGGCATTGCCGGGCAGGTGGATGTGAAGTGCTATAAGAGCCGGGAGTATCTTGCTCCTCAGATGGAAGAGATTCGATTGGGGTTAGAAGCCGGTATCGACGCATCCATCTATGCGAAACCCGAATACGATTGGTACCAGATGAAGGAATTGCGTCTTGCCCTTGAGAACGGACAATCTGTGGAGAAGATGTTAAATCCTTCCTATTCTGCGAAATTAATGCGCCTGATTCGGGAGAAGGCAGACAATAATCCGGAGATTATCACGCTGGCAGAAAGAGGATACCGGCCCGAGGTCATCGAGGTTTTGATGGATGCAAAGGGGCGCGGTATCGATCTGGCACACTATGCGGAGGCTCGTTACGATGCCGATCAATTGAGTGAGATTCTGGATGCTTTTGAGCATGGAATCGATTTGACGGACTATTTAAAGCCGGAGCTCTACGGAACGCAGCTTCATGAGATTCGCATGGGCCTTGAGAGCGGAGTGGACGTGTCACTTTATTGCGACGGTTCCTACAATTGGTTTCAGATGCAGGAGATTCGTATCGGTCTGGAAGAAAGACTGGACGTATCCTACTATCTGCATTCTTATTTCAATTATCAGCAGATGCGACAGATTCGTTTCGGACTTGAGGCCGATTTGGATGTGAGTCGTTATGCGAATTTCCGATATAATGCGAAGCAGATGGAAGAACTGCGAAGACACCTCGAGGAGGAAGAGAATTCCGAGCCGAGTAATGAATTCAATGAGGCACAGACCAGAGAAATTCTCTGTGGATTGGAAGCCGGCATTGATGTGTCGTCCTATGCGGATCCTTCCATTTCGGCGGAAGAGATGTTCCGAATCCGTACTTCTTTGATGGGAGGCGGACGCGTATGAGTGATGTGTTGAATCTCTTGCTGTCGAACGGTAGTTCCGTAACGGTTTCTCCCGATGAGATGCGCGCGGCATTATTCTTGGTTCCACCCGCCGGAGCTTCCTTGCAGGAGGAGGACATTGTCGCATTTCTTGCGCATCACGGAGTCACCCGCGGTATCGATCATGCACTGATTGCCGAGATGCTTCGGGCAGAACGCTTTAATCGTATGATGACGGTAGCGTATGGTATTGAGAGCGAGGCCGGAGAAGAAGGCTATTTTGAATTCTTTTTTGCAACGGAGTTCGATTCCGAGCCCACCAGAGTGGGAGACGGTCCCGTGGATTTTAGCACGATGAAGGTGTTCGAGCCGGTGACCAAGGGACAGAAAATCTGCGAATATCATAAAGCGACAAGCGGCAAAATGGGTTACACGGTAACCGGAAAACTGTTACTTCCCAAACGAGGGAAGGATCGTCCTGCGATTCGTGGATCGAAGTTTCTATTAAACGAGGATGGTACAATCTATACCGCACAGACGGACGGGCGTATTGTTTATACTTCCGGACAGATGATTGTTTCGGCGATGATGGATCACGAGGGAGATCTTCCGGAGGATTTTGGCCCGATACGCTTTGACGGGGATGTGCATATCAGTGGCAATGTTCCCAATAACGCGGTAATCTATGCGACCGGTATGGTGATTATCGACGGCAATGTCGGAGATGCTGAGATTATGGCCGGTAAGGATGTGCTGATTCGCGGTATGATGGAAGGCAATGGCAAGGCAAAAGTCGTTGCGGAAGACGGCGATGTTTATGGAATGACCTTTGATCATGTATCGATTAAGTGCTCCGGCAAACTCCTTACGAATTCGTTGGTCGATTGTACGGTAGATTCCGAAGCCTCTGTGGAGGTCTGCGGACAGGTTGGTACCGTAATCGGCGGTAAAATCTATGCGTTCCGCCGAATCGAAGTAAGCATTGCCGGGGATGAACCTGCGTCGGATACTCTTTTGCAGGTGGGAATGCGCGAAAACTCGGACGAGACTGCTTTGAATTATCGAAGACAGCTGGATAAGATTGATTCTGAGCTGGTTATTTTTGAGAAGGCGATGATCAGTCAGCCGGCTCTCCGGGGCCAGATTGTTCAGGCCATGGATATTAAGAAGGAAGAAAAGAACCATATTCAGGAGGCACTTCGTACGTTGGCGGAACAGCGGGAATTGTCTCAGGAGTCGGCCATTGCGATTCGGGGAACGATACATCCTCGGGTTACGGTATGTGTCAATGGTTATACGATGATGCCCATGCGAAGCTTAAGCCAGGTGATTTTTACCGAAAAGGATGAGCATATCAGCATGAATAAGATTATGGCATAGAAGGAACCGTTTCAAACGGTGGGTTTTTGCCCTCTGGGGAACGGGATACAGAGAAAAACGGAGGTGGGAGAATGGGTAAGACGATTCTGATTGTAGATGATGTGGAGATTAATCGCACCCTGCTAAAAAGAATCTTCATGGACCGATATGATGTCTTAGAAGCCGAGAACGGTGTGCAGGCGTTGGAAATCATTCATCGTGAAAAAGAGAATCTGATTGCGGTTCTTCTGGATGTGATCATGCCGGAATTGGACGGTTTCGGCGTATTGGATGATATGCGTGAGAGGGGCTTTATCAAGACGATTCCGGTCATTCTGATTACCGGAGATTCTTCCAAAGAGAATCAGCATCTCGCTTTTGAGAAGGGGGCGGTTGAGGTAATCAGTAAGCCCTACGATGCGTATCTGACGAAGAAACGTGTCGAGAATATGGTGGACCTCTATTCCTACAAGAACAATCTTGAAAAAGCATTGGACGACAAGGTGCGAGAGATTCAGCAGAAGAATGAGCAGTTAAGCGAGATGAACTCGAAGGTTGTCAATACGATGGCAACGATTACGGAGTTCCGTGATGCGGAGTCCGGACAGCATATTCAGCGTGTTCGTGAGTTTACCCGTATTCTGGTTCATTCCCTGGCGGAACACTATCCGGAGTATGGTCTGACTCCCGAGAAGATGGAACTGATTGTGGAAGCTTCCGTGCTTCATGATGTCGGAAAGATTGCAATCCCGGACAGTATTCTGTTAAAGCCTGCAAAACTGACCTCCGACGAGTTCGAGATTATGAAGTGTCATGCCGAGAAGGGCTGTGATATTCTGGATCGTGTCTGCCCGACGGACAACGAGGAATACACGGCAACCTGCAAGGAGATTGCACATTACCATCATGAGAAATATGACGGAAAAGGCTATCCGGAGGGCTTAAAGGGGGATGATATTCCGATCAGTGCCCAGGTGGTATCGTTGACCGATGCCTATGATGCCCTGATCAGTGAACGTGTATATAAGCGTGCTTACAGTACCTCGGAAGCCTATGCAATGATTATCGGCGGCGAGTGCGGAACCTTTAATCCCAAGATTCTGGATTGCTTTATGTTGGAGCGTTCGGCGTTCGAGGAAAGAGCGGCACAGATCATCTAAAATAAGTATTTACAAGCGCATTGGTCCGTGATATACTGATTCAGTGTGAAATTAGCCAAACTCAGATTCGGGACACTCCGACCTGTTTCTTAGTGAAGGCCACAATTATTATTTTTTAGGAGGAATCTAATATGATTACCAAAGAGAAGAAGACTGCTATTATGCAGGAATACGCAAGAACCGAAGGCGATACCGGTTCACCTGAGGTACAGATTGCAGTTCTTTCTGCAAGAATCGCAGAGCTTACCGAGCATCTTAAGAACCATCCCAAGGACAACCACTCCAGACGTGGTATGTACAAGATGGTAGGTCAGAGAAGAGGTCTTCTTGACTACCTTAAGAAAGTAGATATTGAGAGATATCGTGCACTGGTTGAGAAGCTTGGTTTAAGAAAATAAGATAGAATGAAAGCGGATGATAAGATGTGCTCTTATTCGTGGGCGCAATGATTCCTCCGCTTTTTCTTTTGTTAATGCAAAAATGCAATTTCGGCATGGCCGGGGTTGCTTTTTGATAGAGAACCAATATTGGCAGGAATTCCTGCAAGGGCAGTCGCCCGAGAATGAAGAAAAGGAGAAATAAGATGTACAAGAGCTATTCCATTGAGATTGGCGGACGCACCTTAAGAGCTGATATCGGCAGAGTATGTGCACAGGCCAATGGCGCTGCATTAATGCAGTATGGACAGACTACCGTTCTGTCAACCGTTACCGCTTCTGACAAGCCCAGAGACGGTATTGATTTCTTCCCCTTAAGCGTTGAGTATGAGGAGAAGTTATACGCTGTAGGTAAGGTTCCCGGAGGTTTCAATAAGCGTGAGGGTAAGGCATCTGAGAATGCTGTTCTTACCAGCCGTGTTATTGATCGTCCTATGAGACCTCTTTTCCCCAAGGACTATCGTAACGATGTTACGATTGATGCAATGGTTATGAGTGTTGATCCCGCGTGCCGTCCTGAGTTGACTGCAATGATCGGTTCTGCACTGGTTACCTGCATTTCCGATATTCCTTTTGACGGTCCCTGTGCAATGACTCAGATCGGTATGATCGACGGTGAGTTCGTTGTGAATCCTTCCCAGGAGCAGTGGAAGAAGGGAGATCTGAAGTTAACCGTAGCTTCTACCTTAGAGAAGGTTATTATGATCGAGGCCGGTGCTAACGAGATTCCCGAGGAAAAGATGATCGAAGCAATCTATATGGCACACGAGATCAACCAGAAGATTAACCGCTGGATTCTTGATATCGTTGCTGAGGTTGGTAAGCAGAAGCATACCTACGAAAGCTGTGCAATTCCTGCGGAGTTATTCGAGGCTATGAAGGCGGTTGTATCTCCTGAAGAGATGGAGACTGCAGTATTCACTGATGAGAAGCAGGTTCGCGAGGCGAATATCAAGGAAGTTACCGCTAAGTTAGAGGCAGCTTTCGCAGATAAGGAAGATTGGCTGGCTATTCTTGGCGAAGCAATCTATCAGTATGAGAAGAAGACGGTACGTAAGATGATTCTGAAGGATCATAAGCGTCCCGATGGTCGTGAAATCACCCAGATTCGTCCTCTTGCAGCTGAGGTAGACATCGTTCCTCGTGTTCACGGTTCTGCAATGTTCACCCGTGGACAGACTCAGATCTGTGACATCACTACTCTGGCACCTCTTTCCGAGGCACAGAAGGTTGATGGTCTGGATGAGAATGTTACTTCCAAGAGATATATGCATCACTACAATTTCCCTGCATATTCTGTAGGTGAGACCAAGGTTAGCCGTGGACCCGGACGTCGTGAGATCGGTCACGGTGCATTGGCTGAGCGTGCATTACTTCCTGTTCTTCCTTCTGAGGAAGAGTTCCCTTACACCATTCGTTGTGTATCCGAGACCTTTGAGTCCAACGGTTCCACTTCCATGGGTTCCACCTGTGCTTCCTGTATGTCTCTGATGGCAGCCGGTGTTCCCATTAAGAGAATGGTAGCAGGTATTTCCTGTGGTCTGGTTACCGGTGAGACCGACGACGATTTCGTTCTCCTTACTGATATTCAGGGTCTGGAAGACTTCTTTGGCGATATGGACTTCAAGGTAACCGGTACTACCGAAGGTATTACCGCAATCCAGATGGATATTAAGATTCATGGTCTGACCCGTCCCATCGTAGAGGGTGCTATCGCAAGATGTCGTGAAGCTCGTATGTTCATTATGGACACCTGTATGAAGCCTGCAATCGCAGAGCCTCGTGCAACGGTTAACGAGTTCGCACCCAAGATTGTTCAGATTAAGATCGATCCTGAGAAGATTGGTGAAGTTGTTGGTCAGCGTGGTAAGACCATCAACGCCATCATCGATCAGTGCGGCGTTAAGATTGATATTACTGATGACGGCGCTGTTAGCGTATGCGGTACCGACGCAGCCGGCATGGATAAGGCAATCGAGATGATTAAGACCATCGTTACCGATTTCGAGGAAGGCCAGATCTTCAAGGGTAAGGTCGTATCCATTAAGGAATTCGGTGCATTCATCGAGTTCGCTCCCGGTAAGGAAGGTATGGTTCATATTTCCAAGATTGCGAAGGAAAGAATCAACCATGTTGAGGATGTTCTGACCTTAGGCGATATGGTTACTGTTGTATGTCTCGGAAAAGACAAGATGGGAAGAATCAGCTTCTCCATGAAGGACGTTCCTCAGCAGTAAAAATACCTGTGGTTGCAATCGTTTGATTGCGGCGATAAAAAAAGAAAAAGGAAGAGCTTCGGCATATGCCGAAGCTCTTTTTGTCTTTGCGAAGAACATATAATAAAACAAAATATGGAATTCTTGCTTTTTCTTGGCATGAAATGTGTTATACTAATCTTAAGCAGATTTCTTAATTCTTATCTAAATACCTTTTTTTCTATTATCTATTCAATTCTGAAATTCCTGCTTACATTCACAACTTATTTTCATTACGTTTGGGCAGGGAGAGGGATAGAGTATTGATGTTCCTTTTAGTTTCCCTGCGGAAAGGAGCATTATGAGAAACATGGAATTCAAGCGCTATGAGGACTTGACATTCACAGACGATTACCTGTTTGGCAAAATCATGCAGAACAGGGAACTTTGCAAGGAGGTACTGGAGTGTCTGCTACAACATCCGATTGGAGAACTTCGAACACCGGAGAGCCAGAGAGAATTTCGGTGCTTTGCGGATGGGAAGCCCATTCGCCTCGATATCTATACGCAGGATGACACGGCCGTCTACGATGCCGAGATGCAGAACTTAAACCACCAAACCTTGGAGGAATTAGACCTTCCCAAGCGTTCTCGTTTCTATCAGGCCTGCATGGATACAGACTTTTTGGAAAAAGGGGTATCTTATCGACGACTTCCGGAGAGCCAGATTATATTCATATGCACCTTTGACCCTTTTGGAGGGAATCTTCCGATATATTCTCTTTGCACGAAATGCATAGAAGATGATACAATAAAAGTAGAAGATGGATTGAAGAGGTATTTTTTTAACTGTACCTATGAGGGGACGAATCTGGCGCCGGAGCTTAGAGATTTCTATAGATTCCTGCAGACCGGAGAGAGTGGGAACACTGCGCTAACAAGGAGATTAAGTCACGAGGTCAGTCAGGCAAGGCGCAACGAGGAGTGGAGGAGTGATTACATGAAGGAACGATTGCATGATTATGATATGAGAGAAGAAGGCCGGGCGATTGGCCGAGAGGAAGGGATTGAAATTGGTCGGGCAGAGTCGGCTGACCGAATTCATGAACTGGAATGTGAACAGACCACTTCGAATACGCGTATTCAGGAACTGGAAGCGTTACTTGTTAAAAACCATATCGAGATTCCGGAACGGAAGCACAAGGCAGAAGAATAATAAAATCCGAGCAAATTATGAAGGACACAGAGGGAATGCGTAACTGTTTACGTGTTCCTTTTTTTATGGTTTATGGAGAATACACTATTGTTTTTTGAAAATATGAGTATAATAGATGGGGGGATACATTGTAGACAAGAGGTAGAAAATGATAATTGAGAATATAACGCAGGAATCGACAGATGAGATTGTGAATGCGAATATTAATTATAGTCTGTGGCGACGCGTGGTTACCAAGACGCAGCTGATTTTAGTGATTTTGGCCTTTTTAACGGAACTGGTCGGTAATATCATGTTGTACATGACCAGGTCCCAGGGGTATGGTCCGGATACCATTGTTGCGAAACTGATTCGGTATCTGCTCATTACCACAGTATTCAATGTGGCGGTATTTGTTGCCGGGCAGGTGATTGTCGGTAGAGCCAAAAATCTGACAATTCAGAAATACGTGTTAATTATGTCCACCCAGGCAATCTGCATTAATATTAGTTTTTCTCACTACCAGTTTGCGGATGTTTTTCTGGTGTTTATTTTACCGATTATCGCGAGTATCGTGTATGAGGACCTCGTGTTGACACGATGGACTTCTTTAGTCGGATTGCTCGGCTTTGCGGTTTCGGTATGGGAGAGAGCGACAGATCCGCTCTACAACACGGATATCGGACCGGAAGCGGCGATTGCGTTCTCGCTTCTTCTTGGCGTATATATGTATGCAACCGTCATCATTAATACCCTGAAAAAAAGAAGAGAGAAACTGCGAAAAGCATTGGAGGCAGCACAGAGAACTGCTTATCTGGAGAAGGTTCAGCAGATGTCTGTACAGGTGTTAGAGGCACTTGCCCGGGCAATCGATGCAAAGGACAGCTATACCAACGGTCATTCCTATCGTGTTGCGGAGTATTCCATCCGATTGGGGAAGGAATTGGGATATACCACAGAGGAACTGGAGGAATTGCGCCAAGAGGCTCTTTTGCATGATATCGGTAAGATTAGTGTGCCGGATTCGGTTCTGAATAAGCCGGCGAGATTGTCGGATGTGGAATTCAAGGTGATGAAGTTCCATACTACGGCGGGTGCTGACATTCTTCGAAATCTGATGGTGCTTCCCAATGCCATGTCGGTTGCGGTCGGACATCATGAACGTTTTGACGGAACCGGTTACCCTAACGGTGTGAGCGGTCGTGTGGCACATGATCATGCGCGAATTGTGGGAATTGCAGATGCCTACGATGCGATGAATTCGGATCGAATCTACCGCAAAGCACTGGATAAGGAGATTATCCGTAAGGAGCTGATTCAAGGTCGCGGTACGCAGTTTGATCCGGACTATTTGGATGTTTTTTTGCACCTGTTTGACGAAGGAAAGTTAGAACTTGATCAGGAAAAGTATAAGAAGAGTACGGATGCGACGGCGGGGCAGAATGTCGTTACCGATAGCCTGATTGAGTTCGTGGACCGTTTGAATACGAGAGAGAAGCGAGGTGGCGCGATGGAGATCGGCTACTATAGTTTCTCGGATATCTTTGAATTCATGAAACAACTGAAGGAAAGATATAAGCACAGTCTTGAGTTGGTTATGATTACGACCAAGCCTGTGGAGGGAGAGAAGTTTGAGGACGAAGAGGTCGCATCGGTTGCCGGCGCAATGGAGATGGCGATTAAAAAGAATATCCGCGCGGTGGATATCTATTCCCGTTGCAACTATTTCCAGCATCTGGCAGTGCTTAACAATGCAGGTGCAAATAATATTGATATGATTATTCAGCGAATCATTCTGGATTTCTATAAGTTCTGTGATACCAAGAAGTTTGAGGTAACCTACGAGGTTAGCATAGACAACTAGTAAGGAATAGAGAGATGGCGTGGTGACTAGAGGTCATCACGCCAATTTTTGTTGTCGGGGCGGTTATCATCATTGGGGCGTCCCCCGGCATCGGGTCGCCCTCCGTCATCGGGATAAGTATTGCCATTGGGAGGATTGCCGTCCGAGGGGCGATTGTCTTTGTCGGGGCGTCCGCCCGGACCGCCACCGGGGCCGAAGCCGCTGATACCCAGGGTGTACAGAGAGGAATCCGGCGTGAAGCTTAGTAGCAGCGTGTTGTCGGCTTCTAAGGTATAGGTCGCTCCGGTTACGAGGGCGGGTGAGGTAATCAGAGCACAATTGTATTGCTTGGTGGAATCAAAGGTAAGGAGGATGTTACCGGATTCCTCTTTTACAGTGAAGGTACCGGTGGCCCTCGTATCGAAGCCGATCAGGGCAACACATTGGGAAGAAGTAGAACTAGTGAAGTTTTCCGCCATGCCGGACGAACCCAGTGCGAGGATGGTTCCACCATGGAAGGTTGCACTTCGCTCATAATCAATAGCGGAATTCCCGTTGTCGGAGGGGCCGCTTATGTAGAGGGTTCCTCCGTTCATGGTAAAGGTGTTGTTGGAGTCGACGCCGTCCCCTTTGGCGTCAATGGTAATGGTTCCACCGTTTATTTCAAGGGAATCTTTCGTCGCATTGATTCCGTCATCGGAGGCGACGATGGAGAGAATTCCGTCATAAATGTAAATGCTGCCACCTTCCAACCCTTCATTGCAATGTACGATGTTGATGCTTCCGCTTTTCAGAATCAGGTTACTTTCGGCGTGAATCCCATCCTTGTTACAGTCAATCGTAACGGTGGAATCCGCAATCCAAACAGAACCTTTGTCCTGATCGTCGCTGTTTGAGGTTTTGATTCCGGTGGTTCCGGCTGTGAGGGAAAGGGTGGCATTCGAGAGTACGACGCTGTCTTTTCCTTTTAGGGCAACGTTGGCAGAGTCAATGTTTAGCTTTGCATCCACGATCACCACATCGTCTTTTCCATAGATGCCGTGATGATTTGTGGCGTGAAGAATCAGGGTGCCGCTTCCGTTAACCGTCAGATCATCCTTGCTGTAAATGACCGCGTTTGGGGTATCCTCACCGCTGATATCATAGATGGTATCCGTGAGGGTAGAAGTGGTACCCTCCGGAAGATGAAGGATACACTTTTTCGCATTCTTGACGTAGATGGCGGGAGAGGCATTGGTAAGATTTAGTTGGTCCAAAATCAGAATGATTTTGTCTTCGCTGTCCACAGTAATCATGAAATCGGTTGCAACTCCGGTCAGACGGTAGGTGCCGCCTTCGGTGAGCGTGATTCCCGACTCCTCCGAATCGGTCACATCGATTGTGATCGCATCTTCTTCGGAAACGGACTCGGATAAGTCCCCTTTCTTAATTGTAATGTCTGTGGGAGATTGGTTATCTGTCTGTCCGGTCACGGTGGGATTGGTGGTGTCGGTTTGCTTGTCGGAACCGCACGCAACAATCAGGAATAATAGTAATACCGGTAAAAAAGAATAAAGGATATATTTTTTCATAAGCGCCTCCTGGAATGGGGATAGAATACCAACGAATCGTGAAGAAAGTGTGAAGTTCGCGTGAAGAAATATTGAATTCAACCCTGTGTGCCTTATGCTTGAAAAAAAGGACCTGAATTGCTATAATTAAAATATTATTTCTATGCCCATTTTTCGGTGGATGAATGGAATTCGAAACAGGAGGGGAAGCCTATGAAAAGAGTATTTCTAATTGTTCTGGACAGCTTTGGAATCGGCGAGGAACCGGACGCGAAAGCCTTTGGCGATTATGATGTGAATACGCTTCGTTCCTGTGCTACGAGTTCTTTTTTTCACATTCCCAATCTTCAAAAACTTGGGCTTCTGAATATTGACGGTGTGCAGGAGGCACTTGCCGGGTTTCCCGGAGTGAATCCGGAGGCGGTGAAACCGGTAGAAGAGCCGGAGGCGTCTGTTGCCAGAATGCGGGAACGTTCCGCCGGGAAGGATACGACCATCGGACACTGGGAGATTGCCGGTATGGTGTCGGAAAGACCCCTGCCGACTTATCCGGATGGCTTTCCGGAAGAGGTCCTTCAGAAATTCTCGGAGGCAACCGGTCGGGGCGTGTTGTGTAACAAACCTTATTCCGGAACCGTGGTGATTGAGGAATTCGGTAAGGAACATATGGAGACCGGCAAGTTAATCGTCTATACCTCGGCAGACAGTGTATTTCAGATTGCGGCGCATGAGGAGATTGTTCCGGTTGAGACCTTGTACGAATACTGCAAGATTGCACGGGAGATTCTGGTGGGAGAACATGGTGTGGGCCGTGTGATTGCCCGCCCCTTTGTGGGAGAACCGGGATCCTTTGTGAGAACACCGAAGCGTCATGATTTTTCTCTTTTACCACCGAAGGATACCATGCTGGATGTGCTGAAAGCAGCCGGCAAGGATGTAATTGCAGTTGGGAAAATCAAGGATATCTTCGCCGGGAAGGGCATTACGGAGTTTACCTATACCTCCGGCAATGCGGAAGGCATGGATAAGACCATGGAGTATCTGAAGAAGGATTTTGAAGGCTTATGTTTTATTAACCTTGTGGATTACGATATGCTCTACGGTCATCGGAGAGATATCGACGGTTATGCGAAAGCCCTGGCGGAATTTGACAGACGGCTTCCGGAGATGTTATCCCTGCTTCGTAAGGAGGATATGCTCTGTATTACCGCAGATCACGGATGTGATCCTGCCTATACGAAAACGACGGATCATACGAGGGAGTATGTGCCGTTTTTAATGATTGATAAGAAGAATTCGCCTGTGAATTACGGCACGCGTTCGACGTTTGCCGATATTGCGGCGACGATTATGAAGGAGCTTGGCATCGACAAAACCCTGGATGGCAGCCCGCTTCGATAGATTTGGAGGAGTATTGTTTTGAGTAACTACGAAAAAGAGATCAATCGCAGACGTACGTTTGCAATTATTTCCCACCCCGATGCCGGTAAGACGACTCTGACCGAGAAGTTTTTGCTCTACGGAGGTGCCATTAATCTGGCCGGTTCCGTTAAAGGAAAGGCGACGGCAAGACATGCGGTATCCGACTGGATGGAGATTGAGAAGGAGAGAGGTATTTCCGTTACCAGTTCCGTGCTTCAGTTTGAATATGATGACTTCTGCATCAATATTCTGGATACGCCCGGACATCAGGATTTCTCCGAGGATACCTATCGTACCTTAATGGCAGCCGATTCTGCAGTCATGGTCATCGATGGCGGTAAAGGTGTTGAGGCACAGACCCGTAAGCTTTTCAAGGTCTGCGCAATGCGGAAAATTCCGATTTTCACCTTCATCAATAAGATGGACCGTGACGCCCGAGATACCTTCGATCTGTTGGACGAACTGGAGAAGGAGCTGGGAATCGCAACCTGTCCCATTAACTGGCCCATCGGTTCCGGTAAGGAGTTTAAGGGAGTCTACGATCGCGAGAGCGGACAGGTCATCACCTATTCCGATACCCAGAAGGGTACCAAGGAAGGAACCGCATTCTCTTTTGCACTGGAGGATGATGCCACCGCGGATTCGCAAATCGGCGTCGCAGCCAAGGAACTTCTTCGTGAAGAAATCGATCTTTTGGACGGTGCCAGTGCAGAGTTTGATCTGGAGGCGATTCGTAGCGGGAATCTGACCCCGGTTTGTTTTGGTTCGGCATTGACGAACTTCGGCGTGGAGATTTTCTTAAAGCATTTCCTGAAGATGACTACGACACCCCTTCCCCGAAAGAGTGATAAGGGAATCATTCAACCGACGGAAAATGAGTTCTCTGCTTTTGTATTCAAGATTCAGGCCAATATGAACAAAGCCCATCGCGACCGTGTAGCCTTTATGAGAATCTGTTCCGGTCATTTTGATGCCGGTATGGAAGTAAAACACGTGCAGGGCGGCAAGGTAATGCGTTTGTCTCAGCCCCAGCAGATTATGGCGGATGAACGTAAAATTCTGGATGAAGCGTATGCCGGAGATATTATCGGTGTATTTGATCCCGGTATCTTCTCCATCGGAGATACCTTGTGTATGCCAAAAGAGGAATTCCGTTACGAGGGGATTCCGACCTTCGCACCGGAGCATTTTGCAAGAGTGCGTCAGATCGATACCATGAAGCGTAAGCAGTTCGTAAAGGGTGTTACGCAGATTGCACAGGAAGGTGCGATTCAGATCTTCCAGGAAATCAATTCCGGTATGGAAGAGATTATTGTCGGCGTAGTCGGTGTACTTCAGTTCGAGGTATTAAAATATCGTCTGGAGAATGAGTACAATGTTGAGATTCGCTTAGAGCCTCTTCCTTATGAGCATATCCGCTGGGTTGCCAATAAGGAGAGTGTGGATGTGGCCAAGATTAGCGGCACGAGCGATATGAAAAAGATTATGGATATGAAGGGCAATCCTCTTTTAATCTTCGTGAATGCCTGGAGCGTCGGAATGGTTCTGGACCGTAATCCGGGGCTGGAGCTGTCGGAATTCGGCAAGAACTAGGGAAGCAGCCGGAAATCGTGTAAGACATGTGATTTGGCTATGCAAATATATTACAATTTGATATAATTACAGATAGTGTATATACGGAGGTATATGATATGGAAAAAGAGATTGAGATGTCGATTCCCGAAGAGAGCGGTGTGGCAGGAACCATTCAGATTGCCGATGAGGTAGTCGGTGCCATTGCGTACTATGCTGCGATGGAAATTGAGGGCGTTGCCGCAATCAACGGAAACCTTCCCGGCGAAGTTCTTAGTAAGGTAGCCAAGAAGGTAAATACCAGGGGCGTCCGTGTGGAGGTTCTTGGCAAAAAAGTACGTGTGGAGCTTGCGATTACCATGGAGTACGGATACAACATTCCCTCCATTTGCAATAAGGTGCAGGATCGCGTCAAGAACGCAATCGAGAATATGACCGGTTTGACCGTTACGGACGTAAACGTACGTATCGCAGGGATCAATACCAAAGGAAATTAAGAGGATGAGAACATTGACAAGAAGGGAATTAAGAGAAGAAATCTTCAAGCTGTTATTCCGAATCGAATTTAACCCGAAGGACGATATGCCCAAGCAGATGGAGTTGTTTTTCACCGATCTGACGACGGACGATGTTCCCTGGGGAACGAGCCTTGCGTGGGATGAGAAGGACCGGGCCTATGTGGAGAACAAGTATTCTGCAATCGTAGAAAAGCTCGAGTCGATTGACAGTGCCATCTCCGAGAAGGCAACCGATTGGAATATTAAGCGTATTGGCAAGGTGGAGTTAACCATTATCCGCCTGGCAATTTATGAGATTCTCTATGATGAGGACATCCCCACGGGGGTAGCAATCGACGAAGCGGTTGAACTGGCGAAGAAATACGGCCAGGAGGAAGCGTCGAAATTCGTGAACGGTGTCCTTGCAAAATTCGCGTAAATAAGTATGGCAGGAAACGTTTATTCCGTTGGACAACTGAATAAATATATCCGTAATATGTTCACACAGGATTTTTTCCTGAATGCCTTAAGTGTCCGGGGAGAGGTAAGTAATCTGAAATATCATTCCACCGGACATATTTATTTTACACTGAAGGATGCTACCGGAACCATTGCGGCGGTTATGTTTGCCGGGAATCGGAGTCAGGGGTTAAGCTTCCGGATGGAAGAAGGCATGGACATTGTTGTAACCGGTAATGTGGATGTCTATGAGCGGGACGGTAAGTATCAGCTCTATGCCAAGAAGATTGCACTTGCAGGAAACGGTGCCCTAAATGAGCGTTTTGAGCAGTTAAAAAAGAAACTCTCCGAGATGGGGATGTTTGATCCCTGCTACAAACAACCGATTCCGAAGTACATCCGTACGCTCGGAGTGGTAACGGCTCCCACAGGCGCGGCAGTACAGGATATTATTCGAATTACCCATCGAAGAAATCCCTATGTGCAGATTCTTTTGTATCCGGCCCTGGTACAGGGGGACGGAGCGGCTGCCAGTATTGTGAAGGGAATTCAGACCTTGGACCGAATCGGCGTTGATGTGATGCTAGTCGGGCGAGGCGGCGGTTCTTTAGAGGATTTGTGGGCCTTCAATGAAGAAATTGTGGCGCAGGCGATCTTTGACTGTGCAACACCGATCATCTCCTGTGTCGGACACGAGACGGATACCACGATTGCCGATTATGTGGCGGATCTTCGCGCGTCGACTCCCTCTGCAGGTGCTGAACTGGCGGTTTTTGATTATGCTCGTTTCCTGGAGGATATTGCATCATATCGAAATGCAATGGACCGTTTGATGAAAAACAAGCTCGGAGAGAATAAGAGCCGGCTGACCAATGCGAAACTTCGGGTGAAAAACCTGAGCCCCGAGAATCGCCTCAACGAAAAGAAGATGCGTCTGATTTCTCTGGAGGAAGCCTTGAACGGTCGAATGGAGGAGCGATTGACGCGGGCCAAGCATACGCTTTTACTCCGTATGGAGCGATTAAAAGGATTATCCCCTCTTGAGACCATTGCCAAAGGGTATTCCTATGTTGCAGATTCCGAAGGACATGCAATCAAGGAAACCTCGCAGGTGAAAATGGGAGAAGAGGTTAACATAACATTAGCAGACGGAGAACTGAAGGCGAAGGTAATCGAGATTCATTCCGGGAAGGATGCGTAGAGTCCTTAGCCGAAAGAAGGCAAAAAACCTACAGAACAGGATGGAATATGGCAGAAGATAAGACAATTGAGCAGTATTCAATAGAAGAGTCGTTTGCGGCACTGGAGGAGACCATTCATGCCATGGAGGCATCGGAGGTAAGTCTGGAGGATTCCTTCGCACTCTATGCAAAAGGAATGGAACTGATTCAACATTGCCAGAACGGAATCGATACGATTGAAGCGAAGGTTATAAAACTTCGCGAAGACGGAACGGGAGAGGAATTCACCGATGTTTGCAATTCATGATGATACGAGGGCTTCTTTGCAGGAGCGTCTGACCGCTCGCGTAGAGGTGGTGGAGCAACTGCTTACGGAGTACCTTCCGGAACATGCACCCCATGCGACTACCCTGATGGAGTCCATGCGCTACAGTGCCCTCGGCGGAGGCAAGCGCTTACGCCCGATTCTGATGCTCGAGACGTATCGCATGTTTGGCGGCAGGGAGGAACAACTGATTGCACCGTTTATGGCGGCTATTGAGATGATTCATTCCTATTCGCTGGTACATGACGATCTTCCGGCAATGGACAATGACGAGTATCGAAGAGGCCGTAAGACTACCCATACGGTTTATGGGGACGGGATGGCGATATTAGCCGGTGACGGGCTTTTAAATATGGCCTATGAGACGGCACTTCGTGCTTTTGACGGATGCGAATATGAGTCCATCGGCAATGTGGCGTTGGCACTTAAAATTCTTGCACGCAAGGCAGGCTTCTACGGAATGGTCGGCGGACAGTCGGTGGACGTGGAGTCGGACAAAAAGAACATCACATTAACGGATGAAGCCCTGGCTTATGTTTATGAAAATAAGACGGCGGCACTTTTAGAGGCCGCATTGATGATCGGAGCGATTCTTGCGGGAGTAGGGGAAGAAGAGATTCGCCTGATGGAGCATGTCGGTCACGATGTAGGGATCGCATTCCAGATTCAGGATGACATTTTGGACGTGACCTCGACGTTGGAAGAATTGGGTAAACCCATCGGATCCGATGATAAAAACGGTAAAGTAACGTATGTATCTCTTCACGGGCTTGAGAAGGCCAGGGAAGAGGTTAGCAGGTTAGATAACGAAGCAGTGTCGATTCTTACGGCGTTAGGACGTGAGGATGCGTTTTTACAGGAGCTGATTCAGAGTCTGACCGGACGAAGGAAGTGATTTTTTGTTAGAACTGATTAATCAACCGAATGATATCAAGAGTGTAATGCCGGAGGATTATGATCTTTTAGCTTCTGAGATTCGCGAGTTTCTGATTGAGCGTGTTTCGAAGAATGGAGGACATCTGGCTTCGAACTTAGGTGCGGTGGAACTTACCATGGCGCTGCATCTGACCCTGGATCTTCCGAAGGATAAACTCATCTGGGATGTCGGACATCAGGCATATACACATAAGCTTTTGACAGGAAGACGCGACGCGTTTGAGAGTCTTCGTAAGGAGGGCGGCCTGAGTGGATTCCCGAAACGAAGCGAGAGCGACTGTGACTGCTTCAATACGGGACATTCTTCCACCTCCATTTCCGCCGGTTTGGGCTTTGTGAAGGCCAGAGAACTGAGTAAAGAAGATTATTGTGTGGTATCCGTAATCGGTGACGGCTCCATGACCGGCGGCCTTGCCTATGAGGCATTAAATAATGCCGCACAGCTGGATACAAACTTTATCATTGTGTTAAATGACAATAACATGTCCATCTCGGAGAACGTGGGTGGAATGTCAAAATATCTGAACAACATCCGTACCGCGGATAAGTATCTGGGGCTGAAGGAGGGGATATACAATTCCCTTCGTAAGACCAAGCATGGCGATGTAATGGTAGAAACCATTCGACGTGCCAAGAGCAGTGTGAAGCAGTTGGTGGTGCCCGGCATGTTTTTCGAGGATATGGGAATCACCTACCTCGGACCGATTGACGGTCACAATGTGAAGGCCGTGTGTCGCGCGCTTCGTGAGGCGAAACGCTGTAAGAACGCAGTGCTTGTTCATGTCATTACGGAAAAGGGACGCGGATATGAGCCGGCGAGAAGGTATCCGGATCGTTTCCATGGAACCGAGCCCTTCGATATTGAGACCGGTAAGGTATGTAATCCTGCAAAGAAACTTTCCTATACACAGGTGTTCTCCTCCGCAATCTGCCAGCTTGCCGGAAGGGACGAACGGATTGTAGCGATTTCTGCTGCGATGGCAGACGGTACGGGACTCAAGCAATTTGCAAAGCGGTTTCCGGAACGTTTTGTGGATGTCGGAATTGCCGAGGAGCATGCGGTAACCTATGCGGCAGCTCTTGCGGCCGACGGGTATCGGCCGGTTGTGGCAATCTATTCTTCCTTTTTACAGAGGGCCTATGATCAGATTCTTCATGATGTCTGTATGCAGAATCTGCATGTGGTATTCATGATAGACCGCGCCGGAATTGTGGGAAGCGACGGGGAAACTCATCAGGGTGTTTTTGACTTAAGTTACCTCGGCAGCGCACCGAACATGACAATTTTAACTCCGAAGAACAAATGGGAGTGTGCAGATATGCTGCGCTATGCGCTGGAGATGGAAGGCCCTGTGGCAATCCGCTATCCGAGAGGTGAAGCGTTTGACGGACTGGAAGAACTTCGTACCCCTATTGCAAATACAAGAAGCGAAGTGATTCGAACCGGCAGTGAGGTGGCAATTCTGGCCGCCGGAAGCATGGTGAAAAATGCCTTGGAGGCCTGCGACCTCTTAGAGAAAAAAGGAATCCGTGCGACGTTAATTAATGCAAGATACGTCAAACCGATTGATGAGGACTGCATCGATTTGCTTATGGAAGAGCATCGCCTGATTCTTACCCTGGAGGAGAATGTACTTCGGGGCGGCTATGGAGAAGCAGTACTTAGTTATGTAAACCAAAAGAACCCGAAGTTTTTCCAAGGCGGTCGTGTGATGACGCTTGGCATTCCCGATCGATTTATCGCGCAGGGCAAACGGGATGATCTTTTGGCAGGACTGGGATTGGATGCAGAAAGTATTGCCGATACGGTAATGAGAGCAATGGAGTAATATGGCGAAGGAACGTTTGGATGTACTGATTGTGAATAAGGGACTCTGCGAGAGCAGAGAGAAGGCCAAGGCGTTAATCATGGCCGGGCTGGTATTCGTGAACGGTCAGCGTGAGGATAAAGCCGGTTCGACCTTCCCGACGGAAGGAATCTCCATTGAGATTAAGGGCAATACGTTAAAGTATGTCAGCCGCGGCGGGCTCAAACTGGAGAAGGCTATGGCGTCTTTTCCGATTGACCTTGCGGATTGTGTCTGCATGGACATCGGAGCCAGTACGGGAGGATTTACGGATTGCATGCTGCAAAACGGGGCACGCAAGGTCTACTCCGTGGATGTCGGTTACGGACAGTTGCATTGGAAACTCCGACAGGATGAACGCGTTGTCTGCATGGAAAAAACGAACTTCCGTTATATGGTGCCGGAGGACATCGAGGAACTTCTGGATTTTGCTTCCTGCGATGTGTCCTTCATCTCCTTAGATAAAATTTTGGCACCTGCTTATGCACTACTTAAGGACGATGCGACCATGGTTTGTTTGATCAAGCCGCAGTTCGAAGCCGGTCGTGAAAAGGTCGGTAAGAAGGGTGTCGTTCGTGATCGCAGTGTGCATCTGGAAGTCATCGATAAGGTAATCGGTGTGGCGACAGAAGTTGGGTTCCGGATTGGCGGATTGTCTTTTTCCCCGATCAAGGGACCGGAAGGCAATATAGAATATTTAATCTATCTGAAGAAGGGTGTTCCGGAGGATACGGCGAACTGGCACGAGGTGGCAGATGCTATTGTAACCGAGGCACATTCCTCTCTGGATACACAGGCGGAGTAAATGAAGCATTTTTATGTGATTTCGAATGAAAGTAAAGACGTTGACCGCAAGGTTTTAGGCAAGGTCGTAGATTACCTGAAGCAGAAGCAGGTGACCTGCACGGTGCGGGACGCAAGCACTGCCCGCAACGACCGATATACGAATGCCTCCGAGATTCCGGAGGATGTGGATTGTATCCTGGTAATCGGCGGCGACGGAACGATGCTTGCGGCAGCCCGGGATATGAAGGATCGCAATATTCCGCTTCTTGGCATTAATATGGGAACCCTCGGATATCTTGCCGAGGTGGATTGCAATCACGTGACAGAGGCAATTGACCAGTGTCTGCTTGGCAATTTCGTGGTGGAGAACCGCATGATGTTAGCCGGTAAGATTTATCGTGCAGACGGAAGTGTCCTTGAGGACGATGCATTGAATGATGTGGTGGTTTCCCGTGCCGGAAGTATCTGCATCGTACAGTATGATATTCAGGTGGATGGTCAGTTGTTAAAAAAGTATGAGGCGGACGGAATGATTCTTTCGACTCCGACGGGGTCTACCGGATACAGCCTTTCGGCAGGGGGACCGATTGTGGCTCCCAATGCCGCATTAACGGTGTTAACGCCGATCTGTCCCCATACCTTGAATACAAGAAGCATTGTGTTGGGAGCGGACAGTGAGATTGTGATTTCCATCGGGGAAGGTCGCAAGGCCGGAGCCATGAATGTATTGGTATCCTTTGACGGAGGGAACGGGACCGAGCTTCGACCGGGAGATCGTCTGGTGGTGCGAAGGAGTGAGCGTTCCACGGCGATTCTTAAGTTAAAGGATGTGAGCTTCTTGGAAGTGCTGCAACGTAAAATGAGGGATTATTAGATAAGATGAAACAGCTTAGACAGCAACGCATTTTAGCATTGATTCGGGAGCAGGAAGTGGAGACCCAGGAGGAGTTGGCCTCGCTTCTTCAAAAGGCCGGTTTTCAGGTGACGCAGGCGACGGTATCGAGAGATATCAGGGAACTGCACCTGACGAAGCTGCCGGCAGGAAACGGACGTCAGAAGTATGTGGCGGTAAGCCATGATGACCGGCATCTGGGGGATAAATTCTTACGGGTTTTGCGGGAAGGCTTCCTGTCTATGGACCGGGCACAGAATATTCTGGTGGTCAAAACGGTACCCGGAATGGCGATGGCGGTTGCGGCAGCACTGGATGCCATGCATATGTCGGAGGTAGTCGGTAGCATCGCGGGAGATGATACGATTATGATGGCAATCCGCACGGATAAGGATACACAGACCGTGATGGAGAAGATTGGTGAAGTGGTAAGGTAAGAAGTACGAAAGACTCTTGGCAGAGAGGGACCTGTAGAAGGACAGAATATGTTAGAAAGTCTTTATGTGAAGAACTTGGCATTGATTGAAGAGGCGGAAGTGAATTTCCGGACCGGCTTCAATGTGCTCACCGGTGAGACCGGTGCCGGTAAATCCATAATTTTAGGTAGTATCAATCTGGCACTTGGCGGCAAGGCGGATCTGAATATGATTCGTGCCGGTAAGGACAGTGCCCTGATTGAATTGTCTTTTTCCCTTGAGACAAAAGAACAACGGGATGCACTTGCTAAGTTTGAGATTACACCGGAGGATGACCGGGTTTTCATTCAACGAAAGCTTACGCCGACAAAGAGTACCCTTCGGGTCTGTGGTGAGAGCGTTACACAGAAACAGATGACGGAGATTGCGGATACCTTGATTGATATTCACGGACAGTACGATGCACAGTTTCTTCGCAATAAGAACTGTCATATGGAAATCCTGGATGGTTTCTTAGGAGAGGAGATTCGCTCCGTACAGGAAGAACTTGCACAGAACTATCGGGACTATCGGGTCGCGAAGGAAACCTTACAGAATGCGACGATGGACGAAAGCACCAGACGCCGTGAGGCAGACCTGATTGAATACGAATACAACGAGATTGAGGCCTCGCAGTTAACGGTGGGCGAGGATCGAATGCTCGAAGAACAATACAATCGAATGAAGAATTCCAAACGGCTGGTGGCAGCCGTGGGCCGGGCAAGCAGTCTTTTATCCTATGATGAGAACGGAGCCGCCTACCTGACTGACCACGCCCTTCGGGAGTGTCGTGGGATTCTGGGAACGGATCCGGAGGCAGACGCCCTTGCCGAAAAACTTACGGATATTGATTCTCTTTTATCGGAGCTTACCCGTGAGATGGCGAATTATATGGATTCGATGGAATTCTCCGAAGAAGAATACAATGAAGTGGAATCGCGATTGGATCTGATCAATCGCCTAAAAGATAAATACGGCAATACCATCGAGAAGATTCTGGAGGCCGGAGAGAACCGGCGGAAACGTCTGGAGGAACTGTCGGATTACGATCTGTATCGGGAACGTCTGAACAGGGAATATGAGAAGCATCTCGCTAAGGTGGAAACGCTCAGTAACCGCTTGTCGAAACTTCGACATGAGGGGGCTCCGAGATTGCTTACGGCTCTGAAAAAATCGTTGGAAGAGATGAATTTCTTAGCCATCGACCTGGATCTGGTTTTCACCGAAAAAGAGTATACGGCGAAGGGCAATGAGGATGCAGAGTTTCTCTTATCCTTAAATCCCGGTCAGCCTCTGCGACCGCTCTCCATGGTGGCAAGCGGTGGTGAGCTGAGTCGAATCATGCTGGGATTGAAATCCGTTCTGATGAATGAGGATCTTGGGAAGACCTTCATTTTTGATGAGATTGATGCCGGTATCAGCGGAAGGACGGCATGGACCGTGGCGGAAAAACTGCATGAGCTGGCGACGGGGCATCAGATCATCTGCATTACCCATCTGGCGCAGATTGCAGGGCGTGCCGATACGCATTTTGAAATCGAAAAAACGGTGGCGGACGGTGCTACGGTAACGCAGATTCGAGAACTTACGGAGGACGAAAGCGTCTGCGAAATTGCAAGACTTCTGGGCTCCGATGTCATTACGGAGAGCGCATTAAACAGTGCAAGAGAATTAAAATATCGATAGATTGTAGGAGGATATTATGAAAAAGATTTTGTTTGCGGCATCCGAGGGTGTGCCTTTTATCAAGACCGGTGGTCTTGCCGATGTTGTCGGCTCTCTGCCGAAGTGCATTGATAAGAAGTACTTTGATGTCAGAGTCATTCTGCCGAAGTATACCTGCATGAAGCAGGAGTGGAAGGACAAGCTTCAGTACAAGTTTAACTTCTATATGGATTTTCATTGGAGAAGTGAATACGTTGGCGTTTTCGAGGCGGTTATTGACGGAATCACGTATTACTTTATCGACAATGAGTCGATGTTCGGCGGCCCGAAGCCTTACAGTGACAATGTAATGGACGAAATCTATAAGTATGCTTATTTCTCTAAGGCGGTATTGTCGGCACTTCCGTTGATCGGATTCCAGCCCGATGTCATCCACTGCCATGACTGGCAGACCGGTCTGATTCCCGTATATATGAAGGAGCGTTTCCGCGGAAATGAGTTCTTCTGGAATATGAAATCCGTTATGACCATTCATAACTTAAAATTCCAGGGAAAGTGGGATGTGAAGTCTGTGAAGGACATCACCGGCTTATCGGATTACTATTTTACTCCGGACAAGTTAGAGGCCTACAAGGATGCAAACCTCTTAAAGGGCGGTCTTGTATTTGCAGATGCAATCACGACCGTATCCGATACCTATGCCAAGGAAATCATGACCGACTTCTACGGGGAGGGCTTAAACGGCTTGTTGGCGGCTCGCCAGAACGATCTTCGCGGTATTGTAAACGGTATCGATTACGAGGATTTTGACCCTGCACACAATAAGAATATTCCTTACCCTTATGATGCCATCACCTTCCGTAAGGAGAAGGTAAAGAACAAGAAGGCACTCCAGAAGGAGCTTGGTCTGGAGGAGAATGAAAAGACCATGATGATTGGTATTGTATCCCGTCTGACCGACCAGAAGGGCTTTGACCTGATTGCCTATATGATGGATGAGCTCTGCCAGGATAATGTTCAGATCGTTGTACTGGGTACCGGTGAAGAGAAGTACGAGAATATGTTCCGCCATTTTGCCTGGAAGTATCAGGGCAAGGTATCTGCAAACATTTACTATAACGAGGCGTTGTCCCATAAGATTTATGCAGGCTGTGATGCATTCTTAATGCCCTCGTTGTTCGAGCCCTGCGGCTTGAGCCAGTTGATGGCACTTCGTTACGGTACCGTGCCCATCGTGCGTGAGACCGGAGGACTCAAAGATACCGTAGAGCCTTACAATGAGTATGAGAGTAAGGGTACCGGATTCTCCTTTACGAACTACAATGCTCATGAGATGTTACGTACCATTCGCTATGCGGAGCAGGTTTACTATGATCGCAAGCGTGAGTGGAACAAGATTATCGATCGTGGTATGGCAGCCGATTTCTCCTGGGAGAAGTCCGCACTGAAGTATCAGGAGATGTACGACTGGCTGATTGGCTAATACATCATTGGATTGGTGAAGCAAATGAATGTAAATTATGACTATTACCGCATTTTCTATTACGTGGCAAAGTGTGGAAGCTTTACCGGTGCGGCCAAATTAATTAAGAGCAGTCAACCGAATATTACCAGAGCAATGAATAACCTTGAGGCGCAGATCGGAGTTACCCTCTTGATTCGTTCCAAAAAAGGAATTCGACTTACCCCTGCCGGAATGAAACTGTACGAGCGCGTGGGTGCGGCAATGCAGCAGGTATTCCTGGCGGAAAAGGAACTGGAAAATTCGCAGGATCCGGATTATGGTGTGATTACCATCGGAATCAGCGATATTGCACTCTATGAGGTTCTGTATCCGATTATCAGGGAATTTCACAAGAAATATCCCAAGATAGAGCTTCATTTGATGAATGAATCGTCGCAGGTTGCCATGACGAATCTCAAAGAGGGACTCATGGATTTTGCCCTTGTTTCGGGACCGATTCATGAATATGACGAGTTTCATATTTGTCCTCTGAAGTATATAACCGAAATTCCAGTCTGCGCCGAGGAATTTGACGGACCGATCGAAGAGATTCACAGTCTGAAGGAACTGGCGCAATTCCCGCTTGTGATGCTTGATAAGGGCACTGCATCCAGAGATTTCTATGAGGCATTTTTTGCGGAGTACGGAGCAAAACTGAATCCGAACGTGGTGGTATCCAATATGAACCAACTGCTTATGATGGTGAGAGCCGGATTGGGAATCGGCTTTGTGTCGGATTTGATTCCGAAGCTGGATTCCTCGTATCGCCGGATTCCGATTACGGAACCGGTACCGCCGAGAGACTTGTATCTTGTCTATGATACGAAACGCGCATTAAACGGTGCGGCAAATGCCTTGATACGCTGCATTCTGGAGGCGTGTGACAAGTTGTAGTAACAGACAATTTGATATAACAATATGAGATAAAGGATATAACAAGTATATATTTTTGTTATATCCTTTTTTGCGTTAAAATAATAGGTGGGGTTGTAAGTAGGTCTTGTCGGAAATGACAAGTTAAAGGAGGCTGATTTTATGTCAGACAAGAAAAAGAAGAAAGCATTTCTTAACATGCGGCTTACCCTATTACTGGTGGCCATCGTTCCGATGCTGATTACCGTTTTGGTGGTTGGTATGGTTACCGTGAATACCAGCAGTAAGGATGTGAAGGAACTGACGCATCATTCGTTGGTGGCACTGATGAATGAGCTGGGCGAGGCGTTTGATAAATCGGTAGAGAGCAGTGAGCAGACTCTCCAGAATTTCATTCAGGCACCGATTGTTACGGATTATCTGAAGAACCCGGAGGATCCGGAACTTGCGGCTAAGGCGCAGGCTTATACGGCAGATTTCTTCAACTCGTTAAGCGGATGGGAAGGCATCTATATTGCGGATTGGAATTCCAAGGTGTTAACGCATCCGGCACATCCCGTTGTCGGTCGTGTGATGCGTGAGGGTGATCGTTTAAAAGAATTACAGGATGCGATGTTAGCTGCAGACGGCGTATATAATGTCGGAATTATTGAATCTCCTGCATCGGGTGAACTGATTGTTTCCATGTATCTTGCCGTGTACGATACGAACGGAAAACCGTTGGGCTATGTCGGAGCCGGAACCTTTGTTACGGAGGTTGCCAAGGAGTATGCGGACTGCAGTAAACTCGGAATTCAATCCGCCTATGTGTACTATGTAGACAAAGACGGCATTATGTTTGAACATCCTTCTACAGAGAAGATTGGTAAGGCGGCAGAGAATGCTGCAGTGAAGAGCCTGATTGCACAGATGTCGGCAGGTCAATATCCGGAGCCGAACATCATTGAATATAATTATAAGGGCGAACTGAAATATGCTGCCTATTATATTGGCTTTGACGGAGCCTATGTCGGCGTTTTAACGGCCGATGAGTCCGATGTGCTGAGTGATATCCGACAGATTCAGAATATGACGATTCTCGTTGGTCTGATCTGTGCTCTGATTACGGTTGGTATTGCCTTTTTGGTTGCAAGCATTGTTGCAAAGCCCTTGGCAGTTGTTGCCAAGGCGACGGAAGCTCTCAGTACCGGCGATGTTACCGTTTCCTGCAATGTGAAGAGCTCCATGCGTGAGACGAGTATGATCGTCGATGCGTTCGGCGTTCTGAAGGGCGCTTTACAGAATTCCTTGTCCAATGTGAAGTCGGCAGCTGGCCAGTTGGATTCTGCAATCGTAAGTGTCGATGAAATGACCGGTAACAATGTGGATTCCGTAACGCAGATTAATAATGCTATCGGTGAAGTTGCGTCCACCTCTCAGGCGGTTGCGGAGGATGCACAGACCATGGCAGAAAGAGCAGCAGAACTCGGTAAGAATGTTGAGCAGTTAAATGATAATGTGGAGAGACTGTTCGATGCGTCCAAGACGATTAAGGAAGTGAACGGAGAGGCAACCGAGTGTATGCAGTCCGTTTACAACGGTGCGAATGAATCCGTTCACGCCATGGAGACCATTCATGACAAGATTGGAGAGACCAACCGGGCAATCGAGTCCATCCATAATGCGGTTCAGGCAATTGAAAGCATTGCCTCCCAGACGAATCTGTTATCGCTGAATGCTTCCATTGAGGCGGCACGTGCCGGTGAGGCAGGCGCAGGCTTTGCGGTAGTAGCCGGGGAGATTCGTACCCTTGCGGATTCTTCAGCGGAGTCGGCGAAGGAGATTCGTCAGATTATTGAGAATGTGATTGGAATGTCCCATGAGACGGTTGCGATTGCGAACCGTGTATTTGAAGTAATCAATAAGGAGCAGCAGGATATTGAAGTTGCGCAGGCGAAGTTCAACGTTCTGTCGGCATCCGTGGAGGCATCCATCGAAGAAATCAATGTCATCCAGGGAATGACC
Source organism: Lachnospiraceae bacterium (assembly GCA_045628945.1). Lineage (GTDB taxonomy): Bacteria > Bacillota > Clostridia > Lachnospirales > Lachnospiraceae > RGIG4034. Next base: position 64,190 of record JAZQQG010000022.1, read on the forward strand.
GTTACCTTAGACTCGATCAAGACGGAACTTGCGAATGCAACAACGGACCTGGGAGCCATCTCGGAGGAACTTGGTGCGGCGGCAGAAGAGGTTGCAGCTTCCTGTACGACCGTTACCACCGCTTGTACCGATACGCAGGCTTCCACGGAAGAGATGCGAGCCATCAACGAGCATATGAGCGAGGCCATCGGTTTCTTCAAGTTAAGCTAACCGTGTGTTTTATGCAGCGAAGGTTACCTGCTTGAGGATTCGACAGCAAAAATAAGCATAATAAAACAGGGATGCCAACCCCGGTGGGGGATTTGGCATCCCTGTTCTTATTCTTCCTCCAGATAACGAATGCTTTTTACGTTGTTGGTGATATCGGAGAGTACCTCGGAATGGTACTTTTTCTTCATAAGATCAATCTCAAAAATGGTGGATTTTTCTTTGTTCTTTTCATAGGAGACGATGTGGTAGCCGCGTTCCCGAATGAAGCGAATCATCTCATCGATGCCGTCCTCCGTATCAAATTCCACATAGAGCTCAATCATACGATTATGATGGGCGATGTGAAGGCTTAACCGGCGCAGGATGGTGATGGTCACCATAATCAATACGAAGGCAACCGAGGAGATGACAAGCATTCCCGCTCCGAGGGCGATGCCCAGAGAAGCGGTGGCAACCAGACCGGCGGCAGTGGTAAGGCCGCGCACCTGATTTTTGCGGGTAACGATAATGGTACCGGCGCCCAGGAAACCGATTCCGTTAATGAGGGCTGCGGGAATTCGTGCAACATCCGTAGAACCGATATGCTTCAGAAGATAGAGGTTGGCAATCGTTAGTAATGCGGCACTTAGGGATACTAACGTAAAGGTTCGAAAACCGGCGGAATGTCTTCGCATTTCCCGCTCCATGCCGATGATTCCGCCGAAGAGAGTGGCAAGCAGCAGGCGAATAATAATCGATACCGTGTTGAATTCTTCCAGATAGTGTAGTACTTCCATATGCAATCCTCCATTTAATCCTGACGTCCGATTTTCAGAAGAATCCCGGTCATCTGTTGAATCGGCTGAGAACGAAAATGATTGTAGAAATAGTAATCCATGAAAACCGTTTCCCCGTCCTTTAAGTAATAGTAGCCGACCATCTCACTTCCGTCATTGGTTGTGTATGTTGCGTCATCAAAGGAATAGGACATCTCGTAGGTACATCCGTCGATTCCCGTAAAAGAGAAATGGGTCGGATCCCCGACGGGAGCGAAGCCCTCTCGCTCCAAAATGAAATAAAGCGTGCTGAAACTGATTCCGTAGCCGAAGTAAGAAGCAACCAGATCGTCATACCATTCCACTACCTCTTCGGTTTGATGGGAGATTCCGTCCTCGTCTGTTGTAATGGTCGCCTCCGAGCGGATAATTCCGACGTTGTAGAAGGCTTTTGGGTTTTCTTGAATCAGCGTGCGAATCTCATCTTCTTCAAATTCTGCCAGTGCATCCTCATAGTAGTAATCCAGTGCGGTGCGCAGGTAAGCGCACAGACAATACGTTTCCGTATATTCCGTCCAATCCAGAAGATTTCCGTGGATATCCCCATCGGTGAGCTCGTGATTGGTCTGATTTCGATAGGGATGATTGTAGTTCAGATTGAAGTGGAGAGAATCGAGATTCAGATTCAGGTCCTTGACGTAACGGCGAAATTCATCGAGCTCCTCCCGACATTCGGCCAGTTCATTTCGGTTACGATAGGTGGCGTGAATATTGAAGTAATTCAGTCCGCTGTCATCATTGAAACGATACTCCCAATGGGTAAGGGACGGAAATTCATTTCGATGCGATTGCAGCAGGCAGGTCTCGTAGTCATTATATAAGTTGCTCTCCATACCGAACAGCCCGCTTGAGTAGACCGTTTTTACATGAAAAAGAATATGATTGTCTAAATTCGTGACGGTCCACGCGGTATTCCGCTCATTCTCGCCTTCGAAATGAACCCCCTCCGAGGACACCGTATAATTGTGGAACCCTAAGGTTTCCTCCACGTAGTTTTTAATGTCATTTCGCTTATAATCCTTGGCGCAGCCGGTAAAAGAGATTACCGACAAAAGGCCGAGAAAGAGAAGGACCAGAGAAGTGATTGCTTTTTTCTTGTTCATCGATTCCTTATGGGAGACACCCCATCCTCCTATACTTTGTATGAATTATACCATATAATTTGTAATTGTTGTCGCAGAATGGTATTATCTTCCTTAGAGGAAAAAACGATGGCATTTGATGGTATTACGGTTGCGGCGATTGTCGCAGAATTAAAAGAAGAACTGAACGGAACGCGAATCAATAAGATTCAGCAAACGGAGAGCGATGAACTGATGTTAACGATGAAGGGGAATTCCAAAACCCTGCGTCTGTGTATGTCGGCCAATGCAAGCCTTCCGCTTCTGTATCTGGCAGGGGAGAGTAAACCGGCGCCCTTAAACGCACCGGCCTTTTGCATGTTGCTTCGCAAGCATTTGAACAATGCACGAGTGGTTGACATAACTCAACCCGACTTTGAGCGTGTCATTGATTTCACGCTGGAACATTTGGATGAAATGGGCGATATCTGCCGAAAGCATCTGATGGTCGAGATCATGGGAAAGCACTCGAATATTATTTTCGTTGACGATGCCGGTATGATTTTGGATTCCATTAAGCGAATTTCCGCCGGCGTAAGCTCCGTGCGTGAGGTATTGCCGGGACGCGAATACTTTATTCCGAAGACCGCAGACAAGCGCAATCCGTTACAGATGCAGAGTGCGGAAGCGATTGCCGAGCGGATGGAACTGTTGCCTCCCGATACCGACGCCGCGAAGCTGATTTTTGGCGCCTTTACGGGGATTTCTCCCGCGGTTTCGTATGATTGTTGTGCAAAAGCGGGCGTAGATCCGGGAAAGCCCGGAAGCAGTCTGTCCCGGGAGGAACTCTGTAGCCTTTCGGAAGAGGTATTTCATCTTTTCCAAAGGATTGCAGCCGGATCCTTTGCACCGGAAATCTACTATGAGAACGGAAGTCCCAAGGAATATTCGATGCTTCCGCTATCCACCTTCCCGGAGAAAAGAGCATTCGATTCCCCCAGCGCTTTGATTGAGTATTATTATCGAGAGAAGAACGCCTCTTCCCGTATGAAGCAGAAGTCGGTGGATCTTCGTAAAATCGTTTCGACGCATTTGGAACGTAATGTGAAGAAATTGGACCTGCAGGATAAACAGATGAGGGATGCGAATGACCGTGAGAACGACAAGCTCTACGGCGAACTGCTGACGGCGTATGCGTACAGTATCGTGTCCGGCTCGAAGTCCGCAGAGGTTCTGAATTACTATACGAACGAGACGGTTCGAATTGCATTGGATGATACCTTAAGTATTCCCGCCAATGCAAAGAAATACTATGACCGTTATACGAAGAAAAAGAGAACCTCGGAGGCGCTAAGCGTGCAGATGGAGGAGACGAAGAGCGAGATTGAACACCTCTCCAACGTCATGAATGCCATCGCGATTGCAACAAGCGAGGAGGACCTTAAGGCCATTAAGGAAGAACTGATCGACTGGGGATACATTCGCAGAAAAGCGGGGGAGAAGAAAGCCAAGGTGGTTTCCAAACCCTGGCATTATATCAGTCGGGACGGGTTTGATCTCTATGTAGGTCGGAATAACTACCAGAACGATGAATTGTCTTTTAAGATGGCAACGGGCAACGACTGGTGGTTCCATGCGAAAAAAACACCGGGGAGCCATGTGATTCTGAAAACACCCGTGGGAATGAATCCGGAGGAGATTCCCGATGCGACCTTTGAGGATGCGGCACGCCTGGCTGCGTTCTACTCAACCGCCAAGGAGCAGGGCAAAGCAGAGATTGATTATCTGAAGAAAAAGGATTTAAAAAAGCCCGCAGGAGCCAAGCCGGGATTCGTTGTCTACTATACGAACTTCTCCATGACGGTGCCTACAAATATCGATGGAATTACAGAGGCGTAAAAAGGGCGTTATCCCATACTTTTTTGGTTGAATTGTGTGAACAGATATCCTATAATGGATTAAGGTATGCGGCAAAGAGACTAATAAACGACTGGTGCCGCAACCGAATCTAATCTCGGGAAGCAATGGACGATTCCCGAACGGGGGTAGGTATGGTTAAGAGTATGACCGGATTCGGCCGTGCGGAAGTAACGGACGGAACCAGAAAGTTCACGGTTGAGATGAAGTCCGTGAATCATCGTTATCTGGATGTGAATATTAAGATGCCGAAGAAACTGAACTTCTTCGAGTCTGCAATCCGGAACGTGTTAAAAGAATATGTGAAGCGTGGCAAGGTGGATATTTTCATCAGCTACGAGGAGCAGGGAGAAGAGACCTTCTCGTTAAAGTACAATAAAGAGGCTGCGGCAGCATACTTAAAGTACATGAATCAGATGGAGGAGGAGTTCGGCATTCAGAATGACGTTCGCGTCTCGACCCTTGCCAAATGTCCCGATGTTTTCGTAATGGAAGAGGAGAATCTGGACGAGGAAGTACTTTGGAAAGGGTTGGAGCAGGCACTTCGCGAGGCCTGTGCCGGCCACAGCGAGACCCGCACCAAGGAAGGCGAGAATCTGAAGAATGATCTTCTTGCTAAGTTGGATCATATGTTAGAGCTGGTGGCAATGGTGGAGGAGCGTTCTCCGCAGATTCTTGCCGCCTATAAGCAGCGTCTGTATGATAAGGTTCGTGAGATGATCGGAGAGAATCCGATTGAGGATTCCCGCATCCTTACCGAGATTACGATTTTCTCGGATAAGATTTGCGTAGATGAAGAGATTGTCCGCCTGAAGAGTCATGTGAACAGCATGAAGAAGATCCTTACGGACGGCGGGGATATCGGTAAAAAGCTTGACTTCATGGCGCAGGAGATGAACCGTGAAGCGAACACCACCTTATCGAAAGCAAACGACCTGGAACTTTCCTATATCGGCGTCGATATGAAGACGGAGATTGAGAAGATTCGAGAGCAGATTCAGAACATTGAATAGGTATATTCCGATTTGACAAAAACGGAAAGGGTACAAGACGATGACTGACATAAAGTATAAGAAAGGGTTACTCTTGGTAATCTCCGGATTTTCCGGTGCCGGCAAGGGAACTCTTGTGAAAAAAATCATGGAGAAATATGACAACTTCGCGTTGTCCGTTTCCATGACAACGAGAAACCCGAGACCCGGGGAGACCAACGGGAAGGACTACTTCTTCGTAACCAAAGAGGAGTTCGAGGATACCATCAACCGAGGCGGTTTTGTAGAGCATGCCTGCTACTGCGGCAATTATTACGGAACACCGAAGGCCTATGTGGAGAAGATGCTTGGACAGGGCATGGACGTGATTCTTGAGATTGACGTTCAGGGCGGAACCCAGGTAAAGGGCAAGAACCCGGAATCGATTCTTCTTTTTGTAACCCCGCCCTCTGCGACGGAATTGGAGTCGCGACTTCGCAATCGCGGCACCGAAGACGAGGAGACCATCCGTAAACGTTTGGTGCGTGCATACGATGAAGTGGAATATATGCCGCAGTATGATTTCATTGCGGTAAATGATAATCTTGATACTTGCGCCGAAGAGATATATAATATTGTGATGGCGGCGAAGAATGCGCCGGAACGCAATCGCGAGTTTATCGAAGAGATTCGTTCGGAGCTTCGAGGCTTTACCGAATAGCCGTTTTATTTTTTGAACAGCAGTTAATGAATGAGAATGTATATAAAGGAGACACAAGAATGATTCATCCCTCTTACACCGAGATTATGAGCGTTGTGAACAGCAACGTGGAACCGGGCGAACAGCCTGTTGTTAACAGCCGTTATTCCATCGTAATGGCAACCTCCAAAAGAGCACGCCAGATTATCGACGGATGCGAGATCTACATCGATGACGATACCAAGAAGCCTTTGAGTACCGCAGTGGATGAGCTGTATCAGAATAAGATTCAGATTCTGAATGACGAGAACCCTGAAGAAGAATAGAAATGAGCAAAAAGGAAATGGGTCGCTGTTTCCTTTTTTTGCATGGAGAAATCTGTGAATACTAAGACGAAATTGTTTTGGGTTTCGCTTGGCTGTGATAAGAATCTGGTGGATTCCGAGGTGATGCTTGGAAGCCTTGCCGAGGCAGGATACCTTTTAACCGATGACGAAGAGGAAGCGGAGGTTATTGTGGTAAATACCTGTTGCTTTATCGGAGATGCGAAGGAGGAAAGTATTCGGACGCTGATTCGATACGGGGAGCGAAAAGAGGAAGGCACGCTTCGTGCACTGGTGGCCTGCGGCTGTCTGGCACAACGATATGCTTCGGAGATTGAAGAACAGATTCCGGAGGTGGACGCGATTGTCGGAACCCTTTCCATCGATCACATCACGGAAGCAGTGGAAAAAGCACTTGCCAAGAACGGCGAAACGAAAATTTTGTATCGGGAGTCCATCGATCGTCCTGTGGTAACGAGTTCCAATCGCGTACTTACGACCGGTGGTCATTATGAATATCTGAAAATCGCGGAAGGGTGCAATCGCAACTGTACCTACTGCGTAATTCCTTCTGTTCGCGGACATTTTCGTTCCGTTCCCATGGAGGAGTTGCTGAAGCAGGCAAAGATGCTTGGAATGCGTGGGGTAAAGGAATTGATTCTTGTTGCCCAGGAGACAACGCTTTACGGAGAGGACCTCTACGGCCATAAAGCACTTCCGGAGCTTTTGCGTAAGTTGTCCGAGGTGGAAGGCATTGAGTGGATTCGTCTTTTGTACTGTTATCCGGAGGAGATTACGGAGGAGCTGATTGCGGAAATTGCCCGAAATCCGAAGGTACTGCATTATATCGATATGCCGATACAGCATGCCAGTGACAATATTTTACGTAGTATGGGACGCAAGACGAGACAGCAGGAGATTCGGGAGGCGATTGCGGCGCTTCGACAGGCAATCCCCGATATCTGTATTCGTACGACTTTTATTACCGGATTCCCCGGAGAGACCAAAGATGATTTCGTAGAACTCTATCGGTTTGTGAATGACTGTGAATTTAACCGACTCGGGGTGTTTACCTATTCGCGAGAAGAAGGGACCCGTGCGGCGGCCATGGAACATCAGGTATCCCACCGCACCGCAGCAAAACGACGGGATGAGATTATGGAGCTGCAGCAGGCCATTGCCTTTGAAAAGGCAGAAGCCATGCAGGGGACTCATTTGCGCGTGATGGTCGAGGGACGCATCCCGGAGAATCGGGTTGTGGTTGCCAGATCCTATATGGATGCACCGGATGTGGATGGATATGTTTTTATTGATACGGACCGGGAATTGATGAGCGGAGATATGGTGGATGTGGTCATCACCGGCTCACATGAATATGATTTGATAGGAGAATTGGAAGATGAATTTACCCAATAAGCTTACGTTATTTCGAGTTATTTTGATTTTACCGTTTTGCTTTTTTATGATGACGGATTTCTGCGATCCCGCCTCCAACTGGATTGCTCTCGGAATCTTCATTCTGGCTTCTCTTACGGATTTGGCCGACGGCAAGATTGCCCGCAAGTATAATCTGGTGACCAATTTCGGTAAGTTCATGGATCCTCTGGCCGACAAGCTTCTTGTATGCACCGCGATGATTGCGCTCATCGGAAAACCCGGTCAGATGGTGGCACTTCCCTCCTGGGTGGTTATGATTATCATTGCACGTGAGTTTGTAATCAGCGGTTTCCGCCTGATTGCGGCACAAAAAGGTGTTGTCATTGCAGCCGGATACACCGGGAAGATTAAGACGACTCTGCAGATGATTATGGTTTGCTTTATGATTGGCAATGTAAATCACATTGTATTTACCGTGGTTACGTATATTCTTTTATATTCCGCCCTTGCGATGACTTTAATCTCCATGACGGAGTATCTGATTAAGAACCGCGCTGTAATGAAGGATAATGATTAATGAAGAGGGATAAAAAAACAATTGCGCTGATGATTGCATCCATTGTGGTTGGCATCGGTGCACTGGTTGCGACGGTGATTTATTGTGTCATGCTGGTGAATGACCGGTTCGATTACGATTCTGTCGCCTCGGAGGATTCTCTTACGCAGAGCACTGTTGTTGAGGAGAATCCGGACCGGCCGAATTCTTCCACGGATCCGACTTCCGGAGAAGATTGGGAAGCTTTGTTCAAGGAATGGATGGAAGGCTTTGACGATTTTGGGCCGGACGGTTTTGATTGGGGAGATTTTGACTGGGGAGATTTTGACTGGGGAAGCGATTCTCCGAATCCCACGACTCCTTCCGAAGGAATGGATTGGCCGTATGAGCCGGATTTCCCGGAAACGATTTCCCTCAATGAAGATGCCGTATTTGTTTATACGGATCCGGAGCAACCGATGGAGAATCTGAACGATTATCTGGAGGAGTTTGGTTCCTGTTTGGATGAGAGCGTATCCTATGGAGTGGATTGGGATTTTGATCATCGAACGGTTTCGAACGGAAACGTAAGTTGGACCGTGGATTTCTATCAGTTGTCCGGTGAGATTCCGAATCTTGAGGAAATCAATCGCCGATTATATGCCATGGGGACGTACGGGCGTGATTTCTACCTGACGGCCTACGATGTCAATGATTATTTTAACGGTCAGTATTCGGCCAAGAGTAATACCTATATCACCTATAACGATGAGACATTTTTGTCGGCGATTACCGTCACCTCCATTGAGGTTCTTCCCACGGTCGGGGTGAACATGGGGCTCTATTTTGTGTCAAGCTTCAATGTGGATTTAACCACCGGTAAGATTTATGAGAATTCGGAATTGTTCTGCCCCAATGATTCCTTTGTGGAGCGAATGAAAGCCCAGAGTCTTTTGCAAAACGGAGAGGATGCGTTGCTTGCCGATGTGGATGATTTCTGGTATCTGAGTTATCTGGCATCGGATGAGTACAACATTGTTTTTTTCAGTCCAAAGGGTCTGGAAGTCGGCTTCAATTATGATGCGGCGGGAGATAATGTTTCCTTCGTTGGCTATCTGACCATTACGCTGAATGAGATTACCGTAGAGGATTTGCCTCGCGGCGTGGAATAGTTTTTTCATATTGTTGCATATTTGATTCACAGATGTTATTATAATGGCATCTGTGAATTTCTTTTTTCTTGAGCATTCGCTCCGAAGCGGAAGAGTTCTTCTTTCGCGAATTTCACAATCATTACAAGAATACAGAGTCGCAAGGAAACAGGCCCGGACTGTAATTTGTGACAAAAAAAGGAGGGAAGGCCATTGAGGGACTTTTATTGTACTCTGCGAGGAGTATGATTGCATTACAGGTTGGGCAACGGCACATAATAGAGTTTTTTTGAGATAGCTGTTGACAAAACCGAACATATGTTTTACTATTAAACTATGCCGAACAGGTGTTCCTAAGTATTGGGACAAAAGGAGTATTTATGGAAAGAGAAGAAAAGTTAAAAGCACTGGATGCAGCGTTGTCTCAGATTGAGAGACAGTTTGGTAAGGGATCGGTTATGAAGCTTGGTGATCCGGCTTCTCAGATGAGCGTTGAGACCATTCCGACCGGTTCGTTAAGCCTGGATATTGCGCTTGGCTTAGGCGGAATTCCGAAGGGAAGAATCGTAGAAATCTACGGCCCCGAATCCTCCGGTAAGACAACGGTTACCTTACATATGGTTGCAGAGGTGCAGAAGAGAGGCGGCATCGCCGGTTTTATCGACGCAGAGCATGCATTGGATCCTGCTTATGCGAAGAATATCGGTGTGGATATTGATAATTTGTATATTTCTCAACCCGACAACGGAGAACAGGCTCTGGAGATTGCCGAGACCATGGTGCGAAGCGGTGCCATTGATATTGTTGTTGTGGACTCGGTTGCCGCTTTGGTACCGAAAGCAGAGATTGACGGCGATATGGGAGATTCTCATGTAGGTTTACAGGCTCGTCTGATGTCGCAGGCACTTCGTAAGTTGACGGCTGTCATTTCGAAGTCGAATTGTATCGTAGTATTTATTAACCAGTTGCGTGAGAAGGTTGGCGTTATGTTTGGTAATCCTGAGACGACAACCGGTGGTAGAGCATTGAAGTTCTATTCCTCCGTTCGAATGGATGTACGCCGTATCGAATCCCTCAAGGTAGGCGGGGAAGTGGTCGGCAACCGTACCCGAATCAAGGTAGTCAAGAATAAGGTTGCACCCCCGTTCAAGGAAGCGGAATTTGATATCATGTTTGGTGAGGGTATTTCCCGAGAAGGAGACATCCTGGACCTTGCCAGCGAGATTAATGTTGTGAATAAGACCGGTGCCTGGTTTGCCTATGAAGGCAATAAGATCGGTCAGGGTCGTGAGAATGCGAAGAGCTACTTAAAGGAGAATCCTGCAATTATGGCAGAGATTGAGAAGAAGGTTCGTGCGTTCTACAATCTTGAGTCGAAGGAAGAGGCTCCTGCTCCTGCTCCGAAGGCGACGAAGGAACGTAAGATTGCCGAAGTAGAATAATGATAGAGGATTTGCTATGGTAATTACGGATATTGTTTCATCCGGTAAGACTAAGAAGCTGATTCTGATTGATGATGAGGTCGCTTTCGCGTTATACGGAAGCGACCTTCGATGTTATCATTTGGAACCCAATATGACAGTGGATGAGTCGATGCTGGAGAAAATTTATGAAGAGACGCTGTATAAGCGTGCAAAACTGCGGACCATGAATCTGCTGAAGGAGAAGGCTTATACGGAATATCAACTTCGGGAGAAACTTCGTAAAGGATACTATCCGGAGAAGGTAATCGACGTAGCGCTTGATTATGTGAAAGGATATCGCTACGTGGATGATTTGCAATATGCGAGAGATTATATTGCAGATCACATGGATAAGATGAGCAATCGTGGCATGTGTATGAAGCTTATGTCCAGAGGAATATCTGCAGAGTGCTATAAGCGGGCGTTTTCGGAGGTAACCGAAGAGAATCCGCAGGACGAGGGGGAGCAGATTCGTGCTCTTTTGGCGAAGAAAAGGTACTGTGTACAGACCGCAGATTCGGCGGAAAAGAAGCGTGTTGCCGCCTTTTTATTACGAAGAGGTTATTCCTATTCGGAGATTCGGCGTCAGATGGCCTTGAGCGCAGAAGAGATGGAGGGAGAGTAATTTACTTCCTTTTTCGATTCATTTTTACTTGACATAACATGTTGAAAAGAATACACTTAATATGTTGTAAAATTGCTATAGGAATGGGTTATACATCGAATCCGTTTCATAATAGATATGTACAATGAAAAATGAATAAGGAGGTTCAACTGTACATGGACGGTTTAGTAACTGTCATTGCAGTGGTGGTCACTCTGGTGATTGCAATTCCTCTTACCGCCTTTATTGTTCTGAATATCTACAAGAAGAACGAGGCCAGTAAAATCGGCAGCGCGGAAGAGAAGGCCAGAGAGATTATTGATGAAGCTCTGAAGACTGCGGAGACCAAGAAGCGTGAGAGCTTACTTGAGATCAAGGAAGAGTCCATTCGTTCGAAGAATGAGCTTGACCACGAGATTAAGGAACGCCGTGCCGAGGTTCAGCGTCAGGAAAGACGTATCCAGCAGAAGGAAGAGAACATCGATAAAAAAGCCGAAGCAATGGAACGTAAGGAACAGAGTCTTGCTGCAAAGGAAGAAAATCTTAACCGACAGAAGGAAGAGATCAGTAAGCTGAATGAGCAGCGTGTGCAGGAACTGGAACGAATCTCTGGATTAACCTCCGAACAGGCCAAAGACCACCTGTTGAAAATTGTTGAAGAAGAATGCAAGATTGACAAGGCTAAGATGATCAAGGATTATGAGCTCCTTGCAAAAGAGGAAGCTGATAAGAAAGCAAAAGACTTGGTTGTTACAGCCATCCAAAGATGTGCGGCAGATCATGTTGCAGAGTCGACATTATCGGTTGTACAGCTTCCGAACGATGAAATGAAGGGAAGAATCATTGGTAGAGAGGGACGTAATATTCGTACCCTGGAGACCTTGACAGGAGCAGAACTCATCATTGATGATACTCCTGAGGCAGTTATTATTTCCTGCTTCGACCCGATTCGTCGTGAAATTGCCCGCTTAGCTCTCGAGAAGCTGATTGTGGATGGACGTATCCATCCTGCCAGAATCGAAGAGATGTATGAGAAAGCGCAGAAAGAAGTAGAAGTAATTATCAAGGAGGAAGGCGAGCGTACCGCTATGGAGTGTAACGTTCATGGCCTTCATCCTGAGCTGATTAAGCTCCTTGGTAGAATGAAGTACAGAACCAGTTACGGTCAGAATGCTCTGAAGCATTCTGAGGAAGTATCCATCCTTTCCGGATTACTTGCTTCCGAACTGGGATTAGATGCGAGAATTGCCCGCCGTGCCGGACTTCTGCATGATATCGGTAAGTCCGTGGATCATGAGCAGGAAGGTACGCATGTACAGTTAGGTGTTGAGATTTGTAAGAAATACAAAGAGAACGCTACTGTTATCAATGCGGTTGAGTCGCATCATGGTGATGTAGAAGCTACGTCCCTGATTTCTTGTATCGTTCAGGCTGCTGATGCGATTAGCGCAGCAAGACCCGGTGCGAGAAAGGATACTCTGGATACATATACCACCAGATTAACTCAGCTTGAAGAAATAGCCAACAATTTCAAAGGTGTCGATAAGTCATTTGCCATTCAGGCAGGTCGTGAGATTCGTATTATGGTAGATCCTGAGCAGGTATCCGATGCAGATATGATTCTGCTTGCTCGTGATATCGCGAAGAAGATTGAAGCAGAGCTTCAGTATCCCGGTCAGATTAAGGTCAATATCATCCGGGAATCCCGCGTTACCGATTACGCCAAGTAATCGAACGTACTGTTACAGAATAGAGAGATCATACTTCGGTATGGTCTCTTTTTTTGCTAAAAAATAAATGTAAGAGAAGGATAATTTGTGAATAAGCACTATATTTGCTGTTTGACGCCGAAAAATCCACAAAAAGTGGTAGAAGCAACTATCCGTTCGTGCTATAATGAGTTCGCTTATATAGAAGCAAGAGTGGAGTAGTGTTTGCTATGGAAAGAATGCTGATTGTTGACGATGAAGTTGTGAACCAGAAGATTCTGGCGAATGTCTTCTCGGATGAATATGAGATTGATACCGCCTGTGACGGGTTTGAAGCCTGTGAAAGAGTGAAGAATCAGGTCTATTCGATCATCATTACGGATAATATCATGCCATCGATGTCGGGACTGGAATTTATTGATTGGCTTCGTCATCAGAATGATTGTCAGAATGTACCGGTGGTCTTTTCAACGGCGTATTCGGATGATGATTGTGAAGCGCTTGCATTTGAGCATGGCGCAACGGATGTTATTTTTAAACCCTTCAATGTGAAGGTGGTACGAAACCGTGTGCATAATATTATTCGACTGCGAAATCTTGAGGTGGTAGAGCGCATGAATCGCCAGAAGGAAGGCGATTATCTGGTAAAGGATCAGATTGCAGCCGTTTTGGATGCAACGAACTCCGCAGCAATTCGTTTAATTGCGAATACCAATAACGCTTATCGGGATGCGATTGTTGAGTATGCCAATGATGCATATCTTCTTTTGCATGGATATGAGCTGGGAACGCAGCTGGTCGGAACGGAATTCTTCTCCGGACCCGGTAAGGGCATTACCTCCGATGATATGAATCGACTGATGCGTACCTTTGAGGAAGCCATGAAGACTCGGGCCGATCATATGAATCTGGAATACAACATTCTGCTGCCGGATATGGCACGCCGAAGAATATATGCTTCCTTCGGTTTCCATGAAGTGAACGGAAGAATGGTCATTGATATTATTGAACATGATATGTCGCAGACGACCTCCATTCTGGAGGCAACGCCGGAGATGGTAGAGCAGAGTCTTAAGGAAGCGGAGTCGGAGAAGTATGAGAGAGATTCCTTGACCGGTCTTTATGTGGACCAGTCCTTCCTGGAACTTTCCAGCCAAACCCTTAAGACAAAAGAGGGGAAGATTGCATTGTTGCTTTTGGATCTTGATGATCTGACGCTGGTAAACGAGCGCTTTGGACATGGTTTTGGTAACGGAATTTTAGAGACGGTTTCTGTGAAGATGTGTTCACTTTTTGGAGAGAATGATATTCTCGGCCGTACCGGTGGCGATGAATTTGCGGTACTTATGACGAATCCTTCCGCCAAGGAAGCGATTGCTTATTCCTGTGAGACCCTGTGCAGATCGTTGCATTATGTGTACCCTTATGAGAATGACGGTTTTGAAGCATCGGTTTCGCTCGGTGTTGTCTATGCGGATGCGAACCGATTAAGCTATAGCGAACTCTATAAGACGGCCAAAAAAGCACTGGCTGAGGCAAAGGTGCAGGGCAAGAATACATACATGCTCTACGAGGTATAAGATGGAACCCTATAAGCGTTTGAAGCGAGAACTGGTTAAGAAATGTCATCTATTTGATTACTGCGAGGATACGATTCAGACTCCGAACGGTATGCTTGAAAAATATGATATGATTTGCCATAAGGGAGCGGCTGCGGTTGTTCCTGTTACCGATGAGGGAAAACTTCTGATGGTAAGACAGTACCGGAATGCATTGGAACGTTTTACCCTTGAGATTCCGGCAGGTGGATTAAACGGCCCGGAGGAGCCCACCATCGATGCGGCAGCCAGGGAACTGAATGAGGAGACCGGCTTCCAGTCTTCGGATCTGGAATTGCTTCTTTCCATCTATACGACGGTGGCGTTCTGCAATGAAAAGATAGATATCTATCTGGCAAGAAATCTTCGTAAGGAGTGCCAGCATCTGGATGAGACAGAGTTCATTGAGGTGGAAGAGTGGGCAGTGGAGGATTTGCTTCCTCTCATTTACGAGGGAAAAATCCAGGATAGCAAGACCGTAGGCGCAATTCTTGCTTACTACAGCAAATATTGTAAATAGAAAGATTTGTCTGAATTTATAAAACGATGAACCGACTTTTACGTCGGTTCTTTTTTTTACATAAAAAATGCATTATGTAAATAATAATCCACAATAAAATGTGGAAAAAAGTTTTTTTGGTGCCCGCTTTACAAGATGTGGTAGACATAAAAAATAAGGCTTTCGATATGTTGTACAATGATGCCTAAACACCCTATTTTACGGCATTTGTGGATAAAAATAGGCGTTGATTTTAACCAAAATGCCCGATATAATGTAAACTAAATTGAGTATTTGAAGCAATTCTTTCGCAGTAAGGGGTTAGGTTTACGATAATGATTACGAAGGCAATTAATGATTTTATTATGTACCTTCATGAGGTGAAAAAAGCATCGAGCAATACCGAGATGTCATATCGCAGAGATCTTCGTAAACTGGTCGAGTTTGCCAATGTTCGCGGAATTTCGGACCCTGCGAAATTAACGGAAGAGGATCTGAAGGAATTTGTTTCCTTCCTGGAGCGGGAGAATTTCTCCCCGGCTACCATTTCCCGTAGCATTGCATCCGTCAAGGCGTTCTTTCACTATATGGCCAAGGAGGAGCTGATTCCCGAGGATATCTCGGGGGTACTGCATTCGCCGAAGGTCGAGAAGAAGCTTCCTGAGATTATGACGCAGCAGGAAGTAATTCGCCTTCTGGAACAGCCAAGCGGAGACTCCTTAAAGGAGATTCGCGACCGTGCGATGCTGGAGCTTCTCTATGCGACGGGAATTCGTGTAACGGAGTTAATCACACTGAAGTGTTCGGATGTGAATCTGGCAATGAACTTCCTGGTATGCCGTGATGCCAACAAGGAGAGAATTATTCCCTTTGGAAATGCGGCAAAACAGGCATTGCTTCGTTATCTGGATAAGACTAGAGATGCGATGTTAGAGGATACGAAGAGCGATATTCTTTTCGTAAACTGTTCCGGAGACACCTTGAGCCGCCAGGGCTTTTGGAAGATTATTAAGTATTATGCGAAGAAGGCGGGAATTACCTCCGATATTACCCCCCACACCTTGCGTCATTCCTTTGCGGCACATCTGGTAGAGAACGGAGCGGATCTTCGTTCCGTACAGGAGATGCTTGGCCACTCCGATATCTCCACAACCCAGATCTATGCGAACCTGAATCATAAACGAATTCGTGAGGTTTATGCGAAGGCGCATCCCCGCGGATAACAGTAAATAAGGATAACCCCAAAAAATAAAACAGGTTTTGCCGAAGCGGATCGGCAGAACCTGTTCTTTTTTTGCGGGGTACGCACATCGTAAGGAACTGGTGCAAATCAATTCCGAACATTTAGATGACCTTGTACTCCGGAAGACGATTCTCGAAGATGCAGTAGTGGCGGTAACCGAGAGATTTCAGAATCTCGGCAGTGCGGTCAAAGGCTACGCCGACATCCTCGGGCTTATGGGCATCACTTCCGATGGTGATGACTTCACCGCCCAACTCGCGGTAACGCTTCAGGATATCCATGTGAGGATTCGGGAAATCGAGGCCGCGTACGAAGGCGCCGGTATTCACCTCCAGTCCTTTCTCGTTGTCAATCAATTTCTGAAGAATTCGATCAATCTGATCGGTATAATCGGCGGGAGAGTACTCGGCTCCCTTGGAAGGCGTATAACGAACAATGTAGTCCATGTGGCCGAGGACATCGAAGCCCATGTAGGCTTTCATGTTGTCCAAAATGCAATTAAAGTAGGCTTC
This sequence comes from Lachnospiraceae bacterium, assembly GCA_045628945.1. Classification (GTDB taxonomy): domain Bacteria; phylum Bacillota; class Clostridia; order Lachnospirales; family Lachnospiraceae; genus RGIG4034. Next base: position 80,878 of record JAZQQG010000022.1, read on the forward strand.
CATGGCAGCCCGCTCGGTTCTTCCCTCAAAGTATTCGGGATAGTAGGGATCCACATCCTCAACCAGATGAACCGAACCGATGACAAAGTCGTATTCATGCTGCTTCAGAAAAAGATTATTGCGGCGGGCCGCTTCGGGTTTGAGCCCTAATTCGACACCGAAAATGATTTTGCATTCGTCCTCGTACTTTGCACGGTTGGACAGAAGCTCATAGAGATAGGAATCGGCATTTACCTCGAAAAAACCGGGGGCCAGATTGTATTTTTCATTGGGAAATTCGTAATCCATATGCTCGGTGAAGGTCATAAATTTCAGACCGCGTGCGAGACCGGAACGAATCATGTCTTCCATCTTCGCATCACTGTCGCCGGAGAAGGAAGAGTGCAGGTGCTGATCTGCTAAAATCGCCATATTGTTGTCCTTTCTGTGTTGCGTTGTTTGATTTATGTTCATAATAGCAAAAAAAGAAGAAAAAAACATACTTTTTGTATTTTCTTCTTGTATTTTATTTGTGAATTGGTTAAAATAAGAACGCTGATAAAAATTTGACGAACCGAGACTTTGCGTCCGGGGAGGACAAATTAATTTTTATAATTTTTTTTAGGAGGAACTAAAAAATGGCAGTAAAAGTAGCAATTAATGGTTTTGGTCGTATCGGCCGTCTTGCATTCAGACAGATGTTTGATGCTGAGGGTTACGAAGTAGTAGCAATCAACGATTTAACCTCTCCTGAGATGTTAGCACATCTTCTTAAGTACGATACCGCTCAGGGTAAGTACAAGTATGCTGACGCTGTAGAGTTCGGTGAGGATTCCATCATCGTTAACGGCAAGAAGATCACCATTTATAAGGAAGCTGATGCTAAGAACCTTCCTTGGGGCGCTCTTGATGTAGACGTTGTACTTGAGTGTACCGGTTTCTACACCTCTAAGGATAAGGCATCCGCTCATATCGCAGCTGGTGCTAAGAAGGTAGTTATCTCTGCTCCTGCAGGTAACGATCTTCCTACCATCGTTTACAATGTAAACCACACCTCTCTTACCAAGGATGACACCGTAATCTCCGCTGCATCCTGCACCACCAACTGCTTAGCACCTATGGCTAAGGCTCTGAATGACCTTGCAACCATCAAGTCCGGTATCATGACCACCGTTCATGCTTACACCGGTGACCAGATGATTCTTGACGGTCCTCAGAGAAAGGGCGATAAGAGAAGAAGCCGTGCAGGCGCTCAGAACATCGTTCCTAACAGCACCGGCGCTGCTAAGGCAATCGGTCTTGTTATTCCTGAACTGAACGGTAAGCTTATCGGTTCCGCTCAGCGTGTTCCTACCCCTACCGGTTCTACCACCATTCTCGTAGCTACCGTAGAGAAGACTGTTACCAAGGATGAGATCAATGCTGCTATGAAGGCTGCTGCTACCGAGTCCTTCGGTTACAACACCGACGAGATCGTATCCAGCGACGTTATCGGTATGACCTATGGTTCCCTGTTCGATGCAACTCAGACCATGGTTGGCCCTGACAATCTTGTACAGGTTGTTTCCTGGTATGATAACGAGAACTCTTATGTATCTCAGATGGTTCGTACCATTAAGTACTTCGCTGAGTTAGCATAATAGTTAATTCATGACCTATGCGGGTCCGGTCTTTGGGACCGGGCCCGTTTTTTTATTCACGGAGCATAAGCCTTCGTACAAAACATTTTAGGAGGATACCACAATGTCTTTAAACAAGAAATCCGTTGATGATTTCAGCGCAAAGGGTAAGCGCGTACTTGTTAGATGTGATTTCAACGTTCCCTTAAAGAACGGTGAGATTACCGACGAGACCAGAATCGTAGCAGCACTTCCTACGATTGAGAAGTTAATGAAGGATGGCGGCAAGGTTATTCTTTGCTCCCACTTAGGCAAGGTTAAGGAAGGCCCCAACGAGAAGGAGTCTCTTGCACCTGTAGCTAAGAGACTGTCCGAGAAGTTAGGTAAGGAAGTAGTATTCGTTGCAGATTATTCTGTAACCGGCGAAGCTGCTACCAAGGCTGTTGAGGCTATGAAGGAAGGCGATGTTGTTCTTCTTCAGAATACCCGTTTCCGTATGGAAGAGGAGACCAAGCCTGCTAAGGCCGGTACCAAGTTCGCAGAGGAGCTTGCAGCTCTTTGCGATGATTATGTATGTGATGCATTCGGTTCTTCCCATCGTGCACATGCTTCCGTATCTGTAGTAACCGAGTATGTTCGTGCTAAGGGCGGTAACTGTGCAGTTGGTTACTTAATGCAGAAGGAGATCGATTTCTTAGGCAATGCCGTTGAGAATCTCGTTCGGCCTTTCGTAGCAATCCTTGGTGGTGCTAAGGTTGCTGATAAGCTTAATGTTATCGATAACCTGCTTGAGAAGGCTGATACCCTCATCATCGGTGGTGGTATGGCATTTACCTTCTTAAAGGCTCAGGGTTATGAGATTGGTAAGTCTCTTGTAGACGATGAGAAGCTTGATTACTGCAAGGAGATGATGGCTAAGGCTGAGAAGCTTGGTAAGAAGTTATTACTTCCCATCGATACCACCGTTGCAGCAGGTTTCCCTGATCCCATTGACAATCCTTCCATCGCTGTAGAGATCGTTGCTTCCAACGCAATCCCTGCTGACAAGGAAGGTCTTGATATCGGACCTAAGACTGCAGAGCTCTATGCAGATGCAGTTAAGAGCGCTAAGACTGTTGTTTGGAACGGACCTATGGGCGTATTTGAGAACCCTGTATTAGCAAAGGGTACCTTATCCGTAGCTCAGGCTCTTGCTGATGCTTCCGCAACTACCATTATCGGTGGTGGTGATTCCGCTGCAGCTGTTAACCAGATGGGTCTCGCTGATAAGATGAGCCACATCTCTACCGGTGGTGGTGCTTCCCTTGAGTTCTTAGAGGGTAAGGAACTTCCCGGCGTATACGCAGCAGATAACAAATAATCATACTTTTTTAGGAGATATTACAATGGCTAGAAGAAGAATTATTGCCGGTAACTGGAAGATGAACAAGACTCCCAGCGAGGCAGTTGCACTTTGTGCTGAATTAAAGGATTTAGTTAAGAATGACGCAGTAGATGTTGTATACTGTGTTCCTGCAATCGACATCGTTCCCGTTGTTGAGGCAGTGAAGGGTACCAATGTACATGTTGGTGCTGAGAACTTCTACATTGAAGATAAGGGTGCTTTCACCGGCGAGATTTCTGCTCCTATGTTAAAGGATGCAGGTGTTGAGTACATCATTATCGGTCACTCCGAGAGAAGAGATATCTTCGGTGAGAACGATATCCTGATCAACGCTAAGGTTAAGAAGGCATTTGCTGCAGGTCTTAAGCCTATTCTTTGCTGTGGTGAGTCCCTTGCACTTCGTAAGGCAAATACCTATGCTGAGTGGATTAAGAGACAGATTACCTGGGATCTTGACGGAATCACTGCTGATCAGGTTAAGGAACTGGTTATCGCTTACGAGCCTATCTGGGCAATCGGTACCGGCGAGACCGCTACTGCTGATCAGGCAGAGGAAGTAT
>JAZQQG010000023.1:0-52254 GCA_045628945.1 Lachnospiraceae bacterium
CGAGTCATTCGCTGCCGCTGAGGGAGCTATCAAGATCGCCGCTAAGGCTGACAAGGTTCGTAAGGAGCCTCTCCGCTGTATCCTTAACGGTCTCGGAAAGGACGCCGCTCAGATCATCAGCCGTATCAACGGTTTCACATATGTACAGACTGAGTTCGACTATTTCACTGGCGAGCTTAAGGTTGTCCGTGAGATCGCTTACAGCAATGGTCCTCGCACTAAGGTACGCTGCTATGGCGCTGATGATGTACGTGAGGGTGTCGCTATCATGTGGAAAGAGGGTGTCGATGTATCTATCACAGGTAACTCTACCAACCCTACCCGTTTCCAGCATCCTGTTGCAGGTACCTATAAGAAGGAGCGTCTCGAGGCAGGTAAGAAGTACTTCTCCGTAGCTTCCGGTGGTGGTACCGGACGTACCTTACATCCCGATAACATGGCTGCAGGTCCTGCTTCCTACGGTATGACCGATACCATGGGACGTATGCACTCCGATGCACAGTTCGCAGGTTCTTCCTCCGTACCCGCTCACGTAGAGATGATGGGTCTGATCGGTGCAGGTAACAACCCGATGGTTGGTATGACCGTATCTACCGCAGTTTCGATCGAAGAGGCTGCTAAGGCAGGTAAGTTCTAAGCGTAACGAAATACGTTTATGATTAAGGCATTCACTCCTTTTGTGGTGAATGCCTTTTTTATTTTCGGATTAGGGTTTGTTCTTGTTTATGGTTAGTGTTATAATAAGCAAAAATAAAACCCCGATGTAGAGGTGTATATGAATCCTAAAATGAAATGTCCCAATTGTGACGGTGAGATGTGGGTCACTGATATCGTTTGTCCCTATTGCGGATGGGAGAACAAGGAAAATGCGAAATTAGAGCAGGCTGTGAAGATTGAAGTAATTGAGCAGGCGACAAAGGACGAGTATCAACGTCCGGAAAAGGTCGCTCAGAAAACAAAGAAGCCTGTCATTCTGTTGATTGTGTTCGTTGCGGTTCTTCTTGCCGTAATTCTTTTGGTGTTGTGGATTGTGAATGCACCGAAAAAGGATAAAACCGATCAATCGCTGCTTGCACGTAAGAATGCGTTGGAGGAACTCTATGAAGCAAAGAATTATTCCGAGATGTATACTCTTTTGATGAGCTACGATGATTATTACAGTTCATTTTTTGAAAAGTATCAACGGATCGGAGAGATTCTCGATAATCTGGGTTGGCGTAAGGAATCCCTTACCGAGACGATTCGCCTGCTTCCGGGAATCAATGAGGAATCGGTCAATTTTGAGGATGTCGGCTATAATCTTACTTATATTTTGAAACCATTGCGGGAACTCTATCGCCTTCGGGAGGAAGGTTACGTCTATGAAGAAGAGGAAGGAGCCGAATATCTGATTCACGATATTGAGACTTTCCTTCAGGAGGAAGTCGGTTTCTCTATGGAGGAGATTCGGGAAGCCATGGAGAATTATACCAATGAAGAGGCGGTATGGAAGTCCTTTGGTGAGAAGATTTATCATTTTGCAATGAAGAAGGCAGGGAAAGAATCGTGAGATGTAAGAACTGTAATGCCAATTACAAAACGAAGGAATGCTATTGTCCCTACTGCCATACCGAAAACATGCTCGGTAAAATATGGAAGAAGCAGACGGATAATGCTTTAAAAGACTATGCCAATGCACAGGCAGAGGTCAACAGTTATATCTACAAGTACGTCATCAATATTATTCTGAAACGGGTTCTGCTTGGTTTACTTGCCCTGATCGCATTGTGGATTATTGCTTTGATTGTCGCTGCGGCACTGTATTCCAAGGATATTGACAATCGCCTGAACAATCCGAATTCCAAATATTTCAAGAAGATGGCACAATTTTGGAATGAACAGGACTATATGGGGCTTAAGGATTATATGGACGATCAGAACCTATACAACGATCAGAAGTCCTATGTCTACTCGCAGGCGGCATTGATGTATGCGGATTATACGGATTATGTGGGCGCGAAGTATTCTTTTTTTGAACTTTCGAAGGAAGAAAAAAGTGATACGGCGGTAAGGACACTGAATACCTTAATTCGGGAGTCCAATCGATTGCTAACGAACGAACGGGGGCTGTATTCGGAGCTTGCCGAAGAAAATCGACCGCAATGGGAACGCTATCGGGAGGATATCCGAAGTTTCTTGATGGGGTATGTAGGCCTTACAAAAGAGGAGATGGATCTTATTGAATTCACCGACTATTTTGATCTGCGTACGGCCACGGTCGATGATTTGTGCGATACCTTAAGAGAGAGGAGGGCCTGGGAGAATGAGTAATCCTTATTCCAAAAAGAAATATGCACCTTCCATGATTGGGAAGATTATCGGAATCGTTCTCTGCAGTTTTGTTCTGATTCTTCTTTTCGCCGGAACGAAAGCCCTGGTAACGCACCGGTTTGAACGGGAATATCTGAATGACCGCAGTAATCAGATGAAGAGCTGTGATCGCTCCTATCATGACAGAAAGTTTGCTGCCCTTTATCAGACGATGGATCTCTATGTTCTTCGCGGCGGGGATTATGATGTCTATGATGAGATTCTGGAAGCGCAGATGGATTATATTGATTATTGTTCTTTTACCGGCCTTGCAAAGCAGGGCGTGGAAGGGGCAGAGGAGCGCGTAGAAGAGCTTCGGCAGAAAATCCTGCAGAATGCCAAGAATTGTCGAAATTCGTCCAATAAAAAACTACTGGAAGAGTACTGTGGAAAGATTGGTTATTGATAGGTCATGGTTTGCAGTTCTTCCAAAGAATGAACAACATCCTCGACATTATAGCCGTTAAAGTAGTAGCCGATGTAACGAAGGTTCTGGAGTGCCTCATCATAGAAGGCATCCGCATAGGGAAGGAGCTTTTCGTCATATCCGTTCTCATAGGCCTTGTGATAATATTGGGAAGCCTGCTCCATATAAAAGGATGCGGCAACCGCCAAATCATGATAGTGGGGATAGTCCGGTACCTCAATGTCGGACAGAGACGCAAATTCCTGCATTAAAGAATCCATTTTAGACAAAAACTGCTCCGAATAATCTAAGGAGGTTGCATCGATGGCATCCAGGGAGTCCCCGAGTACGGTAATGCGATCGATGAATTGATTGATCTCCTGTAAATATGCTTTGGAGGATTCTTTCTTGCTTTGGGTGCATCCGCAGAGGCTTATGCAGGAGAAGAGTGCTATAAGAATTGTGAAAGAAATTCTTTTTTTCATACCGGGGCCTTTCTGTGAAACATTCTTATCCTAAAATACCATGAGTTGATGTTTCACGCAATTATTTCTTCGATTCGTGTCGGGAAAAGAAAATGAAAATGCATTGAAAATGGAAAAAGATAGTGGTATTATAAAAGAAACTATTAACATTCCTTAAGGAGGATTTTTACTATGTTCTGTACCAAGTGTGGTAATCAGGTTCCTGACGGATCCGCAGTATGCCCCGTTTGTGGAGCACCTATGGGAGCAGCAGCTCCTCAGCAGGTTTATGCACAGCCTGCACCCGCAGCAACTTTAGATGTAAATAAGTTCCTTTCCAAGTTAACCGCTAAGGCTGACAAGGTAAACTGGGTTGGCATCATTGTTGCTTGTGTAACCTTTATTTTTGCATTTATGCCTGCAGCTAAGATGTCGAAGAAGCTTTACAACCTGTTCTCCCTTACTCTGAACGGTGCTTACTTTGATTTCTTCCTGCCTTTACTTTTCGTTCCGGTTATGGTTCTTGTACTTGTTTCCTATTGCAAGAAGCAGAACAATATGGCTGCAGTATATTCGGTAATCAACCTGATTCTTGCAACCTCTATGTTCATTATGATTCTTGTTGGTAATGGTAAGATTGTTGATTCTTACCTCAAGGTCGGTTACAAGGCAAAGGACGTTGCTAAGATTCACTCTGTATTTTTTGGTATTATTGTTTACTTCATCCTTTGCATCCTTCAGACTGCTTACGCAATTCTTGCAGGTATCATCTCTAAGGCAATTGCAAACGGCAAGCAGAAGAGCATGATTCAGGCTCAGCAGCAGCAGATGATGTTCGCTCAGCAGCAGCAGATGTTTGCTCAGCAGCAGCAGATGTATGCACAGCAGCAGGCAGCTCAGCAGCAGATGCAGAATCCTCAGAACTAATCTTTTGAATGGATCATTTGATTATGAATTGGGAGTATACCGCAAGGTGTACTCCCTTTTTGTTATGCTTTGTTAATTTTCTTGAATGTTGATAGATACTTCGATATAATAATAATGATTTTTTATACGCATATGAGGAGATCGTAATTATGACTGGTGCAGATGCAATGATTAAATGTCTGGAAGCAGAAGGGGTTACTACGGTATTCGGGTATCCCGGAGTGGCTATTTGCCCTTTCTATGACAGTATTCTGGATTCTTCCGTTCGTTCGGTGCTGATTCGTACCGAGCAGAATGCGGCTCATGCCGCCTCCGGCTTTGCCAGAGCGAAGGGTACGGTAGGAGTCTGTGCCGTCACCAGCGGTCCGGGTGCTACGAACCTGATTACCGGTATTGCAACGGCCTTTGCAGACAGTATTCCGTTGGTATGTATTACCGGTCAGGTGGAAAGTAAGCTTCTTGGTAGTGACGTGTTCCAGGAAGCGGATATTACCGGAGCCTGCGAATCTTTTGTGAAATATTCTTACCTGGTTCGTGATGTGAATGACATTCCGCGCATTATGAAGGAAGCTTTTTATATTGCCAATACGGGACGAAAGGGGCCTGTCTTGATTGATGTGCCCATCGATGTTCAGAAGGCTGTGATTAAGTCCTTTAAATATCCGGAGAGTGTGAATCTTCGTACCTATAAGCCTACCGTTAAGGGACATGCCGGTCAGCTTCAGAAGGTTATGAACGAGTTAGAGAAGGCGAAGGCTCCGATTCTTTGCGTCGGCGGAGGCGTCAAGTTGTCCGATGCGAAGCCTGAGATCTGGGAGTTCGTTGAGAAATTCAATATTCCCGTTGTTTCTACCATGATGGGAATCGGCGTTATGCCAACGGAACATCCTCTGTATTTCGGAATGGTCGGCAATAACGGAAAAGCCTATGCCAATCGTGCCATGAACGAATCGGATCTTTTGATTGTGGTCGGGGCCAGAGTGGCAGACCGTGCCATCAGCCAGCCGGATTTGATTACCAAGAATAAGGTTTTAGTTCATATTGATGTCGATTCTGCGGAGATTGGTAAAAACGCAGGGGCAACCATTCCCCTTGTAGGAGATGCAAAACACATTTTCCGAGAGATGCTTTCCATGGAGATTACTCCGGTGGATTACTCGAATTGGCTTGGAACCCTGGAGGAATATCGCAAATCAATGGTGAAGGTTCGTAAGGTAAATCCTGCATTTATCGACCCGGAACACTTTATTCGCTCCCTGTCCGAGAAGATGAAAGAGGATGCCATTTACGTTGCCGATGTCGGTCAGAATCAGATTTGGTCCTGTTCCTATCATATTGTAAAAAAAGGCAAGTTCTTTACCTCCGGCGGTATGGGAACCATGGGATACTCGATTCCCTGTGCAATGGGCGCCAAGTTAGCACTTCCCGAGCGTCAGGTCATTGCCGTATGCGGAGACGGTTCCTTCCAGATGTCTATGATGGAACTTGCAACCATGCGTCAGCATGATATTCCGGTGAAGATTATTGTGTTTAATAATAAGGTTCTCGGAATGGTTCGCGAGTATCAGCATTTTACCTATGACAGCCGTTATTCCGTAATCGATTTATCCGGCAGTCCTCGTCTTGATAAGATTGCAGAAGCTTATGACATGAAGTTCTTATCGCTTTCCGAGAGCAAAAAAACATCGGAAACGCTGGATGCTTTTTTGGCCAATGACGAGTCGGTTCTTCTGGAAGTTATGATTGATCCGGACGATATTGTTCGATGAGAGGTGTGAAGCATGAAGAAGATTTATTCCGTTTTGGTTGAGAATAGAAGCGGTGTGCTGTGTAAGGTGGCAGGTTTATTCTCCAGACGAATGTTTAATATTGATTCCCTCGCCGTAGGGGAGACCGAAGATAAAAACGTATCCTGTATGACGATTGTCAGCACCGGTAGCGAACGGACTCTTGAGCAGATTGAGAAGCAGTTAAATAAAAAACTCGATGTCATTAAAGTTAAGACTTTTCACGAAGATACCGGGGTGTGTCGCGAACTGGTTCTTTTGAAAGTTAAGTACAATAAGAAGACTCGCGGAGAGATTCTTGAGATCAGTCAGAGCATGAAGGCCGACATCGTAAATATGAGTAAGACTTATATGTTGCTTCAGTTGACCGATACGCCGGAGCGCGTTCAGTTGCTGATTTCCATGCTTCAGCCTTATGGAATTGTGGAAGTGGCAAGAACCGGAACTTTGGCACTGCAGAAATGTACCGATTAGTTTGACTTTTTACTTTAATGTGCTAAAATGTATCAAGTGAAGTAAATTTGGGCAGGTGAACCATGAAACAGAAAGTTTTTCAGATTCTTGTAGATAATACCTCGGGAGTGTTAAGCCGAATCTCCGGTCTGTTCTCCAGAAGAGGGTATAATATTGATTCCATTACCGCAGGCGTTACTGCGGATCCTCGTTTTACCCGTATTACCATTGTAACAAGCGGGGACGATGATGTGCTGGATCAGATTGAGAAACAGGTGAACAAACTTGAGGATGTGCGTTCGATTAAGGAACTTGCCTCTGATGAAAGTGTTTACCGCGAGTTGGCTTTGATCAAGGTTCGTTGTGCAGAAGAGGAACGTCAGAATATTGTTTCTATGACGAACATTTTCCGTGCCAATGTAATTGATGTTTCGATGGATTGTCTTACCATCGAGATTACCGGTGGTCAGGATAAGATTAATGCTTTCCTGAATCTGTTAAGCGGTTACGAAATTATGGAGCTTGCACGTACCGGTCTGGTGGGCCTGTGCCGTGGTAGCGAACAGGTAGTGTACCTGTAGGAACCGTTAGTAATGCGGGAAACCGTATCACATTATAGAAAATAATTACCAATATTTAGGAGGAATTACACAATGTCAGCAAGAATTTTCTACCAGCAGGATTGTAACCTTGCAGCTATTGAAGGTCAGACAATCGCAGTAATCGGTTATGGTAGCCAGGGACATGCACATGCACTGAACGCTAAGGAGTCCGGTTGTCATGTTATTATCGGTCTGTACGAAGGCTCCAAGAGCTGGGCTAAGGCTGAGGCACAGGGCTTTGAAGTATATACCGCTGCTGAGGCCGCTAAGAAGGCAGATATCATCATGATCTTAATCAATGATGAGTTACAGGCAGATATGTACAAGAAGGATATCGAGCCGAACCTGCAGCCGGGCAACATGTTAATGTTCGCTCACGGTTTCAATATTCATTTCGGTTGCATTACTCCTCCTAAGGATGTCGATGTTACCATGATCGCACCTAAGGGACCCGGTCATACCGTTCGTTCCGAGTACCAGGCCGGTAAGGGTGTTCCTTGTCTTGTTGCTGTACAGCAGGATGCTACCGGTAAGGCTCTGGACAAGGCACTTGCTTATGCACTTGCCATCGGTGGTGCAAGAGCCGGCGTTCTTGAGACTACCTTCAAGACCGAGACTGAGACCGACCTCTTCGGTGAGCAGGCTGTTCTTTGCGGTGGTGTTTGTGCATTAATGCAGGCCGGTTTTGAGACTCTTGTTGAGGCAGGCTATGATCCCAGAAATGCTTACTTTGAGTGTATTCATGAGATGAAGCTGATTGTAGATTTAATCTACCAGTCCGGTTTCGCAGGAATGAGATATTCCATCTCCAATACCGCTGAGTACGGTGATTACATTACCGGACCTAAGATCATTACCGATGAGACCAAGAAGACCATGAAGAAGATCCTTTCCGATATTCAGGATGGTACCTTTGCAAAGGACTTCTTACTGGATATGAGTCCTGCAGGTCGTCAGGTTCACTTCAAGGCAATGAAGAAGAATGCTGCCGCTCATCCCGCTGAGCAGGTTGGTGAGGAAGTAAGAAAGCTTTACTCCTGGAACAACGAAGCAGACAAGTTCATCAACAACTAATCAAAATAACGAAAAACACCACGTTTCGTGGTGTTTTTTTGTTGTGCTTGATATTGACAACAATTTACAGATTTGTTACTGTTTTTACGTAATATTTTCAATCCGGAGGCATTATGAGGGAACTGGAAGAGAAGATATTGTCCGAAGGGAAAGTATTTCCCGGCAATGTCCTGAAGGTAAGTAATTTTTTGAATCACAGAATCGATATTGCTTTCTCGAATCGTATGGGAGAGGAAATTGCCCGTCTTTTTGAAAAAGAGAAGATTACCAAGGTATTTACCATTGAAGCCAGTGGTATTGCACTTGCCTTTGCCGCAGGCCTTCATTTGAATTGCCCTATGGTTTTTGCCAAGAAGAATACGACGAGCAATCTTCAGGCGGATCTTTATTCGACAATGGTTCATTCCTTTACGCACAACAAGGATTATTGTGTGGTTGTGTCCAAGGAAGTTCTGAAAGCGGAAGACCGTATTCTTATCATTGATGATTTCCTTGCAAACGGGGAAGCCTTGAACGGATTGATTGACCTTTGCCATCAGGCCGGTGCGACGGTTGCCGGATGCTGTGTTGCCATTGAGAAATGCTTCCAGGGTGGCGGAGATGCTCTGAGAGCCAAAGGAATTCGTGTTGAGGCACTGGCCGGAATTGAGTCCATGTCGGATACCTCAATTACGTTCCGCAAGTAGTCTTGCTTCGTTTCGGTTGATGGCCGGGGCGAGAACTTTTATTGTGATATGATTGCACCGATTGTGCTTCATATATATTTTTTATAAGGGTCAGATTGACCTATAGGAGGAAAAAATGAAGAAGTCTACTGTAACGAAGATTCTTTCTTTACTCCTTGCAGTAATGTTGGTTGGAACGTTATTTGCATGTGGCGGTAAGAAGAATGACAAGAAGACCGGTTCTGACAATCAGAACACCAGTGCTAGCCAGGATGACAAGAAGGATGATAATACTTCCGCAAATGCATCCGCAATCAAGGTAGGTGCTATCTACATCAATTCTCAGGCAGATACCGCAGGTTATACCTTTGCTCATCACAATGGTATTACCACTGCTATGAAGAACCTGAACATCTCTCTTGATAACCTTTACATCATTGATAATGTTGCTGAGGATTACACCGACGTTACCAATGCAATCGATCAGCTTGCAGGTAAGGGCTGTAAGATTATTTTCGGTATCTCTTTCGGTTACATCGATGCATTTGCCGATGCTGCTGAGAAGGAAGAGTACGCTGATATCATCTTCTCCCATGCAACCGGTTACATGAGCAACGATACGAACTTCAACAACTACTTCGGACGTATCTATCAGGCTCGTTACCTTGCAGGTATTGCTGCAGGTCTTAAGTCTCTTGAGACCGGTAACAATGAGCTTGGTTTCGTATCCGCATTCGGTACCGAGTACGCTGAGACCTGTTCCGGTATCAACGCATTCGCACTTGGTGCACAGTCCGTTAACCCTAACGCAACCGTTCATGTTAAGAAGCTTGGTTGTTGGGGTGATGAGCAGCTTGAGAAGTCCTCTGCACAGCTCTTAATCGATACCTACGGTTGTGGTATCATTGCACAGCACTGTGACTCCGCTCAGCCTCAGCTCGCAGCTATGGATGCAGGCGTATTCGGTTGTGGTTACAATTCTGATATGACCGCTCAGGCTCCTACCAGCCACTTAACCGCTCCTGTATGGAACTGGTATGTTTACTATCAGTTAGCAATCGAGACTGCTATGAACGATCCTGCAAACTTCATGACCAAGGTAGGCAACTACTATGGTGGTCTGAAGGAAGGTTTCGTTGATATTTCTCCTCTGTCCGAGAACTGCACCTCTGATGCTCAGGGCTACATTGATCAGGTTTCCGCTATGATCATTGACGGTACTTGGGATGTATTCAGCGGCGTTAAGTTGTCCTTCGTTGACGGCACCGTACAGATGAATGATGCTGCTCTTGTTGACAATGCAGGCAACACCATCGTTGAGGCTGGTGGCGCTTCCGTAGCAGACGGTGTAATCACCGGTTCTATGAACTACTACGTACAGGGTGTTATCGAGGAATAATTTCCGACAAGAAACAAGCAAGGGAATCCGATTTCGGATTCCCTTTTTTGTTGCGTTCGTTCCAAGAATTTGCTATGATTATTCTTGGAATATTTTGTGTATGGAATCCTTTTCATTCACTAGATATACACTAATTACAGATGGAGCAGAGGATGAGCGATTTAGTAATGGAAGAGCATCAGACAGTCGATTCTGTGGCTGAACAGAACTCTTACGCTTTAGAGTGTAAGGGAATTACCAAGACCTTTGGCGAAGTGGTCGCCAACAAGAACATTAATCTGAATCTGAAGCAGGGTGAGATTCTAGCCTTACTCGGAGAGAACGGTTCCGGTAAGACAACGCTTATGAATATCTTATCCGGTATCTATGCGCCTGACGCGGGCAGCATCTTCATGAACGGTGAAGAAGTCTCGATTCGTTCTCCCAAGGATGCAAAGAAGCTTGGAATCGGAATGGTTCATCAGCATTTTAAACTGGTGGATGTATTCAGTGCGGCGGATAACATCATTATGGGCGAAGAGAATTCCTCTTTTCTGCTCAAAAAGAATCGTTATAAGAAGATTTCTGAGATAGCAGACAAGTTTGGATTTGAAATCGATCCCAAGAAGCTTGTACATAATATGTCGGTCAGCGAAAAACAGACCATTGAGATCATTAAGGTGCTCTATTACGGAGCAAAGGTAATCATTTTGGATGAACCTACCGCTGTATTAACGGTGCAGGAGATTCAGAAGCTGTTTGATATTCTCCGTAAGATGAGAGAAGACGGTCATTCCATTATTATTATTACGCATAAGCTGAATGAGGTGATGGATATCTCAGACCGCGTTATGGTCATGAGAAAAGGAGAATACATCGATACCGTGGAGACGGCATCTGCCAACGAAGAACTGTTAACAGAACTTATGGTAGGCCGTAAGGTGAATCTGGACATTGCCAGACCGACGGTTGAACATACAAGACCTCTTTTGGAGATTCGAGATCTGACGATTCTGAATGATGAAGGAAGCGTTGCGATTGATCATATCAATTTCTATATTCGAGGCGGCGAGATTATGGGTGTCGCGGGTATTGCAGGATGTGGTCAGAAGGAACTCTGTGAAGCCATCGCAGGACTTCGTCCTATTGAAAACGGTATGATGATTCATAAGGGTGAAAATATCGTAGGTTTAAGCCCGGAGGAGATTATCGATAAGGGAATTGCCATGAGCTTTATCCCGGAGGACCGTTTGGGAATGGGACTTGCCCCCTCTCTTTCGATTACCGATAATATGCTTCTTAAGAACTATCGAAAGAGTTCGGCTCGCTTGAATCCATTCGTGAATCGAAATGCCGGACGTAAGTTTGCCAAAAATGTGATTGATGAGCTAAATGTGGTAACGCCTTCCACAGAGACGCCGGTTCGTCTTTTGTCCGGCGGTAATGTTCAGAAGGTTTTGCTTGGACGTGAGATTGCAACCGGCCCGAATGTAATCGTAACCGCTTATCCGGTTCGAGGATTGGATGTAAATTCTTCCTATGCCATCTATGATATTTTGAATCGTGAGAAGGTGAACGGAACCGGAATCCTGTTTGTAGGCGAGGATTTGGACGTTATGATGGCGTTATGTGACAAGATCATGGTAATCTGTCACGGAAAGCTTATGGGCGTTGTGCATGCGCATAAGGTGACAAAAGAAGAGCTTGGCCTTATGATGACCGGTGCGTTGGATATTTCGGATATTAACGGTAAGATTGCCGGTATTGCCAAGGATACCAATATTGAAGAAGTGTCGGAGGAGGAAGAAAATGCGTAAGTTTCATATTGTTAAACGAAGCGGTTCTTCCGTTCTTCGAATGGCTCTTTATTATGTGGTTGCAATTTTGGTTGCATTGATTATCGGCGCCATCTTATTGTCGACCATGAAGGTGCCTTTTATGAAGTTTTATAAGGAGATGTTTTCGATTGGCTTAATCGGGAATAAGTTCCCTTATAAATGTTTCATGAACTTAATTAATGTTTTTGTTCCGCTGTTAATCACCTCTCTTGCGTTGTCCTTAGCATACCGCATGAAGTTCTGGAACGTCGGTGGTGAAGGTCAGTTCATTATCGGAGCAATTGTTGCGGCGTTTGTCAGCATGAAATTCGGTGCCCATTTATCTCCGTATATGAATCTTTTGATTATGGCGCTCTGCGGTGGTTTGGCTGCCGGTATCTATGGTATGATTACGGCCCTTCTGAAAGTGAAGTGGGGGACCAATGAAACCATGCTTACTCTGATGTTAAACTATATTGCACTGTATACCTTAATGTTCTTTGCAAATAATAAGACCAAATGGAATCTTTTCCTGGATCCCAAGTCTGCGAGACCGAAGTTTGCAAAGATCCCGAAAAGTGCATTTATGCCAATGATTAAGTTTGGAAAGTTTAGCCTGAATGTTTCTCTGATTTTTGCATTGGTTTTGGTTGTTATCATCTTAATTTACTTATCCAAGAGTAAGCACGGATATGAGATTAGTGTAGTCGGTGACAGTGTTCCTACCGCGAAGTACGCCGGAATGAAGGTAAATAAGATTATTATTCGTACCGTATTCTTGTCTGCAGCGCTGGTGGGTGTAGCCGGAGCATTGCATTTATCCACGTCCCATACCTTATCCACCTCGATTACGAATGATGTAGGTTGGACCGGTGTTATTGTTGCATGGTTATCCAAGTTAAATCCCATCGGAATTCTGGTGACCTCGCTGTTAATCAGTATTCTGCAATATGGTACCACAGCGGCGAATGCGAACTTCTCAGCGGTGGATGCCAATTTTGCAAATCTGTTACAGGGCATTATTCTGTTTGCAATCCTTGCGGCAGATTTCCTTTTGAAGTTCAAGATTGTACGTACAAAGGAGGTAGAGTAATATGAATGCGATTCAGGTAATTTCTCTTTTCCTTTATTACGTAGTTGTCTACAATATTTCCCTTGTATACGGCACGGTCGGTGAAATTATTACCGAAAAATCCGGGTCGTTAAACCTGGGTGTTGAAGGTACCATGGCGGTAGGTGCGATTGGCGGATATTTGATGGGTTGTCGTTTTGATAATCTGTATATCGGCATTCTGTTTTCCTTCATTTTTGCCGGTTTATGCGGATTGTTGTTTGCCTGGTTAACCATCTCGATGCAGGCAAATCAGAATGTAACCGGTCTTACGATTACGACCTTTGGCCTTGGCTTATATTTCTTTATCGGTAAGGGAATCGGTAAGGCTTGGCCTGTAATGAATGATAAGGCTCATCTTGCAGCACAGGCAGCCAATATTAAGATTCCGGGGCTTACCAATATCCCGATTATCGGGAAGGCTTTATTTGGGCAGAATGTATTGGTTTATTTGGGAATTGTGATTGCGATTCTTGTAAATCTCTACATTAAGAAAACCAAGTTCGGTCTTAAGATGCGTTCCATCGGCGAGAATCCTGCAGCTGCGGACGCGGTCGGCATTAATATCAAGAAATATAAGTATATTCACGTAATCCTTGGCGCCGGTATTATGGGAATCGGCGGTTATCAGATGGGTATCAATATGGGCGGTACCTTTGAAGGTAGTAACTGCTGGATTAACGGTTACGGCTGGATTGCCATTGCACTGGTTATTTTCGCAAACTGGAACGCTGCCAAGGCGATTCTGGGCACCTTTATCTTTGGTCTGTTTAACACGCTTCAGATCTACGGAGGAGCGCTTGGAAAGGCGTTTCCCAAGGTACTTGGCTGGTTGGGTTCCATCCCGGTGGAAGTATTCAAAGGACTTCCCTTTGCAATTACGGCAATCGTATTGATTCTGAATTCTATTAACAAAAAGAAGATTAGCGGTCAGCCTGCTGCGACCGGTATCAATTATTTCCGCGAGGATCGATAATTCGTGAAGATGTTTAGCTTGTCGAAAAGGGATTTGGCTGTCTTGGGAGGAATCCTTCTTCTTGTTGGAATTGGATGGATTTTGCTTCTTTTCCTTCAGAAAAAAGGGAATACGGTGACTGTTTCGGTCAACGGAGTGCAGGTTCAGTCCTTCCCAATGAATCAAGAGACTACCTATGATATCGTCACAAGCAACGGATATAATCGATTGAAGATTCAGAACGGTAAAGCGTATCTCGTTGAAGCGGATTGCCCGGATGGGCGATGTATGAAGATGGGCCCCATCGAACGGGAAGGGGAGTCGATGATCTGTCTGCCACATCGTGTTGTTGTGGAGGTGATTCGATGAAGAGAAGCCCGATTCGGAAAATGTGTGAGCTTAGTCTTTTACTAACGTTTTCTTTGATTCTAAGTTATTTGGAATCCTTGTTGCCGATTCTGATTTCGATTCCCGGAGCCAAACTTGGACTTGCGAATCTGACAATTGTATTTATCTTGTATCGATACGGAGAAAGAGAAGCGTTGGTGGTGAATATCCTGCGCATCCTTCTTATCAGTATTTTATTTACGAATCTTTATAGTTTCTTATATAGTCTCGGCGGAGCGTTATGTTCTTTTGCCGTGATGATACTTGCCAAAAAAGGATTCGGCTTACATACGCTCACGGTTGGCGCATTGGGCGGTGTGTTTCATAATCTCGGGCAGTTGATTGTGGCTGCCTTGGTGATGAAAACGTTTACAATTGCTGTTACCCTACCATATCTGGTGGGAATTGGGTTGCTTACCGGAATTCTGATCGGAGTTCTTGCAACGATTATTTTGGAGAAAACGAATGATTTCTTTTTTAAGAGGAACGGTATTTGATACCACGGAAGACAGTGTAATCCTGGATGTCCACGGAGTGGGATACACCGTGAATATGGCAATGAATGATCTGGTAAAACTCAGTATCCTTCAGGGTGAGGTTACGGTTCATACGTATTTTGCTATTTCGGAGAACGGCATTGCTCTGTACGGATTTCTTTCGAAAGAATCCATGGCAATGTTCAAACTGCTGATTTCGGTAAGCGGCGTTGGGCCGAAGAGTGCATTGTCTATGTTAAATTCTTATACACCGGATGATATTATTTATGCCATTATGAGTGAAGATCAAAAACTTCTTTCCAAAGCAAACGGAATCGGACCGAAAGCTGCCGGGCGTATCATTGTCGACCTAAAAGATAAAGTGAGTGTCGGCATGTTTAACGATAACGGTTTGGCTTCGACCGGAAAGAATAATGCGACTGCTCCGGTCAACGAAAATGCTGTGGCAATTCAGGAAGCAACGGAGGCGTTAACCTCTCTGGGGTTCAGTCCTTCGGAGGCTATTCGTGCCGTCCAATCCGTAGAGGCACCTTCCGGGGCAACCGGGGAAGAGCTTCTCAAACTTGCGTTAAAAAAGATGCACTAGGAGGTAGAGGGTTTTGGCAGAACGAGTGATATCCACTGAAATTCAAGAAGAAGATCATGCCATTGAGAATTCTCTTCGTCCCCAGTGCCTTAAGGATTATATTGGTCAGGAGAAGGCGAAGGAGAGTATGAAGATTTTCATTGATGCCGCTAAGGGGCGAAATGAGAGTCTGGATCATGTTCTTTTATACGGACCTCCCGGACTTGGAAAGACGACGTTGGCAGGCATTATCGCCAATGAAATGGGCGTGAATATTAAGATTACCTCCGGACCGGCTATTGAGAAGCCGGGAGATGTTGCAGCAATTTTGAACGGCCTTTCGGAAGGCGATATTCTTTTTGTCGATGAGATTCATCGTTTGAATCGACAGGTGGAAGAGGTTCTGTATCCGGCCATGGAAGATTATGCAATCGATGTTATGATTGGCAAAGGACCAACGGCAAGATCTCTTCGTTTGGAACTTCCAAAATTTACGCTGATTGGCGCAACGACCAGAGCCGGGTCCCTTTCGGCTCCTTTACGGGATCGATTCGGGGTGATTCATCATTTGGAGTACTATACGGTTACGGAGCTTACCCGTATCGTGAAGAATTCCGCTCATGTCTTAGGCGTTGCCATTGAAGAAGAAGGTGCCGTTGAAATCGCGAGAAGAAGTCGTGGAACGCCGCGACTTGCCAATCGTATGCTAAAAAGAGTACGTGATTTTGCGGAAGTGAAATATGACGGAACCATTACCGAGCGTGTTGCGAAGGAATCCCTGGATATTCTTGAGGTGGATAAGCTTGGCTTGGATAAAGTCGATCGTGACATCCTTCGAACCTTAATTTTTAAATTCGGAGGAAAGCCGGTTGGTTTGGAGACTCTTGCGGTATCCATCGGTGAGGATTCGGACACCTTGGAGGAAGTCTACGAACCTTACTTGATTCAGAATGGTCTTTTGGATCGTACACCAAGAGGAAGACAGGTTACCGAGGCGGCTTATCGCCATTTGGGGCTTGCTATTCCGACTTAATCTGTATTATAATTTTTATAGTGTTTTTGCGTAATCACAATGAAGCGTTGGGGGGAATGGGATATGGCAACAAACAAAACGGATACCGATGTATTGATCGGCGGCAAAGTATATACCTTAAGCGGTTATGAGAGCGAAGAATATCTGCAGAAAGTTGCTTCCTACATCAACGCAAAGATTACCGAATATTCTAAGGTTGAAGGCTTCAAGCGTCTTTCGATGGATATGCAGAATGTGTTACTCCAGTTGAATGTAGCAGACGACTATTTTAAGGCGAAGAAGCAGATTGATGTTCTCCAGGAGGATCTTTCCGCAAAAGAAAAAGAGTTATATGATCTGAAGCATGAGCTGATTACAGCACAGATCAAGCTTGAGAACAGTGAGAAGGCCCTGAAGAGTGCAAATCTTAAAAAATAACAATTCCAATTCCATATATCGTCCCGAACTGTTAGCACCTGCCGGTAGTTATGATGCCTTTCTTGGCGCCATCCATGCCGGGGCCGATGCGGTCTACCTTGCAGGAGATCGTTTTGGTGCCAGAGCGTATGCGAATAATTTTTCTGAAGAGGAATTACTCCGTGCACTGGATTATGCGCATCTGTTTGGACGTAAGATTTATCTTACCTTAAACACCTTGATTAAAGAGCGTGAATTTGGTGAGATTTTTTCTTTTTTGAAACCATTCTATGAAGCGGGCCTCGACGGTATTATTGTTCAGGATGTCGGGGTGTTATGTTTCCTTCATGAAGTATTTCCCGATTTACCATTGCATCTTTCCACACAAGCTTCCGCATGCTCCGGACAAGCCTTCGATTTTTACAAGTCGAAAGGTGTTGTTCGTATTGTGCCGGCAAGAGAAACAACGATGCAGGAATTGCAATCGATTATGGCGCGGTCGGATTTAGAGGTTGAGACCTTTATTCATGGTGCAATCTGTTATTGCTATTCGGGACAGTGTCTGTATTCCTCTATGCTTGGAGAACGAAGCGGAAATCGCGGACGCTGCGCACAACCTTGCAGACTTGCCTATTCCTATGGTGCGAACCGGGAGCAGTATCTGCTTAGTCTTAAGGATATGTGTACGCTCCCGCATCTGCCGGAACTGATTGATGCAGGGATTTCTTCTTTTAAAATTGAAGGGCGTATGAAGGCCCCTGCCTATGCGGCGGGCGTTACCGCCATCTATCGAAGAGCAATTGATGAATATTTGGATAATCCGGAAGGATTTCAAGTAAGAGAGTCGGATCTTGATTTTTTGCGTGGTCTGTATGTTCGTAAGGACCTTCAATATGGTTATTACGCCAATCGGTCCGGCCGGGATATGATTACCGTTTCAGAGCCGGGATATCTTAAAACTGATGAAAAGCGTATTGAGCAAATTGAGGCCGAGCATTTGGCTATGTTAAAATTGCCCATTTCAATGAATATCGTAATTGTTGAAAACTGTCCTGTGCAGGGTTCGGCAGAATCGGATGGCATCATTGTGAGTAAAGAATTTGCTATTCCGGATGTTGCGGTGAAACAGCCACTTTCTGAGGAAACGGTTCGGAAGCAATTTACCAAGCTTGGAGATACTCCTTTTTCCTGTAAGGACGAGGATTTGACAATCACTGTGTACGGGGATGTATTCCTTCCGATGGGCAAACTGAATGAATATCGTCGGACACTTCTGGATTTGCTGAAAGAAGAACTGTTAAAAAAATATCGAAGAACCTCCATGAATACCTGCCTACTCGGAAACGGAAGCACGAATGCTTGCGAGAAAGAGAAGCCTTGTGAAAAAGAGAAACTCTTGGACAGGAACTGTGCGCTTCGTTTTTCGGCATTGTGCCATAGCTTCGACCAATGGAAGGTACTTCGTAAGGCTCCGAATATTCAGCGCATTTACGTGGATTGGGATCTTTATATGACGAACGGACCAAAGCTTGACTCGTATCGTCAGGAAGAGAATCCGCAGGAGATTATTCTTGCGTTGCCTTATCTTTTACGTGAAGATCGGGTAGACTTGGTCACAAAAGAATTGAAGCGGTTATTGGAGAACAGTACTTATGACGGTTTTCTGATTCGGGATTACGGAGAATTGCAATTACTGAAAGAACTTCACAGTAAGAAGCTTCATATTCTGGATTCGAATCTCTATTTCTGGAATCGACGAGCCTATAGTTGGATTGAGGAAGAACCTGTCACGGAGACGACATATCCCCTTGAATTGAATGTTCATGAATTGACAGAGATTCAAAAGGCAAATTCGGAGTTGATTGTATATGGTCACATGCCGCTTATGAAGTCTGCCAATTGTATTAAGAAGACCTGCCGTACCTGCAATCATCAGACAGAATGGATTGCGTTGGAGGATCGTCAGAAAAAAAGTCTTCCGGTACTGACGATCTGTGATCAGTGTATGAATATTCTTTATAACAGTGTCCCGTTGTCGTTGCATAAGCAATTGGATCGTGCAAGGACCGTGTCGAACCGTTGGCGTTTGGAGTTTACCAAGGAGAGCGGAAGCGAAACCGAAGCGATTCTTAAGACATTTTTCACCGGAAAAGAAAATGCGGATTTCTTAAAGGATTATACAAAAGGTCATTTCGAGCGTCCGGTAGAGTAGTGGTCTTTCGATTAAATTGTGGCGGTATATTAGATGTAATGTCTACCTTGCATGTTAAGGGGAATCCGTTTATACTGTATTCATAAGAGACACCTATGCAGGAGGAAGCGTTATGATCGAAGCAACGAGCTGTGGCGGTGTGGTGATTTTCCGAGGGAAAATTCTTCTGTTGTATAAGAGCTATAAAGGCAAGTATGACGGTTGGGTTTTGCCGAAAGGAACGGTTGAAGAAGGGGAAGAATTCAAGGATACCGCTCTTCGTGAGGTGATGGAAGAGTCCGGGGCAAAGGGAACCATTATGAAATACGTGGGCAAAAGTGAGTATACCTTTGCCGTTACGGATGACGTGGTTTCGAAGGAAGTGCACTGGTATCTGATGATGGCCGACAGCTATTACAGCAAGCCACAGCGTGAAGAGTATTTTGTTGATTCCGGCTTCTATAAGTATCACGAAGCGTATCATTTGTTAAAATATTCCAATGAGCGTCAGATCTTAGAGAAGGCTTATCACGAATACTTAGAGATGAAGAAGTCCAATCAATGGGGAATTAAAAGAGCTTAGCAATCTGCTAAGCTCTTTTTTTGAAATCCATAGGATAGATATTCACTAAAAAATGGCGGTAATCTGTAAATCCGGTTGTTTGGACAAGTCTACAATCGTCTCATCATTTAATTTGACAAGAGGGCGA
Source organism: Lachnospiraceae bacterium (assembly GCA_045628945.1). Lineage (GTDB taxonomy): Bacteria > Bacillota > Clostridia > Lachnospirales > Lachnospiraceae > RGIG4034. The sequence goes on from JAZQQG010000023.1 coordinate 19,768, forward strand.
GAGAGATGGTCCTTGTTAATGAGAAGAACCGATCCGTTTCGATCATCCGACAATCGAACCTCCATACCGAGCTGTTCATTGGCAATGTGCTCAAGAATCGGACGAATAATCATTGCGCCGTATTTCTCATAGCCGGTACGCTCGAAGTTCGCAATGACCTGGAAGGGATTCATGGAAGTACGATAGGTTCTTGCACTGGTCATTGCCTCGTAGGAATCCACAATTGCCATTACTTTACTGTAAAAGGAGATGTCGTCATCTTTTAAGTGATTCGGATATCCGGATCCGTCACAGCGTTCATGATGCTGAATGGTGGTATTCTTAATCTCCTGAGAGAGATTGACATTTTTGATCATATCAAAACCGATGGTGGTATGGGTCTTCATCCAATTGAACTCGAAATCGGAGAGCTTATCCGGTTTCCAAAGAATTCGGTTCGGTAATTTGCACTTGCCGATATCGTAGAAAAATCCACAGAGCGTAAGCGTCTGGATCGACGGATCATCAAGACTTAACCAATGTCCGAAAACCGTTGCAATGAGAGCGGAGTTCAACAGATGGGCATAGGTCATATCGTCTTCGGACGGAAGCATATTGTAGAGATAGTCAATCAAAGTCTCACGGCTTCTGGCACAAGCGGCAATCTTATTATGAATATCAAGCAAAAGAAACGGATTCATGGGAAGCTGCTGATTCATGAACTGATTCAAAAGAAGCTTATATGCATTCAGATTATAATGATAGACTTCAGAAAACTTCGCAAAATCCTTGCTCAATCGAACCTTCTCATTATGCGTTGTAGCATAATCCTCCGGTTCCATAATCTCCACAACCATTACGTCAAAGCGAGCTAACTTCGCTACGACATTTCGGTCAACCTTAGTTCCTTTCGGCACGATTACACCGGTAGAGCCGACAACATCCGAGCCGATTTCCATTCCGTCCTGTAAGGCCATTCTTGCAATGCTTAGCATAATTCGATATCCCCCAATCGATACACAAACACCTATAATTTAAGTTTATTGTATTTTGATAGATTGTCAATGATTTTTGACCGTTGCTATGCTATAATAAAAAACAAATATCGTGACGGAAAGGCAGTTAGCATGAAGTTAAAACCAAGTAGCGGACTCTATCTTTCGGAGAGTCTGGAAAAGGAGAGAGAATCCTTGCTTGCTCAATTGAATAAAGGGAATCTTCGCAAGCTCGGTTCGATGCTTTTGTTTACGATGAATACTGCCGGGAATTTGGAATATTATTCTTTTCGTATGTTAAAGCAAAAAGCATACAAAGACGCTGAAATTCGAATCTTTGCTTTAGCCAAGGACGATGAGGAAGCAAAGACCCTTTTGGAAAAAATCATGCAGGAATGTATGGAATGCGGATTCGAACTTCGGGTTGTGGATTATCTGTGTTCTCTATTGGAACCTAAGATTACGGAATAGACGGGGAAATCATGCTTACGGTACTGTTAACCATATTAAAAATCATAGGAATCATACTCCTATGCATATTGGGACTGTTATTGTTGCTTGTTTGCCTTGTTCTGTTTGTGCCGATTCATTACCGTGCAAAGGGCTTCTATGGTCCGGAAGACAAAAAGTATGCATTGGATGCAAGGGTTCATTATCTATTGCACATTGTATCGGTTCGCTTTTGTCTGGATTCTGAGAACGGTTCGAAACTTAAGATTCGAATCTTCGGAATTCCCCTTGGCAATAAGAACCATAAGGAAAAGAAGCGCAAGAAGGAAAAGAAGAACAAGAAAACCGGCGGGACTTTGGTGCCCGAATCTGCAGACGCTGTAGAATTAACCGATGCGAATATGTCGGAAAACCGGCAGGAAGAATTGACGCAGGAAAATGTCACAGAGCCGGTATTGGAAGCTGCGCATGGAACTGCTAACGAGCCTGTAACGGAAAGCGTAACGGAAACGGAAACCGTAACGGAAACGGCTACAGAAACCGTGACAGAAGAAGCTTCGGTCAAAGAAAAAAAGAAACTCTCGGAAAAGATAAGATACACATTCACTTCAATTTGTGATAAAATAAAAGCAATTGTTGAAAAGGGCAAGACCGTAACCGATAAGGTTACTTATTATAAAAATATCCTGGAGAAAGATTCTACTTCCAGAGGAATCTCCAAGATAAAACGAACGCTTTTTTCGATTTTGAAAGCAATCCGGCCAAGAAAACTGAAAGGCAGAGTTCGATTCGGCCTGGAGGATCCGGCAACGACGGGACAGGTTCTGGGATATGTATCAACTCTCTATGCGCTCTATTATGGGCATTTGGAGATTATTCCCGAGTTTGATGAAAAGGTGATCGATATTCGCCTGAAGCTTGGCGGTCACATTTTGCTGTTTACTTTGGTACGATTGCTTTTGAAACTTTGGTTTGATAAAGATTTTGCAAGAACATTACATGACTTTAGATCATAGGAGAAGAATATGGCTGAGAATAACATCAATACCGTATGTCAATCATTGATGAAGGGAATGGATACGTTTCTGTCTACCAAGACGGTCATCGGGGAGCCTTCGAAGGTGGGGGATCTTACAATTATTCCTTTAATGGATGTGTCCTTTGGAATTGGAGCAGGTGCCTCCAGTAAGGATAAGAAGAATGGCGGCGGCGGTGGAATCGGCGGCAAGATGAGTCCCAGCGGAGTGTTAATTATTCGTCCGGACGGTACCACGAAGATGGTGAATGTAAAATCCGGTGATACTTTATCGAAGATTCTGGATTTTATCCCGGAAGTGGTAGATAAGATTACGGGGCTTCATAAGGATGATCCCAGCAACGAAGAAGTGAAGGATGCTGCTTTTACCGAGGAATAAGGGGATTCAATGAATAAGTTCGATTTTATCGATCGTAAAATTGAAATGGAAGAAGACGAGGATGTGAAGCTCTGGCTCTTCTGGGAGAATGTTCGTATCAAAGCAGAACGACAGGATCTTGAAGAACAGATGGAGCAGTTCCGCGAGGACCAGGAGAAACTAAAGGAAGAAGCGGCACGTCTCAAGAGGGAGCAGGAGTTTCTTGCCAGAAAACAGGCGGAGGAACAACAGCTCTTTGAGAAGAAGGTTAAGGTTTTGGAGGATGCCTATCGTCAGATGGAGCGCGATAAGAAGCGTATTGAGCGCGAGAGTCGTGCGATTGAGAAGAAACGAATTGCACTTGCTTCTCAGACCGGCGTAACGGTTGATTCTGATTTTTTCCGTGGAGTGAACAGTGTTCCTACGCTGAAGAAACGCTACAAGGATCTTAGCCGCATTTATCATCCGGATAATGTGAACGGAGATGAATGGACCTTTACCGAGATCAAAAAAGAATATGAACGATTGAACGAACTCCTGAAGGAAGAGTAAGCCTTCGGGAGTTTTTGATTTCGAAAAGAGAAGGATATCACTCTATGAAAGCGGATGTTCAGAAACATAAAAAGACAGCACCCGAAGGTACTGTCCTTTAAACTCTAATATGTTCCAAAAGAAGATGGACGATTAAGCGCGCTCAACAAGACCGCTTCTTAAACATCTGGTACATACATGTAAAGTCTTGTTTGCTCCGTTTACAACGCAACGTACGGTCTTTACATTGGAGTTCCAGATATGGCTGGACTTTCTATTAGAATGGGATACATTATTTCCGTAATGTACGCCTTTTTCACAAATATCACACTTTGCCATGTTTTCACCTCCTAAAATTGTATACGAAATAACACAACATTGATAATATATCAGAAAAGATTTCACTTTGCAAGTGGAAAGTTAAGAAAAATTTATTTGATAAAATAGCCATTCTGTTATATCATATTTTAGTAGTATTAAAAAAGAAGGAGGGTATTGTATGAAGAGTTCCATGAATACCAGTCTTGGTAATATCGTCATCGATAACAATGCAATTGCTCAGTTTGCCGGTTCCGTTGCGGTTGAGTGCTTTGGTATTGTCGGTATGGCTGCTGTGAATATGAAGGCCGGTTTGGTTAGTCTTTTGAAAAAGGACAAACTTGGCAAGGGCATTTCGGTTTCGCTGAATAACAATAAGTTGATCCTGAATTTTCATATTATTGTAGCGTACGGTGTGAGTATTGTTGCGGTAGCAGATAATTTGATTAAGAATGTTCAATACAAGGTTGAGAAATTTACCGGCCTTGAGGTAGAGAAGATTCATATTTTTGTTGAGGGTGTTCGCCCCATCGATTAAGTTCTTTTTTTGAGGGATTGAGTTCTATTTTTAATGAAATAATGGAGGATACGATTTTGACATCGAATACCATTGATTCTGTGCTTCTGCAGAAGATGTTTATCGCAGGTGCCAAGAGACTTGAGAGTCAGAAAGAAATTATTAATGAATTGAATGTGTTCCCGGTTCCCGACGGTGATACCGGTACGAACATGAACCTTACCATCATGAGTGCTGCTAAGGAAGTGGTTACTCTTGCACAGCCGGATATGATGACGCTTTGCAAGGCAATGTCTTCCGGTTCTCTTCGTGGTGCAAGAGGAAACTCCGGCGTTATTTTGAGCCAGTTGATTCGCGGTTTCACGAAGATTGTAAAAGAGAAGACGGAGCCTCTGGATATTCCTGTACTTACGGAAGCAATGCAGAAGGCAGTTGAGACGGCATATAAGGCTGTTATGAAGCCGAAGGAAGGTACGATTCTTACGGTTGCCAAGGGGATGGCCGATAAGGCTGCTGAACTGAATGCTGCAGGTTGTACCGATCTTGCCGCTTTCTTTGATGAGATTGTGAAGGAAGGCGATCGTGTGCTGGCTTACACTCCCGAACTTCTTCCTGTATTGAAGCAGGCAGGCGTTGTGGATTCCGGCGGACAGGGACTGATGGAAGTCCTGAAGGGAGCCCATGATGCATTTAACGGTATGGAAGTAGACTTTGTTCTGGACGGAGAAGGCGAGCGTAAGACCGGCGTTGAGTCACAGAAGGAAGTTGAACTGAAGTATACCTATAGCGTTGATTTCATTATTTCTCTGAATAAAGCCTTCAATATTCAGGCAGAGTTGGATTACAAGGAGTACCTCGAGTCTATCGGTGATTCCATTGAGGTGGTCGCAGATGAGACGATTGTGAAGGTTCATGTTCATACAAACGATCCCGGATTCCCTCTGCAGAGAGCTTTGAAATATGGTCAGTTAACCAGTGTTAAGATTGATAATATGAAGCTTGAGATGGATAAGGCGACTACCGGCGTTAAGGCAGAGGCTCCCGCACCGGTTGCTGCGCCTGCACCTAAGGCGGATGAGCCGAAGAAGGAGTATGGTTTCATCTCTGTATCGGTCGGAGAAGGAATATCCGAGATTTTCACCGGTCTTGGTGTTGACTTTATTATTGAAGGTGGCCAGACCATGAATCCTTCGACTGAGGATATGTTAAATGCCATTTCGCAGGTAAATGCAGAGACGATCTTCATCCTTCCGAATAATAAGAATATTATTCTTGCTGCCAACCAGGCTGCACATCTTACCGAGGATAAGAAGATTGTTGTAATTCCTACGAAGACGATTCCGCAGGGCATCTGTGCGGCAATTAACTTCATTCCGGATCTGAGCATTGAAGAAAATCAGACCACCATGGAGAGCGAAGCAGAACGCATTAAGTCCGGTGAGGTTACCTATGCGGTTCGTGATACGGTAATCGATGACAAGGAGATTCATCAGGGCGATTACATGGGTATCGGCGATCGTGGTATTCTTGCCGTTGGAAAGGATCTTACGGATGTTGTTTTGGATATGCTTGCTGAAATGATCGATGATGATTCTGAGTTGATCAGCGTTTACTACGGTGCGGATGTTACCGAAGAAGAAGCAGAAGCGTTGAGTGCCAAGATTACAGAGACCTATGATTCTGTAGATGTTGAGCTTCAGCCCGGCGGACAGCCGATTTATTACTACATTGTATCGGTGGAATAAGCAATTATTAATTATTAAAATTATTAAGAATGACTCGGTTACGGCCGAGTCATTTCTGTATCGGATAAAAAAGCGGATAAGACACTGCCGGATTTCGCTGTTTCTATCAGAAAGGAGGTTTTTTATGGGACTTAAGGATTCCATTACATCCATTAAAGGCGTAGGCGAGAAGACCGCCGAGCTTTTTGCGAAACTGAATATTCATACCATAGAAGACCTTCTGCTGTTTTATCCGCGAGGATATGATCTTTTACCGGAGATCGTTACTCCAAGTACCGAATATGCCTATGCGGATGTGGCAATCTACGGTAAGGTCATTCGTGAGGGCCGTCCGATTCACATCAAAGGCTTAACCATTGTAAATATTGAAGTTTTGTGTGATCAGATTCCTGTAAAAATTGCCTATTTCAATATGCCCTATGTTGCCAAGGTATATCGTTTGAATCAGTATTATGTTTTTCGCGGCACCTTAAAAGAGAATCACGGGAAGTTCTCCATGGACCATCCGAAAAGCTTCTCGCTTGAAGAGTATGAAGCACAGAAAAAGCACTATATTCCGATTTATCCGGTAACGAAGGGGCTTTCGGGTGCAACCGTACAAAAAACGATTGCGAAAGTCTTGCAATATTCTGAATTACTTCCGGAATTCCTGCCGGAAGAGATCCTTAAGGAAATGGAACTTGCTCCCATTGGAGAAATGGTGCGGAATATGCATTTTCCCACGGATGAAGCTTCTTATCTCAGTGGTCGTAAGCGTTTGGCTTTCGAGGAATTCCTGAGTTTCATGATTTCATTGCAAAGTATGCAAAAGAAGTATGAATATCTTAAGAATACCAACCCCTGTATTCCCGTTGCGGAGTGTAATCGCATGATTCAAAGTCTTCCTTATGAATTGACCGGGGCACAGAAGCGTGTCTGGGAGGAAATCAAGGAGGATTTGGACGGAAAGTTTGTCATGAATCGTCTGATTCAAGGGGATGTCGGATCCGGTAAGACGATTCTTGCTTTTTTGGCGTTGGTATCCTGCGCGGCCAATGGGTATCAGGGGGCTTTGATGGCACCGACGGAAGTGCTTGCCATGCAGCATTATAAGGCGCTTACGGAGTTGCTTTCTAAGAATAAGCTTCCTTTTCGTGTGGCACTTCTTACGGGTTCCACAAGTGCTTCGGATCGAAAGAAGCTACTTCCGGAATTGGAAGACGGTTCGATCTCCATTGTAATTGGAACCCATGCAATTTTTCAGGAGAATGTACATTTTAAGAAACTTGCTTTGACGGTTACCGATGAGCAGCATCGTTTTGGGGTTCGACAGCGAGAGAAGCTTTTTGAAAAAGGAAATGCCTGCCATGTTCTTGTGATGTCTGCAACTCCGATTCCTCGCTCCCTTGCTATGATTCTTTACTCCGATATGAGTCTGTCGGTTTTGGATGAATTGCCCAAAGGGCGTACCCCGATTAAGAATTGTGTGGTAACACCTGCGTATCGGCCCACAGCATTAAAATTCATTCTCGGAGAAGTGGCGAAAGGACATCAGGTGTATATTATTTGCCCGATGATTGAAAACGGTGAAGGAACCGAGCTTGAAAATGTCACGGATTATTATCAAAAATTGCAGGCGAACCTTCCGGAAACGGTTCATGCCGACCTATTACACGGGAAGATGAAGAATCAGGAAAAGAATGCAATTATGTCACGCTTCAACGAGCATCAGACGGACATCCTGGTGTCTACAACAGTTATTGAGGTCGGAATTAATGTTCCGAATGCTACGGTAATGATGGTGGAGAATGCAGAACGATTCGGGCTTGCGACCTTACACCAGCTTCGCGGTCGTGTAGGCCGAGGGGATGCCCAGTCCTATTGTATTTTTGTAAACGGGAATCCCAAGAAGTCTGATAATGAACGTCTGAATATTCTTACGAAGTCCAATGATGGTTTTTATATTGCAAATGAGGATCTTAAGCTTCGTGGTCCTGGCGATGTGACCGGCGTAATGCAAAGCGGTGACCTTCCCTTTGTCTATGGTGATATTTATCGTGACAATGCGCTTGCCGCGAAGGCAAAGGAGATTGCCATCCGAATCCTTTCGGACGAAGAAGGATTAAAAGAAGAAAAGTATACCGCACTTCTGAATCGTGTAAAACAGACCTATGTCGATTACCGTTCTATCTGATGTAGTTTTCAATACTATTTTGATGATATATCAACATTAGATGCGTTCATAAAATGTTAAATTGACATTGCCCTCCTTGTTTTTTATGATAACCTCGTGAGTAAAATAGGGAGGGCGAAACTATGTCCAAAGTTATGATTATGACTGACTCGAACAGCGGTATTACACAGTCTATGGCAGCTGATCTTGGAGTGAAGGTCATTCCGATGCCTTTTACCGTTGAGGGTGAGAATTATTTTGAAGATATTAATCTGACGCAGGAGCAGTTCTATGAAATTCTGAAGGAAAACGGCGATGTGCATACTTCGCAGCCTTCTCCTGCCGACCTTACCGAAACCTGGGAAAGTCTGCTTGAGACTTACGATCAGGTTGTATATATTCCGATGTCCAGCGGTTTGTCCAGTTCCTGCCAGACGGCCATGATGCTTGCAGAGGATTATGAGGGGAAGGTATTCGTTGTAAACAATCAGAGAATCAGTGTTACACAGTATCAGTCCGTTCTGGATGCACAGGTGCTGGCAGAAGCCGGTTGGGACGGCGAGAAGATTAAGAACTTCTTAGAGGAAGTGAAGTATGATTCCTCCATCTATATTATGTTGGATACCCTGTATTATCTGAAAAAAGGTGGTCGTATTACCCCTGCAGCAGCCGCTCTCGGCACCATTCTCCGATTGAAGCCGGTATTACAGATTCAGGGCGAGAAGCTGGATGCATATGCCAAGTCCCGAAATATTGAAGCTGCAAAGACGACAATGATTAATGCCGTTAAAAAGGATATTGAAAACCGTTTCGGCGGGGATCATACCAAGTGCATTCTGATGGTGGCACATACGCAGAATGATGAAGGGGCGAAGCAGTTTGCCAAAGAGATTACCGAGGTATTCCCGGGACATGAGATTATCATTCATCCGTTGTCCTTAAGTGTAAGCTGTCATATCGGTCCCGGTGCCCTTGCAATTGCCTGCACAAAGAAGATTGAGTTTTAGTCTTTGGAAGCTGCATGGTTCCCGGTAAAAGAAGAATATTGATATCTATGTGGATAAGCTCCCCGCGCGGGAGCTTATTTTTTTGCGATATTTTATAATTTGATGATGGATGTGGAAAACAACCGCACGATTTAGTATTGATACTTGTAATTGTCCACTAAATCAAGTATTATAATACTGTATGATTATGCCTATAAATATGTTAGGTAGTGTGTGAGGAATTTATGGCAAAAAAAGAGACCTATGATGCCGGAAGCATAATGATCTTAGAGGGTCTTGAACCCGTAAGAAAGCGTCCCGGAATGTATATCGGTTCGACGACCGTAAAGGGTTTGAACCACTTAATCTATGAAATTGTCGATAACTCGGTGGATGAACATCTGGCCGGATACTGTGATCGTATTGAAGTTTTCTTGGAAGCAGACGGTTCTGCGACCATTAATGATAACGGTCGTGGTATTCCCATTGAGATGCATGAGAAAGGGGTCAGTGCGGAGCGAATTGTTTTCACGACGCTTCATGCCGGCGGTAAGTTTGACAATGAAGCTTATAAAACCTCCGGTGGTCTTCACGGTGTAGGTTCCTCGGTTGTGAATGCCTTATCGAATCATCTGAAGGTTCGTGTCACAAAGGGTGGCAATATCTACGAGGATGAGTATGAGCGCGGTGTGCCGAAGACGGAGTTGATCAACGGACTTCTTCCGGTGGTGGGCAAGGCCAAAGGAAGCGGTACCTGGATTAATTTTTTGCCGGACGATACGATTTTTGACAATACTCGTTTTCGTTCCGAGGATATTAAGTCCAGACTTCATGAAACCGCTTATCTGAATCCGAATCTGACCATTTGTTTTGAAGATCGTCGTTTAGAAACACCGGAAGTAATCGAATTCCATGAACCGGAAGGGATTATCGGTTTCGTTAAGGATCTGAATAAGAGTCTTGAGACCGTCAGTGATATCATCTACTACAAAGGGGAAGCCGACGGTATTCAGGTTGAATGTGCGTTCCAGTATGCCAACGAGTTTCATGAGAATGTACTTGGCTTCTGTAACAATATCTACAATGCGGAGGGTGGTACCCATATTACCGGTTTTAAGACCATCTTCACGCAGGTAATTAATAACTATGCCAAGGAGCTTGGTATTCTAAAAGATAAGGATGCGAACTTTACCGGCGCCGATGTACGAAACGGTATGACGGCAGTGGTCAGCATTAAGCATCCGGATCCTCGTTTCGAAGGTCAGACCAAGACGAAATTGGACAATCAGGATGCGACCAAAGCGGTTTCGAAGGTTACGAATGAAGAAATCGTTCGATATTTTGACCGTAATCTGGAGACGCTGAAAGCGGTAATTGCCTGTGCTGAGAAGGCTGCGAAGATTCGTAAGACCGAGGAAAAGACGAAGAGTAATATGCTGACCAAGCAGAAGTACTCTTTTGACAGCAACGGGAAGCTTGCGAATTGTATTTCAAAGGAAGCCGATAAGTGTGAAATCTTCATCGTAGAGGGAGATTCCGCAGGCGGTTCTGCGAAGATGGCACGAAATCGTATGTATCAGGCGATTCTTCCGATTCGTGGTAAGATTCTGAACGTCGAGAAGGCCAGCATTGATAAGGTGCTTGCCAATGCCGAGATTAAGACCATGATTAATGCCTTCAACTGTGGTTTCAGTGAAGGTTACGGAAATGATTTCGATATCACGAAGCTTCGCTATGATAAGATTATTATTATGGCCGATGCCGATGTCGACGGAGCGCATATCAGTACGTTGTTGCTTACTTTGTTCTATCGGTTTATGCCGGATTTGATTTTCGAAGGACATGTATATATTGCAATGCCGCCGCTTTATAAGGCGGTTCCGCAGAAAGGCGAAGGGGAATATCTCTATGATGATGCTGCCCTTGCCAAATATCGTGCGGAGCATAAAGGTCCGTTTACCCTGCAGCGTTACAAAGGTCTTGGTGAAATGGATCATGACCAGTTATGGGAGACCACATTGGATCCGGAGACCCGATATCTGAAGCGAGTAAGCATTGAGGATGCTATTCAGGCATCGAATATTACCGAGCTGTTAATGGGCAACGAAGTTCCTCCCCGTAAGGAGTTTATCTATGCCCATGCAACCGATGCGGAATTAGACCTGTAAAGGAAGAGAATCATGGCAGAAAAAGAGAAGATTATTGTAACTGAATATTCTGATGTCATGCAGAAGTCTTACATTGACTATGCGATGAGTGTTATTATCGCCCGTGCTCTTCCCGATGCCAGGGACGGTTTGAAGCCGGTTCAGAGACGTACCTTGTACAGCATGTATGAACAGGGATACAAGTTTGAAAAACCTCATCGTAAGAGTGCTCGTATTGTCGGCGATACCATGGGTAAATATCATCCCCATGGAGATAGCTCCATCTATGATGCGCTGGTTGTCATGACGCAGAATTTTAAGAAGACGGTTCCCCTTGTGGACGGCCACGGTAACTTCGGAACCATTGAAGGAGACGGAGCCGCTGCTGCCCGTTATACGGAGGCACGTCTGTCTAAGATTACGCAGGATGCATTTTTGTTGGATATGGACAAGGATGTGGTCGATTTTATTCCGAACTATGACGAGACCGAAAAGGAGCCGGTAGTGCTTCCTTGCAGAATTCCGAATCTTTTGGTGAACGGTGCAGAGGGTATTGCAGTCGGAATGGCGACCTCCATCCCCACCCACAATCTGGTGGAAGTAATTGATGCAATGAAAGCTTACATGCGTGATGAGAATATCACGATTCGTGAGCTGATGAAGTATATCAAAGGTCCGGATTTTCCCACCGGCGGTATTGTATGCAATGAGGCGGAGCTTAGAGAGATTTATGAAACCGGTGTCGGTAAGATTAAGCTTCGTGGTAAGGTGGAGACCGAGAAATTAAAGGGCGGACATACGAATGTTGTAATTACCGAGATTCCTTATACCATGATTGGTGCGGGAATCGGGAAGTTCTTATCGGATGTTGCGGATCTTGCGGATGCAAAGGTAACAAATGATGTTGTCGATATTTCCAACCAGTCTTCCAAAGAAGGAATTCGTATCGTTATTGAGCTCAAATCCAATGCCGATGTGAATAACTTCATCAATATGCTTTACAAAAAGACCAAGCTTGAGGATACCTTTGGCGTGAATATGCTTGCAATCGCCAACGGCCGTCCCGAGACCATGTCCTTAAAGCAGATTCTTAAATACAGCGTGGACTTCCAGTTCGAGGTGAACAAGCGTAAATACGAGAATCTTCTTGCCAAGGAACAGTCTCGTAAAGAGATTCAGGAAGGTTTAATTAAGGCGGTCAATGTCATTGACCTTGTGATTGAGATTCTTCGTGGTTCCAAGGACCGTGCCATGGCAAAGGCATGTTTGGTGGACGGTATCACGGACGGCATTCAGTTCAAGTCCAAAGAATCGAAGATTATGGCAGGTCTCCTTACCTTTACGGACCGTCAGGCCGATGCGATCTTAGAGATGCGTCTTTATAAATTAATCGGTCTGGAACTGGATGCACTCATCAAAGAGCATGATGAAACCATTGCCAACATCTATCGTTATGAGGATATTCTTGCTCGTCGGGATTCTATGGCACAGGTGATTATGAATGACCTGGAGGAGATCAAAAAAGCTTACGGTCGCAAGCGCCTTACGGTCATTGACAATGCCGAAGAAGCCGTCTTTGAACAAAAGAAGATGGAAGAGCAGGATATGGTCTTCTTAATGGACCGTTTCGGCTACGCCAAGTGTGTGGATGTTCCTACCTTTGAACGAAATTCCGAAGCTGCATTAAGCGAGAATGAGTACGTATTGAAGTGTAAGAACACCGGTAAAATCTGCTTGTTTACCGATAAGGGTCAGCTTCATACGTTCCGTGTGGATCAGCTTCCCTTCGGAAAATTCCGAGATAAGGGCGTTCCGGTGGATAATATCAGTAATTTCTCCTCTGCCGCAGAACGAATTGTCTGCGCGGCAAGCCAGTCGGATCTGAATCTGTATCGTCTGGTGTTTGTCACCAAGCAGGCCATGGTTAAGGTTGTTGACGGTGGTGAATTTGACGTTGCGAAACGTACCGTTGCCGCTACGAAATTAAATGATGATGACGAAGTCGTGAAGGTTGAGGTATTGACCACGCAACGAAATATTGTTCTTCAATCCCGGGAGGGTGTATTCCTTCGCTTCCCGATTGAGGAGATTCCGGAAAAGAAGAAGGCGGCTGTCGGTGTACGCGGTATGAAACTTGGTGCCAAGGATTATGTGGATGCCGTATACTTTACGCAGAATGCGCAGGAACAGGCCATTGATTATAACGGAAAGCGTCTCGAGTTAAATAAGATTAAATTAGGCAGCAGAGATTCGAAGGGTGTAAAGGTACGAGTATGAGAGTAATCGCCGGTAAATACCGTAGTATTCCTTTAAAAACGCCGGAGGGTGATCATACCAGACCTACACAGGATCGAATCAAAGAAACACTGTTTAATATGCTTCAGCCAAACCTTCCGGGAGCGGTATTTTTGGATCTGTTTAGCGGAAGCGGGGGAATCGGCATTGAAGCGGTGAGTCGTGGCGCCAAAAGGTCTTATCTTGTGGAAATGGACCGAAATGCTTTGGCCTGCATTCATGAGAATGTGAAAAAGTGCCGTTGTGAAGATGAATGTGAGATTGTGGCACAGGATGTATTCTCTTTTCTTCGAAACGGTCGAATTCATCATGCAGACATTGTATTTATGGATCCTCCCTATCGCAAGGATTTTGAACGGGAAGTGCTTGCATCCCTGGTCAAAGAGAATTTGGTGGATGAGAATTCTTTGGTGATTGTTGAGGCCGCTTTGGATTCGGATTTATCCTATGTTGACGAACTCGGTTTCGAAATTGAACGCGAAAAATGTTATAAAACAAACAAGCATCTATTCTTAAGGAGGCGTGTAAATTGAAGGCAGCAATCTATCCCGGAAGCTTTGATCCGGTGACCTATGGTCATATAGATATGATACGGAGAAGTGCCAAGATTTTTGACGAATTAATCGTTTCTATTCTCGATAACAAGGCCAAGACTCCATTGTTTTCTGTGGACGAACGTGTTAATATGTTAAAGGAAGCAACGAAGGATCTTCCGAATGTTAAAATCGAGTCTTTCAGCGGTTTGTTGATTGATTATTGCAGGGAGAAAAATGTACATGTTGTTGTGCGTGGACTTCGTGCAATTACCGATTTTGAGTATGAATTGCAGAACGCACAGACGAATCGTTTGTTAAGTGACGGCTGGGTGGATACGATGTTTTTGACGACCGCCTTGGAATATTCCTATCTGTCTTCTTCGGCAGTGAAGGAGATTGCAATGTTCCATGGAGATATTTCAAAATGTGTTCCTGATTTCGTTGCACGTAAGGTATATGACAGAATCGCCGAGAGAGCGAATAAGAAGGAGAAATAAATGTCCAGTAAGATTGAGCAGATTATCGATGAGATTATTGAATATGTGGATGGATGTAAGTTCCAGACACTTTCCAACAGTAAAATTGTTGTGAATAAGGCTGAGTTGGAAGATCTTCTTCGTGAATTGAAATCCAAGACACCGGATGAAATCAAGCGTTATCAGAAGATCATCAACAACAAGGAAGCAATCCTGAAGGATGCTCAGATGAAGGCAGAGCAGATGATTCGTGAGACGACGGCGCAGACGAATCAGTTAATCAGTGAGCACGAGATTATGCAGCAGGCTTATGCGAGAGCCAATGAAGTGGTAACCGCGGCAACCGCGCAGGCTCAGAGCATTTTGGACAATGCCACCATTGAGGCTAACAATATGCGTCAGGCTGCAATGCAGTATACCGATGAGATCCTGGCGAATCTGGAAGCATTGCTTACGCAGTCCATTAATGATGTCAGCAATCGTTATGACGGTATTATTTCGTCGCTGTCCCAGTATAATAACATTATCAAGTCCAATCGTAATGAGTTATATCCCAAGTCCGAACCGGAGCAGATTTCCGACATCGATCTTGAAACGATGGAATATGAGAATCCGAACACCGATATGGGTGATACCGGGGAGATTAATCTCGATTTGATTTAGTTCGTATTTTTATACAGACTTCGGAGCACTTCCTTATCTTGTTTTAAGGAAGTGTTTTTCGATATAAAGGGTTGCAGTATGCGTTTAGACAAGTTTCTTGCGGATGCCGATCTCGGTACCCGTTCCCAGGTAAAAGAATATATTCGTAAAGGTCGCATTTGTGTTAATGAGAAGATTGTTAAAGACGCCGGAGTAAATGTGGATCCTGCTTCGGATAAGATTTTGTTGGATGGACGTGAGATTTCCGCAGACTCGTCTTTTCATTATGTGATTTTGAATAAGCCGCAAGGATATGTATGTGCGAATTCCGACCCGAAAGACCCGGTTGTATTTGAATTGCTCCCGTTTCCCTATAAGGAGCGTTTGTTCTGCGTCGGACGTCTGGATAAATATACGGAGGGTCTTTTACTTCTTACGGATAACGGTCCCCTGTCCCATGCATTATTGTCGCCTAAAAAGCATGTAGCGAAAACCTATGAGGTGACGGCCGGGGCTCCGTTTACCGATTCGATGCTTCATGCTTTGGAGGAAGGCGTGGATATCGGTGAAAAAGACCATATGGGGCGTCCCGAGCTTACGAAACCTGCTATCGTTTGTCCAATCGAGGAATGTAAGATTCATCTTACGATAACGGAGGGGAAGTTTCATCAGGTGGTTCGAATGTGTGAAGCGGTGGGCAATCCCTTGACTTTTTTAAAAAGAATTTCTTTTGGTCCCCTTCACTTAAGCGATGCGCTTGCGGTGGGAGAGAGTCGTGAACTTACCAAAGAAGAGATTGAGGAGTTAACCGGTGGGCGATTATAAAGCATTCTTATTTGACATGGACGGGACATTGATTGATTCCATGTGGATGTGGAAAAGCATAGATATTGAATATTTGGGTCGCTTTGGGATTGCACTTCCCGAGAATCTGCAAAAAGAGATTGAAGGAATGAATCTTCATCAATCCGCAATCTATTTTAAAGACCATTTCGGGATTCAGGATTCCTTAGAGCAAATGGAAGAGGAATGGGTATCCATGGCGTGGGAGAAATATACAACGCAGGTACCGTTGAAACCCGGAGCCTATGAATTTCTTAAGAAAGCGCATACGGCCGGGATTCATATGGGAATCTGCTCCTCGAATTCCCGTGCCTTAGTGGAACAGGTATTGCGGGTATTAAAGGTCTATGACTTTTTTGATGTGATTGTAACCGGATCGGATGTAGAGCACGGAAAACCTGCACCGGACATCTATCAGAAAGCCGCAACCTCCCTTGGCGTGGAACCGAAGGACTGTCTTGTTTTTGAGGATATTATTCCCGGAATCCAGGCAGGACATAATGCCGGAATGAAGGTCTGTGGCGTGGATGATAATTATTCCGTTACGGACGAGACTGAGAAAAAAGCACAAGCAGATTTTTATATTACCGACTTTACGGAAGGAACGGAGGGTTTTCTATGAGCGTAGCAATCGTTACCGGTGCATCATCCGGCATGGGGGAACAGTTTGTTTATTTATGCAACCAGTATTTTCCGGAGGTTACCGAAGTCTGGATGATTGCCAGAAGAGAAGAAAAACTGGTTGATATGGCATCCCGTTGTCCGTTTCCCACCAGAGTGGTTGTGATGGATGTTACCTCGGGAAAAGACCTTCGAGATTTCCGTAAACTGTTAAAAGCTGAGAAGCCGGAGGTCGCATTATTCGTTCAGAGTGCCGGAGCCGGAGTCATGGGAAAATTTACCGAACTTCCGATTGAAGACCAGCTCCGCACCATGCGCTTAAACCAGAATGCTTTGGTACGCTTATCTTACGAGGTGCTTCCTTACATGAAACGCGGAGCACGTATGATTCATATGGCCTCTGCGGCAGCCTTCTTACCACAACCCGGATTTGCGGTCTATGCGGCAGCCAAGTCCTTTGTACTAAGCTTTTCCAGAGCATTGAATGCAGAACTGTCCCGCCGTAAAATTACGGTTACGGCTGTTTGTCCGGGCCCGGTTCAAACCGAATTTTTTGATCATGCCGAAAAATATCATGATACCTTGCCAATCAAAAAATTATTCTATGTTCAGCCGGAGGATGTGGTGAACGGAGCACTGAATGCTTCTTTGCATCGGCGCAGTGTCTATACGCACGGCGTTGTATTTAAGGGAATGCAGCTTGTCTCCAAGATTGTTCCGACGAATGTAATTCTTTTTTTCGAGAAAATGATGATGAAATAAGTGTGAGAGTACAGAATGAATAAGAATCGTATTTACAAAGGTCAATTGGGTTATGTTCGCTATGAGCGTAAATGGGAATTGTTCAAAACCATTTTGTTGTTTGCACTTCCTATTGCGATTTTCATTATGGGAATGGTAACGACCGGAACCAAAAAGAATCTTTTGTCTATTGTAGCGGTGCTGGGACTTTTGCCGGCGAGTAAATCACTGGTAGCGGTGATTATGTATTGTCGTTGTGAGATGTGTCCTCCCGATGCCGTTACACAGATTGCTCCGATTATGGAAGCTTTTCCGGAAGGAACCCGCAACGGTGTGTATGAATTGAATATCACTACAAAGGAACGAAATTATCCGATTGCACATCTTATGGTCATAAGCCATACGGTAATCGGTTTAAGCCTCCATAAGGACTCAAAAGAAAAAAAGAAACATCCCTATGAGGTTCGTCTTGTAGAGAATTATTTAAAGGAATGTCTCCCCAATAACGGCTATAAGGATTATACCGTGAAGATTTTTACGGATTGTAAGCCTTATTGTGAACGTCTGAATACTTTACGTGAAAAAGGTGAGGTCTCAGAACTGGATGAGAGTGCAGTGAATTTTCTTTTAGGATTGTCCCTATAGTGAGGATCGAATGAAAGAATTCGTTATTACGAAGGAACTCGCCGGAGGGCGAATGGACAAATATCTGCACAAGATACTGCCCAATGCCTCGACGTCATTCCTGTATAAGATGTTACGTAAAAAGAATATCACCCTAAACAGTAAGAAGGCAGAAGGAAAGGAATTGTTAAAAGAAGGAGATTCCATTAAGGTTTTCTTTTCCGAGGAAACCATGGCGTTGATGGAAGGAAGCGGCTCCTTAGCCACAACAAACAAGACTTCAACGGATCTGCGTTCCGATTGGTTTTCCTGCTATGAACGATTCCGTTCTAAGATTTCTGTTCTGTATGAAGATGAGGATATTCTTCTTGCCGATAAGCCGGCAGGCCTTTTGGTGCAACGAGCGAATCCAAAGGATGACAGTATGAATGAAGTGTTGCTTGGGTATTTGGTAGCAACGGAGTTCATTACAGAGGAATCTCTTCGTACCTTTAAACCCTCCATATGCAATCGTCTTGACCGTAATACGTCGGGAATCGTTTTGTTTGGGAAAACGTATCGAGGTGCGAGACTTTTAAATGCGCTGTTAAATGATCGTACTCTGGCAAAATATTACCGCTGTATTGTCAGAGGACGATTTGAGAAGGAAATGCATTCCGCACTATATCTTAAAAAGGATTCCGGGACCAATCAGGTAACCATCTCGGAAACGGAGAAGAGTGGGTATACACGAATCGAAACCGGTATCCGACCGATTGCATTCAAGAATCAGAAGACATTATTGGAGATTCATCTGATAACCGGAAAAACCCATCAGATTCGTGCACATTTGGCATATCTTGGCTTTCCGCTGGTGGGAGATGTGAAATACGGCACTGCAAATGAGGGCAAAAAGAAATTCGAGAACAGTGACCGTTTTGGTCAATTACTTCATGCTTATCGTGTTGTATTTCCAACTGCAGAAGAGAATCCGATTATGAAAGAATTTCCTTCTTTGGCGGGGGCACAGTTTATCTGCCCGTGCCCGAAGGAGATTTGTTTGGAGGAATAAATGGCAACCTGGAATTCCAGAGGCTTAAGAGGATCTACCTTGGAAGATCTGATTAACCGAACCAATGAAAAATATGAAGAGAATCATTTGGCGCTGATTCAGAAGATTTCCACTCCGATAACGCCCCTTAAGATCGATCAGGAGAGTCGGCATATTACCCTCGCGTATTTTGATCAGAAGAGTACCGTCGATTATATCGGCGTCGTTCAGGGAATTCCCGTCTGCTTTGATGCCAAGGAATGTGCGACGGATACCTTTGCAATTCATAATATTCATGAACATCAGGTAGAATTTATGAAACGCTTCGAACAGCAGAAAGGCATTGCTTTTTTTCTGTTGTATTATACCCAGAAAGACCTTTTTTATTATCTTCGTCTGACGGACCTGCTTCCGTTCTGGGAACGGGCATGTAACGGCGGTCGAAAAAGCTTTCGTTTTGATGAGCTGAAGGAGGAGTGGATTCTTCCGAAGAAGCCGGGCGTTTTGGTTCCCTATCTGGAGGGATTAAGCAAGGATCTGTCTCTGCGGGACGAATAGTTTTATGTAGTCTTGACAAATAAAATAATCATGGTATAGTAAGTATAGTTTGCCATGCTAATATGGTAGCGAATTAGCACTTTAATTCGGTAAAGCGTACGGCAAAAATGGTTTATTTAAGCCCAAGAGAATAGAGAAAGGACAGCTTTCTATGTTAAAAGACAATTTAATCCATACTCCGGTGGGAGTTCGAGATGTTTACGGCAAAGAATTGAAACGTAAGGAACTGGTTGAGGAGCGTCTCAGTGCCACCATCGCCGGTTACGGATACGAAAGTATCGAGACTCCGACCTTTGAGTTTTTTGATGTGTTCTCCGGTGATATCGGAACCACCAACGAAAAAGAACTTTATAAGTTTTTTGATAAAGAGGGAAATACCTTGGTTCTTCGTCCGGATTTCACTCCTTCGGTTGCAAGATGTGCTGCGAAGTATTTTTCAACCATGGAAGAAGATCTTCGCCTTTCCTATATTGGATCGGCGTATACAAATACCAATGAACTTCAGGGTAAATTAAAAGAGACGACCCAAATGGGCGCTGAGTTAATCGGAAATGACAGCGTGGAAGCGGATGCCGAAATGATCGCCTTGGTTGTGGATTCTCTTTTAAAAGCCGGTTTGTCCGAATTCCAGATTATGGTCGGTCAGATTGATTATTTTAAAGGAATTGTTAAGGAAGTCGGTTTGGACGAACAGGTCGAGATGAAGCTTCGCGATTATATCTCTGTGAAGAACCTGTTTGGTGCCAGAGAATATCTGACTGATGCAGGGGTAGCGGAAGCCGACATCGATAAGCTTCTTACGGTGTTTGATCTCTACGGTCAGTCCGATGTACTGGATGCCGCAGGAAAGGCTGTAACGAATGAGACCTCCCGTCAGGCAATCCTTCGTCTGAAAATGTTATATGAGCGCCTTTGCAACTACGGGGTTCAGAAATATATTTCTTTTGACTTGGGTATGCTCAGTAAATATCATTACTATACCGGTGTGTTATTCAAAGCCTATACCTACGGCGTCGGAGATGCGATTGTCAAGGGCGGTCGTTATGATAACCTTCTTGCACAATTCGGTACTAAAAAAGCGGCGGTTGGTTTTGTGATTTTGGTGGATGAACTCTTAAATGCCATGAATCGTCAGAAGATTGAACTTCCGGTGGAAGCCGAAATGGTTACTATAACCTATAACGATTCGAATTACTGTGATTGTTTGGAGGAAGCAAAAGTTCTTCGCGCACAGGGCGTTCGTGTTCGATTGATTGGAGAAAGAGTATGAGTGAAGACAGATATTTAACATTTGCCCTCGGAAAGGGACGTCTTGCCAACAAGACTTTGGATTTGTTTGAGCAGCTTGGAATTCACTGCGAGGAGATGAAGGACAAGGATACTCGTAAATTAATCTTTGTCAACGAAGAGAAAAAATTACGTTTCTTTCTTGCAAAAGGCCCGGATGTTCCGACCTACGTAGAGTATGGTGCCGCTGATATCGGTGTGGTCGGATATGATACAATTTTGGAGGAGCAGCGTCGTGTATTTGAGGTGCTGGATCTCGGCTTTGGAAAATGTCGCATGTGTGTATGCGGTCCGGAATCTGCGCGAGAATTGTTACAGCATAACGAGATGATTCGTGTTGCTACGAAGTACCCGATTATTGCAAAGGACTATTTCTATAACAAGAAACACCAGACCGTGGATATCATCAAATTAAATGGTTCGGTTGAATTAGGCCCCATTGTGGGATTGTCCGATGTTATCGTTGATATCGTTGAAACCGGTTCTACCCTTCGCGAAAACGGCCTTGGGGTTTTGGAAGAAGTATGTCCGCTTTCTGCCCGTATGATTGTGAACCAGGTGAGTATGCAGATGGAAAATGAGAGAATTCGTGCATTGATTAATGATTTACGTGCTCTTTTATAGTATAATAATGATTTGAGGTGAGAATATGAAAACGATTCGTTTGAATCAGGAATCCAAAAAAGAATTATTAGAGCTGTTACAGAAAAGAAGCCCTTCCAGCTACGGACAGTATGAAGCAATTGTGAATGACATTCTTGCCAATGTTCGTGAGAATAAGGACAAGGCTGTCTTTGAATATACACAGAAATTTGATCATTTTGACGTAAATGCAGATAAAATTCGGGTTACGCCTGAGGAGATTCGTGAGGCGTATCGTTTGGTGGATGAAGAGTTTGTCGCGGTGATGAAACGAGCTGCTGCCAACATTCGTGCCTATCACGAGCGCCAGAAGCGTAATTCCTGGTTTGAAACCAGAGAAGACGGTGTATTACTTGGTCAGAAGGTAACGCCGCTTAAGCGCGTCGGCACCTATGTTCCCGGAGGAAAGGCCGCTTATCCATCCTCCCTGCTTATGAATGTCGTCACTGCCAAGGTTGCCGGAGTAGAAGAAATCTATATTACCACCCCTGCGAATGCAGAAGGTAAAGTAAATCCCGGTACTCTGGTTGCTGCAGATATTGCAGGCGCCGATGTGATCTTCAAAGTAGGTGGCGCGCAGGCGATTGCAGCCCTTGCTTACGGTACCGAGTCTATTCCGAAGGTGGATAAGATTACCGGTCCCGGCAATATCTTTGTTGCTTTGGCCAAAAAAGCAGTATTCGGTCATGTAAGTATCGACTCGGTAGCAGGACCTTCCGAAGTACTGGTACTTGCAGATGAAAGTGCAAACCCCAGATATACCGCTGCGGATTTGTTAAGTCAGGCGGAACATGATGAATTGGCAAGTTCGATTCTGATTACAACCAGTGAAGAACTGGCTAAAAAGGTATCGGAAGAGATTGAGGGCTTCTTAAAGACCCTTAGCCGTACCGAGATTATTCGTAAGTCCTTAGATAATTATGGTTGGATTTTGATTGCAGATACTATGGAAGACGCCATTGATGCTGCGAATGATATTGCCTCCGAACACATGGAAATCTTAACCAAGAATCCTTTTGACGTTATGACCAAGATTCGGAATGCCGGTGCGATTTTCCTCGGAGAATATTCTTCGGAGCCTCTCGGCGACTACTATGCAGGTCCGAATCATATTTTACCGACCAACGGAACCGCTAAGTTTTTCAGTCCGTTAAGCGTTGACGATTTCGTTAAGAAATCCAGTATTATTTCGTATTCCTATGAAGCCCTGAAAAAGGTTCATAAGGATGTGGAACTGTTTGCTCATAAGGAGGGCTTAACCGCCCATGCGAACTCCATTGAAGTTCGTTTTGAAGATGAGAACTAAGAATCCGTAAGGATTAGAATAGGAGATAGCCTATGGAATCCAGAAAAGCGATTGTCAATCGTGAGACCAAAGAAACCAAGATTTCCTGTACCTTGAACATTGACGGTAACGGAACGAGCCATATTGAATCCGGAATCGGATTCTTTGATCATATGCTTGAAGGTTTCTCGAAACATGGTTTTTTTGACTTAAACTTAAGCTGTCAGGGAGACTTAAATGTTGACGGACATCATTCCGTAGAGGATTGCGGAATTGTGCTTGGAACCGCAATCAAAAATGCATTGGGAGATAAGAAGGGAATTAAACGTTTTGGCTATTTTATCTTACCGATGGATGAATCTTTGGTAATGTGCTCGATTGATTTAAGCGGTCGACCTTATTATGTAAGTGATGCAACCTTCAAGAATCCGATGGTTGGATATTTTGATACCGCTTTGGTAAATGAGTTTTTCTATAGCATTTCTTATGCGGCAGGGATGAATCTGCATTTTCAGGTTCTCCGTGCCGGGAACGATCATCATGTGATTGAAGCGATGTTCAAGGCCTTTGCCAAGGCCCTGGATCAGGCTACCAATCAGGATCCTCGTATTATTGATGTGTTAAGCACGAAAGGAGCTTTGTAATTCATGCAGAAGCAGTTCATTCCCGAACTTGTACTCAAGTGCGGTTCAATCGTAGATTCTAAGGATTATGGCAAGATTCTTTCTTCGGATCCTGTTCCCTATGCGAAGGATTTGGCCAATCAAAATGCCGATGCTCTTTTTGTAAGAGATTTATCCGAGACGGATGCAGAGCATGATGAAGCCATCGGTATTATCAAGCAAATCTGTCTCAATGCGGAAGTGGATGTCTATGCAACCGGCCATATTTTCCGGATGGAGGATGTGAAGAAGCTTCTTTATGCAGGATGCCATAAGGTTCTGATTAACCTCGAGAATCCTACCGAATCAGGAGTCCTGGAAGAGGTATCCAAGAAGTTTGGAAAAGAGAAAATTGTTGCGTGTCTGTCGAATGCAGATTCCTTAAAGAATAGCGAAAAAGTGACTTCTTTGGTCAATGCCCTTGCAGTTCCTGCTGATCTGGTTGATATGGAAGCCGATGTCCCGGTTTATATCTATACGGAAGCGGCAACGTCTGCGGATATGGAATCCTATTTGAGCAAGAGTAATGTTGCCGGTATCATCGGTACTGCCGTGAATGCAATTGCCGAGGAACTGACCGGATTTAAGCATACTCTTTTTACAACGGGTGTGGAGGTAATTACCTTCGAGGGTGCGGATGATTTCAGTACCTTTAAGTTAAACAATGACGGGTTAATCCCCGTGGTTACACAGGATTATCGTACGAATGAAGTATTGATGGTCGCCTATATGAACCGTGAAGCATATGAGGAGACGCTTCGTACCGGCAAGATGTGTTATTATTCGAGATCTCGTCAGTCGCAATGGCTGAAGGGTGAGACCAGTGGTCATTTCCAGTATGTAAAGGAGCTTTATTGCGACTGTGATCGTGATACGATTCTTGCGAAAGTAAGTCAGGTTGGCGTTGCCTGTCATACCGGCGCTTATTCCTGCTTCTTTAACGAGCTTGCTTCCAAAGATTGCGGCACCAAGAATCCCGCCAAGGTTTTTGATGATGTAATGGCGGTTATTATGGACCGGAAAATTCATCCCAAGGAAGGTAGCTACACCAATTACTTATTTGACAAGGGATTAGATAAGATTCTGAAAAAGGTCGGCGAAGAGGCTACGGAGATTGTCATCGCTTCAAAAAACCCGAATCCCGATGAGATTAAGTATGAGATTGCCGATTTCCTCTATCATATGATGGTTCTTATGGCAGAAAGAGGAGTTACCTGGCAGGAGATTACCGACGAACTTGCCCGTAGATAAGCCTTGCGGACTAAGTACGTTTCTCGGATACGGGTATCGTAAAATGAACAGAACGGAGAAAATGCGTGAACGAATTAGCACTTTCGGATGATATTTTATATGCAATTGATATGCCTGCCCGATATATCGGCGGGGAGATTAATTCCGTGATGAAGGATAAAGCACATGTGGATGTACGTTTCTGCATGTGCTTTCCTGACATATATGAGATTGGAATGAGTCATTTGGGAATCCAGATTCTCTATGATATGTTCAATCGTTTTGAAGACACCTGGTGTGAACGCGTCTATTCCCCTTGGACGGATTTAGATGCCATCATGCGAAAGGAAAATGTTCCTTTATTTGCTTTGGAAAGTCAGGATCCCATTCGCAGCTTTGATTTCCTTGGAATTACGTTGCAGTATGAGATGTGTTATACAAACATCTTACAGATTCTTGAACTGGGGCAGATTCCTTTGCATGCCACAGATCGTACCTGGGAGGACCCGATCGTAATCGGCGGAGGTCCCTGTAGTTATAATCCGGAGCCTATTTCGGATTTCTTTGATATTTTCTATATGGGCGAAGGAGAGACCGAATACCGAAGACTTCTTGATTTATATAAAGATGCCAAGAAAACCGGCATGTCACGTCGTGATTTTTTGTTGAAGGTGTCCGAAATTCCCTGCATGTACGTTCCGATGAATTATACCGTTTCCTATAAGGATGACGGTACCTTGAAAAGCTTTGAACCGATCAACTATTCGGTTCCGAAACGCGTCAAAAAGACCATTGTTACGGATATGGACCAAGCGGTTTATCCGACGAAGCCGGTCATCCCTTTTGTACGGGCAATGCAGGATCGAATTGTTTTAGAGATTCAGCGAGGTTGTATCCGCGGTTGCCGTTTCTGTCAGGCCGGTCAGATCTATAAACCGATTCGCGAGCGTAGTGTTGAGACTTTAAAGGCTTATGCGCAGGAGATGATGCGAAATACCGGATACGAAGAATTGTCTCTGTCTTCCTTAAGTTCCAGCGATTACACAGGACTTCCGGAGCTTTTGGAGTATCTGATTGAAGAATGCTCTCGGAAAAAGGTGAATATTTCTTTGCCTTCCCTTCGTATTGACGCCTTTTCTCTGGATGTCATGAATAAGGTGCAGGATGTAAGAAGAACTTCCCTTACCTTTGCTCCGGAAGCCGGTTCTCAGAGAATGCGTAATATTATCAATAAGAATCTGACGGTTGAAGATATTTTGGGTGGAGCCAAAGAAGCGTTTTTGGGCGGTTGGAACAAGGTGAAACTCTATTTTATGCTCGGTCTGCCTTTTGAAAAAGAGGAGGATATCAAAGCCATCCCTGAGCTTGCCAATGAAATTGCCGCTTTATATTACGATACCGTTCCGAAGGAACAGCGTCAGGGAAAAGCACAAATCACCATTTCCACCTCGTTTTTTGTGCCGAAGCCCTTTACTGCTTTTCAGTGGGCACCTCAGGATTCCCCGGAAGACTTTATTGCGAAGGCGGCCCTTACGAAGAACACTCTTGCAGAGCAGCTCAATCAAAAGAGTATTAAATACAACTGGCACGAAGCCGATGTCAGCATGCTGGAAGGTGTTTTGGCACGTGGAGACCGAAAACTGAATCGTGTCATTGAGACGGCTTATCGAAAAGGTTGTCTTTTTGATGCCTGGGGAGAGAACTATCATCACGAGCTTTGGCTTCAAAGTTTTGAGGAATGTGGCATCGATCCCACCTTCTATACGACCCGTGTGCGTTCGGAAGAAGAGTTGTTCCCGTGGGATTTCATTGATTGCGGAGTAACCAAGAGTTATCTTTTGCGTGAGTATCACAAGGCAATGCGTGAGGAAACCAGTGAAAACTGTAAGAATCAATGTCAGGGCTGTGGATGTGCTTCCTACATGGCAGGAATCTGTCTAAACTATACGCAGAAATGAGGATACTATGATCGTTCGAGTTAAATTTACAAAGAAAGGCCGGATTCGATTTATCGGTCATCTGGATCTTATGCGCTATTTCCAGAAGGCCACCAAGCGTGCGGACCTTGATTTGAAATATTCGCAGGGTTTTAATCCCCATCAGTTAATGAGTTTTGCGTTTCCCTTATCGGTCGGAATGGAAAGTGAGGGGGAATACTTTGATTTGGAACTCAACTCCTTACCCACAAAGGAAGAATTCTTGAACCGAATGAATGCGGCCATGGCGGAAGGAATTGTCGTGGAAGACGTAAAGCTTCTTCCCGAGAAATGTAAAAATGCCATGGCGAGTGTATCGGGATCTATATATCGGGTATCCTTCTATTCGAAGCTTTCTTTTTTGGACCAGGTTCGGGAAGTTTATGAAAACGGTGTACCCTTATCCTATCGAAAAGAAACGAAGGAGGGGGCAAAAGAATTCTCTCTTCGGGATCATATTCACAGCTTTTCGGTTGACTCCGAGAAACAAACAATTACAATGCTTGTTGATTCCGGAAGCATGACGAATATTAAGGCAGCCTATGTAGTAGAGGCGATTGCCGATGCAATGCATTTAGAGGATCCGAAACGGACCGACTTCTTAAAGATTCATATCACGCGTATCGATACACTTATGACGAATGATGCAGGGGAATTTGTGTCCTTAGGTGCTGTGGGAGAAGACTTTTGATTAAGAATAAAATCGTAATAACCGAATATCGTGGCGGAATTCTTCTTTTGCATTATTTAGACGGTCGTGTAGAGAAGCTCTATTATGATTGCATAGATTCCGATCGTGTAACGGTAGGTGATATTCTGATCGGAACGGTGACGAATGTTTCTAAGACGTTGGATGCAGCCTTTGTACGATTGAGTGCGACGCAGAATGCTTTTGTTCCGGAGGGACGAAGCCTTGGCTTACAGCAAGGGGATATGAAAGCCTTTCTGGTTACCAAAGAGGCTTACGGCACGAAGGATGCGGTTGTTACTCCGAAATTATCTTTGTCGGGTACCTATGCGGTTGCGGACGATTCACTTCCGAGAGTCGGTATTTCTCAGAAAATCTCTCCTGCAATCAAGGCGGAGATGAAGTCCTATCTTTCCGGAAAAGAACATTTCTCCCAAAGAATGAATCTTTTGGAGACGGATCTTCCGGTTGGAGTTATTTTTCGCACGGATATCGAAGAAGCAATCCGAAAAGCGTTGGATGAACAAACGAAGCAGTCTGTTTTGGCCGAAGCGTATGAGGAGGCCATTGCATTATCCTTTGAATTGGAAGAACTCTTAAAAGTGGCGCCTTATCGAACAGAAGGAAGTGTTCTCTATCGGAAGGACCCGGATTGGCTTGCTTATTTAAAACGATTGATTCGAATCGGAGCCTTCCCGGAAGAAGTGGTTACCGATGTAGATTCTGTCTATTTAAGATGCCGGGAAGATCGTGTGGTGAAAAAAGCCTCCGAAGTGATTCGTAAATATTCCGATGCTCAGTTTCCGTTGTCGTTATGCATAAGCCTCGAGAAAACAATGGAAGAAATTTTTGCCCGTAAGGTCTATTTAAAAAGCGGTGCTTATCTCATCGTGGATCAGACGGAAGCCTGCGTTGTCATTGACGTAAATTCCGGTAAGGACACCCATGGAAAAGAGAAGGAGAGCGAGGCATTATCCATCAATAAAGAAGCTGCCTCGGAAATTCTTCGGATTTTAAGACTTCGAAATCTATCCGGTATGATTTTGATTGATTTTATTAATCTGCAAAAAGAGGAAAGTATCGAAGAATTAATGAATGTTCTGTCAAAACTTTCTTCCCGCGAAGAGATATCGACATCTGTGGTCGATATGACCAAATTGGGAATTGTAGAAATGACAAGAGCGAAGCAGAAGGCTCCTATTGTTTTTTCATAATAGGTGTTGACATTGCTTGGGCGGTTTGTTATATTATTACAGTATGCCGCATAATGAGGTAGAAGTATGTGCTATTTTAGACATCACCGAAGTTAGCGAGTTTTTAATTAGGAGGTGCCCTATGTACGCAATTATTTGCACAGGTGGTAAGCAGTACAAGGTGTCCGAAGGCGATGTTGTTAAGGTTGAGAAGCTTAACGTTGCTGAGGGTGAGACTGTAACATTTGATCAGGTAATCGCTGTCAGTGACAAGGAACTCAAGGTTGGTAAGGATGTAGAGAAGTCTTCCGTATCCGCTACTGTTGTAGCTCAGGGTAGAGGCAAGAAGGTCATCGTTTACAAGTACAAGAGAAAGACCGGCTATCATAAGAAGAATGGTCACAGACAAGCATACACTCAGGTTAAGATTGACAAGATCAACGCTTAATTAAAGGGTTGTCGCGATGATTACAGTAATCATGAAAAAGAGAAAGAATCAATACCTTGGATTTGTTACTTCCGGTCATGCGGAATATGACGATCCGGGCAGAGATATTATATGTTCGGCCGTATCGATTTTGGTTTTAAACACCGTAAATTCGATTGAACTGCTTACTTCTCAGGCAATTGCCGAGGAGAAGAGCAATGCCGAAGATGGATTTGTCTCTTTTTCACTGGCAGAGCCTATCATTCCGGAAGCGCAATTGTTCTTAGAATCGTTGAAGTTGGGAATTGAAGGAATTGCCGGAACGTATAATACGAAAAAGAAACTTTATGTATCCCTAAAAATTGAGGAGGTGTAAGCACCATGTTAAATATGAACCTTCAATTTTTCGCTCATAAGAAGGGAGTTGGTTCTACCAAGAACGGTAGAGATTCCGAGTCCAAGAGATTAGGAGCGAAGAGAGCTGACGGTCAGTTCGTTAAGGCTGGTAACATCTTATACAGACAGCGTGGAACCAAGATTCATCCCGGTACTAACGTTGGTATTGGTGGCGATGATACTTTATTTGCTCTTACCGATGGCGTATTAAGATTCGAGAGACTTGGCAGAGATAGAAAGCAGGCATCTGTTTATCCTGTTGAGAAGTAATCACGAATGATTAGGAAGCTCCAAACAAGTTATGTTGTTTGGAGCTTTTTTTACAGAATTCATTTCACCTTTTTAGATGTATTTTTTCATGTGAATGAGGTTTTGCATGTTTGCGGATAGAGAAAAAATTTTTATTAAAAGCGGCAAAGGCGGAGACGGCCATGTATCGTTTCGTCGCGAGAAATATGTGCCGGACGGCGGTCCCGATGGTGGAGACGGCGGTAACGGCGGTTCCGTTATCTTCGTGGTTGACGAAGGAATGAATACTCTTGCCGATTATCATTTAAAGAAGAAATTTGTTGCCACTCCCGGTGAAGAAGGCGGTACGCGAAACTGCCATGGTAAAAACGGAGAGGACATGATTATAAAGGTTCCGGAAGGAACGGTCATTAAGGATTACGAATCCGGCAAGGTCATTGCGGATATGTCCGGTGATCTGAAGCGCTATGTGATTCTGAAAGGCGGTAAAGGCGGAAACGGGAACCAGCATTATGCCACGAGTACCATGCAGGCGCCGAAATATGCCCAGCCCGGTGAACCTTCTAAGGAATTGGATGTTTTACTGGAACTTAAGGTGATTGCCGATGTAGGATTAATCGGTTTTCCGAATGTCGGTAAGAGTACTCTTTTGTCCAGAACCACCAATGCAAAACCGAAGATTGCGAACTATCACTTTACCACGTTAAATCCGTATCTGGGAGTTGTCAATCTTGGGGATTCCCAGAGCTTTGTTATGGCGGATATTCCCGGTCTGATTGAAGGAGCCAGTGAAGGCGTCGGTCTTGGTTTTCAGTTTCTTCGTCATATCGAACGTACCAAAATGTTCATTCATGTAGTGGATGTTGCGGGCACAGAGGGACGAGATCCCCTGGATGATATTGAGAAGATTAATCACGAATTGGAATCCTACAATTCCGAGATTGCTAAGCGTCCGCAGGTAATTGCGGCAAATAAGATTGACTGCTTCTATGATGACGGAAAAGATGCCGCAATTCAGAAGCTTCGTGATACCTATGAAGCCAAAGGGATTCGTGTATTCCCGATTTCCGCAGTTTCCGGTGAAGGCGTGAAAGAATTGATGTACTATGTGAACGACTTGATTAAAACTCTCGATGTTCCGCCTGTTATTTTTGAGCAGGAGTTCAATCCGGAATTTGAAATCAATCTTCCGAACGATCCGATCAGCGTAACTTATGATGCCAAGACCAAGGAATATCTTGTGGAAGGCCCGAAGATTGAGAAGATGCTTGGATATACGAATCTGGAGTCCGAGAAAGGATTCCTGTTCTTCCAGAAATTCCTCAAAGACAACGGTGTTTTGGATGAATTGGAAGCACTCGGCATCCAGGAGGGGGACTCTGTTCGTGTCTACGGATGGGGCTTCTCGTATTACAAGTAAGGAACTATAGGAGAAAAAACCATGTTAAACAGCAAGCAGCGTGCGTATTTAAAAAGCATTGCCATGACTACATCCGCTTCCTTTCAGTTGGGTAAATCGACACTTACTCCTGAATTTACCGAAGCAATTGCGGAAAGCTTTCATAAAAACGAATTAATCAAGATTACCGTTCTGAAGAACTGTGATGCAGACTCTCGTGAGGTTGCTGCCGCTTTGGCGGACAGAACTCATTCGGAAGTTGTCCAGGTAATCGGTAAGAAGATTGTTCTGTACAAAGAAAACAAGGATCATAAAAAGATTGAATTACCTTAAGATTATTCGACGTCTACAAAAGAATCTTGATGAGGATCGGTTCGAACATACCCTTGGCGTTGCTGCCACTTCCATGGCCCTTGCAATGCGCTGGGGAGAAAATCCCGAGGATGCTTATTTGGCCGGTTTATTACATGATTGTGCCAAATGCATTCCCAACAGCAAGAAGGTACTGTTATGTGAGAAGTACGGCATTCATGTAACCGACTACGAAAAAGAGAATCCTACGATGCTTCATTCCAAGTTGGGAGCTTTTTTAGCAGCCAAGGATTATCATATGTCTGACGATCGGATTTTGTCGGCAATTTTGAATCATACCACAGGAGCCCCTCAGATGCCCTTATTAGACGAGATTGTCTTTTTGGCGGATTATATCGAACCGAGGCGTGATAAGGCTCCAAGGCTTGCTAATATCCGTTCTGTGGCCTTTGAAGACATGCAGGAAGCAATTCGAATGGTTTTAGAAGATACCTTGTCCTATTTACGTAAAAGAAAGGGTTCCGAAGACGCCATCGATCCGCAGACCGCTAAGACTTATGAATATTATCTTTTGTTAAAAGAAGAGGAGAAAAAATCAGATGAGTACCGAAATGAATGAGAGCAGAAAAATGATGGAGACCATTGTTAAGGCCCTTGAAGATAAAAAGGCCGTTGATATTAAGGTGATTGACATCAGTGAAATCTCCTCGATAGCAGACTATTTTGTCATTGCAGGTGGTTCCAATGTGAATCAGTTGCAGACCATGAGTGATAATATCGATAATGAGCTTGCAAGAATCGGCTATACGGAACGTCAGGTGGAAGGATATGAGACTGCAAACTGGATTCTGCTAGATTACAAGGATGTCATTGTGCACTTGTTTGACCAGGAAAATCGTCTTTTCTATGATATCGAAAGAATCTGGCGAGACGGCAAGGTAGTTGACTTGAAGTAGTTGACTTGAAACAGTTGAGTTAAAATGGTTGATTTGAAATAGTTGATTTAAAACAGTTGATTTGGACTTATAGGACAAAACGTGTTGATGAAAACCGCCTCAACCCCGCATAAATACTGGGGGTGAGGCGGTTTAATCTTTTTTTAAACAACTTTGAGGGTGGACAAAATGTGTTGATAAAAAGTCCCGAAAGCCTTGTAGAATA